>NZ_JQZY01000009.1:0-559937 GCF_000765965.1 Porphyromonas sp. COT-052 OH4946
CGATTGCCGGCAGCAGGAGCTTCCCATTTGAGTGTCACTTTCTGTCCTTCTACAGTTGCAGACAAGTTCGATACTGGCTGGTAGGGGCTGGGCTCACCGGCCTGAACCTGCTTGATAACAGGAAGATAATTAGAACGAGTGATAACTACGTCATAATTACCATTTTCTGTGATCAGCTTTGTCATATTCACAGTAGCAACACCACTTGCATTCGCAACACCTGTTCCATACAAAACTCCATCTTTAGAAATAGCTACGTAAGAACCGGCAGAAGCCTGAATGCTATAGGTTGCCTGGTTTTGAGGCAGAGAGGCAGGAAGCGTATAAGTATTAGTCTTAGGCATTGCACGATAGGGCATAACCGAACCATCGCCAAGGACATGATAAGCTTCCCAATAGTAATGAGCACCAATATGAGTTATATTGCCGATATTTCCAGCATGAGTAGCAGCAAGATTACCGGCCCACATAATAGAGTTCACAGTGTTGTACGAATCTTCCAAGAATGTAGCATCATAAGACCCCATAGTCGTGCCTTCGTAAGTAGGCTGAACACCAAACACAGCATTAGCACCTACACTCCAATAGTAGTCCTCACCCCAATAAGAACTTGGAGACGAACCGATATAGGCATAAGCTCCTTTTTCCTTAACACGAGTTATTACCTCTCCAAAGCATGGTTGTGGATAATCGAATTGGGCTGTAATACAACAGTTACCAATAGCTAAGAAGTATTTGTCCTTATTTGTGAGAGCCTTTAATTGGCTAGTGGTCAGGGACGGATCAGCCCATGATGTCTCAGATCCATGCGCCGTATAGTTTACAAAACTGACACCGGTATTCAAGTGACTGTAGCAGCCTGTATAAGGAGCCTTGAGATAGCTGTACACGTCTGTATAACCATGTTCTTGGTTAAAGTAATACTGCATACCATATTTAATGGTTTGCTGACCTACCTTGGGATTCCAGTTATAGTCTGCACCTGCAATCAAAAGTACCTTTTCCAGGTAACTCTTGTCCGGCATGGTAGCCTTTTCATACATCAACACCTTATCAATGATGTTTTTCAGTTCTTCTCCGGAAGAAGCAGACATACGGAAAGAATACATTTCGGGGAAATAATCACCATCGACTGCACTGTAGTACAAGTCTGTGACCTCTTTCGTTTTTTTCCCTTTTTCGCCACTAATAACATCAGTGTCACCAATCAAAGCCAAGAATACGGGAGCAGCATTGGCGGCCAGACCATCATTGTATTTCTTGTGAATAAATGCTTTGATAGAGGCGTTGGTTGTTCCGACTTCAGCTTCGTCTGTGTAATGAACATCCAGATAGAAACCCTTCTGAGCCTTCCAAGTGAGCCAAGGCTTGAGAGCTTCTTTGAATTTTGCACCTGCAACAACAAGCATACGAGCCGGTGTCTTGTACAAATCAGGATGATCAGTATAAACATCTTTGTTGAAGAGCTGTTTGTAAGCTGTCTCGAAGTATGGGCTATAAGAAGCATCATACAAACGCTGCGTAGCAACTTCGTCTGCTCCTTGGAAGCTCACTTCGATTTCAATATTATTTCTTACTTTCAACTGGTTTGCAGCTGCATCATACTGAACAGGATTGATGGTAAGAGCCGCAACGCGAACACCGCGCATTGTCCCCAACACTTCTACTTGGGTCAGTTCTTGCCCGACAAAACCTTTGCGCGCATAAGCAGCAGCATTGTAAACAAAGGGAACCTTTTCCGGATCATCGCTCTTGCTCATAGAGGGTTGATGCGGCATAAGTTTTTCAGAACCATATTGGTTCAGAGAATAAACTTGTTCTGTAAAATTTTTCACGCGAACAATGGGGGTGGCACCGACAGGCACAGCAATTAACTTCCTAACTGCAGGTACTTCGGGAGAACCAATCTCACCGGTCGGGAATGCACCCGGAATTGACACTGAGGCGAAAGTACCACCCTTGGTCTCCACCTTCGTCAGCTCGACTTCATTGAACGAAAAGCTTGCATCGAACTGCTTGAAGCTATTGTTCGTGCATGTCGCTCGAGTAGTCGGAGCATCCAGCTTAATCTTGGCGTTTTGGGCGTAAAGACCAACTCCCAGAAGGGACGCCGCGATCAGCAATAATAATTTCCTCATACTTAAAAAACAATTTATGGTCGTGATTCAGAGAACCACGGCCGGGTTAAAAAAACAAAAAAGTCCACAAATAAGATTCATTTCAAGAACAAGACAACAAAAGAAAAGGAATTTATAAGGCAAGAATACTATCTTCTATTTCTGTTGGTACCCTTCTCAATGTGTTTTGTTGCGGCGCAATTTAGAGAAAAAATTCGATTTAAGAAGAGTTTAAGATTGCAAAGTACATGACTTCAATATAAGCGACAAGGAAGAGATCTCCATAAATGACTGTCAATTAGCCTCTTACCAAAACATTGGCTGTGTTTGAATGAGGAGATGAAAGGGTGAAAAGGTTCAATCTCCATCTCATTGTAACGTCAGTTCGATCTAAGCCAAGTTCCCCATTTGCACTTAGATCGAACTGACATTAAATTACGAGTCCACTATTATCATTACCTCAGGAGCAGAGGAAACCTGTCGAAAGACGGCTTTAGAGGGTTATTCTTTCTCTGCGAGCCATGCTTCGAAGAGAGGTTTCGATCGGTCGGTATAGGTTTGCGACTGCTAACGGCGACTTAATGCCCTGCAATCGGCGTTTTTCGCCCTAAGACGACCAATACCTGAGACACCGGGACAATCGACTCAATACAGAGCCTGAACCTATACTCGGAAGTCCGAGAAAGTACACATCACTACGCCCTCCCCCTGCGATGGTTTAGGCTCCAAAAATTGCCGGCTTTACAGCCATGAAAGTGTGGCGCGTAATTTTTTACGTTTTGGCTCGAGAGGGAAAATTTTTACGCGCCAAAGCGAAAAAATTCTCGCGCCGTTTTCTCAGGATTCACAGACCACAATCCGAGCATTTTCGGTTCGTAATTTATCGAAGTGGCAGGTTTTACCGCATTAAGATCAGAGATGTCAATTCGATCTGAGCGCAAATAGGGAAGTCGGGCTTAGATCGAACTGACGACATTGTATGTCAGGGCCTTGTAAAAAGTATTGCCTGAAAGCAATACTTGAAGTTGTTACGTTGCATTTACTTACAACGAAAAAGAAGAGCGGACTGAGGTTAATATCAGTCCAGCATGAGGAAAAGGGTGGAGGGGAAAGGGGAAAAAAGATCTTTGACTAAGGAGTCGGGAGTGTGATGTGGAAGTAAAGATATCTCAGGCTGTATATTGTCCGAAAAGGCAATGTGTCCCTTACTGATATGATAAGTACCATTGTGCTGAGGGAAAAGAGGGTCACTATATACAAAAGAGCGAGCTTCTGCAGGATGGTATTGAGCAAAGGCTTCGAGTATGGGTATAGGGCGCAGGATCCTGAGCATTCCGTATGGAGTACTTCCCGAATGTGCAAGAATAGAGGCATGGTCGCAATCCAAAGACCGGAGCAGGTGATCGACAAGTATGAATGCCACTTCGGTATCCCCTACAAGCAGTCTGACATCAAGACTATTCTCTCTCGGGACAAAACAAGCCTGACCTACAGTCTTACCGGCACCGTCCTGCAACATGGCAACATCCCCCCCAGCCAAAGAAAAATCCTTCAAAGCCGTTTGCCACTGCCCGAAGGTATGCTGTACGGCCAGGCGAATATCCATTTGCTCCTCGGCTGAGAGAAAGCCGTAATCTCCCTGTCCGATCGTACAGGTATAGCCTCTGGAAGACTTTCGTGGGATAGAATTCGGTCTATATAGGATTTGTTTCCGACCAAAGGCCGGCGCATAGCCACCGCTGCGAGAGTAGAAATCGTACAGCCAAGTTTCGGCCGGAATAAGGAAACTACAGACATCGCCACGGTCATACATGACCGAAAGAGCTTCTGTCATCATCGTATGCATAATGCCTTTGCCACGATGATCGGGGTGTGTGCATGCTCCGGAAATATAGCCGGCCGAGAAAGAAGTGCCAAAAATTCGCAGTTGATAAGGGAGCATTTGCAGATGTGCTACAGCCTCCCCCGTCTCGCTATACCGTAGCAACGTATCATCATCACGGAAAACTTCGTGGAAATAAAGGTCAATGAAAGGCTCGGGGTCATCGAAGCAGATGCGCCATAGTCGCACAGATGCTTCACGCTTGGATTCGGTCATGATCGCGCCGCAGTATGGCTGTTTGCTTTGGCAAAAGAATGGCAGGGCGATAAGATAGTTTGGCCTGACGCAGCCCCGGCAGCCCCAAGTCCTCCTCGCGATTGATGTAGCGGAATGTGTCCGGTATCGAACGGGCAAATTCTCTATTGATCATCGTAAACGCACCTTCCACCATAGCATCGGCCTTTTCGATATGTACTCCAAAAGTGTCGGCATTGATAGGGGAGCCTAAACAGAAAGCCACTACCCGGCCACGGACCCGTAGTACTCCTCCCGAAAGCCCAAGCTCCTGACGATGTCGAAAAGCACGCTCTACCATCTCTACCTCCAGCTCTCTTCCGTCCTGATCACCTCGGTTATCGAGCCATAGATGTGCCAGCATCAAGCATTCTTCGGCATCGCT
Source organism: Porphyromonas sp. COT-052 OH4946 (assembly GCF_000765965.1). Taxonomy (NCBI): domain Bacteria; kingdom Pseudomonadati; phylum Bacteroidota; class Bacteroidia; order Bacteroidales; family Porphyromonadaceae; genus Porphyromonas; species Porphyromonas sp. COT-052 OH4946. The sequence continues at coordinate 4,619 of NZ_JQZY01000009.1, forward strand.
ATCCTTAACAGGATCGTATGTATAGTCGGGGTAGAGAGAAAGAAATTTATTGATATGATTGCGCTTGGCCTGCAACTTTTTGCCTGACAAAGTCGCTAAACTTTCACGTTCGTATATGTAGTCGCAATAGGCTTCATCCTCGATAAAGTAATACTCAGCCGAGCAATGCTCCTCGATACATCGGTGAATATCGGGAGTCACACCCATAAATATCAAGGGATAATCTTCGTGCACTACTTCCGCTTTCAGTCGATGGGCAGCAGCCACTACTCGCTCAGGATCGGCTCCCACAGGAAAGAGATAGACCGGATGACTACGGCTTTTCGGTTTGAAACGGATGATCAGACAGTCCTCCACAATAGCCCAAGACGTGCCATAGACGAAACTCCAGCAATAGAGATTGGAAAAAGCCAGGTCGCAAATTCTTGCCCCTGAAGAAAAAGTGATAGTCGTTATGGCCGATCTGTCAGTAGGTTCTACCGGTTTGAATTCAATATTCATTCGCATTGGTTTTGTCACCCCTCTGTTCATATCATATAAAGGGGAGACGTTAATTTATCGGTGAAACACCTTTACGAGCGAAAAAGTTTCATCGTTTTCCCTATTTCAATTCGGCAAATGTGTCACCTGCGGAGAAATCTCCCGTCTCGAACCCTCGTTTGAACCAGTACATTCTCTGAGAGGAAGTGCCATGAGTGAAAGCATCAGGTACCACATAGCCCTGCGATTGTTTTTGAAGAGTGTCATCACCGATAGCCTCCGCAGCTCTTATTGCAGATTCCAAATCCCCTTCTTCCAAAGCGATAATATTCATCTTCTGCGCATAATTAGCCCACAGACCGGCAAAGAAATCGGCTTGCAATTCCACTTTCACACTCATGCGATTATATTCCGCCTCGCTCACGTGCCCACGCATACTGTGCAGTTTATCCAATGTCCCCAACAGATGCTGTACATGGTGTCCCACTTCATGTGCCGTCACATAGGCCATGGCCAAATCTCCGGGGGCATGGAAACGATTGGCTAATTCATGGAAGAAATCGAGGTCGATATAGACTTTTTCGTCCGCCGGACAGTAGAATGGCCCTGTGGCTGCAGTGGCTCCACCGCAGCCGCTCATCGTTTCCCCTGAAAAGGTGACAAAAGTCGGTTTCTTATAGGTCTTGCCCAGCTCACGATCGAATATCTCCGTCCATACATCGTTGCAACTATTGAAAACTCGAAGAGAAAAGACTTTCAGATCCTCGTTTTCATTCCCGGAAATGTCATCACTTACCGCCTCCTGGCCCGGGACAAAAAGATCTGCAATTTGAAACAGTGCGTCGGGATCCTTGCCAAGGAATACTGCTATGATAGCAATAATAATGGTAATGAGTCCTCCCCCTGCAAGTCGTTTGCCGCGACGACCTCGCCTGTCCTCATAGTTCGACTGATCGTCATTTCCATTGATCCACTTCATATAGTTTTTGTCGGGATTAAAATTGCGATTGATTTCTGTTCGTATTCTCTCACACCATGAAAGTAACAAAAAATCAAAGGAATAGCTCTTTCTATGGCTTATTCGGTTGCAACAAAAGGGTCGCCCGACTCCTTTTTATGGAAGCCGGGCGACCGGTTAAAGCGATCGGTTGGTAGAGCACACCGATCGAAAAATAATCAGCTCGTTACTTTACAGCAAGTTTTTCTACGTAAGACTTGCCATCAACAACCACCATAACTGCATAGGAGCCGCCCTGAGCCGTGTAAACAACCGTGTTGCGACCCGCTGCNACAGCAAGTTTTTCTACGTAAGACTTGCCATCAACAACCACCATAACTGCATAGGAGCCGCCCTGAGCCGTGTAAACAACCGTGTTGCGACCCGCTGCCAGACGACGACCGTTCATGTCGTAGATCATGGCTTCGCCCTGGCAACTTACAGTGATCGTCTTGCCTACAACCGTAAGCGTGTAAGGCTTCTGAACCGTTACGTCTGCCAGAGAAGTGATATTCAACGTAGTTGTTTCCATAGCTGATTCCCCGTTCGGGTAAACAACCTTTACTCCATAAGTGTAAGAACCGGCTGCCAAGTCCGGATCGCGGTAAGTAGTCTCCGTTACGCCTGAGGCAATCTGTGTGTTATTACGATAGATCGTATAGGTATACAACGGAGCATTACCTGAAGTGATTACAACATCATCGAGGTTCAGCCAGAAGAAGTCNGAGGCAATCTGTGTGTTATTACGATAGATCGTATAGGTATACAACGGAGCATTACCTGAAGTGATTACAACATCATCGAGGTTCAGCCAGAAGAAGTCTGTACAGTTGAAGTGACGGAAAGCAACATACTTGGTGCCCGCTGGCAACTGTACAGTCTTTTGGTACCAAGTCCCCTGTGCACGAGTACCCCGAATAGCTTCAGGTGAAGTTACTACAGACTTAGCCGTCAGCGTCTCTTCCAACAAAGCGTTCGTGAAGTTCGCTGCATCATTACCCGTGGANACACAAGAACCACCTTCGTGACCGGAGAAAGAAGACCCTCCGGGAGGAGGTGTAGTCGTCCAGTTGTTGCCGTCGCCGTCGGCATCGATAGTCTTCCATGCGGAAGGTATGCCGCTCTCGAAACCTTCGTTCAAAACCTCGGCGCGCTTGCTTGCAGGTGCATTCCATTTAAGAATTGCATCCATACTGTTGGGGGCCTGCTCTGCAGTCAGATTCTGTACAGGATTGAACTCNGTGAAAGAAGACCCTCCGGGAGGAGGTGTAGTCGTCCAGTTGTTGCCATCGCCGTCGGCATCGATAGTCTTCCATGCGGAAGGTATACCGCTCTCGAAACCTTCGTTCACAACCTCGGCGCGCTTGCTTGCAGGTGCATTCCATTTAAGAATTGCATCCATACTGTTGGGGGCCTGCTCTGCAGTCAGATTCTGTACAGGATTGAACTGNAACCTCGGCGCGCTTGCTTGCAGGTGCATTCCATTTAAGAATTGCATCCATACTGTTGGGGGCCTGCTCTGCAGTCAGATTCTGTACAGGATTGAACTGCTGTGGATCAACTGTTACGTTTACACACTTCTTGGGTGATACGCCCGCCTGGTACTTAACCTCCACGCAATACTCATGATTGCCCGCAGCTACGCCCTCTTCTTCGAATGTAGTTGCCGTCAGACCCTCCTTGATCTTAGTGCCATCGCGATAAACCGTATAGGTATAATCGGCTGAGGAGCCTCCNACACCATCGTTTCTTCAAAAATTATTTCAAAGTCAGATGCTGCCGTTCCTGTCTTGGAGATGCACAAAGCGTAATGATCATGACTCCAACTCTGATTACCTTTCGAACCGACTTTATAGCTGATCTTTTGAGCTCCTTCCACTTTCGGAGTGATCAGATAATTATCAGGTGTAAGAGCCACATATCCTCCTCCCGGCTGAGGCAATGAAGAATAAGATATGGCTACGTTGCTCGCTCGTAACGGGGCAAGGGCTTCCCGATCTCTGCCGGTAAATTGGTTTAACTCTACGTCCCAATTGTTCCCGTCGGAATCGGCATCTAAAACAGTCCATCCCGCCGGAATAGAACCTTCTTCGAAGTCTTCGTTAAGCAATTCGGCGCGCTTGGCATTGGCCTTGATCTCGATGTCGTCCAGATTGATCCAGAAGAAGTCTGTACAGTTGAAGTGACGGAAGGCAACATACTTGGTGCCNGTAAGCGTCCCTCCATTAGCAAGAGAAAGCTCCGGCGTTACCAGATAGTTGTCAGGCGTCTGAGCTCCCTGATAGTTAATATAGGAAGCCGAAGAGACGCAAGAACCACCATTATGACCGGTGAAAGAAGACCCTCCGGGAGGAGGTGTAGTCGTCCAATTGTTACCGTCGCCGTCGGCATCGATAGTCTTCCAGCTTGANCAGGATTAGGGTCAGGATTAGGATTCGTTCCGTTGGGAGCATCCCACTTGAGCGTTACCTTCTGTCCATCAGCACTACCCGTCAGATTCTGTACAGGAGCAAATTCGTTGCCACCATTTATCGTAACACCCTTACATACCTTCGGAGATACGCCCGCCTGGTACTTAACTTCCACGCAATACTCATGGTTGCCAGGGGCTACGCCCTCTTCTTCGAATGTAGTTGCCGTCAGACCCTCCTTGATCTTAGTGCCATCGCGATAAACCGTATAGGTATAATCGGCTGANTCTTCTTCGAATGTAGTTGCCGTCAGACCCTCCTTGATCTTAGTGCCATCGCGATAAACCGTATAGGTATAATCGGCTGAGGAGCCTCCATCGCCGGTAATCACGACATCGTCCAAATTGATCCAGAAGAAGTCTGTACAGTTGAAGTGACGGAAGGCTACATACTTGGTGCCCGCTGGCAACTGTACAGTCTTTTGGTACCAAGTACCCTGTGCACGGGTACCCCGAATAGCTTCAGGTGAAGTTACTACAGACTTAGCCGTCAGCGTCTCTTCCAACAAAGCGTTCGTGAAGTTCGCTGCATCATTACCAGTAGAAGACGCGTAAACGGCATAGTGCTCTGACGCATAATTGGCATCCTGTGCACATACCCAGAAAGTAAGCGTCCCTCCATTAGCAAGAGAAAGCTCCGGCGTTANCCCTGATAGTTAATATAGGAAGCCGAAGAGACACAAGAACCACCATTATGACCGGTGAAAGAAGACCCTCCGGGAGGAGGTGTAGTCGTCCAGTTGTTGCCGTCGCCGTCGGCATCGATAGTCTTCCATGCGGAAGGTATGCCGCTTTCGAAGCCTTCGTTCACTACTTCTGCACGATTGCCGGCAGCAGGAGCTTCCCATTTGAGTGTCACTTTCTGTCCTTCTACAGTTGCAGACAAGTTCGATACTGGCTGGTAGGGGCTGGGCTCACCNCACGATTGCCGGCAGCAGGAGCTTCCCATTTGAGTGTCACTTTCTGTCCTTCTACAGTTGCAGACAAGTTCGATACTGGCTGGTAGGGGCTGGGCTCACCATTAGTGCTGATAGCCTTAACAACGGTCTCTTTGTTGTAACCGACCACTGTAAGGGTAACAGTGCTTTCATTTGTCAATCCTGCAAGGTTGATCGTAGCTGTTCCATTTTCGACAACTGCAGAACCGAACATCTTCCCATTGGCTGAAATCGTAGCAATAGCACCATTGAAATCGCAAGAAACATTGACTGAAGCATCTGTCAGATTGATTTGAGCAGGAGCTGTAACGGTCATGGTCTTGGGAGTAAGAGTGCGAACAAGCAATGAAGGATCTCCGAATACGGTCCAAGTGTCTGCTGTAGCAAATGCTGAAGCTTTGTATTTTTCAAGCATACCGAAGATACCATTAGTTGTAATACCGCCGAATGTCCGCTTGATGTTATTTGTGTGCTTCTCGCAAAGGATTTCGTTCATTTCATCTTGTCCACGCATGGGTGGGTTCCAAGGCTGGTTGATGGTAGATGCGATGATTGCAATAGCCCCGGTAGGCTTGTTATCTTTTTGTGCGCGCATCAATCCTTCTGCGAAACAAGGAGCGGAAGCAAGGAAATTACCATTGACACAAGCTACGTCAAAAACATACGGAAGTTGGTTGTAGTTGGCAAGCTGCTTCATATGAGTGGTATTGAAGCCGGAAGTACCCCAAGCAGTGTCGCTTCCATGTCCCGTATAGTTTGTGGTACATATACCGCTATTAAAATCGCTAATAATATGATTTGCATTAACGTTATAATCTCCAAACTGTTTTGAGATGTACGTGTAACCATAGCTTTCGAGCAAATTGGCAATCACGGTCTCATGCTGGATATCAGTTTCCCCATTGTCTGCGAAAGATCCACCGTCTGAAGAGGCTATACACAATGCGCGTCCCAACCAAGCTTCGTTGGCTTTGACATCACGCTCGTAGTGTATCGTACGATCGATTTGTGTCTTCAGATCGGCTTTGCTTTCGCAAGAGAAGCGACCGATAAATATTTCGTTGTAGTGGTCATTACCTACAATCTGACCAAATACCTGATCGGATTTTCCACCGGCGCCTTGTGCTGCCGGGATATGCTTGTTATCTCCGATAAGAAGCACATACATCAGATCGTTACCGGGTTTTTCATATTCGGCCTTGACAAAAGCTCTTACAGCGTTAGCCGTAACGGGAGAAGCAATCTCTTCTGCCACTTTCACTTCGGTACGGAGACCACGTTGGTTCTTCCATGCAACAAAGTCATTGATGTCATCTTTGAACTCTTGAGGGACGATGACGATCATACGGCCGTCTTGTTTTTCCTCCAAAGGAGTATAACGCCCCGGCTCATAGTTCATGAACAAGCGTTTGTATGTGTCTTCAAAACCGGCAAATGTCCCTTTCGCTTTCAGGGCGTTCTTACCCGGCTGAGCGGTTTCGCTCACAGCTACAGTGATTTCCGTGTAGATCCTGAGAGTCTTTGTCACAGGATTGTACTGCAGGGGAGCAAAGGTCACTACCTGACCACGTACATCACGAACGATAAAAGGATCATCGAGCGTGGCAATCTCTCCCGGGAAGAATTTGTCTTGCGAGTAGCTCTTTCCATAAACGTAAGGGATTTTATTCGGGTTCTCGTTACGCATAATCATTCCCTTGGAGGGAGCAATCAGGACATTTTTCTTTTCGATGAACTTAGAGGATATTACCTCCACTTTCATCTCACGAGTGTCTGAAACCGCCAAAGAGCGTGATAGAATGGGAAGCGTAGGCATCCCTTTTTCAGAAAGATTAACCCCCTCGGTATAGGTCGGCACTTGTGCCATTCCCTTGGGAGTTTGAACTTCGGTGAACTTGAGGTTGTCCATACGGAACTGAACCTTTGTCACCGATTGCTGAGCGGATTCGAGCAATCTCACATTCGGATTGCGTCCCAACTCTGCCTCCTGCGCAAATGCCATTCCTCCTAAGAGGGAGGAGCAAAGAGCAATCGAAACAAACTTGTTCAACTTTTTCATTTTGATAAAATTAAATATGATTTTATTGCGTGGTATACTTTCCGTTTTTATGTATTATAAAGTCTTCTTGGAAGACAAGAACCGCAGAAAATCCGGAAAAAATACCGCAGTCGCAAATATATACGCTTTTCCTGTAAATTCAATTACAATATGATTAATTTATATCGAAAAATAATGACACGAGGAGAACTTAATTCAATATTCGCTTTACATTCTTCTGTCATAGGAGCACTATTTATTTTTGTATTGAAAAGTCAGCACTTCTTTCCGATATGACTTTGGAGCCCAACGAGTATGTTCAGTGCTTATCATAGACTAAGGGCTGTGCCGAAGGGGAGAGTCCCCTGTGGCACAGCCCTTGATTCAATCTTAATCTATAGCCGAAAAAGCAGATCAGACACCGAGATCGTGGAGGATGGCGGCAATCTTTTCTTCCGCTACTGTATAGGCTCGGTCTAATTCCTGCTCGTCAGCAACAGAGAAATGAACTCCAATGTAAAATTTGATCTTCGGTTCAGTACCTGACGGACGGATGGAAACCTTGGTGCCATCCTCGGTCTTGTACTGGAGCACATTGCTCGTTGTAGGCATATCGAGTGAAAAATTCTCTCCACTTGTCAAGTCTTTTCCTTCGAGAGAAGCATAGTCCAATATTTCCTTCACGGGGGAGCCTCCGAGTTCTACAGGTGCATATTCACGATAATTTCTCATCATGGCTTCTATCTCTTCTGCTCCGGATTTACCTTTACGCACTACACTAAGTCCCTTTTCGTAGTAAAGACCGTATTCCAGATAGATGCTGCGAATGAGTCGATAGACACTCATACCCCGATCCAAAGCCCAAGCCGCCATCTCACAGAAGAGTGCACAAGCGGATACCGAACTCTTGTCCCGGATAAAGTCTTCCCACAAGAAGCCATAACTCTCCTCTCCACCTCCTATGTAGCGGCGGCGACCTTCATTCTCTCTTATTACGGCTGCTATCCATTTGAAACCGGTATAGCAGTCGAACATGCTCACGTGTTCCTTTTTCGCTATATCGCGGATCAATTCCGTGGTTACGATTGTCTTGACAATATAATCATCGGGACGCAAATCGCCCAATTCCTTGCGACGCATGATAGAATAATAGATAAGCAGCGAACAGATCTCATTGCCGTTGATGAGCACCATCCTGCCCTCATTATTACGCACGGCAACTCCTATTCTGTCTGCATCGGGATCGCTGGCCAAAACCAAATCGGCACCCGTCTCCTCCGCTTTGGCTATAGCCATGGCGAGAGCTGCAGGCTCTTCGGGATTGGGAGAATGTACCGTAGGGAAGTCTCCGCTTACTACATCCTGCTCGGGTACGTGAATGATATTGGTAAAACCATATTCACGCAAAGCACGGGGTACCATCGTACTTCCCGTACCGTGGATAGGCGTATATACGATCTTCATATCCCGATGACGGGCAATGCTTTCGGGAGAGAGACTCAGTGCCTTGATTTCGGTTATAAAAGCCGAATCGATATTCTCACCTATCATCCGAATCAGTTCGGGCTTGGCTTCGAATTTGATCTCATCGACGGAACGAATCCGATTGACCTCGGCAATGATATTACGATCGTGTGGGGCTATGATCTGTGCCCCATCTTCCCAATAAGCCTTATAGCCGTTGTATTCCTTAGGATTGTGCGAAGCTGTAATCATCACACCGCTCTTACATCCCAGACGACGAATAGCGTAGGATATTTCCGGAGTAGGACGAAGCTCCTCAAACAGATAGACCCCGATACCGTTGGCCGAGAATACAGCCGCTGCCGTATCGGCAAAAAAGCGGCTATTGTTCCGACAGTCGTAGCCGATAACGACATTGATATCCGAAGAGCCGGCAAACTCGCGCAAGAGGTAGTTGGAGAGTCCTTGAGTAGCCGCACCTACCGTATAGCGATTCATACGATTGGTTCCGGCTCCCATGATACCGCGGAGTCCGCCCGTACCAAACTCCAAATCTCGATAAAATGCATCCACGAGTTCGGTCGTATCCGCATTGTCCAGCATGGCCTGAACGGATTTTCGAGTGGAGTCGTCATATTCTGTTCCGAGCCAAATTCGGGCTTTGGCACGCACTTGATCCAATAATTTGTCTGTTTCCATAAGTATTTTGTGTTTCTGCGATACGCACAAAGATAAGTTTTCCGTACTGTTTCCAGGTTAGAAATGAAACAGTCAATCGAACAAAGCCGAAAGAATGTCGGGCGTCTTCAGCAGAGGGAAAGGCGGAAGATGAAAGCGATAGTAATCCACCAGATAATCCAAAACCTGTCTTCGCTCGGCCCTCGAAAGCCGAAAAGCTTTCATATTATCGAATGTAATACGGCTAAAGAGCTGTAAATATGTCGATTGATGGGGTGGGATTCCTCTTCCATGAGCAGGAGCATTCGACACAAAGCGACCATCGGCAGGATCGAACCAACGAGGAATAACACTTCCTTTGAACTGTAAATCGGGTATCAGCCCCAACGGAACAAGCAAACGAAAAAGGAAAGCCAAATGAAAATTGGCCATCGACCCATCCATTTCTTCGAGCTTGTCTATGGAAGAAGCCACAAAATCATACAGATTCGTATCGGCTTCCGGCAGTCGTAAGATCAGATAAAGAAATTCTGTCAGAAAGAGTGCTATACTATTCCTTACCGGATCGGACTGAATACGGCCACGCGAACTGCATAGCTTGGCTTCTTTGATGAAGTGCAAATCGCGGTGCGGCTTGTGTTCGGCCGTTATCTCCAGTTCGTTCAGAGGAGAAATAAGCAAACGCAAACTACCGCCACTTTTCCCTCGCTTGGATGAACGTGGTATCAAATAGGACACTCTGCCACTCTCTCTACTGAAAAGATGGGCTATACTATAACTATCGTTATAAGCCGTATTGTGAAGAACTATTGCTCTGCTGACTATAATCATGACTAACCGAAGATCGATACAAATATCGTCTATTCAGTCGTCTGAAACAATCGTTTTCCACATAGACTGTCAATAAACCTGTTGAAAATTCGCTGATAAAAACTTGTTTATTCTCTTGCCCGATCCGAAAGAATCTTCATATAAAATTATTCTTCTGCTAAGACAAAAAAGTTAGCAGCAAATTCTCATCAACTTTTGCCAAGGATTATTCACAGCTCGGCACAAAAACAAACAGACCGAATCGACCGTAGAAACAAAAGTTTTCCACATTCCGATAGAAACTCATTGGCTATCAGCATTCAACGAAGTGGATAACCTGTTAGTAAGCTATCAGTATCTATTCCAAATCTGTTAATCCCCTACCCTATTCACCGAGCAGTTACAAGCCTTATCAACAGTTTCAACCGACCTCCTTCTTCCTATATATTTTTTCTTTTCAAAAAGGAATATATAATAAAAAGAAAATCGGTTGCCCACCTGTTGAAAGGTGAAGCAACCGATCGCGTCACAGATATAGAAAAGTAGCTATGAATCTTATTTGATCAGTAGCCGGATTATCGGTTGTGGGATCAGAAATTGATCTTTGTACCGATGAAAATCCTTCTGGGCTGCATAGGACCGTATACGTAAGTAGAAGCTCTACCCGGTCCCTTGTCCGTGTCTTTCTGATAGCTGTTGAATATGTTCTGTATTCCGGCATTCAATTCCAAGGTCATAGTGGAAGCAAGGTGAAAGTCGTGGCTCAGCTTGAGGTCTATATCGGCGAAGGCCGGAGTCTTGACGAGCTTGGCATGACCTTCGGCCAAACCTTTGAATTGCTGACCATTCATTTCAAAGTCGAACGATCCGTCCGAAGCTATGTGTTCTGCGGGAATATCGCCTTCATAGGCTTCGTGTACTACATCCATTTTGCCCGTGAATGTACCGGAGAGATTGATGGCGAAGTGCTCGGTAGGACGTACCGTAGCAACGAAATAGCCGTACAGATTCGGAGTACGTACATAGTCTTTCACAGAGATCTCGGCTTGTCCCGTTGTTTTGTCCGCTTCTACTGCAGTATAGATGCTGCCGTAGCGGCTTCTCTGCCATGTACCGCCGAGCTGGAGGTCGAACGATTTGTTGTAGGCGATTCTTCCTTCCAGATTCACGCCATATACCTTGGATACTCCATCCTTGTCGTTGTAGATGGTACGAATGATCCATTCTTTGCCATCGCTCATGGTTTCAACCTTATCGGATGGTTTGAACTGATTGCTGATAAAGGTGGCGAAGGCTTCTCCCATGATATTGAATTGCCATTCGTCTGCTCTGTGGTAGTAATCGAAAGAGGCACTGATGCTTCGCGAACGTTCTTCTTTCAGATCGGAGGAAAGGACACGGCTGATAGGAGTACCGCCGGCCAACTCTACGTGCAGATCCTCATCGAAATACTGAGGAGCGCGGAATCCTTCGCTGTATGAGAGTCGGAAGCTGAGATCCTTATTGGGATTGTATCGTACATTGGCTCTGGGGCTGAAAATGAAGAGCGGATCGATATAGCGTTTACCATCCTGATTGAGGAGAACATAGTCGATACGTGCTCCAATCAGGGCACTCAACTTCTCCGTCTTATATTCGAGCTGGTCGTACTGGCTGAAAGTAGAGGTGTTCTGATCTATTTTGCTTGGTCTGTAGCCACTTCTGTCATCGAGTTGGCCGTAGATATATTCGAGTCCGCCGGTGAAGTCCCAGTTTTCTCCGAAGGTATGACGGTACATACCTCCTCCTTGCAAGTCGAATCCCTTGGTGGTACCGTAGGAAGTAAGAGCCGTGAAAGCATCGTTGTATTCGTCTGATTCGGTGCTTCCGCTCTGAACTGCTCCGTTCAGCAGATTTTCGGTATAGTCGCCACCTCCGTAGTAGCTACGACGCTGAACGTCCTGTGCCGAAGCATACAGGCTGAAGAAATCCTTGCCACCGCTGAAACCCTGATCGAATTTGACACTTCCGCCATTGATATAGTGCTGGAGATATTCCGCTATCTGAGCTTCGAAAGGAGGATTGTCCAGTCTGTCGCCACCACGACGGTATTCCTGCATGCTGTGATATTCGAGAGTCGCTTTGCTGTAGAGGCCGGTCTTATAGTATGAGCGGAAACCGAGCGAGCGGTTGCGTAGGTTGGGTAGTTCGGTAAAGCTGTCTCCGTCTATATCCTGTCCGGGACGGTAGTTGTGTTGGCCGAATACCATGACACCGGCTTTGCGATCTTCCGTCAGCATAGAACCGTTGAACTGGGTCGTATTTTGGAAGCTCCCCCACCCTTTTGCGTGGTCGAACGTCATTGTAGAATGGCTGATCTCGGCCGAATTGCGAAGTGGCTCTTTCGTGATTACGTTGATAACGCCTCCTACGGCATTGGAGCCGAACAGAGCCGAACCTCCACCACGGATGACTTCTACACGTTCGATCATATTGGCAGGCATCTGCTCCAAACCGTAGACCCCGGCAAGCGAACTGAAGATAGGATGACTGTCTATAAGAATTTGCGAATAGGCTCCTTCGAGTCCGTTGATACGAACTTGGTTGAAACCGCAGTTCTGACAGTTGTCCTCTACGCGCAGACCGGGCTGAAACTTAAGTCCTTGGCTCAGGTTGGTAGAGTTGGTTTTGAGGAAGAGTTCCGGCGATAGTACCGTTACCAACGAAGGTGCTTGGCGGCGGAAAGTCTCGTTTCTATTGGCTGATACCACTACCCCATCGAGAGAGAGAACCTCTTCGGTCAGATAGAGGTCTACGTGGCGAGAACCACCCTTTTCGATATGTACTTTTTCTTCGCAAGTGGAGTAACCCATCAGTCGGGCTACGATGGTCTGATTACCCGAAGGGATTCCCTTGATCGAGTAGTTTCCGTTTGCATCCGTGGAAGTTCCGAGGGTTGTCCCTTTGACGAATACTTGTACGTATGCGATAGGTTCTTTTGAGCTTTTGTCCACTACAGTACCTGTAACGGATCCACCCGATTGCTGAGCCGATGCGCTCATTCCTAAGAATAGGAAAGCAATGATGAAGCTGATAATGTTTAGTTGTTTCATTTTATTTTCTGATTGGATTAGCTTGATATGGATATAGTCTTTTTTTATTGTCTATTCGGTATCCTTGTTCCGATCTTTTCCGGTCGGTTTTTGAGGTTGGAAGAGTAAGCGGTAAATACTGACAGTACTGTACCCCACCCCCTATCCTACGATAAGATCGGTATCTAAGAAGGATGAAAAATCCTTGCACTGCGGCTACGAATGCATATTCAATCCCCTTGATAAATCAGCCGTGGAGAGGCAGATCTACAAGTGTGCCGATGCAGCGGATCTCATTGTGAGCACGTGCGATACCATCCGAATGAATGGATCGTCAGAAATAAGGTAAGAATGGATCAGGCTACGGGAGGAGCCCTGAGATGATTGGAAGGAGTTGGCTCCGAAATGAGGGCAATAAGATTGTCGCAAAAGAAAGGGACGACGCCGACAGCCCTCACAGGTTCTTCCAAGTCTAAGGCCGGCGTATCCAAATAAGTCGTAAATATGGCCGAAAGCTGATTGTACAGTATCAATTCCGAATCCGAATGTGGATTGTCCTGCGGATCGCTTTCGTTGTCGCCCCACTGTACGTGGGAGTGGACGATGATCACGCCATTGATGATATGGACGTGAGTGAAAGATATGACCAAGCCGGCATATACTGCGAAGAGTATAGGCAGAAAATAGCGTACGGTTCGGTTCAATCTTTCTTTCATTTGAAGTCAAAATTACGCGTTTTGTCAGACATAATGTACTGACAAATCGGTCGTTCGGTGCAAATTACCTACAGATGAGGATCCTACACCATGGTCAGATGCATAATTCGGCACAGGAATGTTAAAAAAAATACCTTACTTGAGAGGGCTTAAAAAGTCGCGCGTAAAGTATTTTTTTCCGGCGCCGGAAAGGAAAAATTCTCGAACCAAAACGAAAACTTTGTGGCGTGAGATTTTTCCAATTCTCGTTCCATTATTTCTGAGATTGCGGTTCGCTTTTTATGAAAGAATGGCCGAGGTCGGATTGTGCTCTGCTCTATATTAAAAAACGAAAAGGCCGTTCGGTTCACTTCACATACAATATTTTTGCCCAAGAGAAGGAAACGCTGCTAAAAAGGCATAGCGATCGGTGATGGCAAGCGGTCAAAAAAAGAAGAGGAATTTTTTCCCAAGCGGCGATACAAAATACCTACTTTTGTGCCTGAATTACTCCGTAAAATACCCGATTCATGAATACGAACAACCCGCAACCGCATATTTCCCGAATAGTGTATCCTGCCATAGTAGTGTTCTTGATCCTTACGCTCTTGGGCAGTTTGGTAGAGAGATTTCATCCTTTCACTTCCTGGCTTACGCCTCCTGTGGCTCTGTTGATGGGCTTGGCCTATGCCCTTATTTTCGGATCCACGCACCGACGGGCGAACAAATTGGGTTCGAAAGTGCTATTGCAGTACTCCGTAGTCGGACTCGGTTTCGGTATGAATCTGGGCGAGTCGTTGGCATCCGGTCGCGATGGTATGATGTTTACGATAATTTCCGTATTCGGCACCCTTCTGTTGGGATGGTTCATCGGGCGGAAAATCCTACAGATGAATCGCAATACTTCCGCTCTGATCAGTGCCGGAACGGCTATCTGCGGCGGTAGTGCCATCGCGGCAGTGGGTCCCATATTGAAGGCCGAAGAGCACGAAATGTCTGTAGCATTGGGTACCGTCTTCCTGCTCAATGCCGTTGCACTCTTTATCTTTCCGTCGATAGGTCACTGGCTTGCTCTGGATCAGCAGCAGTTCGGCACTTGGGCTGCCATCGCCATCCACGATACGAGTTCGGTGGTGGGTGCCGGATCGGCTTATGGAGAAGAAGCACTCAGGGTGGCTACGACTATCAAGCTGACAAGGGCCTTGTGGATCGTACCGCTTACTCTGGTATTCTCTTTTGTCTATAAGACGAAAGGAGCCAATCGCTTTCCCGTACCCCTGTTCATCCTCTTTTTTATCGGGGCTATCATCCTGAATACCTATCTGCTGGAGGCATATTTCCCCGAGGTCGGGCGTTTTGTTGCTTCCTTGGCTCGAAAAGGCCTTACCCTGTCCCTCTTTTTCATCGGAGCATCGCTGACCAAAGAAGTGATTGCCAATGTGGGCGTTCGTGCTCTGCTACAGGGATTGTTCCTGTGGATACTGATCAGTGTCGGCTCTCTTGCCTTCATTTTGCTGATCTGAGAGGAGGTAGTCGGCTCTCGTCCGGACATTAGCTGTGGGAAGTATTTCCGGTCGTGGGAGCGGACGGATCTTTCCTTTTTCGGATAGTGTCGGCATTCTGTCGAATCTTTCTATCTTTAACTCGATAAGAATCAGATTGGAACAATGACTATGATGCAGTGGGAGCGATTGCTCTCCGACAAAAGGGTGGGGATGGAGCACTACCACCAACCGAAACAATCGGCTCAGCCATGGGAGAGAACGGACTTCGAACGAGATTATGACCGCATGGTCTTTTCTTCTCCTTTTCGCCGGCTGCAAAACAAGGCACAGGTATTCCCCCTCGCAGGCAATATATTCGTACACAATCGTCTCACACACAGCCTCGAAGTGAGCTGTGTGGGACGCTCGCTCGGCAATAATATCACACGCGGACTGAAAGCGCGGTATGGCGAATTGCCATGGGAACCGGGGGCCATCAGTGCCATTGTGTCGGCTGCCTGTCTGGCTCACGATATGGGCAATCCTCCTTTCGGTCACAGCGGCGAGCGTGCCATTTCGGCCTATTTCCGCGAAGGAAAGGGTAGGGTATGGGAGGATGCAGTCCGCAAGGAAGGTGGCCGCTGGGAAGACTTCCTGCACTTCGAAGGCAATGCCAACGCTTTCCGCCTGCTGACGCATCAGTTCGAAGGCCGCCGCAAGGGTGGCTTTGCCCTTACGTACAGTACGGTGGCTTCGATCGTCAAATATCCATACAGCAGCGAGATGGCAGGCAAGGCCGGCAAATTCGGATTCTTCGCCACGGAAGAGGATACTTTCCTTATGATCGCCGAAGAGCTCGGCATGCTATGCCGAAGCCGGCATCCGGTGAAATACGCTCGCTATCCGCTGGTCTATCTGGTGGAGGCAGCCGACGACATCTGCTACCAAATCATGGATATAGAGGATGCGTACAAGCTCCGTATCCTCACTTATGCCGAGACGGAAAGCCTCTTTCTGGCTTTTTGCCCCGAGGAGGAACTCCGGCATATACGCGGCGTACTCGATCATATCACGGATGCCAATGAACAGATCGCTTACCTCCGTTCGCGTGTGATCAGTCTGCTCGTCGATTCATGCACCCGGGTCTTTCTGGATCATGAAGACGAGATATTGTCCGGCACCTTCTCCGGCACTCTTGTCGGAGCTATGGAAACACGGCTGAAAGAGGCCTACGCTGCCTGTGCCCGTATGGCCTATTCGAAGATCTACGTGGCGCGCGATGTGGTGGATGTGGAGCTTGCCGGACATCAGATATTCGGCGCGCTGATAGATAAGATGATGCAGGCCCTCACCAACCCTGATCATGCCTATAGCCGGACGCTGCTCAGTCGGGTAAGTACGCAGTACAATATACGGGAGGAGAGCCTCTACGGCAAGATACAGTGCACGCTGGACTATATATCCGGCATGACCGATATATACGCACTGGATCTGTACCGCAAGATCACGGGAATGAATTTGCGCTAAATCTGTGTACCTTTGGTCCTTGCGGCCGGGTACGGTTCGTTTTTCCAAGAAGAAAATCCTATGAAAATAGTACTGATAGGGTATGGCAAGATGGGACATGTGATCGAGCGGATTGCATGCAGCCGAGGGCATGAAGTGGTACTGACGATCGATGCCGGAGAGGAAGATCGTTTCGATTCGATAGCGTTTCGTTCGGCCGATGTAGCCATCGAATTTACCCGTCCGGATGCCGCCTATGCGAATTGCTCGCGCTGTATGGATAAGTCCGTGCCGGTGGTGTGCGGGACTACGGGGTGGACAGAGCGTCTGCCCGAGCTGGAAGAACGCTGCCGACGGGAGGGAAAGACCCTCTTCTGGGCTTCGAACTTCAGCATCGGGGTCAATCTTTTTTTCTCGCTCAGTCGTATGTTTGCCCGATTGATGAGCCGGCACGATCAGTACCGTCCTCACCTGACGGAAATCCATCATGTACATAAGTTGGACGCTCCGAGCGGAACGGCTATTACACTGGCCGAAGGATTGATAGCCGATTCTCCGTCGCTGGATGCTTGGCGACTGACGGAGACGCCGGAGGAGAACGAGCTGCCGATCACTTCCATCCGAGAGGGGGAGGTGCCCGGTATCCACAGCATATCCTATACATCCGAGGTGGATCGGCTGACGATATGCCACGAAGCTTTCGGTCGAGAGGGATTCGCCCTTGGTGCCGTGCTGGCTGCCGAATATGCTGCCACGCACAAAGGCTTTCTGACGATGAACGATTTAATCAGCTTATAACACAACAGAATAACGATATGACCTTCCACTGGAAAGATTTGACGCCATGGCGTCGTATAAAAGGCGTTGCCATCACCATCCTTTACCTCCTTTTTTGTATATGGGCCGGCCCGTTTTGGCTGATTTTTCTGCCTTTGATCGTAGATTACTATTTCTTCCATATTATCAAATGGGGCTGGTATAAGAATATCCGAAACAAGACGCTTCGGATCATTTGCAGCTGGGTGGCAGACATTATCTACTGTGTCGTAGCCGTTACCTTTATCTTCGCTTTTCTGTTTCAGAACTTCGCCATTCCGACTTCTTCGCTGGAGAAGACCTTGCTTATAGGCGACTACCTCTTCGTGAGCAAGCTCTCGTACGGGCCGCGTTCGCCCATGACGCCGCTTGGTGTGCCGCTGACGCACAATACGATGCCGCTGACGGGTGGCAAATCGTTCTCGGACAAGCCTCTCTTGCCGTACAAGCGACTGAAAGGCTTCGGACACGTCAAAGAGGGAGATTTGGTGGTGTTCAACTTCCCTGCAGGCGATACGGTGGCCGTGAAGCAGCCCAATCCGGATTATTATATGTGGAAGAAACTCGTAGGACGGGAGGAGATTTGGAGCAATCCGGACTTCTACGGGGAGATCGTTTACCGCCCGGTGGACAGGCGCGACCACTACGTGAAACGCTGTGTGGGTATGCCGGGGCAAGAATTGAGCATCAAGGATAATCAGATCTATATAGATGGCAAGCAGCAGCGCAATCCACGCAATATGCAGCTGAACTATCTGGTGCGGATGAGCAGAGAGATGAGCGTAGACTTGATAGACGAACTGGGTATCAACTATGATGATGTACGAGCGGCTTCGAGCGAAGAGTTAGCGGCTTCGTCCGGTTCCAATCTTATTGATTCGGCTTCGAATCAGCCTCAAATCATCTATCATTTGCCACTAACGGGAGGGATGCTGGACAAGTTGCGTGCGGAGCCTTCTTTCGTCAAGGCCGTAGTGGAGCCTACTCCTATCGGTCCGCTGTATCCGCTGGAGTATGAAACAGGATGGACGCGCGACAATTACGGCCCCATCCTGATCCCGGCCAAGGGTATGACGGTTCGTTTGACACCGTTGAATCTGGCCCTGTATAGCCGTTGTATCCGCAATTTCGAAGGAAATAAGCTGGTGCAGAAAGCTGACGGCACGGTCCTCATCAACGATCGTCCGGCCGATTCCTACACCTTCAAGATGGACTATTATTTCATGATGGGGGATAATCGGCACAACTCCGCGGACAGTCGCTACTGGGGATTCGTACCGGAGGATCATATCGTAGGTAAACCTGTATTCATTTGGTTGTCCCTGAACAAGGACAAGAAGAGTCTCTTCGGAGGCAAGATCCGCTTCGGTAGAATGATGCGAACGGTCAATGCAGATTAAATCGCGGCATAAGAACAGAATTTTCTTCATAGGCTTGCCGGCACTCGTTTTGTTGTCGGCCATCCTCATTCGTCTCTTCCTTGTTACTACCTATCGTGTCCGAAGCGATGCCATGCTCCCGACCTACCGGTCCGGAAAGCTGCTATGGATCAATCGGATCGCATCGCCGGACAGGGGAGATGTTCTGGTCATAAAGTACAGACAAGATGGCAAAGCGGACTCGCGACTCTATCTGGCACGGCTGATAGGATTGCCCGGTGACAGCCTCTTTCTATCGAAGGGTGGGGTAGTCGCGAACAGTCGAAAACTGAAGTTGCCCACCTCTTTGCTTCCTCGTGAGCCTTATAAAATTATCATTCCGAGGAATGACAGGACTTATCGCCTGACTCCTCTGTCTTTACTTGCCTGCCGCAGAGCGATCGAAGAGGAGTGCAGTTCGAACATCAGCTTTCGCCGAGGAAAACTCTATCGCGACGGTGCCGAAACGGCTTTCTTCCATTTCCGCCGCAATTACTACTGGATTCTGGCGGACAATCCTGCGAGCGGACCCGATTCCCGCCATCTCGGTATCGTGCCCGAAGAGAGTATCGTGGGAGTGGTCATGAACGCAAATTGAATAGGGGAGTGGCAGAGCGTATGAATCTTCTCTCTCCTTCCGATCCGATCGTCCTCTCTACGGCTTACCTGCCACCGATCCAATACTTCACGAAGCTATTGCATCCCGAGGGTGTTCTTTTGGAGACGGCAGAAAATTTTGCGAAGCAAAGCTATCGCAATCGTTGCCACATAGCCGGACCCGAAGGTATGCAGCCGCTGACCATACCGGTCGAAAAATCTCCCTCTCCCAAGACACCGATTAGAGATATTCGCATCAGTGAGCATGGCAACTGGCGTCATTTGCACCTGAATGCACTTATCAGCTCTTACGGGTCTGCACCGTTTTTTGACCATTATATGGCTGAAATAGAGTGGTTTTACCGGCATAAATACACCTTCCTTTGGGACTTTAATTTGGATCTCCTTTCCGTATG
Organism: Porphyromonas sp. COT-052 OH4946; assembly: GCF_000765965.1. Taxonomy (NCBI): domain Bacteria; kingdom Pseudomonadati; phylum Bacteroidota; class Bacteroidia; order Bacteroidales; family Porphyromonadaceae; genus Porphyromonas; species Porphyromonas sp. COT-052 OH4946. The sequence continues at coordinate 24,497 of NZ_JQZY01000009.1, forward strand.
CCTTGAATGGCTGGACATATCGCCGTTAATTATGTTTACTTCTGAGTACGTGGAGGACTATCACAATGACTTTCGCTACTCGATTCGTCCCAAGCAAGCTCCCGATGATGAAAGTTTTTTCCCGCCTACATACTACCGCACTTTTGCCCATAAGCAGGAATTTCTGCCTAACCTAAGTATTGTCGATCTCATTTTTCATGAAGGACCATTGGCCATATCTATATTGAAGGGGTCTATTCGTTGAAGAATATGGGTAAGAAAATCTCTATCTTTGTTTGAATTGATAACAACCTCTCCCATTATGACAACTCTCGAAGCTATACAGGCACCGGTCAACGAATTCGTCAAGGATTTTCATCATTCGTTCGAGCACGCGCTTCATTCCCAGTCGGAATGGATGACGAAAGCGATAAAGATCTTGAACGGCTCTACCGGTAAACATGTCCGTCCGCTCCTGACCGGATTGGTCGCTACCGTCTGTGCCGGCAAAACGAATGCGACGACTCTCGAAGCGGCTGTCCTGCTGGAAATGATCCATACGGCTACGCTGATCCACGACGACGTCATTGATATGGCTTCTACGCGTCGGGGAGTACCGACACTCAATGCTTTTTTCGATAATCGTGTGACCGTTTTGATGGGGGACTTCGTGCTGTCTTCCGCTCTGATGCGCGCCATCGCTCTGAATGATATTCGCATCATCACGATTATATCTCAGTTGGGGCGCGACTTGTCGGAGGGTGAAATCAGGCAGTTCGAGACGGCTGACAATGTGATTATAGACGAAGACGTGTATATGGAGGTGATCCGACAGAAAACGGCCATGCTCTTTAGTGCCTGTGCCGAGGTCGGTGCCATTACCGTTCAGGCTCCGGCAGAGATTGTGGAAAAGGTGAAGAGGGTAGGGGAGTTGCTCGGCTATGCTTTCCAGATTAGAGACGACATATTCGATTACTATCGGAATGATGTAGGCAAACCTACGGGCAATGATATACGCGAAGGGAAGATTACACTGCCGCTACTGTTTGCTCTCAAGAACGAACAGACTGCACTGCGGGATCATTGCCTCACCATCCTGAACCAAAAAGCTTTCTCGGAAGAGGATTTGCAGCTTCTTACCTCCTTTGCCATAGAGCACGGTGGCATAGCTTATGCCGAAAGAAAAATGACTGAGTTTGTAGACAAAGCAAAGGCCGAGTTGGCCGTTTTCCCTGACTCGGATGCTCTGCAGTCACTGCTTGCTTTGGCTGATTTTATCGTACAAAGAGCGAAATAATAAGTCTTGTACTCATTTTTTCCAAAAAGCCGAGCTGCAATCCGATAAATTGCAGTTCGGCTTTTCCTTTGATTCTATGGATGTCGTTTTCGAGAGTCGTGTCGCTACGGCTATTTTGGCGACTCCGTTTGCGCCGGAGGATTGATCTTTTCCTCGCGGTGGCGTCCGACTTCTTCGATATAGCGGTAGTACATATCGGTGAAAGTCTGGCAGGTACCCGGATTTTCCCGCTCCTTTTCTTCTTGAGTCTTTCTCTTACGGATGATAGCCATAGCTGCTTTTTTCGATTAGGCTGCGTTTGGATGCCGATTTAGACCATAATATCCTGTCGGAGGGCGTCCACCAAGCTGCTGGCTCCTATGCGGAAATATGCCGGCGTAAGCCATTCTTTGCCCAAAAGTGTATCGATCAGACAGTAGTATTTCACAGCATCTTCGCTTGTGCGAATACCTCCGGACAGTTTGATACCACGTATTTCACCAAAAAGGTCATAGTATTGTTTCAATACCTTGCACATCGTATAGGCTGCTTCAAGGCTCGCTCCGGGGTAGCCTTTGCCTGTGGATGTCTTTACAAAATGGGCACCGCAGAAGAGCGCGAGAATCGTAGCGCGACGGATATTCTCCGGGGTTTTCAATGCACCTGTCTCCAGGATCACTTTGACGGTAGCTCCCTTTGCAGCTGCTATTTGCTCTTCGATTTCCGTGGCCGCTGCTTCGTAGTCCCCACTCAGGAACTTACCCATATTGAGTACTATGTCTATTTCATCTGCTCCATCGCTTACGGCCAGTGCCGTTTCGGCCAACTTAACTTCGATAAAGCTCTGTGAAGCGGGGAAACAGCCGCTGACGCTGGCCACTTTCACGTTTTCGGCTGTGAGCGTTTCTCTCACAGTGGAGACGAAGTTGGGGTATACGCAGATCGCTGCTACGGATGGAATCGTAGGATCTGTGTCCTCGAAGTCATTGACGCTCTCGGTAAACTTTGTGATGGACTCCTCCGTATCCGTGGCGTTCAGGCTGGTCAGATCGATGACGCCATGCAGGAATTTTTTCGTTTCCGGAGTGCCGAATCGCGAATAGTGATCCCGTATTATTTGATCGGTTTTCTGTGAAATACTCTCTTCCGACTCGGCCGGATCGAACTGAGCGAAGGCCATTTCGTATTTATTTGCTGCCATTGTTGTGTAGTTTCGTATTTTGTTGATGTCTTTCTTTGTCTCTAACGGTTTTCTTCTCGATATTCTTATGGAATGCAGTGGTCAGATCCACGCCGGTTTGATTGGCCAGGCAGAGCAGAACCCACAGAACATCAGCCATTTCGTCGGCCAAATCCTTGCACTTGTCGCTTTCCTTTTCACTTTGTTCTCCGTATTGCCGTGCGATGATACGTGCTACTTCTCCCACCTCTTCGGTCAGGATAGCCATATTGGTTAGCTCGTTGAAATATCTGATACCCAGCGTTTTAATCCATTGATCTACACGTTGTTGTGCCTCTCTTAGTGTGATTTCCGACATGGCTCTACTCCTTATTTTGTGTGTCTATCAGTATGGTTACCGGCCCATCGTTCACCAATGCTACCTGCATATCTGCTCCGAATACGCCTTGTCCGACGGCTTTCCCCAGTTTTGCGGACAAGCTGTTGCAGAAGCTCTCGTAGAGAGGGATGGCAATCTCCGGACGGGAAGCTTTTATATAGCTGGGTCTGTTCCCTTTCCGGGTCGATCCCATGAGTGTAAACTGGCTTACAACCAAGGCTTCTCCATCGATGTCTTTGACGGAAAGGTTCATCACCCCGTCACTGTCATCGAAGATACGCAGGTTGGAGATCTTGGAAGTTAATAGTTCGATGTCGCTCTCTCCGTCTCGGTCTTCTATCCCTACCAGAACCAGCACTCCCTGACCTATACGGCTGTGTACTGCTCCTCTGATGCTGACGGATGCCTCCGTTACTCTTTGTATTACCACTCTCATCGTTTCTTATTTCTTTCTGAGTCCTTCGTATAATAGTTTCGCTTTGTTTCGGCCGATAAGAGCACTAAGTTCTTCCACTTCAGCCGAGCGTATTCGCTTTACGCTTTTGAAATGGCGGAGCAGATCTTCTTTCGTTTTCTTGCCGATGCCTCTGATATTGTCCAGTTCGCTTTGGATTTGTTTCTTGCTTCGTACATCGCGGTGGAACCCGATCCCGAAGCGGTGCGCTTCGTCGCGCAAGTGCTGTATGACCTTGAGCGTTTCGCTTTTCTTGTCCAAAATCAGCGGAACGGGATCCTTCGGGAAAAAGATCTCTTCCAGTCGTTCGGCCAATCCTATGATGGGTATCTTGCCGATGAGTCCCAATTTATCTAATGTATCGTAGGCTGCGCTAAGCTGTCCTTTGCCTCCATCTACGACGATCAGGTCGGGTAGGGGTAAGTCCTCCTCTGTGAGGTGGGAGTAACGCCGGCTGATGATTTCTTTCATGGAGGCGAAGTCGTTCGGCCCTTCGACTGTTTTCACGTGAAACTTTCGGTAGTCTTTTTTGCTCGGTTTCCCCATTTTGAAAACAACGCAGGCCGCCACCGGACTCGTACCCTGTATATTCGAGTTGTCGAAGCATTCGATATGTTTGGGTGGGCGGTCCAAGTGCAAATCCCTTTGGATCCCGTGGACGATGTGTAGAGCACGTTGTTCGGGATTGAGCTTCTCGGCACGTTTGAGTTTGTCGAGTTTGTACTGAGCCACATTCTTCTCGGATAGTTCCAGCAGTTTCCGTTTGTCTCCACGCCGGGGGATCGTAGTCGTGATGCTCTCTCCCGTTTGCCAACCGGTGTCGAACGGCAGAACGATTTCGTGAGCGTTGCTTTCGAATCGTTGTCTCAGCTCTGTTATCGCCGCAGCAAGGAGCTCTTCTTTCGATTCCTCGATCTGCTTTCGGTACTCCAAGGTGTACACACGATTGATCCCTCCGTGCTCTATGTGCATGTAGTTGATATAGGCCGTGTGCTCGTCTTCGTCGTAAGAGAAAACATCTACGTTGTCTATATTGCGTGGCACGACCGTATGCTTGGCTTCGTATTGCTCAAGAAGCTCTATTCTCTCCTTGCATATCTGTGCCTCTTCGAAGCGCAGCTCTTCGCTGTATGCCTGCATTCTGTCGCGATACATGCGTACAAGTCTGTGCAAATTGCCTCGGAGCAGATCGCGTATTTCCGATACATTGCTTTCGTACTCGTTCGAAGTTTGATTGCCGACGCAGGGGCCTTTGCATTTCTTGATATGGTACTGCAAGCAGACGCGATACCGCCCTTGTCGGATCTTCTCCACACCGAGATCCAGTTTGCAGGTACGGATCGGGTAGATCTCTTTCACAAGGCGAAGCATCCCTTTGGCAATGAGTGCGCCCGGATAGGGGCCGAAGTATTCGGATCCATCCTTCTTGATGTCCCGTGTGGCGAATATACGTGGGAAAGGCTCCCGTTTGATGACTATGCTGGGGTATGTCTTCCCATCTTTGAGCAGGACATTATACCGAGGTTGATACTCCTTGATCAGTGAGTTTTCGAGCAGCAGGGCATCTCCTTCGCTGTCCACAACGATGTATTTGATGCTCCTGATCTGTCTGACCAGTATGCGGGTTTTCCTGTCTGCGTGCTCTTTGTGAAAATACGAACTGACTCTACGGCGAAGGTTTTTGGCCTTGCCTACGTAGATTACCTTCCCGTCCTCATCGAAGTACTGGTAGCAACCGGGTTTTTCCGGCAGGGTAGGGAGGATGATGTTCAGTTCGTCGGGGGTCATCATTCGGTTCGATGTTTTGTTTCACGTGAAACGTTATCTGCCACAGAGAACGAGAAGGATGCTTACGTCGTGGGGAGAGACTCCCGGTATTCGCGATGCTTGCGCTATGGTTTCCGGCCGGATGCTCGTCAGCTTTTGGCGTGCTTCGGTGGAGAGGGACTGCATCTGCATATAATCTACATGCTGTGGAAGTCGGATACTCTCGAGCCTGTTGATCTTGTCCGCCAAGGCCCTTTCTCGTTTGATATAGCCGTCGTATTTGATCAGGATCTCCGCAGCTTCCACGATTTCCTCACGTCTGGATGCTGGAATCTCTTCAACGATTCTTTGGAGAGAGGGTACCATCGAACAGACTTCATTCATCCCTATTTGAGGACGGAGTAGCAGGTCGTACAGTTTGATGCCTTGCTTGAGAGGAAGGTGGCCGGCCGACTCCAGATGCGGGTTGATCAGATCCGGTTTGAGGGAAAACTTGTGCGTAAAGTCGATCAGCTTATCGCGAAATGCTTGCTTTTCTCGGAGCAATTCGCTGCGTCTGCTGTCTGCCAGTCCGATCGCTTCCGCCTTCGGCGTGAGCCTCATGTCGGCATCGTCCTGACGTAGCAAGATGCGATATTCGGCTCGAGATGTAAACATGCGGTAGGGCTCGTCCACGCCTTTGCTCACCAAATCATCGATCAGCACCCCTATGTAAGCCTCGTCGCGTCCGAGTGTGAACTCGCCTGCGCCATGGCATTGCAGGTGAGCATTGATACCGGCTATCAGTCCCTGTCCGGCAGCCTCCTCATAGCCGGTCGTGCCATTGATCTGACCGGCGAAGAACAGCCCTTTCACCGGCTTGGTCTCAAGCGTATGTCTTAATTGTGTGGGATCAAAGAAATCGTATTCGATGGCATAACCCGGACGATAGATATGCACATGGCGAAGAGCCGGGATGGCTTTCAGGGCTTCGAGCTGAATCTCCAAAGGCAAAGACGAGGAGAAGCCATTGAGGTAAAACTCGTTACTCGTCTCTCCTTCCGGCTCGAGAAACAGCTGGTGCATCTCCTTGTCGGCGAAGGTGACGATCTTGGTCTCTATGCTGGGGCAGTATCGAGGGCCGATGCTTTGGATCTGCCCGTTGTACAGGGGTGAGCGGTCCAGTCCTTTGCTCAGTATCTCGTGGCATTCGGGATTGGTGTAGAGCGCGTAGCAACTCCTTTGGCGTAGTACCCTTCGGGGCGTATCCATATAGGAGAAACGGTGGTGATCCTCCTCTCCCGACTGCTCCGTGGTCAGACTGAAGTCGATGCTCCGGCCGTCGATTCGTGCCGGAGTCCCCGTCTTCATCCTGTCGGTCCTGAAGCCCAGATCACGAAGCTGCTCCGTGATGCCGTGGAAAGCCGGTTCGGCTATTCGTCCTCCTTCGATCATACGCTCCCCGAAGTGCATGACACCTCCGAGGAAAGTCCCTGTAGTCAGCACCACGGTACGTGCCTGAAACTCCACCCCGAGAGCCGTCACTACTCCCGTGACGGCACCCTGACGAATAGAGAGGCAGCGTACGCTGTCCTGCCACATGTACAGATTGGGCTCGTGCTCCACTATATCGCGCCATGCTTCCATGAAGCGCATGCGATCGCTCTGAGCGCGCGGACTCCACATGGCAGGGCCTTTGCTCCGATTGAGCATGCGAAACTGGATGGCTGTAGCATCCGTGACGATACCCATCCGTCCGCCCAAGGAGTCTATCTCTCTGACTATCTGTCCCTTAGCTATTCCTCCGACAGCCGGATTGCAGCTCATTTGGGCTATTTTGTTCATGTCCGGCGTGATGAGCAATACCTGCGAACCGAGCTTGGCCGCAGCCGCAGCCGCTTCGCAGCCGGCATGGCCCGCACCCACCACGATGACATCATAATTAAATTGCATTGGAATGTTCCCTTAGTACCGGTGGCCGACACTGGTGTCGGCCGTGATTACTTAACAAAGTTAGCAACTTTCGGTTTTTGCGTCTATGGAGCTTGGTCGGGGGATGAGCGGTATTTATCTCGGAATCAAGCTCCCAAAAGTTCATTTCGCATGGAGGTGCAACATTTCGTTCGGCACCGTATTGGGAGAGAAAGACGAGTTTACGCGCCATAATTTCTTGTTTCCATGCTCCGAAAAACGTGGCGCGAGAACATTTTCGTTTTGGCGCGGGAAGTAAAAAATTTACGCGCCACAGCGAAAAAAATCTCACGCCACTTTTCCCGAAAATACGCGCCACAATCGCAGCATTTCCGGTCTGTGAACTTCGGAGAGGCGGATTTGTCTGCAAAAAAAAATTATGCCATTTGGCCTAACTTGCTCTCCTTTTACCGGAGATAATACCTTTTAGTGGATAGCCCCATATTAGTCTGCTTCATAACGACCTTTACACGGACGAATTTTTATCAATCGAATTAAAAGTGTGTCCACTTATTTGTATTAAATTTGGCCTTAACTCTAAAAACAATGAATCAGACCGATCTTTTTACCTCATTTACCCATAAATGGAGGTAAAGAGAGCTTCTTCCCTTCGGGATGTTCATTGTGTTTTGATAGAATAATATATATGTGTTAGAGATTTCCAAAGTCTATACCACAGATGTAATTCGATCATTTTATAGATTGCTCATAAAAAATATTAAGTGTATGGAAGCTGAAACTTACAGTAGGCATATCTTTATTTTTCCTTTTCAGTGGGATTACATCGAAAAGAGAGGGTATGCTTCCTATAACGAGAGGACAGATATAAAAAAGTTTGACAAACTGTTTTCGGCAGTCAGTCCTCTCAAAAGGCAATACTTCGAGATAGGAGCCTCGGAAGAACGCTACAATGAATACACCTATTTTCATCCTTTCGCCCGGAGAGCCCTCTTCGGAACGAAAGAAAACCCTTCGGTCTATTACTATGAATTGAGCGACACCCAAGGCACTTACAACATCTCTGTGAAAATCAATGGAGTCTCCACAACCTACTCTCTACAACTTGAGAAGATAGCCGTATCTGTATTCGATACGGGTGTGGGAACGGTAGCCTATTTTCTCCGCAACGATAGGTACACTTCATCTGAAGACATCCTCCGCATCAATGACTCGGGCAGACGCATTTACCCTCAGTTTATGGAAAAAGGGAACAGATTAAAGTCCAAGGATTCTTTTCTTGCCGACCGTATTTATGGAGGTTTAGGTGTGATGGATTTTGACGATGACTTCAGCCAATTCGAAGAGGATATTAGTCATACGAATATCTTTCTCCCTCCCGACCATATACGTCAGGTGTTCGGTTACAACAAGATGGATCGAACAGAAGACGATGGGTGCCAAAAGTTCGTGTTTCATCAAGAGAGCGAACGGAAAGACATCATCCGCATCTCCCCCGTTATGGATGATAGGATGTTCTTTATAACCTACTACCATAGCCCCGATTATGCCCAAAAGCTGAAGAGCAAACCGAAAATATTTGGCAAAAATAGAGAATGCGGCATCTACGAAGAGGGACACTTTGGAAACCTTTGGTTTCGATACCTTTTTGGAGATGGGAGAGGAAAAAGTGTGGCTAATGCTTCTGTACAAAAGGAGGATATAAAGAGAACAACCTATGCAAGATGGTCGGGAAGTGGCACTCTCTTCGGTCTAACCAAAGACTCTCTCGTAGGTATTTCAGATTGGTATCTTATAGGAGACCATATTACAACTATGTATTACCAAATGGCAACATTGAGCCTTGTGCAACGCTCTACCATACTACGCTTCAGCAATGAAATAGCCTCTATCACACAACTGATATTGGACAAGAAGACAAAGAGAAAGACCGAAAAGCAGGTCAAAGAGCTGTACGGCAACTATATCCGCTTTCTTAATGAGACCTACTTTCGAGAGGTTACCCCTCAAATACAGGGCATAGAAATGTACGATATGCTTCAAAACAATATGAACATACGAAAAGATGCCAAAGCCCTCGACGAAGAGATGGGCGAACTCTTTAACTACACAACCCTTGAGGAACAAGGCGTACTCAACAAAACTGCCAACCTCTACCTACCTATCACGCTGCTTGTTGGCTTTTTAGGCATCAACACTTTTGTTGAAAAAGGATGCATCACTCGCTTCTTCAATATCGGGGACCCTTGTCCCTCGACATGGGGGCTATTGGGTGGCGATATTATTACGCTTATAGTATTTGCCATCTGCCTCTACTTCCCAATAAGACATTATTTCAAATACAGAAAATAGCATGGAAATAGAAACTTTAATTTTACTCTCTTTGGTCGTTGTGGCCATTACTACAATTAGTGTCGTAGCCATCGTATGGTACTACAAATTCAAAATCAGAAAGGAGGAGTTAGAGCACCAAAGATTGGTCGAACAAGAGCGAGAAAAAGCAAAAGAGCTAAACAACTCCTTTGCCAAATCATTGCTTGCGACAAACAAAGAAATCATAGAAGTCTATTGTAAGAACAATATCAAACAAAAACAAGAAGCATAGACCACGATGTACAAGTTAGAATTTGAATTAGAACAGCATACGCCTATCATCCACTTCCAGGCCAGGGATGCAGGAGCAACGCTGCGCGCCTCCGAAGCCAAGCCGAAGCTCGACAAGTTTATCTTGACACAGATAGGCAAGAGGTTTATAAAGAGGAGTGATTCGATAACAGAAAAAAACTTTATCGAAAGGGGGATAGAATACTTTCAAAATAAAGATGCAGAGGCTCGTAGGGTGTACGAGGAAGAGAAGAAGAAAGGGAATAAGGATGCTAAATTGGAACTTTGTCTCATTCCCGGACAAGAAGGAGCATTGAACTACAAACTCTCCTTTAAGCTAAGCCCTGATGCGAAAGTGCAGTATTTCTTGCCAATGAGTAGTAACCCGAAAGGGACAGGTAAATTAAAAAGCCTTGTACAAGAGAAGCTGGGAGTGCAAGAGGTTGAAATACTACCCTTGACTTCTTACTTTGCCAATGAAGACAAGGCTAAATCAGAACCTAATATAAAGCATGGTGACACTCCAGACCAAATAAAAAATAAAAAAAGAATATTTGAAGAAAACTGGCAGAAGGTACAATTAGCAACATTGGTCAATACTCCAGTTAAGGGGATAATACACTTTCAGGACGCTGGACTAAGAGAAGAGGTGAACAATCTCATCTCCGACTTTTTTATGCTCCATAACTTTGGTGCAAGACAATCCAAAGGCTTTGGCTCTTTTATCATCTCCCAGAGGGATGGAAAAGAAGTGGAGGATTATTTTGATACAGGCTGTGCGTGTTATGGATATTCTTTTTACATACCTGCGAAAACACCACAAGAAGCACTTAGGAAGATCAACTATTTCTATAAAAGCCTAAGAAGTGGTTTTAATGAATACAGAGGTAAGAATGAAATTTTTTACGCTAAATCAGGAATGCATTTCTATGCCACAAAGCATAATTTTGAATGGGATAAGAGAAGCATTAAAGGTGTACTCTTTAATCAAGATCAAGACTTAAAGGAAAAGATGCAAAACGAACAGCTTTTCGCTTTTAGAGACTTATTGGGCTTATCTCCAGTTGAACGGTGGCAGAGTCAGAAGACAACTATTACCAAGGAATGTAGAAATAAAAATGGGAAGAAATTCGATCGAATTAAATCTCCCTTACAATTCAAGCCGATATGTTACAGCAAATATGATTACATCGTTTTTTTCGATCTCTTTCCCGAAAAAAGTGGAATACATCAATTAAAAGGAGGCAAGATTGTAGTAAAATCATCAAGGCATAAAGGAGCTATCTTGGGTTTAAAGATTCAAGAAGATATTGATCTATACAATGTTTTTAATGAAATATTCTCAGAGTTAAATTTCGAATCCCAAGTAGCTGAATATGATTCATTAACGGATGCAAGAGAGATTTATGGGACTTTGGATGACATTTACGAGCAACTAAATAAGAATTGTCATGAGTAATGAGAAATATACAGCAATAACCATAGGACCAATAGGTAAGACCTTGGCTAAAGCTCGAAGCGTGAAGTCCTTTTGGACAGCGAGCTACCTCTTCTCTTGGATAATGCGGGAATTGCTCGAAAAACTTCCCGAGGAAAACTTTGAGCTTCTCTCTCCACATCGAGCTGGCAAAGATGTTTCAGAAGAAACCTCTAGAAAGGTGGGCTTATTCCCCGATAGACTTTTTGCAAAGGGAGAGCTTGAAGAGAAGGAACTCAAAAGAATAAAAAGGGAAATCTTCGGCGAACTTGCTGAAAAATTCAAGAATGCTTTTCAGGATGAAAAAGATGATATTGCCCGAAAGATAGATACGGGAAGTGACCAAAAGCGGAAGAGAGAGCTTGAAGAAATAAAAAGTCGGTATAGCAATGCTGCTTTGAAGGGCGAGGAGTATATTAGTGAGTACTTAGAGGATTACCTCTCTATCTCCTGCATAACGGTGGAGCTTAACTCCGATTGTAACATCTTGGAGCAACTCAATAAATACTTAGATACACAGGAGTTGTTCAATAAAGCCTCCTCGCACACCGATGAGGATTATATGGAACTCTTTATCGAGGCTCCCAATAATCCTTTCTTAAAGGCCTATTCCCAAGAGAGGGCTTTCCCAAGCACTTCAGAGATAGCCGTATCGGGATGGGAACAAAATCCTCCCAAAGATGAAAACGGAGAGGTAGAGTACAGCGAATTAAAATCCTCAAAGGAAGGGTTTCGCAACTGCTACAAGTATTTGGCAGTCATAAAGGCAGACGGAGATGGTTTTGGAAAATACATCAAAAAACTCAAAGTAGACGAGGAAAAGGAAATAAAAGAAAACGGAGAAAAGGAAAACGAGCTAACGAGATTTACAAAATCGTTCTTCGAGTTCTCTGTTGAGGTAGCCGATGAGTTAATACGGAAAACAAAGGCTAGACCTGTCTATATCGGAGGCGATGATCTCTTTCTCTTTACTCCTGTATTGGAGGGTGATACCGAAAAGGATGTATTCAACCTTATCGAGAAAATAGATACCTCTTTTCGAGGTTTCCAAGAGAAGCTAAACGCCGACTTCCCCGACATTGCCAAGAAGCCAGACACAAAGCTTTCGATGTCTTATGGCGTAAGTATCTTTTACTACAAGAGTCCCATGTCTGAGGCAATACACATAGCCGATAGCATGTTGAGGAAAGCAAAGGAAGAGAAAGAGGAAAAGGAAAAGGAAAAGAAGAAAGATGCCGTAGCTATATCCATACAAAAGCACAGTGGGCAGAAGATAGAGTTCTTGCTCCCCTGCAAGCATAGTACCGATAAGTGTAAACAAGAAACAGGCCTATACAAAAAGGCAACCGAGCTTATACGAGCTTTTAAGGAAGATGACAGTATGCTCAACAGTCTTATCTATTGGATAGAAGATATGTATGAGACAATTTTCACCGACGAGGTTACCCTATACCAAGAGCGTATCAATGCAGTCTTTGACAACTTTTTCGACGAAGAGATTCACAAGGAGAACGAAGTGTTTTTCGACCTCCTGAAGGGGTTTATCCTCTCTATGCATCACTCCAAAGATGCTCCCTGTGAACTCTCTGACAAAAAGAAACTGCTGCACGGCATCTTGCGCTACTGTCAATTTGTAACGGCTAAAAAAGAGAAATAATATGTCTACCTATCTTTATCTTATTAAGCTTACGCCTTTGGACAAGTTTTTCTTTGGGCAGAAGAAAACCTTTGGCGATGACAATGCCAACTACTTTGTGTACTCCTCCCACTTTCCACAGCAAACCGCCTTGTTGGGGCTTTTGCGCTATCAACTGTTGCAGATAGCAGGAGTGGACGTCTTCAAGGATAATAAAATCCAAGATACAAATAAAGCTGCCAAACTGATTGGCGAACAGAGCTTCTCTCCATTCGTCAAGGATAAGTTGCAGTTTGGTATTATCCAGTCACTCTCTCCTGTCTTTATCATAGACAAGAAGAACGATGAGGGTAAGGAAGAGTACTTCCTACCTGTGGGTAGACGGTTTCAAAAGAAGAAAGAAAAAGCCCCATACAGTCTCTTACACCTCTCCTGTGAAGATGAATGCCCTCCCATCTTTGAGAGTAGAGAGTCTCAAAAGGAGAAAGAAGAGGCTTATGACCCCAAGAAAGGACTGGCGTCTTGTTGGCTATCTTCCAATGGCACTACACTCCTTAACGAAGAGGACTTTTTTATAAAAGATGAGCGCATCGGGATACGCAAAGATTATGAAGGAGCAACGAACGATGATGCTTTCTTCTGTCAGAGATACTATCGCTTCAAAAACTTCAAAAAGGTAGATAGCGAAAAGCCTAAGGTGTGCAAGCAACCACTTGTGCGAGAGCACGACTTCTGCTTTGCCACTATTTTACAGACAGAGGGAGAAATCGAACACGAAAAGTTGAATGGGAGAATCGTCTACCTCGGTGGAGAGCGGCAACCTTTCCTCATGGAGGTAAATGAGGTAAGTGAAGAGACTTTCAAACTCAACATTGAGAGTTCTACGTTTACGGCAGAGGCCTACTACAAGAGTCTGTTCAAGACCTTCAAACTCAACATTGAGAGTTCTACTCTTACGAGCGATGAGAAGCACTATACTGTAGTACTCCTATCCGATGCTAAGATTGAGCCTAACCACCTCGAGGGGGTAAAATTTGCAAGCGCGGAGGTGAAAGACTTTGCCTGTTTGCTCACTCACGTAGGAACACGCAGGTTCTACAACAAGAAGAAGAAAAGAGAGGAACAGAACATCGAAGAAGTTGAAACGGCTCTAAGTCACCAACATGAACTATACGCCAGAGGCTCCGTGTTTTACTTCGATACTAAAGAACAAGCGGAGCTATTTTGCGACAACCTCAAGAAAGTTCCCAACTTCCATACCATCGGCTACAATCATGCCCAAATAATCAATCCATCAAAACAATAAAACAAACAGAATATAAAAATGGAAACAGCTACCTATATCATTCGATGCCTTACCAATATGCACGTGGGTAAGGGAGATGCCACCTATGAAGTAGTGGACAAATGTGTACAACGAGACGTAACCACAGGGATGCCCTGCATCTACTCCTCCAGCCTCAAAGGGGCTTTGAGACAATTCTTTTCGAAGCAAGGCTTTGCCGACATCAAGCATGTGTTTGGATCTGATGTGAGCAGGGATGTAAAAGACGAAAGCAAGGGTAATGAGAGTGATAATAGTAATGAGGAGAATCCCAAAGAGCATAGCGTTGGCAACTTCACCTTCTTCCAAGCCAACCTATTAGCCTATCCTGTTCAGACAACTCAAGAGGGTGCCACTTACATCCTCAAAACAAATAAAGCCCTGCAAGAGTCTATAGAGGAGTTAGCAAAACTTCTTTCTGCTCCATCGAATATTGAAGATCTGTTACCTGAAGGGATTGAAAAGGATTTATCCAATGAGGCCCTCGAGCAACTCCCGGTCATAGCCCGCAACAAATTGGACAATGGGAAGAGTGAGAACCTATGGTACGAAGAGGTCGTACCTGCCGAGAGCCGATTTGTCTTCTTCGTATCCTACGATAATGAAGAGATCTTTGCGAAGTTTGACAAGATAATCCAAGAGAAAGTCATCCAAATAGGTGCCAATGGCTCTATCGGTTATGGTTTTTGCAAGATTACTAACCTTAAAGATTCCTCTCAAAATGAATAAGAAGACTATACAGGATTTGATACCCAAGGCTATGCAGGCCATTGAGGGAGTGGGTATTGTTGGCAAGGATAAGAAGTTCGAGAAAGTCCACGAGGGATATATCAATGCTCTTGGCCCTAATATCATTCAGTCGGGACTTCTCCCTACGCTCATATTCTACAATAAGGATAAGCGAGAGCTATGGCTTAAAGCGCTATACTATATGGAAGTCATAAGCAACGATACAGACCCCACAGCCATTATACAACTAATTATAAAAGAGGTGGATAATGAAAGTAAGCCAGAGAAAACTATAAAAGAGTTAGAGGGCAAAGCCAAGGAGTGGGAGCGCAAAATACTTGAGTATGCGGTAGCTCTCAAGCTGGCACTTCGGACTTTTGTTGCTGAAGAGGCCGAGACAAGCAATACAAAACAACAAGAAGGAGGTGCGCAATGAATTTCGGACACTGGTACTATCGAGAGTATTTCGATACGATAAATCTCGACAGCGAGGGCATTGTAACCAACTTCTCCACGTTCAATAAAGGGAAGAACGATAAACTAATAAAGGGAGCTATTCTCCCTCCCTACGACGAAGAAAATGATATTGAGGATGTAACTGGCTTCGAGCTGAAGACCTGCTATCCGGGGTTGTTGTGTGGTGTGGGCTATCACCACGAGATAAACAAACCTGCGGATGAGAAGGGTAAGAAGGTTGAGAAGGATAAGGAAGATGACGCACCGGAGGTTTATAACCTTGGGATGTACTTTGATTATACATCGGGTTTGCCCGTTATCCCCGGTTCTTCTATCAAAGGGATGCTACGCTCTGCCATCGAAGAGTGGGACTTCCTTGCAGATTATGAGCTCAACGACGGAGTTACACGTGAAGAAATTATTAAGACTGTGTTTGAGGGAGAAGGGCTTTCCATTTATGACAGAGACATTTTCCTCGATGCCATTCCTATAAGAGTAGATAACAAACTCTTTGGAGAGGACTATATCACGCACCATCCCAATCCTCTGCAAAACCCTAATCCTGTACGTTTCTTGAGAGTCAATCCGGGTGTAACCTATAAGTTTCGCTTTATCCTGAAAGCTCATGGAGAGAAACTAACGGTAGACTTTAAGACAAAGCTTTTCGAAGCTATTATCTGCACTTTTGGTCTCGGGGCCAAGACCAATGTCGGCTACGGGCAATTTGTAGAACATTAAGAGCAGAACTACGGCCGGTTACCTCTCTATCGGGTCGTTTTTTCCTCAGCAAAGAGTTTTGTATGCCACTCTCCACAGATTCGTTGCCGATCTTTTTGTCGGACTTCACCGCCTACCATTTTAGCGTTCGTTTCAGAGCCGAACGTGCTATTGCCTTCGAACGCAAATGGTATTTCATGCCTCGGTTTGCATTGGGCAATGCCCTCAAAAATAGTAAGCAGTACGCCTACCTCTATGGGCTGATATTCAAGCCACAAGAGGAAGACGCGGACGAAAGCAAGGGATCGGGCAACACCTCGCGCCTGATCATTCGAGCCGACAAACCCTCCCGGAAGTCTCTGGAGGCAGGCGAAGCCATGGATCTGTACATTACCGTCGTAACGAGAGATCCTCTACTGGTCGGAGACTTCCTCTCTTTCCTTCCGGAATGGCAGGCGTACAACTTCTTTCGGGAAAATAATCTCACGTACGACTCCTATCGCCTGTACAATCCCACGACAGAGAAATACGAGTCCGGGCTGAGGGTAGAGGATGCAGCACTTACGGTAGACTTCTTCTCTCGGCAAGCAATCCGTTGGGGCGAAATCCTTGCTGTGCGCTTTCTGTCTCCGGCCAGTATCAAGGTAGATCAAATACTGTCCGCGGAAATACCCTATTCGCGTCTGATGAATAGACTCTCACGGCGTCTGTATGAGCTATATACGCAATACCTTAGCAGGGGAGAGACTTCTGTGGAGCGATATGTTTTCCCTGACCATGATGGGCTGGTTTACTCTCAGATAAGTATGCCACGCAAGGCGACTATCAAGGAAAACAGACAGTACGACATGTCCGGCATATTGGGTCAGCTCTTCTACCGTGTTCCCTACGATCCCGTAGCAGCCCTCATGCTCTCGATGGCGCATTGGGTGCATATAGGCAATCATACAATTGTGGGGAATGGTCAGATCGAGAGCACTCCGGTCAACGATGCCTTGTACCGCAAGTGGCTCTCTTCTTTGGCTGCGGATCGTGACCTTCCCATGGCAGAAGCGGAGCGACAAGATTTGTTGGAAGCCCTACGTGTTTGCAGCTATATACCGCAGCCTTATCACTCGGTGAACATACCCAAGGGGGATGGCTCCTACCGACAGCTACATATCCCTTCGGCAGTGGATCTACACTTGCAGAGAAGCCAGGCCGGCATACTCTATCCGATCACCGAGTCTTTATCCATTGCACAGAGCTATGCCTATCGCAAGGGGAAGGGGGCTGTGGCTGCCATTCGTAAAGTGCAGCATCTGCTGGATTCTCTGGATGAGAACTATACAGTGGTGCGCTGCGATATAGACAACTTCTTCGATTCCATCCCTGTCCCCTCTCTATTGCAGAAAGTCCTGAGAACGACCGAAGATCCCCTCCTGACCCGTATGTTGAGCCTCTGGATGAAGTCCGGAGTCGTAGACCGAAAGCAGCAATATGCTCCTGCATCCTCCTGCATCCCACAGGGAAGCCCTCTGGCCCCTCTGCTTTCCAACCTCTACTTGGAAGACACGGATCGCTACATTGCCGGGCATATAACAACCGAATTTATCCGCTATGCCGACGACCTGCTACTCTTCTTGCCGGAGAGAGCGGATCCGCTGAAGGCTCTCCAAGACCTGAGCGAACATTTGAAATACCACAAGGGGCTGAAGCTGAACAGGGACTTTGTCGTATCGAGCATAAAAAGCTCTTTCAGTTTCCTCGGTATTACGTTCCGTGCAGATGGTTCAAGGTGTATGAGCCGGGACAAGACGGAGGGGCTCAAACGCAAGATCGCACTCGCGCTCCATCGCGACACCGAAAACTTCTCAGCCCTATCGAAGACAATCCATGGCATGGAGCAGTACTACCGCAAACTGCTCGAAAAGGTAGACATAGAGGCCATTGACAAAGCGGCCGCTGCTGTCTATGCCGCTCACATCGCATCACTGCCGACCTCCGAGGCTCGGAAAAAGGCCAAGGACAATCTGCTACGGCTGGGCTTTCTCTCTTCGGAAACGGCCCAACAGACTCTTCGAGAGGCTATGCGGCAGACAGTGCTCCCAAGTGCAGACCCTTTCCCGATAAAGAAAGAGAGCGAGATCCTGCGTGAGCAGCACAAAAGACATTTGCAAGAGAGGGAAGAGATATTCGACTTGGTGGTTACCGAGTCCGGAGCTTTCATCGGTATCAGTCGCAACCACGTGCTTGTAAGGAAGTATGGGAAGACGATCTGCAAACAACCTGCCGCACGGATAGAGCAGATCAGCATCATCAGTGACGGAGTCTCTCTCAGCAGTAACGTCACCAAATACTGTAGGAAGAAGAATATCAGAGTCATATTCTACAATGCAACGGGCCAAGCCTATGCCTCTCTCGACGGCATGAATACCATCTTGCCCTCCGTGATGGAAGCCCAGATGCGCCTGAGCGAAGAGAAGAAGCAGGAGTTCATCCTCGCTCTTATCCGGAACAAGGTTCGCAATCAGGGCAAACTCCTGCGCTACTACCACAAGTATTATCGCCACGACAAAGAGCTGAAAGAGCCTCTCTCCAACGCTATCGCCGAGCTAAAGCAGCTGGAAGATATACCCATAGCGGCGGAGGGCAGCTCCCTCGCGGACTTCCGACAGCATGCCATGCTTCATGAAGCACGCTGCGCACAAGTCTATTGGAGGGCATTTGCCCTGCTGGTGCATCGCTCCGGACATGAATTCGAGGGGAGAGAGCACAAGGGAGCCGAGGGATTGGTCAATCAGATGCTAAACTATGGCTACGCAATCCTCCGGAGCTACGTGATGAAGACGATAGACCTTTGGCAGCTCAACCCGAATATCGGTATCCTGCACAGCACACAGGACAATAGACCGGCCCTGTGCTTCGACCTCATGGAGCAGTACCGGGCTTTCGTCGTCGATAGGAGCATCCTCGCCCTACTGGCCAAGGGGGAAGATGTGGGGCAGGATAACAAAGGGCTGTTGGATATGTCCACACGCAGCCGCATCATAACGAAGATAAACGAACGCTGGTTTGCTACCGAATACTATCGATCCGGGGAAAAGCTTTTCTCCGATATTATGAAGTTGCAAACCAAAGACGTGAGAGCCTTTTGCTGTGGCAAGGTGAAGCGCATCAAATTCTATACCCCTAAATGGTAGACCGAGAGCGGGAAGAGCTATGAACGACAAAAAACTATTGGTTGCATACGACATATCCTCCAACAGACGAAGATGCCGGGGCGCTCGGATATTGGAGCAATGTGGTATACGCATCAATAAATCGGTATTCATCTGTAGCCTGCGAGAGCTGACCATGGACAAGTTGGTAGAGGCTGTTACCTCGCAGACAGCTAAGAGAGACAAGGTGTTTTTTCTTCCTCTCTGTCAGCATTGTTATGCTGCAGCTTGGATGAGCGGACATCCGACCCCACCCAAGAGCCGGAGGAAAAGGAAAAGTATAGTGGTTTAGTTTTTCGAAAAAACTCGAACCACGCATCGCTCTTTGACGTACTGATTATCAGCCGGTTGCAAAAACGACTCTTTTCTCCCGTTTTTCGAAAATAGGAGAAAAGGAGAATTGGGGCTTTTATTTTCGAAAAACAGGGGCGTTTCGCTATTTGTAAGTGTTTGATTATCAAATGGTGTCTTTCTCTATTTTCGAAAATGCCAAAAACGAAGGCTCCCTCTTTCTGATTTTCGAAAATAGAAAATCAGCTAATCTGATTGTATATCAATGAGATATAAGCATCTCAATGGCAAAAATGATGTTATAGCTGCATTTCTCAACTTGCATTTTCGAAAAAAATAGAATCGTTCTCTGCCAGTGCGTTACGTTTGGGATTATTCGTAACTTGCAGTCACTCAAGTTCTCACTATACATACACAGTCCGTAAGGCTATTAAGACAGTTTGCAGGTATACTGTTCTTTTTTTCTGAAAATTCCTCACTATACATACACAGTCCGTAAGGCTATTAAGACAATAGTGTATCCTTCCTCATGCTTTCTGCTTATCGCACTCACTATACATACACAGTCCGTAAGGCTATTAAGACTGATTTTGATCCCTCTCTCGGCAATGTACTTATCAACTCACTATACATACACAGTCCGTAAGGCTATTAAGACAGAGTAGAGGTATAAACCATCTTCCATAATAATTAAACTCACTATACATACACAGTCCGTAAGGCTATTAAGACATCTTTTATCAAGAAAGTTTACCTCAGGTACTGTTCTCACTATACATACACAGTCCGTAAGGCTATTAAGACTGAAATTGAAGGTGCGGTCATCAGGACCCGAAAAGCTCACTATACATACACAGTCCGTAAGGCTATTAAGACTCTTGATGCTCTACTCATCATCACTTGGACTTTCCAAGTTAGATTTTGGAGCGGTTAATATTGTGTTTTGCACAAGATAAGAGCATAATCACAGCCTTCCGCTTGTGTGCGAGCCAAGGCCGTTTACGCACCGTAATTTTCTATTTCGATGCTCCGAAAAATGTGGCGCGAGATTTTTTTCGCTGTGGTTCGAGAATTTTTTACTTCCCGTGCCACAGCGAAAAAAATCCCGCGCCGCTTTTCCCGAAAACACGCGCCACAATCGCAGCAATTGCGGTTCGAGAAAATCCGATCGGAATAATTGAAATCCGAGACTTCCGAGACCTCCGAAGCCGGTTCTAAGCTCTTACCCTTCTACAACATCTCGGATACGACCCAAAATATCCTGCTTGATGGCAGACAGATGCGCTCCCAATTCGCTCTCTGTCGGGAAAGAACCGTATGGATAGTCCTTGCCTTGGAAAGTATAGTGCATCGAAGAGAACTTCACCCCTGCATCTACCGCCAAAGCGAGGTCGCTCCTCTTGCTCGGCACACGGATGCGGGAAAAACGGATCTGAAAGGCGATGGCATCGGCATCCATCAGAATATCGAGCCTGTCTTCGGGCAAACGGGAGGTTAGTCCTTGGGGATATTCGTCTAAGCTGAAGGCCTTCTCATCATCCCACACGCTATTTCCCTTCTTCTTGAGCATGAAATATGAGATCTCCTGCTCGGCAAAAAACCGATTGACGGGCTGCAATGCCGCTATCAGTCGTTTGGCAAAATCGCGATGGAAGCAGTTGTACACATCCATCCGGGCCTCCATCGAGACGGGGGTGGGATTCGTGAGTCTTTTCTTCGCCCTGCGTTCGAGTATGGCCAACTCTTTGTCAAAATCGTCTGCTTCCTCGATGCTCTCCCCACGGGCTGCTTGGATACACGTGACGAGAGCCTCTTCCATACACTGCTCCATATAGGCGACGAACGGCTCTATATGCCATATCTCGGCAGATGCACCCACGGAGGGCACTCCTCCTACTGCCACATCGGCACGATTCAGGGCAGACAAGTAGGCATTCTTATCCTTGCTGCGCACCACTATCATCGGATAGCCATGCTTGGCAAGAATATAATTGACCAGCAGACGGGCGATTCGTCCGTTGCCGTCATCGAACGGATGAATGCGGATGAAGCGATAATGAAATACGGAAGCCAGACGAATGGGCGACAGCTCCCCGGCCTCTTCTGCGCTCCGATACCAGTCCACGAGCTCCGCCATCAGTGCCGGCGTTTCCTCCGGGGAGGCATATTCGAAGCGTTCGCCCGTCACGGTTTTCACCGAGTTGGGTCGCGTTTTGTACTCTCCGGCGTGGATCACCACCGTATTCAGCAGGGGACACCCGGCTCCGTGCCTCGTATAATCCTCCCTCAAGAGCGTACGGTGCAACTCCCGAATGAACCTTTCGGTCAGCGGACGTTCGGAAGAGGAGGCTTCCGCCTGTATCATCTTCAGGGCCACATTGTGGGCTTTCATCTCTTCCAAGTCTTTCATATCGGCTTCTTCCGCCACTTTCCCGAATAGCAGGAGCAGTTCCGTCTGGCCGTAAGTGAGGGTATTGCCCTCCATGTGGTTGGAGTTGTAGTTGAACTCCAGCATGAACTTGCGATCCACCCGTCTCCGGTCTTCTTCTCTCATCGGCAGAAGGGAGTGCCACTCTGCGTACAATTTTTCGATCCTGTCCATCACCGCCATTGATTCGCCGGTTTCCCGAGCCATCGTTCATTTTATTATTATAACAAATGTAGGGCAAAAAGCATTGATACGGCAGATATTCATACTTTTGCCCGTGAAGGAGTGAGCGCACTCGGCTCTCTCGGGAAAAACAGAGATTATACCATCGATATGCTCAACGATATTCAGAGAAGTGAAGCGAAGAAAGCCACCGAAGTCATGCGCAAAGGCGGCATCATCCTTTACCCGACAGATACCATTTGGGGAATAGGCTGCGATGCCACGAACGAGGAGGCCGTCCGGCGGATTTACCGGCTCAAAGAAAGAGCGGACAGCAAGAGCATGCTCGTCCTCATCGATTCGGAAGCCAAGCTCCAAGGCCTTATGGACGAAGTGCCGGAATTGGCCTGGGATCTGATCGAGCTGACGACCAAACCGCTGACCATCATCTATCCTCAGGCCAAAGGCGTGGCACCGGCACTCATCGCTTCGGACGGATCGCTGGGCATTCGCCTGACGCGCGAAGCCTTCTCTGCCGAGCTATGCAGGCTGATGCGTGTCCCCGTCGTGTCCACATCGGCCAATATCAGCGGCCTGCCCTCGGCACGGACTTTCGGCGAGATCGCTCCGGCCATCCTTGACGGTGTGGACTATATAGTGGAGTGCCGGCGCGAAGAGCCGGCCGGTCAGGCCTCTTCGATCATTCGACTCGGCACAAGGGGAGAAGTGGAGGTGATCCGCCAATGACACGGGTGCAGCTACACCGCCTGCGCTATCTGCTGGCAGATGTCTTCGGTATCGTAGCTTCCTATCTGAGCTACAATACGCTGCGTTACCTCACCGAAGGGCAAGGGCACATATACTCCACCCTGTCCGAATACCTCTTCAACGCCAAGAGCCTGTGGGTGGGGATCCTCTATCTGCTTTTCTGGCTCTCCCTCTTCGCCCTCTCGGGGTACTACAACAAACCCGTAGCCAAAAGCCGAATATCCGAGCTGCTGACGACCGTGTCGTCGGTACTGGTCGGATCCATCATCGTCTTCCTGCTGCTCGTGGTGGACGACATCGTGCACGACACGGCTCTCTATCTGCGGCTCTTCTTTATGATGGTGGCGACCGTGTTGCCGTGGGTGTATTTCCCCCGTCTGTGGGTGACGACCCGGGGCATCAAAGAGCGGAAGCGGACAAAGGGCTATCATCGGGTGCTCCTCATCGGGAGCGGTACGATAGCCGAAGAGACGGCTTCGTGGCTACAGTCCGTAAGCGACATGGCCACCACGCGGCTCCACTTCGCCCCTCCGACGACGAGAGAGGGATTCGAGCAGTCGCTCAAGTCCTTCGCCTCGCTTGTCTCCGAAGCGGTGCAGGAGAGCAAGCCCCATCAGATCATCCTCGCCGTGGACTGCCCCGATGCCAGCTTCATCAGCCTGCTCCTGTACCGGCTCTATCCCTTCCACATGCCGGTATGCGTGCCGATGCGCAGCATGCTTTTCGCCGGAGCCAAAGTGAATGTACAGGGGATGAAAGGAGAGCCGATGGTGGACATGACGGCTACCAATATGAGCGAATGCGCCAAGAGCATCAAGTGGTTTTCCGACCGGCTGTTCTCCCTTCTGATGCTGATTCTGCTGATTCCGGTCTATGCCGTGATCGCCGTTCTGGTCAAGCGTTCTTCGAGAGGCCCCGTCTTCTTCGGGCAGGAACGTATCGGACTTCACGGCCGGCCGTTTACGATCTATAAGTTCCGCACCATGTACCTCGATGCCGAGAAGGACGGCCCGAGCCTCAGCTTCGATGGCGATTCGCGGGTCACGCCCATCGGGCGCATCTTGCGCAAATACCGGATGGACGAATTGCCTCAGTTCTGGAATGTGCTTCGGGGCGATATGAGCTTCGTGGGGCCGCGCCCCGAACGGGCTTTCTACATCCGGCAGCTCGTGGAGCGTGCTCCCTACTACTACCTGCTGCACAATGTCCGTCCGGGCATCACCTCTTGGGGCATGGTACGCTACGGCTATGCTTCCACCCTCGACGAGATGCTGGAACGCCTGCAATACGATTTTCTGTACTACGAGAATATGAGCCTGAGGCTGGATCTCGAAGTACTGCTATATACCTGCCAAACGATTATTAAAGGATTGGGAAAATGAAGGAAAAGGAAATGAGTCGCTACGGGTGGTTCTTGCGCTTCCTCCTTTGGCGCGAAAGACACATCAACGAGAGGCTTTTTCTCATCATCTTGAGCCTCATCATCGGTATCCTCTCGGCTTTTGCCGCCGTTCTGCTCAAGAATACGATACACATCATCCAGCACTTCGCATTCGATCGCATTCGCGAGACGAGCTATCTCTATCTCATTTTCCCCGTCGTGGGTATTCTGATCACGTGGCTGTTCGTGCGCTACGTGGTTCGGGACGACATCGGCCACGGGGTGACGAAGATTCTCTTTGCGATCTCCCAGCGCAAGAGCCGCATCAAGCCGCACAATATGTGGAGCTCGCTCGCAGCCAGTTCCATTACGATCGGCTTCGGCGGATCGGTCGGAGCCGAATCGCCTATCGTGCTGACGGGGGCTGCCATCGGCTCCAACCTCGGCCGGCTCTTCCGCATGGAGCAGAAGACGCTGATGCTCCTCGTGGGGTGTGGTGCCGCAGGTGCCATTTCGGGGATCTTCAAGGCTCCGATCACGGGGTTGGTATTCGTCATCGAAGTGCTCCTGCTGGATCTGACCATGTCGTCCGTGCTGCCGCTGCTGATCAGCTCGGTCAGTGCCGCCGCCGTATCCTATATTATCACGGGGCAGGGAGCCATGTTCAGCTTTACGCTCAACGATCCTTTTTCGATGGATCGCATCCCCTATGCTCTGCTACTGGGTGTATTCTGCGGACTGGTATCCTTCTACTTCTCCAAGATCATGTTCGTCTTCGAGAGCAAACTCAAGGGCTTCCCGCACTATCGCCAACGCTACCTCATATCGGCCTTTATCCTCTGCGGTCTGATCTTCCTTTTCCCTCCGCTATACGGTGAGGGCTACGATACGATCAACGCCCTGCTCGGCGGCCAGTACAGCTCTCTGATGGATGGCAGCCTGTTCGAGCCATACTCCAATTCCTATTGGGTACTGTTCGTCTTCCTCGGATTCATCATCATCACGAAGGTGTTCGCCTCTGTGGCCACCAATTCGGGCGGAGGCTGCGGCGGACTCTTCGCGCCCAGTCTGTTCATGGGAGCACTGAGCGGATTCATCTTCGCCTATGCGCTGAACTTCTTCCCCTTCATCGACGTCTATCTGCCACAGAAAAACTTCGCTCTCCTCGGCATGGCCGGAGTGATGGCAGCCGTCATGCACGCGCCGCTGACAGGCATCTTCCTGATTGCCGAGCTGACCGGCGGATACAATCTTTTCCTTCCGCTTATGCTCGTGAGCACGAGTTCGTACGCCACCATCCGCCTCTTCATGCCACACAGTATCTATTCGCTCCGTTTGGCACAGAAAGGGGAGTTGCTGACGCATCAGAAAGACAAGGCCGTGCTGACGCTTATGACGCTGGATGCGGTGATAGAAAAGGACTTCGAACCGGTGAGACCCGATATGACGCTGGGGGATGTGGTACACGTCTTCGGTATCAGCCATCGCAATGTCTTCCCCGTCCTCGACGAGAACAACCTGCTGATGGGGCTGGTACTGCTGGACAATATCCGCAATATCATGTTCCGGCCGGAGCTGTATGAGAGATTCAAGGTCAGCCGTTTCATGGTTTCTCCTCCGGCCAAAATAGTCAATACGATGTCCATGGAGACCATCATGCGGATCTTCGACGACACCAAAGCATGGAACCTGCCCGTCATTGACGAGCAGGGATGCTACCTCGGATTCGTATCCAAATCCAAGATCTTCAATTCTTACAGGGAGGTATTGGTGGAGACGTTCTCCGGCGATTGAGCTTCCGCCACTTTGGGCTTCTCCGGGTGTTTGGGTGCGGAGTCGTGTATCGTAAGCTGCGGGAACGGGAATGGGATGCCGTCTCGGTTAAATTCGCGGTAGATCCGTTCGTTCATATCCCAGTAGACATTCCACAGGTCGTCCGTGGCACACCACGCACGCGCCATCACTTTCACCGAACTGTCTGCCAATTCCTTCACCACGACCGTGGGGAGGGGATCTTTGATAATCCGCGGTTCCTCGTCGATCAGACGCAGCAGCAGTGCTTTCACCCGATCGAAGTCCTCGTTGTATTCGATCCCGATGATCCATTCGTTCCGACGCACCGCCATGCGGCTGTAGTTGATGATCACATTGCTGCTGAGTAAACCGTTGGGGATGAAGATGTACTTGTTCTCGAACGTCATCACCGTGGTGTGGAAAAGCGTCACGGCATCCACCACTCCCTCTACATTGTTGGAGACGATGTAGTCGCCCACTTTGAACGGTTTGGTCAGCAGTACGATCAGACCGCCGGCCAGATTCTGGAGCTGACCGCTCAGACCCATCCCGACAGCCACACCCACCGAAGCCAGCAAGGCTGCGAGCGAGACCGGTTGGAAACCCAATGTGGAGATAATGATGACGATCAGCAGCACAAAGCCCCCGATATTGGCAAAGGAGCGCAGGAAGGTGCGCGCTGCCGGCTCGAACGAACGTCGAACCATGATCCGATCGAGCCACTTGATCAGGACGTTCAGCAGCAGCTTGCCCAGATAGAAAGCCACAATGGCAATAACCACCTTAATGCCGAAAGTCAGTGCCTTGCCGCCCCACTGCGTGAGCAGCTCCGTCCACTGCGAAGGCTTGATCTCTTTGAGTTGCTTGATCGCTTCGGGCGAAACGACTTCTGCTATTTTATTCACTTTAGTTGTATCAACGGGAAGATTTTGCAGTGGGAAAAAGATTTTCAGACCCATACGATTCGTTACTTTTATGTCGTTAATAGAGGCGGAAAGGCCGGCCGATACGCTGTTGGCCGGCATGCTATCCGCACTGTCACGCACAAAAATATAGAAATTATGACGGATAGATTCCTGCGCATCCTTCGGCTTTCAGCCCTTTGCCTGCTCTTTTCGGCCCTTCTGCCGCCACTCTTCGGACAGCCAACCACCACCCGACAGGACAGCCTGCCGGCAGACTACACACGGCTCATCGACCGCTCTTTCGAAGCCCTCGGACAGGGCAACCTCGAGCTGGCCGAGCAAGCTCTCCGTCAGGCCATCAAAGCCTATCCCGACTTGCCCTCCGGCTATGCCCTGATGAACAACCTCGGTGCCATCCAGCAGAGACAGGGCAAGCTGGAAGAAGCTCTGCTCACCTACAGCGCAGCCCTGCAAAAACTCCCCGACGACAAGCTCCTGCGCACGAACAGAGCCATGCTCCTGACCGAAATGGGACGGACGGACGAAGCTATCTTCGACTACAACGAACTGCTCAGGGCAGAGCCGGACAACGAGATCTTCCACTACGGCAGAGCCATGCTCTACCTGGCCAAAGGAATGTACGGCGATGCCGAGTCGGATCTGGAGGAAATCCTGCGCGTCAATGACTCCTCGCTCAAAGCCCGTCTCGGCATCGCCCTGGTGGCAACGATGAAAGGCGAATACGACAAAGCCGAACGGCTCTACAACTACGTGATAGACAAACTCCCGAAAAATGCCGCAGCCTACGAAGGGCGCGCCCGCCTCTTCCTGAACAAGGGAATGAAAGGCTACGCCCTGCGCGACATCAACAAAGCCTTCGAATACGCCACACCGCCTGCCGCCTCTCTCTTCGTGCTGCGAGGCGAGATCAACGCCGCCATAGGCGACAAGAAAGCGGCGGCCGAGGATTATGCCGCAGCCGAGAGTCGCGGCTATAGCAAGGAGAGCCTCGACGTCCTACGCGCAGCCCTCCGCAAACAGTAAAAGAAAAGGCCGGAAAGACAAGAAGCCCGCGCTGCTCTTCAGGGTGGATTCTGCCTGTACACTTCATTTGTAATCATCAAAGGATGAAAAGCAACTTAATTGCAAAAAATCTTTTTAGCGGGCTTATTATCATGGATAAATCGCAACTAAGTAAACTCAGAAAAAGGTTTTCCCTGTATCTGCTTGTGGGAATAGCCTTATACCTTTTCAAGGTAATCAATTTCGATTCTTATTGGGGAATATCTTTTTTCGTTTTATGGTCGATAGGCCTTTTAGCGGCCGTGATCAGTGCCATTAAATCCCCCAAAAGCTAATTGCATCGTCATAGGTGATCTATCATCGGGGGTGTGTCGAAATAATCTTTCGGCACACCCTCTTTGTCATTGAATCCGGCTATGAGGACAACAAAATAAAGAGGGAGAGACAAAATTTCCTTTTTGTTTCTCCCTCACTTAATAATGCAGTTTGCCTTCTGCTATCTCTTCTCGAACTTGGCCGAGTAGCTGCCGATGCGCAGCACATAGACGCCCATGGGCAGTGAGGCAATGTCGATGCACAGTTTCTCGCCATCCACCGTCCGAGCCGATACCCGACGACCACGCATATCATATACCGCAGCCTGCTCGCCCACCCACGCGGACAGGGCTTCCACATGCAGCTCTGTCGTAGCAGGGTTGGGATACACTTTCATCCTATGCTGTAGGATGTCCTGCGTGCCCGAACCCAATGAAATACGAGAATAGATATAAAAATTGGCATCCATCGAACGAGCCGGAATATCAGAAAGCGGGACAAAAGGCATCGGAGCAGTACCGGGAAGATAGCTCCCGACCAGATCGCCTTTGCCCTTCTTCGCTGGGCCGTCATCCAGTCCGAAACCTACGGCATGCCCCTCTTGCGTCTCCACGCGGCAGCCGATATAGAGAGCTTTCCCGGCAGGAATCACAAAGGGCGTTTCCAGTTCGGCAAGGTACATCGGCTCATCGTAATAGTCTTCCTCGCCGTCCACTCCATAGCCATAGCTCAAATCCTCCTTGTGGATCGTGGGCAGAGCCTGCTCGTACAGAACTTCTGTCTGTTCCTTATTGCCCCATATACAGATGTAGAATTTACTGGCTGCCACCTGCTCATAGTTCTTATCATCTGCCGTAGGGTGGAAGTCTATTCTATTGATCGTATAGCCCACATAAGGCAACAGATCCTGCACATCGAAGAAGGAAGCGCAGGCCATGGTCATTCCATTAAATGGAGTCAAAAGAGAATTATAAGTAGCTACAATACTGTCATTATCGATCACCAACTCTTCCGGCAACGCCCACGTAAGGATGTGTTCGTCTTTAGACTTGTCTTTTCCTTTAAGGCCTTGGGCGAATGCCATCGAGCCAAACACGAGAATGCTCGCAAGGAGCATAAGAAATCTTTGGTTTTTCATTTTCATCGAAATTATTTTTTGTTGCATTTGCATATATTTCTTTTGATTCATGCGCTGCAAAGGTAGCAGTAATAAGAAGAAAAGCGGATAAATAATAGATAAACACAAAAACAGAATCAGGTTACTTCTTAAAATCTTTTTGCTTTCCCGATATAGGAAGTATCCGTACCTTCGTGTTCGGCTGTGGTGACAGCCCAAGCCGAAGAAAAAGAAGAAACCCGCAGGCAGCACGGACACCCCATCCGAGCCGCCCGTTCTGCCGGATCCATCGCAAGAGGGAGGCAGCAGTAGCGGCGGTGGCGAGCAAGGCTCTACCGGCGGCGGACTCTGACCGAAAGCCGGATGCTTGCTTCTTCCGACTACAAGAAGCGGGGCAATATAGCCGAACAGCATAAAAAGGAAGTCGCCCGGCTCTGAGGGAGTCCGGGCGACTTTTGTATTTGACCGAACAGGCTATGTCCGGCCAAGAGGAGATTCTTATTTAATGGCTACCTTTTCTACATACGTTCTGCCGTCCACGGAAATGCGGATTACATAGACTCCTGTCTGTGCCATGTATTCCACCACATCGGATCCGGTCACGACGGAGCGTCCGTTCATATCGTAAATGCGAACTTCACCCCTGCAAGTTACTGCGATTCGATGGCCATCTACGGTCAAAGCATACGGCCTTGTCGTTACCGTTTCGGGCAAGGACGTAATGGTCAGTGTCGTTTCCTCCACCGGCGATTCGCCGTCCGGATAAACGACTTTTACCCCGTATGTGTAGGTACCCGGAAGCAGATTCACGTCCCGATAAGTGGTTTGAGTCACTCCGGAAGCTATCTGAACATTGTTGCGATAGATCGAATAGGTATAAGCCGGGCCGGGGCTACTACCCGAAATCTCGATATCGTCGAAGACAATAAAGTTTTGGTTCGTACAGTCATAATGACGGAATGCCACATATTTTGTTCCGGCAGGCAAATCCACCGTCCGTTCGATCCACTCCGTCTGTCCGGAATATTCGTCTCTTTTTGTGTCCGCAATTTTGGATCCGGTGGATGTTTCTTCGAATACGAGCGTGAAGTCGGAAGGATTCGCTCCCGTTGATGAAGCCATCACGGCATAATGCTCTGCGGGATAATTGGCATTTACGGCAAAGTAGTACTTTACCTTTGTCGCCCCTTCCACTTTCGGACTGATCAGATAATTGTCAGGGGTAAATGCCGTTCCCAACCATGAGAACGACCCTATCACCGCTTCTCCGTTATGCGGATTGACCCATGCCGTTGCCGGCTCGGTAGGCAAGAGAACACCCCAATTCTTACCGTCTCCATCGGCATCGACAGCAATCCAGCCGGCAGGAATACCTTCATATTCCACTGATTCGAAACCCTCTTTCAACAGGACCGTTTCGTCCTTTCCGGCAGGAGCAGCCCATTGGAGAACGGCATCCATCCCATCCTGCGTAGCCGTCAGGTTCTGGACAGCATGAAACGGAGTACCGTCGGTGACGGTTAATGTTACATAGTCACCGGTCGTACTGAAAGAGGTTCCATTTTGAAATGCGACAAGGAAATGATAAATCTTTCCCGCTTCGAACCTGAAATCGTCCCCGTAAGTATCATCCGCCTGCCCGAAAATACCGGGGATGACGATGCACAGACCGGGCGACGGATTCACCACTACATAATCATATATCCCCGCCGGCAGGTCGATACTGGCCACTCCGTCTACGACCTGATACTCGGGTGTACAGGAGGGATCGGCTGCTGCCGGTACTTTGAATTCGAAAGGATCATACAAAGAGGCAGGGATGTTGCAGTCTTCGGTCAAACACTGCCCCAGTGGTGTGGGAGGGGGAATTTCATTACCATAAGCTGTGTGATCGGCGTCTATCAGCATTTGATAGCCTGAGCCGTCTCCCCACACATCATGAGCCTCCAGGATAATACGGGCCATACCGCCCGGAATAGGCTCATCACGGAATTTGCTAAGATCGGATGGTTCTGCCTTTTGCTGTTTCAGCATCAGAGTCTTTGCCCGCGCAGGAGAAACCTCTTTTCTCATTTTTTGCGCCATTGCTGTTTGCCCTAATCCCCAAAGAGAGAATAGAAGAGCAAAAGCGAATAAGGAGTTCTGCTTTTTCATACCGTCTAATTGTTAAAGGGTTAATTAAATCAAACATGCCTATCCATGGCATTTGTGATAAAGAAACAATAAAAAAATGAATTGGAAGGTGAAAAAGTCTGTGCTCCTAACGACTAATCCGGGTTCATCCGATAAAATAGGCAGGTCAATATTGCCAAGCAGTATAAAAAAGCTACCCCGTAGAGGTAAGAATACCTCAGTGCAGCCTTCTATATATTATGTATAGAGAACGTGCTATCGGTAGCGTACGGTCATGAGCAGGTGTGTACGCGCCTGTCCGCGGATCAGCTCGCCGGCGGATCCGATCGTGTCGGTATCGCGCCGTAGGAGGTGATCGATGCGGCTTTCGACCTCCACATGCGGCAAGGGGGCAATACGCACAAACAAGCCCAAGCGGACTCCTCTGCCATAGAAAAAAGCTGACGAATAGTGGTGACGCGGATTGTGCACCGCCTCATAGAGCCGGTCGGCAAAGGAATCCGTATCGAATGCTACGGCATCCATACTGCATACGCGGAGCAATTTCCCTCCGCTATAATCGGCACGCAAAGCAAGGCTCTTACCTCCCGTCGGAGCCTGCCACACTTGCTGCTGCCCATCGAAGCTATTGCTCCGACTCCATTGCAACGAAGCCATCAGCCGCCACCGCTCATCGAACGCGTATCGCCCTCTCAGCCTGACGGCAAGGCTGCGCCGATAGCGTTTGTCCGCGGTGCCTCGGATCCGGCAGCTCCACGAAAAGGAGGACAGGTGCTTCTCTCCTTCAAGGATCCAGTGGAAGGCTTCCGTTTTCTCTTTTCGACCGAAGCGTGGGACGAAACTGCCATAGTAGTCCGCAAAGGCTCTGACCGTCCAGTCCGAAGGCAGCTCCCAAGCGGCTCTCCCCATCACGCCCCATTCATTGCCCGGGCGGCTGTGACGGACAAAAGCTCCCCGGTAATACGACCAATAGTCGGCAGGGATATACCGACCGACAAGCATGTAGCTGCCACCGATGGGGTGCGTATAGCGCAACCCATTGATCGTCCCCACAGCACCGTTGGCGGCACCGGCAAATTCGCCGAATAGCTCGGTTCCGCCCTGACCGAAGAGATAGGAATAGTCGGCTGAGACAAGGGAGAAACGCTCCAGATCGGTCAGAGAGGCGATGCCCTTGGTGCCGACCGCTCGCAACAGGCGCAATCCGCCCCAATGCAGATGCAGGAGATTGAAAGTCAGACGGAGTCGATCGTCCGTATAGCTGACGGAAGTGCCTGCGGTGGTCATCGTGGCAGCGTTTCGCCGCGCGATCTCGGCATCCGTACGATGCAGTCCGGTGTGGTAAATGGCTTTGATGGCGCCGTCTTCGGTGACGGTGGCGTCTACCCCCTTACGCGAATAAAATGCCGTCAGTGCCCATCGTCCTTGTGCAAGAGCGGTAGCAGCCCCGCGCATGAAGTTGTCCTCGGCGTAGGTAAACGCGCGTCGCAGCGTGGTTCCGCCACGAGGATAGGCGTAGGCCATTCCCATGAAAGAGGCCTGATTGACCAGCAGGCCGTATCCCATCCCTATTCGATAGTCCCCGAGTGCCACGGCTCGCACGGCACCTTTTCCTTCCATGAAGAAATGGGCGGAATAGCTGTCGAAGCCCTTTCGCCGTTTGTCGAAAGCTGGCTCTCCCCGGTCTTTGGACGCAGTAAGGCCTATAGAGAAACGATTGCCCATAGCGTAGCTCCAGCGCAAGCCGCCACCCCATGGATCTCCGCGATACGGATGCCGGCTATCCGGACGGTAGCCTTCCTGCCGCTGGAGGATGGCATCGGTATGCACCGACACATCGTGATGGGCATAAGACAGGATCTCGCGAAAAGAGCCGGCCGCCGACTCGCTCCGCTTCTGCACCGTCAGCATCGGCCACAAGAGCAGACAGGTGCGTCTGTCCCAGCCGGCAATCTCTCTCAGCACCCAAATGCTGTCGAAGCCCTCAGGATGAGCATGTCGGTAGAGTAGGAAACGGCGGATCTGAAATTCATTGAGAAAGGGGAACTGCTCCAAGTCCTCCCGAGTAAGCGTATTGATGTCCAGCGGATGCTGCTTCTGCACCATCCACCGCTCCAGAAATTCGGCACCCTCGTCTTCCCCGATTGCACCGGATTCTATCTGCTCTGCTATATATTCATCCCATTCGGGTACGACCGTCTGCCCACCGAGAGGCAAGTAGAGGAGGATAGCGCAAACGACCGTCAGTAGAGGCTTCATACCTTCCGGTAAATCCTACGCTGCTTCTGCTACCACATCAATGCAAGGCCGCCGCGCACGATGTCGGATGTCCCGGTATCGATAAAGACGGCGAAATTGTCTCTCAATGAGCAACTCAGTCCGACCCTAAGGCTAACGTTAAATCCGCCCTTTAGTTCTCTCGATGATGAACCGTTGTTTTCCGGGAAAAAGCTCGCCCCTACTGCACCTCTTGCATAGAGTTCGATATTCGGGTTGAGCCGCTTGTGCACGCCTGCTCCGGCTAAAAATCGAAACCGATTCTGCGCAGAATCATCAGAAAAAGGCAGGGATCTTTTGTCTGATACAGATCTGAATGCCGCCCAATCCAATTCCGCATAGATGGATAGCAGAAGCCCTTCTGCGAGTTGTTTTACGCCTCGTTCGTAGCCGACGGCAAAAGAAGCCGAAGCCCCTTCTACGTTATAATTATCCAGAGAGGGCAATCCGATTCCTGCCGGATAGCCGATGGCAACGTACACCATCTCCTTTTGGGGCGAGAAGATGAAATCCTTCGTCTCGGATTGCTCGGGTGCAGACTGTGCCTCGGCCCGAAGAGCCAAAACGGCAGTAAGAAATAAGAAAACAAGGGTTCGTTTCATAAGATCATTTGTGTGATTTTTCATTCAAAACGGGACAAAAATACGGAGAAACAGGCACTTTTTCCGCCAAATCCCTCGGCCAATCGGGCGACTCCCCCCTCTTTCCTTTTTCGCCGGAGGTTTCATGCTTATACTGCTCCGATCGATAACTTTTTTGGGGCGAATCCTTTCTGAGAAAAAGAAAGCCTGAATTGATATAGTCTGTATCTATGAAGCCATAAAAACATTCGATGATTTTTTCTTTGCCATGAAAAAAGCTGCACATATTTTTGCGGCCGGAATAAACCCAACGGTATCAAATCACTCTTTCATAAAACGCTCCCCAACGGATACCACTGTTGACAGGTAAGTGAGAGCATTCAAATAACAATATAATTTCCTCAGACCATATATTCTTGGATATATAGGGCGGCAATTCTCTACAATTGCCGCCCATGATATTTTTGTACGAGCCTGTTCCTCCCGAAAACGACCGAATTTCCCTTTTCGGACAACCTCCCATTCCAAAGTTCACAGACCGGAAATGCTGCGATCGCGGCGCATCCTGAAAAATTGGCACTCGGAGCAGTCAAAGAAAAACAGTAATGATGTTGAAGCATTTGACCGATTCCGAGCGTTTTTCACATTGTGGAAGAATACTTCGGCAGCACCCGGAGCAAGCATGCCGGCGAAAAGAAGTACAGCATCGCCGGGAAGAAAATTTCCGTTCCGGCCGGAAAAAGTTTTTTCTACAGTCAGGAAAAATCAGAAAGCCGTCCGGCAATTTTTTGTTTCAAGGCTTCGGATATATGAATGAAGGTTTTAGATATATATCCGAAGCTTTTGTTTTTATATCCGATGGCTTCGGATAGAGATTTTCCGGCCGGATTATTTATTTTTGTCGGCTGTCGGGGAGATTTTTCCCGACCTGAAAGAAAACAATCGACCGACGTCGAGTAAACCGATATAGCTGTACAGAAGAAATGGCCAAGTTTGTGATGCGAGAAATGCCTGATATGCAAGGCACGGGCAAGCGGACGATGTACCCGAAAATGATCAGCCGCGGCACGATGGGGCCGGACGAGATAGCCGAACTGATTTCTTCCCAATCGACATTCTCCCCGGGCGAAGTCAAGGGGTTGGTCGCGGCTTTGGCTCGGACGATAGCCTACGGCGTGGCTTCGGGATATACGGTGAAGATTGAGGAGATCGGTTCTTTCTCCGCTTCGCTCGCCCTGCGCAAAGGGGTGGAATCTGAGGAGGCCGAAGGCGGTACGCGCCGCAATGCAGCCAGCGTGACGATAGGAGGGGTCAATTTCCGGCCCGACAAGGCGTTGATTCGCGAAGCCCGCACGCGCGCTCATCTGGAGCGAACGACGGTACGCCGCTCCCGTCGGCCGGATTTGACCCGCGAAGAGCGGTTGGCTCTGGCCCTGCGTCATATCGACGGCAATAGCCTGCTCCGGGTGGCCGATTATTGTAGCCTCACGGGGTTGGGGCGTACAGCTGCCGCGGAAGAATTGCGTGCTTTCGATCGCGAGGGGCGGATCGGCTCCACGGGGCACGGCACGCATAAGGTATATATCAGAAACAAAGCTGAAGATTGACCGGACGGGTGGCACTGTGAGCGACCGCTACGGGCGTTTTGCGTTCTTAAGAATTGCGCTATTTTTGTGTGTACAAAGTAAGATGTATCGGATAGGCGAACCTTGCTCCTGCTCTATTGAGAGTCCGAGTCGTTGCCGGGAGACGAAAAAGGTGTACGCCGATTTTTTTGTGCAGTCTAACCTCATAATATAGATTTAATGGGTATTATCTTTACCGCCATTGTCGTATTTCTTTTCGTCCTTGCTGTATTCGATTTGATCGTGGGTGTC
Organism: Porphyromonas sp. COT-052 OH4946; assembly: GCF_000765965.1. Taxonomy (NCBI): domain Bacteria; kingdom Pseudomonadati; phylum Bacteroidota; class Bacteroidia; order Bacteroidales; family Porphyromonadaceae; genus Porphyromonas; species Porphyromonas sp. COT-052 OH4946. The sequence goes on from NZ_JQZY01000009.1 coordinate 60,635, forward strand.
AGCAACGATGCGGTCAACTTCCTCAATTCTGCCATTGGAGCCAAGGCTGCTCCGTTCAAGATTATCATCGGTGTGGCAGCGTTGGGGATTTTTTGTGGCGCGGCCATGAACAACGGTATGATGGAGATCGCCCGACACGGGATCTTCAGGCCGGAACATTACACTTTCAGCGAATTGATGGTCGTATTCCTGTCGGTGGTGATCACCGACGTCGTCCTTATGGATATGTTCAATTCGCTCGGCATGCCTACCTCTACGACCGTCTCGCTCATTTTCGAGCTCTTAGGCGGTTCTTTTTTTATGGCCATGACCAAGGTGGGCGGTACGGTCGGCTTTCAGGATCTTCTCAATACGGAGAAAGCACTTTCCGTCATACTGGGTATCTTCCTTTCGGTGGGTATCGCTTTCTTCTTCGGGATGGTCGTTCAGTATCTGAGTCGATTGCTCTTTACCTTTAATTATAGGAGAAATCTCCGATGGTTGGCCGGCCTTTTCGGTGGGGTAGCGGTTACATCCATTATTTACTTCATGCTCATCAAGGGACTGAAGGGCGTGTCCTTTATGTCCGAGGAGTCCACCGCTTGGGTGGCTGCCAATACGGGACGGCTGGTACTGTACTGTCTGGCTGTCTCCATCGTGCTGATGCAGGTGCTCTACTGGTTGCGGGTCAATGTCTTCAAGGTGATCGTTCTCTTGGGTACCTTCGCTTTGGCAATGGCTTTTGCCGGCAATGACTTGGTGAACTTCATCGGTGTGCCGCTGGCCGGCTATTCCTCTTATCTGGACTTTAATGCCAACGGAAACGGGCAGTACGATACTTATCTGATGGGGGCTTTGAACGAACCGGCTTCTACTCCGGTATATTTCCTCGTGGCTGCTGGTATCGTAATGGTTTATGCGCTGATTACATCGAAGAAGGCTCACAACGTGATCAAGACTTCGGTGGATCTGGCGCGTCAGGAGGAGGGCGAGGAGATGTTCGGCTCCTCCGGTTTGGCTCGGAGTATCGTGCGTTTCAGCACCACGACAGCCAATGCCGTGTCCCGTATAATTCCTCGTCCTGTAGGCCGGTGGATAGACAGCCGCTTCAATCAGGACGAACTGATCATGGCCAAGGGGGCGGCTTTCGATTTGGTGCGCGCTTCGGTCAATCTGGTTCTTGCCGGTCTGCTCATTGCCTTCGGTACTTCGCTCAGGCTTCCCCTCTCCACCACCTATGTGGCATTTATGGTGGCGATGGGTAGTTCTTTGGCGGACAGGGCATGGAGCCGGGAGAGCGCGGTATTCCGTATCACGGGTGTATTCAGTGTGATAGGCGGTTGGTTTATCACTGCCGGTGCAGCCTTTATCCTCTGTTTCCTCGTTACGATGGTGAATCATTTCGGAGGCTATCCGGCGATGGCGGGGATGATCACTCTGGCGATATTCCTGCTTGTCCGTAGTCATATTCGTTTCGATAAGAAGAAAAAGAGCGAAACGAAGGATACCGTCTTTATCGACATGATGGCTTCGCACGACAAAGAAGAGATTTGGCAGCTGCTGGCCAAGCATATTCGTCAGAAGCAGTTGGCTTTGCTCGACTTTGCCGAGAACAACTATATGCAGATGACCGATGGCTTCATCAACGAAGACCTGAAGAAGCTCCGCCGCTCGATCAACGACCAGAACGCAGAACGGCAGATGCTCAAGGTGAACCGCCGAAAAGAAACCCTCGGCATCCGTCGGATCGAAGAGGCCAAGTCCGTGGTCAAGAATACATGGTTCCATCTCGGCTGTAATAGTTGTGAGCAAATCGTATTTTGCCTCAAGCGTATTGCCGAGCCATGCAAGGAGCATGTGGACAACAACTTCAATCCGCTGCCCAAGGTCTGTGTGTCCGAATTTCTTGCTGCACGCGAAAAGCTCATACTCTATATCAAAGAGGCCAAGCTGATCGTATCCAACGAAACGGATGAAATCTTGGATCCGATGACTTACCGCGGCAAGGACATCAAGAAAGAGCTTAAGCAGCTTCGCAAGACGCAGCTCAGCCGTATTCAGCAGGGGGCGAGCAGTCTGAAGATTTCCCTCGTCTATCTCAATCTCTTGCAGGAATCGCAGCAGTTGGTGAACATATTGGACGATCTGATCCACGCCACGGAGAAGCTGTTCGACCCCGTAGCCCAGATCGGCACGGACGAAGAATTCTTCAACTGACGGCAGTCCTCACCGTTTTTTTCTCCTGCACATTCTATCTCGAAATCGCTTGTCGAATACATTTATAAGATGTAATAACGGCGATTTCGGGATAAATAATTCGTAAAAGCTTGTGGGAGAGAAAAAAAATACCTTACTTTGCAACCCGATTATGACCGCTTTATGATGCTACAAGCAGTCCTAAACGAACTGGAACGATAAATAACTAATAACGAAATAGCAATGTCAAAGATTTGTCAGATTACCGGCAAAAAGGCAATGGTTGGCAACAACGTTTCTCACTCCAAGAGAAGGACAAAACGAGTATTCGATGTCAACTTGTTCAGAAAGAAGTTCTATTGGGTAGAACAGGATTGCTGGGTTGTTTTGAGGATATCGGCTGCCGGGCTGCGCCTCATCAACAAAATCGGTCTCGACGCTGCCATCAAGCGCGCAGCCGAGAAGGGCTTCTTAAACGCATAATCAAGGGAGATATTCTGTCATGGCAAAGAAAGTAAAAGGCAATCGGGTGCAGGTTATCCTTGAATGCACCGAGCATAAGGAAAGTGGTATGCCGGGTATTTCTCGTTACATCACCACCAAGAATAGAAAAAATACGACTCAGCGTCTGGAACTCAAGAAGTACAACCCCATCCTGAGACGTATGACCCTTCATAAGGAAATCAAATAATAAAGAGGAGATCAGACAATGGCAAAAAAATCGGTTGCAACATTTAAGAAAGGTGATGGCCGTACCTACTCCAAGGTAATCAAGATGGTCAAGTCTCCTAAGACGGGTGCCTATATCTTCCAGGAAGAGATGGTCCCGAACGAAGCTGTAAAAGACTTCTTTAAGTAAGGATTTTCCTTTTGAATAACATAGAGTGCGATAAGCATTCTCTCTGTGAAGCCCCTTCTATTACACTGTAGGGGCTTTATTTTTTTCTATTGATCAATCAAGATTGACAATGAAAACAAACACTTATTCCCTGCTATTTGTCTCTATCTCTCTTGTCTTTTTGTCTTTCTTTTCAGCAAAGGCACAGACCGTACACCCGAGGATTGAAGCAGGTCTGGGTGGGCATGATCTTCTCCAACTCAACACTTCTTTCGGACTCTATCAGCATCCTCGCCTTTTGCTTGCAGCCGGAGTGGGCTTCCTTCGCATCAAAAATACTGTCGATAAGCCGGGTTTTATTCCTGAGGGAGACAAGCCCAGTGGAGGTGGAGTACAAATATTTGCTGAGGTCTATGGCACTTTCCTCCCGGGCAATATAGCACCGTCATATTCTCTTAAGGGCGGCTTTTTGTTGAAGGAAGGGCTACCTCTTTTCTCTATACCTTCCATAGGCTGTCTTTTTCGAATGACGAGAAAATTCAGTATCGAACCATCGGTCGGCTATTATCTGTGGGTAGCTCCAAAGCATCAGATGTCGGGCGGAACGTGGATGGCAAATTTGGCCTTTCATTTCTGAGCGTTCTTGTTCTTCGCTCTTTTGAGTCGTCCCAAAAGATGTTGTAGAAAGACTTAACATAGCGGGAAAAAGTTATTTTTGTTCCCACTTGAGTGGATTTACCTCTCACCTATCATCCTTTTTAATAAAAATCATTTGTAAGAATATTACTACTATGCAATGGCAAGAACTTTATCGCCGGCGTGTCTGCTCGGCAGACGAGGCTGTCGTGAACTCTCTTAAACCGGGAACGAAAGTCGTATTCGGTCATGCTGCTGCGGCACCCGTCCGTTTCTCTCAGGCTATGTACCGCCAGCGTGAAAAGCTGGAGAATATCACTGTTTTCCACATGTTGTATTTCGGTGATGCACCGCACCTCACTCCGGAAATGCGTCCGCATGTACATCCGACGCTCAACTTCCTTGAGGGCAACTCCCGTCCGGCAAGCCGTGACCGTCGTGTCGATTTCATTCCCTGCCACTTCCACGAGGTGCCGGAACTGTTTCGTCAGGGATTCTTTCCATTGGATGTAGCCGTAGTACAGGTATCTACTCCTAACGAAGAGGGTTATTGCTCTTTCGGAGTTTCCTGCGACTACACAAAGGCTGCCGCCGAGTGCGCTCCGGTAGTCGTAGCCGAGGTGAACAAGCAAATGCCATTCATCGGTGGAGAGAATCTGATTCACGTCTCCAAGCTGACCCATATCATCGAAGTGGACGAGCCGATTGCAGAAGTATTGCCTCCTGCTATCAGCGACCTCGAACTGAGGATAGGTCAGAATTGTGCCTCACTGATCAAAGACGGTGACACCCTCCAGTTGGGTATCGGCGGCATCCCCGATGCTGTGTTGCGTGCGTTGGAAGGGCATAAAGACCTCGGTATTCACACGGAAATGTTTACCGACGGAGTGATGCGTATGATTCGCAAAGGGATTATCAACGGGAAGAAAAAAACATTGCACCCCGAGAAAGTCGTTACCTCGCTGATCTTCGGATCGAAAGAATTGTACGACTTTGTCAATAACAATCCGATGATAGAATGCTATCCGGTGGATTATACCAACAATCCCGATGTTATCGGCAAGAATGATCGCATGGTTTCTATCAATTCCTGCTTGGAGATGGATCTTATGGGGCAGGCAGCTTCTGAGTCGATCGGGTACGAGCAGTTCAGCGGATCCGGAGGACAAGTCGATTTCCTTCGTGGGGCCAAGCGTTCCAAGGGAGGTATCTCCATTATGGCTTTCCCCAGTACGGCCAAGAAAGGGACTGAGAGTCGCATCGTTCCCATCCTGAAAGAAGGTGCTTGTGTCACGACCGGTCGTAACGAAGTGGACTATGTGGTGACGGAATATGGCGTAGCGCGTCTGCGTGGTGCCACGCTTCGTCAGCGTGCTGAAGCCTTGACCGCGATAGCGCATCCTGATTTCCGCCCGGCCCTTGAGGAGGAAATCCGCCGACGTTTCGAGTAATTGGAAAGATCATAAAGGCCTGTAATAGGCTGTTTCGGAGCCATGTACACAGCGTTGTACATGGCTCCGTTGTGTTTAAGTCTAATGGTTGTAGGAAGGACCCCGGGAAGTTGGATTGGATGGATAGCGATAATATCCGATACAACCGGCAGAAGGAACCAGGGCGTCTAACGGCGAATTTTGCCGGTGGCGCGTGCCCAACGAATGGTCTCGGCCAAACCCTGCTCCAGATTATAGCGAGGAGAAAAACCGATTGCCCTGATCGGAGAAGAGTCGCACCGCCAGTTGCGTTGGGCTATGATGGCGTATTTATCAAGGTTGAGCGGTGTCAATGTGCCGCTGAGGTCTGCCCATTTTTGACCGATGTAGCAGGCGGTTTTTACTAAAGGCAGGGGAATGCGCAAATGGCATACGTTTTTTCGGCCGAGCAGGCGTTGGATCATCCGTCCGAACTCTATATCTGTGTATTCTTTTCCGTCCGAAACAATGTACTTCTGCCCTGCTGCATCGGGGTGTTCGGCTGCGGTGAAAACCGCTGAAGCCAGATCCTCTGCGTAAATAAAAGTGAGTGTCTGCGGCGTACTGCCCGTGGAGAAATCGAATCCCTGATCGACGCTGCGGATTGCCATCAGATAGTCTTGGTCGTGAGGACCGTAAACTCCTGTGGGTTGTATTATGGTATAGGGTATTTTGGCAAAGGTTTGCACATATTGCTCTGCCAGCAACTTGCTCTCTCCATAGGCAGTCGTAGGATCGGGGACGGAAGAGGAGGAAAGAGGTTGGCAGTCATCGGGAGGAGCTCCATAGCTGCCCATACTGCTCATCAGGACAAAGCGTTCGGGACAGTGCTTTGCCCCCTGTAATCCTATCAGAAAACGCTTGGTCTGCTCTGCATTGATCTCTCTGAAAAGAGAGGTGTCCCGAGCTTTGGTTATACCCGCATTGTGGATAACCAAGTGCCATGCGGATTCACCTTCGGGAGCCGTCTCGTCAGCCAAGCGAGCAATATCGGACGGATCGTGGTAGTTGATCTCTACAAACCGGATCCGGCTGTCTGTCAGGCGTGAGCGATCGCTGTGGGGACGCACAGCCGCCCACACTTCATATTGACGGCGCAGGGCTTCTTCGACCAAATAGCCGCCGATAAAGCCCGTTGCCCCCGTGATGAGAACTCGCTTGTCCCCCACGTTGTTATTTCCTTATTGCTTGGAATCCTTCCCCATATACCCCTCTCACTACGGATTCGGATACAAAGGCTTTGGGGTCGATCTCCTGAATGATTCTGTGGATGGATAGGCTTTGTGTCTTGCGTGCAACGACCACAAGGACTTTACAAGGTTGGCCGGAATAGCCTCCTGTAGCATCCAGCAGGGTGCACCCCCTTTTAATACGCTCCTGAATGGCATTGCTGAGCTCTTCGTTTTTGAGACTGAAGATGAGGAATTGCACGGACTGTCTATTCGAATTGAGATACCAATCCAAGGCCGTAGATACGAGGATAACCTCTACGGCAGAATAGATAAGCAGGTTGAAAGCGTCGGAAGGTGACTTGCCGGCGATGTAGACATTGACCAGATACGAGCACAAAATAATGGTACAGTCCACCAGTAGAATGGCGCGCCCGAACGACATGTTCTTGTACTTGTTCATGATGGCTACGATAATATCGGTACCGCCCGTACTGGAGTTCACGGAGAACACTACCGCAATCCCCAGACCGCTAAGAATGGAGCCGATCACCAGTGCTAAGGCCGGTTCGTCCGGCAGTAGAAGAGGCGTAAAAACTTTTGCGCCATTGACGATCTCCGTGACGACCAGATACTCTTCACCGATCGGGATGATAATGGCCAGTACGAAAACGCTTATGACCGTCTTGACCATGAAACGCCATCCCAAGAAGATCAGAGCGAGTACTGCTAATCCCACATTGATGATATTGTACGGTATCGCAGCCGGAATACCCGTGGCTATTTTGATCAGAGTGGAGATACCGGCCAATCCTCCCGTGGTGATTCCTTGGGAAAGGATGAAGCCCGTCCACGCAAAAGCATAGATGGAGCATCCCAGAATAATAAGGATGTAGTCGTGGACTTTGTAATAGAGTTTTGAAGTTTTTGTAAGAGCCATAGCGATGATTATTTTCTTGTCTGTATCTTCTATTGGTTGAATCCTGAGTGGAGCGAAGAAGGAGTTCAGTTCCCTTTCCGTGCCGAACGTCGTTTTTTCTTGTAGAACATTATCAGGAGCACTACGACAACGACTCCCATTATGGAGAACCCGATTTCGTGGCTGTATTTATTGACTTTCTCCAAAAGTTGCTCCTGCGTTTCTATGCCGGGCACCTTGGCCAGATTATAGCCTATCGCCGCCAATATACAGTTCCAAATGCCGGCTCCGAGCATGGTGTAAGAGATGAAGGGGAGAAACTTCATGCGTGCCAGCCCTGCCGGTATGGAAATCAACTGTCTGACGGCAGGAATCAGTCGGCCTACCAGCGTGGAGACAGCTCCGTTCTTGTCGAAGTATTGCTCTGCATACCGTACTTTCTCCTCGTTGATCAGACACAAATGCCCGAACTTACTGTTGGCAAATGCGTAGACGATAGGACGGCCGAGCCATAGAGCCAGTACATAGTTCACGGCAGCTCCTATTCCGGCACCGATGGTGGCGAACAGGATCACGAGGAAAACGTTCAGCCCATTCTGCCCCGTGGCGGCCATCCATGCAGCCGGGGGCACAATAATCTCTGACGGGAACGGAATAAACGAACTCTCGATGGCCATCAAAAACATGATAGTCCAATAGTTCAGGTGCGCGAGGCACCACTGAATAAATCCCATAGGTGCGAGTGAGATAAAAGTTCTTTATGCGTTCTTTTGGGCTTTCTGCCAAGAATCTTTCAGCGAAACCGTGCGGTTGAAAACCAATGCCCCCGGACGGCTATCCGGATCCACCGTGAAGTAACCTATGCGCTGGAATTGGAAGTGCGATCCCGGAGCGGCATCTGCGAGGAAAGGCTCCACGCGACAGTTTTTCAGCACCTTGAGAGAATCCGGATTCAGCATCTCGGCCAGAGTCTTGTCTTTGATGTCCGATGGGTTTTCGTCAGTGAAGAGCCGATCGTACAGTCGTACCTCTGCCGGCAGACTGTGCTGTGCCGATACCCAATGGATGGTGCCCTTTACCTTGCGGTTGCTCTCAGGCATACCGGAGAGCGTCAGCGGATCGTACTCGGCATATACTTCCACGACATTTCCTTCCTCGTCCTTTTTGCATCCTGTACAACGAACTATATAAGAGCTCTTCAAGCGTACTTCCTGCCCGGGCGTCATTCGGAAGTATTTCTTGGGAGCATCCTCCATGAAATCCTCCCTCTCTATGTACAGTTCGCGAGCGAAAGTAATCGTATGTACGCCGGCAGACTCATCTTCCGGATTGTTCACTGCCACCATCTCTTCTGTCTTTCCCTCGGGATAGTTCGTGATCACCAGTTTGATTGGATCTATTACACCGGAAACCCTTGTGGCACGCTTATTCAAGTCCTCCCGGACAGCATGCTCCAGAAGGGCTACGTCTATAATACCATCGTATTTGGTATAGCCTATTTTGTCTATGAAGTTGCGGATCGACTCCGGTGTATAGCCCCGGCGGCGATAGCCGCACAAAGTAGGCATACGGGGATCGTCCCAGCCCGATACCAGCCCGTCTTTGACGAGCTGGAGCAGCTTGCGCTTGCTCATCATCGTATAGGTCAGATTCAGGCGGTTGAACTCTATCTGACGCGGAGCATAGCTGTCTTTTCTGAGCAGCTCGATAAAGTAATTGTAAAGGGGACGATGCACCTCGAATTCGAGGGTGCAGATCGAATGCGTGACTCCTTCGAAATAATCGCTCTGGCCATGAGCAAAGTCGTACATCGGGTAGACATTCCATTCGTTGCCCGTACGATGATGTGGATGCTTGATGATGCGATAGATAATCGGATCTCGGAAGTGCATATTGGACGAAGCCATATCGATCTTGGCACGCAGGGTCATGGCACCTTCTTCGAACTCTCCGGCATTCATTCGACGGAAGAGGTCGAGGCTCTCTTCTGCCGGACGATCGCGGAACGGACTGGCCGTGCCGGGCACAGTCGGGCTACCCTTCTGTGCGGCGATCTGCTCGGCAGTCTGCTCATCCACATAAGCGTGTCCCTCGCGAATCAATCGCTCGGCGAAGTCGTACAATTCCTGAAAATAGTCGGAAGCATAGTAGATATTGCCCCAGTGGAAGCCAAGCCATTCTATATCTTCTCTGATGGCATCCACGTACTCCACGTCCTCTTTCACCGGATTGGTGTCGTCGAAGCGCAGGTTGCAGACGCCTCCGTATCGCTGAGCTATACCGAAGTCTATGCAGATAGCTTTGGCATGGCCGATATGGAGATAGCCGTTGGGTTCCGGAGGGAAACGTGTCTGGATTCGACCGTCATTCTTCCCTTCGGACAGGTCCGATTCCACAATTTGTTCGATGAAGTTGAGACTCTTCTTTTCCTCTATGCCACTGTTCTTATTTTCGTTCATATCAATCCGTCTTGCTTGTCCTTATTTACATTAGTGAACAAAGGTAATGATATTGGGACATAAAATAATCACGAGGCAATCCGCAAAGGGGCTGCGCTAAAACCGAATTCTGACACAGCCCCAAACGAATCGGCGTTCAGCGGAGAGAAACTTTTGTGCCCGTGCTAAATCATTTTTCCGCCTTTCGGCTATGCTTTCTAAACAGTCCTTTCCTGGGCACAACCTCTTCATCTTCCTCTCGGATGAACTTGGGATCCTGGATCACATAGCGTTTGTACACGGAGTAAAGCGACATGGTGAGCGGCAGGGCAATGAACAGCCCGAAAAAACCGAGCAGGCTCCCCCAAATGGAAATCGAAAGCAAAATCATCGCTGGAGACATGCCCATCCTTTTGCCCATGATGTTGGGGGTCAGAATCGTGTCTTGAATTACTTGAACGATCATCATCACACCTATACCGAGGGCAAGAACGACGAAGAAATTCTGTCCCGTCTGTGCCGCCTTGAGCACCGACAAGAAAACAATCGGGACCAAACCTACTATCTGCAAGTATGGAATCAGATTCAGCATACCGATAAAGAGACCGAGCGTAACTCCCAGAGGAAAGTCGATAATCTTGTAACCGATGGAAAGAAGGATGCCCACACAAAGGGCGATCAGGGCCTGTCCGCGGAAGTAGCTGTTCATATTCTTGTCCACTTCTTTGAGTATGCTCCTAACACGAATACGGTGTCCGACCGGGAAAAGATTGACAAACCCTTTGCCCAGCTTTTCGAAATCGAACAAGATGAAAATGAAGTATAAGACGCCGATGAAGAAGATAGTGGTGTAGCTGAACAAGCTGATCGTCCCGGAGACGAGCTTATTGAGCTGTCCGAATATCTCCTTGCTATTCTCCATCAACTTCTCGTAAGAGATGCCTTTGAACAGATCCTTCATGCTGCCACTCTCTGACAGGAACTTGCGGATCGGAGCCGGCAGCATCTGTAGCAAATTCTCATCGATGCGGTACTGCTGGAGCAGGGATATTGTTTTGTTTACCTCTTCTTCTACAGCAGGAACCAAAGAGAGAACGGCAAAAAAGATCAATGCCGATATGAGAACCAGCACCGTGATCACCGACAGAAAGCGAAAGCGAAAATGGAGCCGGTACTGGACAAAACGAACCAGAGGCATCAGCACATAGGCAAGAATCCAAGCCATACAAAAAGGTATGAGGATACCTCTCAGACCGATGGCGATGGCCATAATGCCTCCAACCAGCAGGATGATAAATAACAGGCGTGCGGTACGGTCGAACGTAAACTCCCGGTCAAAAAAGCTTTGCATAGGCAGGATCGATTAGAATGTGAGTGAGTTTGGATACCGAAGATAGTCGTTTTTCCTGTTTTCTTTTGCAATTTTCACTATCATCCATGTAGATCGCTTTTTTGAACCGAGGCTTATCCTCCCTGCATGCTCGAGCCGGTAGGCGAGTGTCAGCTGATCTGCTGTCTCGAAAATGCGAATGGGAAATGCTCGGATTGCGGTCTGAGAATCCTGAAAAACAGGCGCGAGAATTTTTTCGTTGTGGCGCGAGAATTTTTTGCTTCCCGAACCAAAACGAAAAATTTCTCGAGCCACGTTTTGCGGACTGTAGAGTGGCTGATTTTTGGCGCGTAAACAGTTTTAATCCGGTCTACAGGATATTGTTCGGAAACTCTTATATTTGTCTGATAGATATGTCGGGAAAGTCGAAGAAGAGTCGCTATCCCCGAATTACGTTTTCCCAATCTTTTAATAACGGAACAGTTATGAGCTACTTAACAGAAGAAAAATTGACCATTGTCGGTGCAGCCGGTATGATTGGTTCCAACATGGCTCAGACGGCTGCAATGATGCGTCTGACCCCTAATTTGTGTTTGTACGATCCCTTCGCAGTAGGCTTGGAGGGTGTGGCAGAGGAAATCCGTCACTGCGGATTCGAAGGCCTGAATCTGACCTTTACATCCGACATCAAAGAGGCTCTTACGGATGCCAAATATATAGTTTCGTCGGGCGGTGCTCCGCGCAAAGAGGGTATGACCCGTGAGGATCTGCTCAAAGGCAATGCCGAAATCGCTGCACAGCTGGGCAAGGACATCAAGAGCTATTGTCCTGACTGTAAGCATGTGATCATCATCTTCAATCCGGCTGACATCACCGGTCTTGTTACGCTTATCTACTCCGGGCTGAAGCCTTCGCAGGTGACTACGTTGGCCGGTCTGGACAGCACACGTCTGCAAAGCGAACTGGCTAAGCACTTCGGCATCAAACAAAGTCTCGTGACCAATACGCGTACTTATGGAGGTCATGGCGAGCAGATGGCTGTTTTCGCCAGCACAGCCAAGGTAAACGGAACGCCTCTGACCGATCTGATCGGTACCGACAAGCTGACCAATGAGCAGTGGGCAGAACTGAAACAGCGCGTCGTGAAAGGTGGGGCCAACATTATCAAACTACGCGGTCGCTCGTCTTTCCAAAGCCCTTCTTACGTGTCTATCGAAATGATTCGTGCTGCCATGGGTGGCGAAGCTTTCCGTTGGCCGGCCGGCTGCTATGTGAACGAGCCGGGCTTCGAGCACATCATGATGGCTATGGAGACTACTCTCACGAAAGATGGCGTGAAGCACAGCGATATCAGCAAACTCGGCAACGAAGCTGAGCGCGCTGAACTCAAGGAAAGCTATAGCCACCTGGCTAAGCTGCGCGACGAAGTGATCGCCATGGGCATCATTCCTGCGATCGCTGACTGGAAGACGGTGAATCCGAATCTGTAAGGTTCATCCTTTTGAATGATAATACTCTTGAGAGAGAGGGTGCATCCGAACGATAGGCGTTTCGGTGCTCCCTCTCTCTTTCTTTTTTCGGCTCATTTGGCTTTTTGGGGCTTGTTGGCGATGTTGGTCAGTCGGTAGCATAAGCCGCTCTCCGCTGCCGGACCTTTCCTTCGCTTGAGCATTTGGACATAAAGGAAAAAGCCGAAACTCTCTTGCATTGAAGAGGGCTTCGGCTTTTCTGTTGTAGGGGGATGACTATCAGAGACTGTCCAGGAAGGAGCAGACTACATCCATAAGCTCCGTGTCCACTGTCCTGTCGAGGAAAGCATACTCATCGGGCGTGCCGAATTCGGCCGTCTGCATGATGTGGTTTACCATAGGCAGGTACACTACCTTGTTGGGCGTATTGCCCGTATCTGTACCGAGGAGGAACTTCATCTTGGACATATTCACCTCCTGCAATACCTGCTTATCCATACCACCATATATAGCCATTGTAGGAGGAAGGGGATGGCTGCCCACTCCGGATGCTACGTCCAGTAGCGGTGCGGGATCGTAGCTAAGGAAGTGCCTCATCCATGGATTGGACAGCTGCTCTGTCATGAGCTTGATACCTTGTTCTTTCATCTCATCGGTCATTGCCTGAGGGAAGAGCACGGAAGCGTTGGAGCGACAGTAGGATTCGATCCGAGCGCGAATATCCGATGCAGTACCGGGAGCAGTGGCCAAGCGGATCAGCTCTTCCATGGCTGCCCGCTTCGCTGCGTTCTGCGGTTGCCCCGTTGCGATTTCATCAATCGCGGCATTTTGCGAAAGCAGTATCTCCGCACCTTTTACAGAGGGTGCCCCTACAAGAACGAGACCCGCAACTCCTCCTACACGGCGAGCGACCATCGGAGCGATGATACCGCCTTCGCTATGACCGAAGAGGAATACTTTGTTGGTTAGTCGGGGATAGTGATGGCGCAGATAGGCCAGTTCACTCTCGATATCGCCGGCCAACGTGTCTGTCGTGGCCTGCGAAGCATCGCCGGCACTCTCACCGAATCCGCGATCATCGCAGCGAAGCACGGCATAGCCATGGCGGGTAAGCTGATCGGCGAGCACAGCGAAAGGTTTGTGGTCGAATATGGTTTCATCCCTGTCCTGCAAGCCACTCCCACTGATCAGGATCACTGTCCCTTTGGTTTGGGCTGCATCTTTGGGGGCAGTGAGTGTACCTGCAATCGTGAAACCATCGGTTTTATGCGGGATCTTCACCTCTATTACATCGTATGGGAAGGGCGGTTGAGGCGTCTGAGGGCGATAAGACTTGGCGGCATCCAGTCCGCGATAGAGGGACATCATCGTGCCGAAACGTCCTTGTCTGAATTCTCCTTGGATAGAGTCGCTCTTGAGCTTGCCTCTGTAGGAGAGAAGGAGATCCTTGACAGCGATGTTGAGGCTGTCGCCGGCGATCGTAACAGAAGAAAGCGGTATGCCGAATGCTTTCTGGTCAGGGCTGTCCATCGTGCCCTGCCAAGTGTCGCCCGTCTGTTTGAGGTGAAAAACCAATGCCAAGGATCCGTTCCCACGAGGAATACGTCCACTCCAGTCGCCGGCAAATTTTTGCGACTTGCAGCTCATTGTAGTCATAAGAAGTACTACTGCATAGATGATAATAATGACTTTATGCTTCATAACGATTGAGAATAATAGTTTTCCTTATAGGGTCCCTCCACCGGCTTTTTTCTGTCCGGCTTTCCTTTTCTGTTCGCGTTCTTTCGCTCGCTCTTTACGTTCTCGCTCGCGCTGACGAAGTTTCTCTTTCCGCTCACGTTCTTTTTCTTTGAGCTTCTGCTTGCGTTCCTTCTGCTTGAGACGTTGCTCCTTGAGCTTGTCACGACGGGCTTTGTCTCGTTCTTTTTCCCGTGCTTTCAGCTCTCGCTTGCGATCGCGCTCCTTCTCACGCTTGGCCTTTTCGAGTGCTTTCTTTTCGTCCTTCTCGTTTTGTGCACGCTCTTTGGCCAGCCGCTGAATCTGCTCTACCGAGACGTCTTTGCCTTCTTGCTGCTTGAGCGATGGCAAAGCAGCAGCATCTGAGATCGTATCGGTTGTGGAAGAATCGGCTGCCACAGGCTTGGCTCCGGAGAGGATCTGCTCTCTATCGATGTCGAAGGTAATGGGAGTAGCAGTCATGATGCTGTCCTTGCGCGGTTTGATGGGGACGAGTGGTTTCCCATCTGTGTGGGTCGTACTATCGCGAGCGGTATCCTCGGTCTCGTCCTTTTCGGACAGGATAGGAGCAGGAGTAGCAGCAGGTTCTATATCCTCCTCCTCTTTGCCGACAGCTTGCGCTCGTCCGGTCATCTGCTGCCAGCGATCGAGGACGAAAGCCGTCTCGGGCACTTCTTCTTTTGCAAGGAAGGTCATGTATTGACCTACGCTTTTACCCTTGACAAGCAGCTGGTAATTGTTCTCCGATATGGGGAACAACAGGCTGCTCTCGCCCATCGCACTCATAAATCCGTTCGGAGCGAAAGCATCTTTGATATACTGCCAGCCCATCCGAGGGGTTGGGAGAGCAGTCATCAGCCACTGGTCGAATGCAGCCACCGTGCTGTGCTCTATTTCCAGCGTTTGCTCCGTGTAGCGGGAGAAATTGAATGAGGCAAGGGCAAAGAGCACCCTGTTTTTGTTCAATACACCGGCCGGAGCAAGAAGGATCAGACGGGTACGCTCGAATGATTTGGGCTTTTCAAAAGGAGGCAAAGAGTCCGGCGATATGCTGGCAGTATCCGAACCGCCCCAACGAATGTCCCAGTCGATACCCGTATAGCCGCCCTGTACGATGGAGCGACCACGGAGCAACTCGGTAAGCATCGAGGAAGCTAATTCGGTGACGTCTGCTTTCGGATAATCCTTCACGAGCTGTTTCAGGGCAGAGGTGAAGCCCTTGGAGTCTGCCTCCAGCACATAACAGAGTGCGTTGAGGAAGTCGAATTTCGGTGCCAGTTCCGATAGGGGGAATCGCTCGCGGCATTCATTTCTGCTCTTCCTGACCGAACCGACCGCTCCTTTGAGGTAAGAGTCGAATGCTTGCTCGTAAAGTTCGTTTTGGCGACGATCCATTGCGGCCAATTCCTTCAGGTAATCGGGGTTGCTCAGGGCCTTTGCCAGATTGTCTTCGGGATAGTATTGTAGAATCAAGGTGCGGCAACGTTCCGCTTCCGGCTTGTTGTTCATTCGGGTGTAGAGCATGAAGAGACGATAGAGCACGTCCATCTTCTTCTCATAGTTCGGATAGCGACGAAGCAGGGTCTCGTAAGTGTCGGCCGATTCGTCGAACTTCTCCATCCGCTCATTGAAGACCGCTCCCATGCCGAACAAACCTTCTGCAATGAGTTTGCCGGCAGCTTCCTTGGCTTCTTCCGTCATTGGCAATTGCGCCAGATAGTATTCGCGGTTCAATGGATCGGAGGATGCGGAAT
The DNA here is from genome assembly GCF_000765965.1 of Porphyromonas sp. COT-052 OH4946. Taxonomy (NCBI): domain Bacteria; kingdom Pseudomonadati; phylum Bacteroidota; class Bacteroidia; order Bacteroidales; family Porphyromonadaceae; genus Porphyromonas; species Porphyromonas sp. COT-052 OH4946. The sequence goes on from NZ_JQZY01000009.1 coordinate 76,569, forward strand.
CGGCAGCTGCCGCCTGTAGCTCCTCTTCGGTCATCAAAGCTCCGGGCTGCGTCTCATCCGTCTCTTCTGCAGCAGCAGTATTGTCGGAGGGGATGTCGAAATTGGCCTGTTTGCGGCGACGTCTCCAATCATCCTCCAGTACACGCTTTCCCCATTTGCGTTCGAAAGCCGCTTTGCCCTGAGCAATCAGTTGAGGATTATAGAAGTAGAATTCTCCCGAAGTGCCGCTCATCTGCATGCCGGGCGGAGGATTCTGTGTCTTTCCCATGGGAGAGGGAGCCAATCCATCGCTCTCGGAATTGAAAAGTTCTTGGTTCTGCTGGAGTTTCGCCATCTCCTCCTCTTCGAGTCGTTTCTTCTCCGCTAAGGCATATGCATTGATAACGCTGTCGATAATGGCCAGCCGCTGTTCTTCCGGCATGGCAGCAAGAGTAAGAAGGCTATCCTGTTCGTGCACGACCTTGGCATGACCGACCAATTCATCGAGCTGGGAGGAAAGTTCGGCTACACGTTTGTAGTCGGGATTGAGTCTGTTCAGCACACCGGCTGCAGCAGAGAAGCACGGCTGAGCTTTCAGGTACTGCTTCCTTTGCATATAGATGTCGCCCAAACGAATCTGACAGAGGGCAAAATCGGCTCCACGTGCCGTGCTCTTTTCTATTCCGGTCGTATATGCTTCGATCGCCGCCAGTGTATCGGGAATATCCATGTATATATTGCCTGTTGCATAGAAGATCTGATCCAGTACATCCTTGTATTTGCCTTTCTTGGCCATTCGTTCCAATCGAGCGGCTACTGTACGGGGATTCCGTTCGCTCTCCAGTTCCATCTTCCTGATCCGTGCGGCAAAGTCCAAAGCGAAAGGCGGAGAAGTCCGCAACACTTTGGAATAGGCCTTGCGAGCCTCCTCTGTCCGATTGTTTTCCTGCAAAAGCTGTCCGAGCAGATAATACATGCGAGCACGTTGTCGCTTGTTTTTCTCTTGTCTTGCTGCCTGTTGGAGATAAGGTATGGCTGCGTGCTTGTCTCCCGACAGGATCGAACGCTCTGCCACAGCCAAAGAGTACAAGCCTCTGCGATCGACATGCGGAAGATCCTTGGGAATGCGCTCGAGCAAACGCTCCCCTTCATGCAACCACCCCATCTCACTGTAGCAGCGTACCTGCCAAAGACGAGCTTCATCGCGGATTATCGGTTCATTGCTGTACAAGCGTGCGATATAAGAAAATGTAGCTTGCGCCTGCAGGAAGTCCGCATTATAGAACTGCGATTTGCCCACGAGCATCCATGCATTGTGGAGGAAACGGTTGTATTCTCTTTTGTTCTGGAAAGCCACGGCCTTGGGATCGCTCTGCCAACCTTGCTTGCGCTCCGGTTTGGTACGAATACTATGCAGGTGGATAGCCTTTCTCCCTTTGACAATGGCCTGATCGAAAGCCCCTCCCTCTTTGGTCTTTTGCTGTCCGGACTGAGCCGTGATGGGATCGAGGAATATCTCCTCCGAATAACCCTCCGTGTGGCTTTCGAGCAGTCTGTCATAGGCATCGTTATAAGCATTCTGTCCGTTGTAGAATACATTATAGCGCGTAGTGAAATTGTGATAGAATCGGGATGCCGCCGTATTCTTCGATGTGGAGCAGGACAGCATACCGAATACGACAGCTACCGGGATGAGCAGATAGAATGCGAGGAGGTATAGAAATCTATGGCTACGCATGGACAAAGGACTTAATCGTTTTGGCTAAAAGGAACAAGGCCACCAGCACCAGAATGATGAAGGCTCCGGAAGGGATCCCCAGACTATAACTGCCCCAGAGACCCGTGAAGGCTGCCAAAGTCGCCAAGATTACAGAACCGAACAGGATCGAAGAGAAGCGCGAAGTGAAGAGATTCATGATACTCTGAGGAAGGGTCAGGAGCGACATCAGCAGCATGATGCCCACCAAACGGATGCTGAGTACAATACCCAAAGCCACAGCCACGGACATAAGCATCTCCACGAGGTGAACCCTGACCCCTCGTGTACTGGCAAAATCAGGATCGAAAGCCGTATAGAGGATCGTACGATAGCCGAACACGAATACGGCGATCATCGCCAACGCCATAAGCGCGAGGAGCAACAAATCCGTATGTGAAACGAGCAGGATATTGCCGAAGAGGAAAGAGGATAGTCCCGTACTGTACCCCGGTGTAAGCGCAATGAAAAGGGTACCCAGTGCCATACCCAAAGACCAAAAAGCCGCGATGGCCGAATCCTCTCGCAGCAGCCCGATTCGCGTCACCCCTTGTACACCCAAAGCAGAGAGCACGGCGAAGACGGCAGCTGACAAGAAAGGATTGATCCCCAGATAAAGCCCCATCCCGATGCCACCGAAAGAAGCATGCGTAATCCCCCCACTGACGAATACCATCCGCCGAGCCACCACATAAGAGCCGAGCAGGCCGCACACAATGGCTGTGAGCAGACTGCCCGCAATAGCGTTGCGAAAGAATCCGTACTGTAGTGCTTCAATCATCGTGTCTGTGCTGGATGCGGTGTTCGGATACGATAAAGAGGGCTTGTTCCTTGATGGATACGGGCATTTGTATCTGTCGCATCTGGAGGCTTCGAATCCAAGACGGTACCTCTTCCTCTTGCAGCGTGGAGAGCACCTCTTCGAATTCTTCGACGGCTTCGGTGCTATACTCCTCCGGAAGTACGCCGGCATAGCGATCCAGCTCCTCATCGTCATAGTAGACGATGCCCTTGCTCACGGCTGTCAGCAGGCTGTCCTTCTCGCAAGTGATATGCATACCGCAACACCCCTGCGGCACCACTCGTACAGGCTCCTCCGGAAGCGACTCACCCTTGGCCTCGGCAGCTCTTCGCTTGTACGAATGGCGGATCTCGGTCAGGGCGGCTATAAGCCCCAATACGAGTACGCCGATTATCAATATCAAGATGTTGCTCATCCCTTCTATCCGCTTCTTACTTATATTTCCTCTCCGTCGAATCCCAAAAGGCGGCTCACGCTAAAGAATCCGGGAAAACTCTTGCCGACTACGCCGGCATCCTCTATCATCACACCCTGCTCCGACAATGCGGCAGCCGCTGCAAAGGCCATGGCCATACGGTGATCGTCGTAGACCCTGATGACAGGCAGCTCTTCCGGCATACACCGTTCTCCATCCCAAAGGAGAGTATCCTCATCCGATCGAACAACGTAGCCCAGCTTGCGTGCTTCGGTACAGATAGCCGCCAAGCGGTCGCATTCTTTCAGCCTCAAATGTCCTACACCCTCCAGGCAGAACGGTACCCCCTTCAGCAAACAACATACAGCTAAAGTCGGCACCAGGTCGGGACAATCTCGGACATCTTCCGTACCGAAATCATCAGTACACCTCACCGGCGAATAACTGAGGACTATGCCGCTATCGGTCTTCTCTGTGACGACACCCAGCCGTCCGAACAGAGCTGCTGCGCGACTATCAGCCTGCATACTCTCGTCCGGCGGAAGCAAGTCCGGAAGGCTTACTCTACCGGAAAGCTCTCCCACCGCTACCATATTATATATATAGCCGGCAGCAGACCAATCGGCCGACGGATACCATTCCATCGGAGCAGTGAAAGGCCGTTCTCCAACCGTTATGCTGTCTTCGCTGCGCTCGACTTCTATGCCGAAAGCCGTGAGGAGACGGCAAGTCATACCGGTGTAGGGAGCCGATACCTCCCTGTTCTCCAGCTTGATCGACAGCCCCCCACTGAGCGTAGGAGCGATCAGCAAGAGAGCACTGACGAACTGCGAGCTGACACCTGCATCCACACAGACAGTGCCTCCGCACATAGCAGCCGGCCGTATCAGCAGAGGAGGGAAACCCTCTACTCCTTCGTAGGTGACATCCGCGCCCAAAGAGCGAAGAGCCTCCACCAAAGGACGGATCGGACGTGCATACATCCGCTCCGTACCATACAACCGTACAGGCCGGGAGACAAAGCGCGCCATGTAGGCTGTCAGAAAGCGCATAGCAGTACCCGCATCCCTTACGTTCACCTCATCGGATATATCCGAAGTCAAAATCCGGTGCACCGTCTGTACATCGGAGGGAGCATCTCCTCCCAAAGGAGGCAGCACCTCTCCCGACATGGCACGGAGCAGCAACAGCCGGATCCATTCGCTCTTGGAGAGTGGCAGCCGAAGACTGACATCAGTGGTCCGGCCTTTGGGATTAAACGTACAGTGAAGTCTTTTCATTGCATGAAAGCATTAGTCCGCAGAGAAAAGCTGTGCATTCACTGTCGTACTAACGTACTATTCGTAGCAACAAAGTTAGCAAAAAGCCTTTCGCTCTTATCAATCGCACTCGTGGGGCAACCTGCCGGTAAGCAACCGAACCGAGTGGGCTACGCCCTCCATTTGTCATAACTATATTTGTACACAAGTAAGTGAAATTCGGATGATGCAAACGAACAGCAAAACGAAGAAAGAAACGGAAGGTTCGCACGATAGTGCTTCGAAGAAACAGAAAAACGGGGAGCATGGGCATTCGTCGGATAGAAAGATGGCCAACCCATTGCAGATCCTCATGCTTGCATTGCTCCTATGGTTGGCAATAGAAGATTTGGCTACCTCGGGGCAATGGGGGATGTCTGCCATTGCCGGGCTGGTCTTTTGGGCAATCCTGCGGAAGCGCAGACTACTGCCAAGAAAGATCGACCGGCGGCTGCAATCGCTGCTCTTTCCCCTTCGGATACGAATCCGCGCATTAGAGTTGAGGCTGATACGTGGCAGAGCCACTCCACCGGCAGACCCCTGCGTACATACATGCCAAAACTGCGGAGACGGATATACGGGCAATTTCTGCAATCGCTGCGGACAAACCTCTCGCACCGGACGCTATCACTTCCGGCAGATGGTCCGAAACGTGATAGGCGGCTTCACCAATATCGACAACGGTTTCGGACGTACCATCGTGGAACTACTCTACCGCCCGGGTTATTTGATACGGGACTTTATCGGTGGCAAGAGGGTTGTCTACTTCCGTCCCTTTCAGACCCTTTTCGTGCTGGCCTCTCTGTACATCATCTTTGCACAACTGATCGGACCTGATCCCTCGCAGAAAAAGTCGGCTGGCGAGGAGCTTACACGTCAAGAGTATCGGATGGATCAAAGAGAAATATCCTCCTTGCAAAAGGAGAATGAGGCAGTCGGCAGTGATAGCAGAGAAATGATCGCCGAGCGATACACGGGGAGAAGAGCCTTTTTTTACAAGCAAATGAAGTTCGTCACCGAGCAGAAAAATAAGTTGAACTCCCTCCCTTTCTTTTCAAGAATATGGAGTCTGCTGGTGGAATGGTTTCAAAGCAACAAAGCCGTCAGGATTATCACTATTCTCCCCATCCTTGCCGTTTGTACCAAAGTCGCGTTCGGCCACAAAGGGGCGGCGGCATATAACCTGACCGAGCACATTATCACTCAGGCATACATAGCCTGCCAGCTGTTATTGCTGAACATTCTCGCCCTGCCTTTCTACGGCGATGCCCGGATGGGGTCGCTATACGGGCTGCCTGCATTGCTCCTATTCCTTTTGTTTTGGTGGGACTACAAGCAGCTATTCCTCTGCTCTTGGTGGCGGAGCTTCTGGCGTACACTTCTCGTTATGCTCTATTGCTTGCTCTTCTTGGCTCTGACGGCTTCCCTGATCGCGGTCGTTATTATGGCGATCGAGGCTATCGGTAGAGCTGCATAGAAGCCCCACTCACTCTTGGGCGGATATATTCCGATCGGATTTTCTCGAACCGTAATTGCTCCGATTGCGGCGCGTCTTTTCGGGAAAAGCGGCGCGAGATTTTTTTTTCGCTGTGGCGCGAGAATTTTTTACTTCCCGAGCCACAGCGAAAAATTTTACGCGCCACGTTTTTCGGAGCATGGAGATAGAAAATTATGGCGCGTAAACGCTTTGCAGGGCAGCTGTCCTTTTTCCGTTCCGGTTTCTCTCTTTGGTCTGAATCGTGCTACCTTCGGTATCTCGCGCGTGCGTACATTATTATATGCGGTGCGTTCCTTTTCTGTGGCTGCGCGCTGTATCTCTCTTTTTCGGGCTATTTTTGTATTCTCTTTCTTTTCGGTGCTGACATTCCTCTTTCGATGCGCATCCGCCTTTTCGGATCTCTCGCTTGGGAAGAACCGTTCGGTCTATGGATGTCGGTTGATGCTATTGAGTATTAGAGCGTTGCCGTGAAAAAAAAGCTGTGGGGCTGTTGCGGATTGGGAAAATATATGTACCTTTGCGCCGCTGCTCGTATAGTTGGCAGTGTAATAGATTAGGAAAGAGATAATTATAATCATAGTTTTAAAGAAAGAAGAAATGCCTACAATTCAACAGTTGGTTAGAAAGGGTCGTGAATCTTTCGCGGATAAGAGCAAATCGCCGGCATTGAATTCGTGCCCGCAGCGTCGCGGCGTTTGTGTGCGCGTTTATACGACTACGCCCAAGAAGCCGAATTCGGCTATGCGTAAGGTGGCACGTGTGCGTCTGACGAATTCTAAAGAGGTCAATGCCTACATCCCGGGAGAAGGTCACAACTTGCAGGAGCACAGCATCGTGCTGGTTCGTGGAGGTCGTGTGAAGGACTTGCCCGGTGTGCGCTATCACATTGTCCGTGGTACGCTCGATACAGCAGGTGTGAATGGCCGTACGCAGCGTCGCTCCAAATACGGTGCCAAGCGTCCGAAGCCCGGACAGGCTCCTGCCGCTAAAGGTAAGAAGTAAGAGCCGCTAAGCGGATTCGTCGGCTTCGATGAGCGAGGCCGCAGACCGATAAGGACGAATCACTTCCCCAATCTACAATCGCGCTACGATCAAGGGCGCAACCAACAAATTATTTAAGAACCGGTTTTGAGTTCAATTGGATAGGCTTAAACAGGGTTGAGTAAATGCTCCGGCGGGAGCGTTGAAGACAAAAATGAAACGGCAACCAATCGACAAAAACGAAATTTTTTGAGACAATGAGAAAAGCAAAACCTAAAAAAAGACAGATCCTGCCGGATCCCGTCTATGGTGATGTGAAGGTGACTAAGTTCGTTAATCACCTAATGTATGATGGAAAGAAGAGCACAGCTTTCAGTATCTTCTACGGTGCTTTGGACATCGTGAAGACGAAGCTCTCAAACGAAGAGAAGTCTGCCCTCGAGATTTGGAAGGCGGCCCTCGATAATATCACTCCTCAGGTAGAAGTAAAGAGCCGCCGTATCGGTGGTGCTACCTTTCAGGTGCCGACGGAAATCCGTCCCGAGCGCAAGGAGTCGATCTCTATGAAGAATCTTATCCTTTATGCCCGTAAGCGTGGTGGAAAGACTATGGCCGATAAATTGGCTGCTGAGATAGTAGACGCATTTAACAACCAAGGCGCAGCTTTCAAACGTAAGGAAGATATGCACCGCATGGCCGAGGCTAACCGCGCATTCGCCCACTTCAGATTCTAAAGGAAGACCCCAATGGCAATTGATAAGGAATTACAGTTTACAAGAAATATCGGCATCATGGCTCACATCGATGCCGGAAAGACTACTACATCCGAGCGTATCCTGTTCTATACGGGTCTGACGCACAAGATCGGCGAGGTGCACGATGGTGCAGCTACCATGGACTGGATGGAGCAGGAACAGGAGAGGGGGATCACAATCACTTCTGCTGCTACGACTGCGTTCTGGAACTACAACAACCAAAAGTACAAGATCAACCTGATCGACACTCCGGGGCACGTGGACTTCACGGTGGAAGTGGAGCGTTCTCTCCGTATCTTGGACGGAGCCGTTGCCGCTTTCTGCGCCGTAGGTGGTGTGGAGCCTCAGAGCGAGACCGTGTGGCGTCAGGCTGAGAAATATAATGTACCCCGTATCGGCTATGTGAACAAGATGGACCGTTCGGGTGCTAACTTCTTTGAAGTGGTACGTCAGCTTCGCGAAGTGTTGGGTGCCAATCCTTGCCCCATTCAGATTCCTATCGGAGCAGAGGAGACATTCAAGGGAGTTGTGGACTTGGTGACTATGAAGGCTCTCGTATGGAACGATGAGACCATGGGCTCCAAGTACGATGTAGAGAACATCCCCGCCGAACTTGTGGCTGAGGCCGAAGAGTGGCGCGACAAGATGCTCGAGACATTGGCCGACTGCGATGATACGCTGATGGAAAAGTATTTCGATGATCCTTCTACCATTACGGAGGACGAAATCCTGGCAGCTCTTCGCAAGGGTACACTCGCCATGCAGATCAACCCTATGCTCTGCGGTTCTTCATTCAAGAACAAGGGCGTGCAGACATTGCTCGATGCCGTATGTAAGTTCCTCCCCAGCCCGGTGGATACGCCCACAGTGGAAGGTACGGATCCTTCGGACCCGAACAAGGTGATAGAGCGCAAGACATCTCCGAGCGAGCCTCTCTGTGCTTTGGCTTTTAAGATCGCTACCGACCCGTACGTAGGTCGTCTTTGCTTCTTCCGCGTATATTCCGGTGAATTGCCCGCCGGCTCATACGTTTACAACACGCGTTCTGGCAAGAAGGAGCGTATCTCTCGCCTCTTCCAGATGCACTCGAACAAGCAAAATCCGAAAGATGTGATCGGTTGCGGTGACATCGGTGCCGGTGTAGGCTTCAAGGATATTCGTACGGGCGATACGCTCTGTGATGAGAATCATCCTATCGTTCTCGAATCTATGGACTTCCCCGATCCTGTGATCGGTATCGCCGTAGAACCGAAGACGCAGAAGGACCTCGATCGTTTGGGCGTAGGCTTGGCCAAGTTGGCCGAAGAAGACCCCACATTCCGCGTTCAGACGAACGAAGAGTCCGGACAGACGGTTATCAGTGGTATGGGTGAGCTTCACCTCGATATTATCATAGACCGTCTGCGTCGTGAGTTCAAGGTGGAATGCAACCAGGGACGTCCTCAGGTTTCTTACAAAGAGGCTATCAACGATCCTGTGGAGCTTCGCGAAGTGTACAAGAAGCAGACCGGTGGTCGTGGTAAGTTTGCCGACATTATCTGTCGTGTGGAGCCTGCCGATGCCGACTTCGAAGGCGAATTGCAGTTCGTGGATGAGGTGAAGGGTGGTAATATCCCCAAGGAATTCATCCCTTCTATTCAAAAGGGTTTCCAGCGTGCCATGAAGAATGGTGTATTGGCCGGCTATCCGCTCGATCAGCTGAAGGTAACCGTAATCGACGGTTCTTTCCACCCGGTGGACTCCGACCAGTTGTCATTCGAAATCTGTGCCCTTCAGGCGTTCAAGAATGCTTGTGAAAAAGCCCGTCCTACTCTGATGGAGCCTATCATGAAACTGGAAGTGGTGACCCCCGAAGAGAGTATGGGTGATGTGATCGGCGACTTGAACAAGCGTCGCGGTCAGGTGGAAGGTATGGAAAGCAGCCGTACCGGTGCACGTATCGTAAAGGCTAAGGTGCCTCTGGCTGAGATGTTCGGCTATGTGACGGCTCTCCGTACGATAACGAGCGGTCGTGCTACGAGTACAATGACCTTCTCTCACTATTCAGAAGTGCCCTCTACCATCGCTAAGCAGGTGCTTACCGAAGCTCAGGGTCGCGTTGATTTGATCAAATAAAAGAACAACATAGATATGAGCCAAAAGATTAGAATTAAGCTGAAGTCTTACGATTATATGCTGGTGGACAAGTCTGCCGAGAAGATCGTAAAGACGGTGAAAGCAGCCGGTGCGATGGTTAGCGGTCCTATACCTCTGCCCACGCATAAGCGGATTTTCACAGTGAACCGCTCTACGTTCGTAAACAAGAAGAGCCGTGAGCAGTTCGAACTCTCTTCATACAAGAGATTGATTGATATTTACAACTCTACTGCCAAGACTGTGGATGCTCTGATGAAATTGGAACTCCCCAGCGGTGTGGAAGTGGAAATCAAAGTTTGAGAAACGTTTAATAAAAACTGAAATGCCAGGTTTATTAGGAAAGAAAATCGGAATGACATCCGTATTCAGTGCCGAGGGCAAGAATCTGCCATGCACTGTTATCGAAGTTGGTCCTTGTGTGGTTACGCAAGTAAAGACTTTGGAGAAAGACGGCTATAGCGCATTGCAGCTTGGTTTTGTGGATGCAAAAGAAAAGCATACGACAAAACCTTTGGCCGGCCATTTCAAGAAAGCCAATGTAACCCCCAAGAGACACTTGGCCGAGTTCAAGAATTTCGAAGGCGAGCACAAGCTCGGCGACGTATTGAACGTAGAGTTCTTTAGCGATGCCGACTTTGTCGATGTAGTGGGAACTTCTAAAGGAAAAGGTTTCCAAGGTGTAGTAAAACGCCACGGTTTCGGTGGTGTGGGTCAGGCTACACACGGTCAGCACAATCGTTTGCGTGCTCCCGGTGCAGTCGGAGCCTGTTCGTATCCAGCCAAAGTGTTCAAGGGAACGCGTATGGCCGGTCAGATGGGTAACGAGCGCGTGACCGTGCAGAATCTGGAAGTTATTAAGGTGATGCCCGAGCACAATCTGCTCCTTGTGAAAGGTAGCGTGCCCGGTGCTAAAGGTTCAATCTTGTTAATTGAAAAGTAATGGAACTGAGCGTATATAATATCAAAGGAGAAGATACGGGTAAGAAAGTCGTTCTGGACGACTCGATCTTCGCGATAGAGCCTAACGACCATGCTATCTACTTGGATGTAAAGCAGTACATGGCCAACCAGCGCCAAGGTACGCACAAGGCCAAAGAACGTAGCGAACTTTCCGGTAGTACGCGCAAGCTGATCCGTCAGAAGGGTAGCGGTGGAGCACGTCGTGGTGATATCAACTCACCCCTCCTCAGTGGTGGTGCTCGTGTTTTCGGTCCGCGTCCTCGTAACTACAGCTTCAAGCTGAACAAGAAGCTGAAGGCTTTGGCTCGTCGTTCGGCTCTGAGCTACAAAGCGAAGAACAATGAGATCATCGTAGTGGAGGACTTCAACTTCGATGCTCCCAAGACAAAGGCTTTCAAGGCTATTTCTGCTGCATTGAAGGTGGACGAAAAGAAAGTGCTCTACGTCCTTCCCGAGATGAATAAGAATGTGCACTTGTCTGCTCGCAACCTGCCGAATACGAATTTGATTCTTGCCAATCTGATCAATACTTACGCAGTGTTGGCTTCCAAGAATCTCGTGCTGACAGAGCGTTCTGTTGCCGTTGTTAATGAACTATTTAAAGCATAAGGAGGATTTGGTATATGGGAATCATCATTAAGCCGATTATTTCGGAAAAGATGACCGCTGTTACGGAAAAGATGTCGGAGCGTTATGGCTTCCGCGTTTCTCCTAACGCGAATAAAATAGAGATTAAGAAGGCTGTAGAGGCTATGTATAATGTGAAAGTCGAAGACGTGAACACGATGAGATATGACGGTAAGCGCAAAAACCGCTATACCAAGAGTGGACTGATTCGCGGCAAAGAGGCTTCTTTCAAAAAGGCGATTGTGACGCTTAAGAAAGGAGATACGATCGACTTCTTCAGCAATATCTAAGAAAAAATGGGAATACGTAAACTCAAGCCCACAACCCCGGGGCAAAGACACAAGGTTATTGGTGCGTTTGATAAGATCACTGCAAGCACACCAGAAAAGTCTCTTGTAGTTGGTAAGAAGAAAACGGGTGGCCGTAACAATACCGGTAAGATGACAATGCGTTACATCGGTGGTGGTCACAAGCAAAAGTATCGTTTCATCGACTTCAAGAGAACGAAAGATGGCATTCCTGCTACAGTAAAGACCATCGAGTACGATCCTAATCGTTCGTCTCGTATCGCACTGCTTTACTATGCGGACGGAGCAAAGGCTTATATCATCGCTCCGGACGGCTTGGAAGTCGGCCATACAGTGATGTCAGGAAGCGAAGCTGCTCCAGAAGTCGGCAACGCTCTTCCTCTGGCGAATATACCCGTCGGTACGATTATTCACAACATCGAGCTTCGCCCGGGTCAGGGTGCCAAGATGGTTCGCTCTGCCGGATCATTTGCCCAGCTGACTTCTCGCGAAGGAACCTATGTGGTGATCAAGATGCCTTCAGGCGAAGTTCGTCGTATTTTGTCTACTTGTAAGGCTACGATCGGTAGCGTGGGCAACTCAGACCATGCTCTGGAAAAATCAGGAAAGGCCGGTCGTTCTCGCTGGTTGGGTCGCAGACCTCACAACCGAGGCGTGGTGATGAACCCTGTGGATCACCCCATGGGTGGTGGTGAAGGTCGCCAGTCAGGAGGTCATCCCCGTTCACGCAAGGGCTTGTATGCTAAGGGCTTGAAGACAAGAGCTCCGAAGAAGCATTCTTCTAAGTACATCATTGAGAGAAGGAAAAAGTAATCTGATTTAATCAAAGAAAATTATGAGTCGTTCACTTAAGAAAGGTCCATATATTAATCTCAAGCTGGAAAAGAAGGTCTTGGCGATGAACGAGAGCGGCAAGAAAGCTGTCATTAAGACGTGGGCTCGTGCCTCAATGATTTCTCCCGACTTCGTGGGACATACCATTGCAGTGCATAACGGAAATAAGTTTATTCCTGTTTTTGTTACCGAAAACATGGTGGGTCATAAGTTAGGGGAGTTCTCTCCTACACGTACTTTCCGTGGTCATGCCGGCAACAAGAAGAAGTAATTCGGTTGAATACAAACACTTCAGGAATCTGAACAATTAAAAGTATTAAGAACAATGGGTGCAAGAAAACATAATTCAGCCGAAGCAAGAAAGGAAGCCCTCAAGCAGATGTACTTTGCCAAGCTTCGTAACGTGCCTACTTCTCCCCGCAAGATGAGATTGGTGGCCGATATGATCCGTGGTATGGAAGTGAATCGCGCCTTGGGTGTGCTGAAGTTCTCTAACAAAGAAGCTTCGGCACGTGTAGAGAAGCTGCTGCGTTCTGCAGTGGCAAACTGGGAAGAGAAGAACGAGCGTAAAGCCGAAGAGGGTGAGTTGTTCGTGTCTCGTATTTGTGTAGACGGTGCTTCTACGCTCAAACGCCTTCGCCCTGCACCACAGGGTCGTGGCTATCGGATTCGTAAACGCTCGAATCACGTGACCATTTATGTAGATACGCTTAATAACGATAATAACTAACGAAGGATGGGACAGAAAATAAATCCGGTAAGTAATCGTTTGGGAATCATCCGTGGATGGGATTCCAATTGGTATGGTGGTCGTAAATATGGTGAGACGCTATTGGAAGATAGTCGTATTCGTCAGTATTTGAACGCTCGCCTTGCCAAAGCCAGTGTATCGCGTATCGTTATTGAACGTGCATTGAAGTTGGTAACCATTACCATCTGTACCGCTCGCCCGGGTATGATCATCGGCAAGGCTGGTCAGGAAGTCGATAAGCTGAAAGAAGAGTTGAAGCGCATCACGAAAAAGGATGTCCAGATCAATATCTATGAGATCCGGAAGCCTGAGTTGGATGCTGCTATTGTGGCTGAGAATATCGCTCGCCAGCTGGAAGGAAAGATCGCTTATCGTCGTGCCGTAAAGATGGCTATTGCGTCGGCTATGCGTATGGGTGCAGAAGGCATCAAGATTCAAGTATCCGGCCGTCTGAACGGTGCGGAAATGGCACGTTCTGAAATGTTCAAGGAAGGGCGTACCCCTCTGCATACCCTCCGTGCAGACATTGACTATGCTTTGGCAGAGGCTCTGACCAAGGTCGGCTTGCTCGGAATTAAGGTTTGGATTTGCAAAGGGGAGGTTTATGAGAAACGCGACCTCGCTCCCAATTTTGCAGTGGCCAAAAACCAAAGCCGTCGTCCCAATGCACAAGGCGGCAACAACCGTGGCGGTGATCGCAACCGTAGAAGAAAAGGTAATCGCTAACATTTAGAAAGACAGACAAAATGTTACAACCAAAAAAAACAAAGTTTAGAAGACAGCAGAAAGGTCGCATGAAGGGTTTTGCCCAGAGAGGCAACCAGTTGTCTTTCGGTTCTTTTGGAATCAAGTCTTTGCAGAGCAAGTGGATAACCGGTCGTCAGATTGAGGCCGCTCGTATTGCAGTGACTCGCTATATGCAGCGTCAAGGACAAGTGTGGGTTCGTATTTTCCCTGACAAACCTATTACCAAGAAGGGAGAAGGTGTTCGTATGGGTAAGGGTAAGGGTGCTCCGGAAGGTTTCGTCGCTCCTATTACTCCCGGTCGAATCATTTTCGAAGTGGAAGGTGTGTCTTACGAAATAGCTAAGGAAGCTCTTCGTTTGGCTGCTCAGAAGCTCCCCGTAACGACTAAGTTCGTGGTCCGTCACGACTATGATATCCAAAATCAAAATGCGTAATTGTCATGAAGATTGCCGAAATTAAAGAGCTTGCAACGAAAGAGCTCCAGGAGCGATTGGATGCCGAAGTGGCTGCTTATGACCAAATGCGAATCAACCATGCGGTTTCGCCTTTGGATAGTCCTGCTAAACTAAAGCATCAACGTCGTATGATTGCGCAGATGAAGACAGTGCTGCGCCAACGCGAACTCAATAAATAAATAGAGTGCACACATGGAAAGAAATCTTAGAAAAGAACGTGTGGGTGTTGTCTCAAGCAACAAAATGGATAAGACTATCACGGTTGCTGTGAAGTGGAAAGAGAAGCATCCTATATATGGTAAGTTTGTCAATAAGACAAAAAAATACCACGCACATGACGAGAAGAATGAATGCGGTATCGGCGATACGGTACGTATCATGGAAACGCGTCCTCTGAGTCGTACAAAGAGATGGAGACTAACTGAAATAATCGAAAGGGCAAAATAAGATGATACAACAAGAATCAAGACTCGTTGTCGCTGACAATAGCGGAGCAAAAGAAGCTCTCTGTATTCGTGTTTTGGGCGGCACGCGCAGACGTTATGCCTCTGTGGGTGATATCATCGTGGTTTCGGTCAAGAGTGTTATCCCTTCAAGCGACATCAAGAAAGGTGCTGTCTCCAAAGCAGTAATCGTACGAACGAAGAAAGAGGTTCGTCGCCCCGATGGATCGTACATTCGTTTTGACGACAATGCTTGTGTCTTGCTGAATGCAGCCGGTGATATTCGTGGCAGCCGTATCTTCGGACCGGTCGCACGCGAACTGCGTGGAACAAATATGAAAATTGTTTCTCTCGCTCCCGAAGTATTATAACTTTATAATTAAGCAAGCAGAAATGAGTAAATTACATATAAAGAAAGGTGATACCGTCATGGTGATCAGTGGCGAAGACAAGGGCCACTCTGGTCGCGTTTTGGAGGTATTAGTAAAGGAACAGCGTGCGATCGTCGAAGGGCTGAATATGATCAAAAAGCATGCTAAACCTAGTGCCAAGAATCCTCAGGGTGGAATCATATCAAAGGAAGCTCCTATACATATTTCCAACCTGAATGTTGTTGATCCCAAAACAGGAAAGGCAACTCGCATTGGCCGTCGTCTCAATGAGAATGGCAAATTAGTTCGTTACGCTAAAAAATCAGGAGAGGAGATTAAATAATGAGTGCCACTGCCAATCTGAAGAAAGACTATCAGGAAAGAATCGTTCCTGCCCTGATGAAACAATTCGGTTATACGAGCGTGATGCAAGTCCCTGTGTTGAAGAAAATCGTGATCAACCAAGGTCTTGGTATGGCTACTGGTGACAAGAAGATTATCGATGTTGCAGTAAGCGAATTGACGGCTATTACCGGACAGAAAGCTGTGCCGACAGTATCAAAGAAAGACATCTCGAACTTTAAGTTGAGAAAGAAGATGCCAATCGGTGTTATGGTTACTCTGCGTCGCGAGCAAATGTATGAATTCTTGGAGCGTCTGGTGCGCATCGCTTTGCCTCGAATCCGCGACTTTAAGGGTATCGAAAGCAAGCTCGATGGAAGAGGTAACTATACGTTGGGAATCAATGAACAAATCATTTTCCCCGAGATAAATATCGATGCGATTACGAAGATTCTCGGAATGAATATTACCTTTGTGACTTCGGCGCAATCCGATGAAGAAGGTTATGCCCTTCTGAAAGAATTTGGTTTACCGTTCAAGAACGCTAAAAAACAAAATTGATATGGCTAAAGAATCAATGAAAGCCCGCGAGGTGAAGCGTGCCAAGCTTGTGGCGAAATATGCTGCAAAGAGAGCGGCACTCAAGGCTGAAGGAAATTATGAAGCCTTGCAGTTGCTCCCTAAGAATGCTTCTCCTGTTCGTTTGCACAATCGTTGCTCGATGACTGGGCGTCCGAAGGGCTATATGCGCCAATTTGGTATTTCCCGTATTCAATTTCGTGAAATGGCTTCTGCCGGTCTTATCCCCGGCGTAAAAAAAGCGAGTTGGTAAGAGTTTTAAATATTGTCCGGCTTTCCGGATCAATTTAATTGTAATTCAAAATGACAGATCCTATTGCAGATTATTTGACGCGGTTGCGTAATGCAATTATGGCTGGCCATCGTGTGGTAAGTGTGCCGGCGTCAAATATTAAGAAAGAGATCACAAAGATCCTTTTCGACAAAGGGTATATCCTGAACTATAAGTTTGAGGAGAATGACTCTCAAGGCATAATAAAAGTTGCCTTAAAGTATGATTTGGCACATAAAGTAAATGCCATCAAGAAGTTGAAGCGTGTGTCTCGTCCCGGTCTTCGAAAGTATGTGGGCTATCGTGATATGCCCCGCGTATTGAATGGCCTTGGTATTGCTATTGTTTCTACCCCACGAGGAGTGATGACTGATAAAGAAGCTCGTGAGTTGAAAGTTGGGGGAGAAGTATTGTGTTACGTTTATTGATAAAGGAGGTACAGAATTATGTCAAGAATTGGTAAGTTGCCCATCAGCATACCCGCTGGTGTGACGGTATCTCATAAGGAAGAAATCGTAACAGTAAAAGGTCCTAAGGGCGAGTTGTCACAATATGTAGATCCTCGAATCGCTGTTGTGATAGAAGATGGTGTGATCCATTTAGAGCGTAAGACCGATGACCGTATCGAACGCTCTTTGCATGGTCTCTATCGTTCCTTGATTAATAATATGGTGCAGGGTGTTTCTGCCGGTTTTAAGCGTGAACTCGAACTCGTTGGGGTAGGCTATAGGGCTTCTAATCAAGGGCAGCTCCTTGAGCTTTCCTTGGGCTTTACGCATAGCATTTTCATGCAGCTGCCTAAAGAGGTGACAGTTGAAACCAAGAGCGAGAGAAACAAAAACCCTTTGATTATCCTCGAAAGTGCTGACAAGCAGCTTCTCGGTCAAGTGTGTATGAAGATCCGATCGTTCAGAAAACCTGAACCTTACAAGGGTAAGGGTGTCAAGTTTGTCGGTGAGCAAATTCGCAGGAAGTCTGGTAAATCTGCTGGAAAATAATCGTAACTAAGTATTATCATGGTAACGAAAGAACAAAGAAGACAAAAAATAAAGGCTCGTGTACGCGGCAAGATTAGCGGAACAAAGGAAAGACCACGCTTGACTGTTTTCCGCAGCAATAAGCAGATATATGCGCAATTGGTTGATGATATTGCCGGTAGAACTCTTGCTTCTGCATCATCTTTGAAATTAGAGATGACAGGATCTAAAAAGGAAATTGCGGCCAAGGTTGGTGACGAAATAGCGAAAGCAGCCACTGAGGCAGGTATATCCACTGTAGTGTTTGATCGTAACGGCTATCTTTTCCATGGCCGTATTAAGGAATTGGCTGATGCAGCCCGTAAAGGCGGCCTCAAATTTTAATCGATATGGCTATTGTATATAATCGAGTAAAATCGACAAACGATCTGGAATTGAAGGATCGCTTGGTTGCAATCAATCGTGTGACCAAGGTTACAAAAGGTGGGCGCACCTTTACTTTTGCTGCTATTGTTGTCGTAGGTAATGAAGACGGTGTTATCGGCTGGGGCCTTGGAAAAGCCGGTGAAGTCCCTGCCGCTATAGCAAAAGGGGTTGAGGCTGCTAAAAAGAATTTAATCCGGGTTCCGGTGCATAATGGTACAATCCCTCACGAACAAGCTGCTTCTTATGGTGGAGCCAGCGTGTTTTTGAAGCCCGCGACCACTGGTACCGGAGTAAAGGCTGGGGGTGCCATGCGTGCTGTCTTGGATAGCGTTGGCGTTACTGATGTCCTTGCAAAAAGCAAAGGCTCTTCTAATCCTCACAATCTTGTAAAAGCAACGATTCAAGCCCTCGCAGAGATGCGTAGCCCTTTGATGGTTGCTCAGAATCGCGGTATCTCTGTTGAAAAAGTTTTCAAAGGTTAATTGAGGAGGAAGATTAGTGATGGCTAAAATTAAGATACAACAAGTTCGTAGTAGAATTAGGTGTCCTAAGGATCAGAAGAGAACTTTAGATGCCCTTGGATTAAGAAAATTGAATCAAATTGTCGAGCATGAAGCTACTCCCAGTATATTGGGTATGGTTAATAAGGTGAGACACCTGGTTTTGATCGTTGAATGATTAACGCTAAAAACAAGAAGAACATATGAATTTGTCTAGTTTAAAGCCTGCAGAGGGGGCGGTCAAGTCTCGCAAGAGAATTGGTCGTGGTCCGGGTTCAGGCCTGGGAGGAACCTCTACAAGAGGACATAAAGGAGCGAAATCACGTTCTGGCTATTCTAAGAAGATCGGTTTTGAAGGAGGTCAAATGCCTATTCAGCGCCGTTTGCCTAAGTTTGGCTTCAAGAATATAAATCGAGTAGAATACAAGCCAATCAATCTGTCTGTGCTTCAGGCTTTGTCCGAGGCTAACTCTCTAACGAAGATTTCGGTAGAAGACTTGATTGCTGCAGGGTTTGTTTCTCGAAACTCTTTAGTTAAGATATTGGCCAATGGTACAGTGACTACGGCTTTGACAGTAGAAGCTCATGCTTTCTCTAAGACAGCAGAAGAAGCTATTGTAAAAGCAGGAGGATCTGTTGTAAAACTATAAGCTTATGCGTGCGGTAGAAACAATCAAGAATATATGGAAGATTGAGGATTTGCGTCAACGCATTCTCACGACCATATTGTTCGTCGTCGTTTATCGCTTGGGTTCATTTGTAGTGATCCCCGGTATTGACCCCGCATCGTTGTCAGCACTCAAAGACCAGACGGCTGGAGGACTGATGGCTCTCTTGGATATGTTTTCTGGGGGAGCTTTCTCACATGCATCTATTTTTGCCTTGGGCATTATGCCTTATATCTCTGCTTCGATTGTTATGCAGTTGGCAGCGATTGCTGTACCTGCAATGCAAAAATTGCAGCGAGAAGGTGAGAGTGGGCGCATGAAGATCAATCAGTGGACTCGTTATCTGACAGTTGCTATTTTGATTTTACAGTCTCTTACCTATTTGGTGAACTTGCGAGTACAGATGCAGTCTGTAGGAGCATCGATGCCCGGTGGCCTTTGGTTCCAGATAGTTGCAGTTGCTATTCTTACCGGTGGTAGTATGTTTGTCCTGTGGTTAGGAGAGCGTATTACAGACAAGGGTATCGGTAATGGTATTTCGTTGATCATTCTCATTGGTATTATCGCTCGTTTGCCTCATGCTTTTGTGGCTGAGTTTACTTCTCGTACAACGAGTGCTGTTGGTGGTTTGGTCGCTTTCCTTGCAGAGATTGTATTTCTTCTTTTTGTCATAGCAGGTGCAATCCTGTTGGTACAAGGAACGAGAAAGGTGCCTGTGCAATATGCGAAGCGAGTTGTCGGCAACAAGCAGTATGGGGGAGCACGTCAGTATATCCCCTTGAAGGTAAATGCTGCCAATGTGATGCCTATCATCTTTGCTCAGGCACTGATGTTCATTCCGATCTCTATTTTGGGATTCGCCAATGTTGATCAGTCTTCGGGATTCCTGAGTGCTATGTCTAACAACACAAGTGTTTGGTATAATCTTGTATTTGCTATTTTGATCATTCTCTTTACGTATTTCTATACGGCGATTACGATCAATCCTAAGCAGATGGCCGATGACCTGAAGAGGAACAACGGCTTTATTCCCGGTATTAAGCCTGGAAAACAAACAAAAGATTATATTGACGCGATAATGGACAGAATAACCCTTCCTGGAGCATTGTTTTTGGCGATAGTTGCCATCCTGCCTGCTTTTGCGGAGATGTTCGGTGTTAGTTCGGCTTTTGCACAGTTCTTCGGAGGAACTTCTCTACTGATTTTGGTGGGAGTTGTTTTGGATACCTTGCAGCAGATCGAGAGCCATCTCTTGATGAGACATTATGATGGCTTGTTGAAGAGTGGACGTATCAAAGGTAGAGTTGGCTCTGTTTCCGCGTATTGATGATTTACCTAAAGACGGATGAAGAAATCGCGTTGATGCGCGAAGCAAATCAGTTGGTTGGAAAGACTCTGGCCGAAGTTGCAAAAAATATTCGGCCGGGTGTTTCAACCTTGGTGCTTGATAAGGTCGCAGAGGAATTTATTCGTGACCATGGGGCTGAGCCGGCTTTCCTTGGTTATGGAGGTTTCCCTAATAGTATTTGCGTATCGGTCAATGAGAATGTGGTTCATGGTATCCCTTCTGCTAAAGCTATCCTCGAAGAAGGTGATATTGTATCAGTCGACTGCGGTACTTTCCTGAATGGATTTACGGGAGATTCTGCCTATACGTTTGCTGTAGGAGAAGTTGCCCCGGAAGTATTCCAACTATTGAAAACGACGAAGGAGTCGTTGTACGAAGGGATTGCTGTTGCCATAGAAGGCCATCGAGTAGGAGATATTGGCAGTGTAGTACAGAAGTATTGCGAAAGCCGTGGATACTCTGTTGTTCGCGAATTGGTCGGGCATGGAATAGGTCGGGAGATGCATGAATCACCTGAGGTGCCGAACTATGGTCGGCCAGGTACCGGCCCTTTGTTGAAAAACGGGATGTGTATCTGTATTGAGCCCATGATCAATCTTGGAAGTAAGAATGTAGTTACTGAAAAGGATGGTTGGACTATACGTACAAAAGATCGCAAACCATCAGCCCACTTCGAGCATTGTATTGCAATTCAGGGAGGGAGGGCACAGATCCTCTCCTCTTTCGATTTTATTCAAGACGTTTTAGGTGATAAAGAATTTTAGATATGTCTAAGCAGACAGCGATAGAGCAAGACGGAGTGATATTGGAAGCACTTTCGAATGCTATGTTCAAGGTTGAACTACAGAATGGTCATGTCATTACGGCTCATATCTCCGGAAAGATGAGGATGCATTATATCAAGATTCTGCCGGGGGATAAAGTCAAAGTCGAGATGTCTCCTTATGATTTGACAAAGGGGCGTATTTCTTTTAGGTACAAATAAATTAAAACCCAAGATAATGAAAGTAAGAGCATCAGTAAAGAAGCGTACTCCCGAATGCAAGATTGTCAGGAGAAAAGGACGCTTATATGTAATCAATAAGAAGAATCCCAAATACAAGCAGCGTCAGGGATAATTGTTTAATTAGCTACAAAAAACAAGCATAATATGGCAATAAGAATAGTTGGCGTTGACTTGCCACAAAACAAAAGAGGTTTTATCGCTTTGACTTATATCTATGGTATTGGTCGCAGTAGTGCTATTACCATTTTGGATAAAGCCGGAGTGGACCGTGATATCAAGGTTAAAGATTGGTCGGATGACCAAGCTGCGGCCATTCGTGATGTTATCGGTGCCGGATATAAAGTAGAGGGAGATTTGCGTTCAGAGGTGCAGTTGAATATCAAGCGCCTCATGGATATTGGCTGCTATCGTGGTATTCGCCATCGTATCGGCCTACCCCTGCGTGGTCAGAGCACAAAGAACAATGCCCGTACACGTAAGGGTAAGAAGAAGACTGTTGCTAATAAGAAGAAAGCTACTAAATAATAAAGATTGATATGGCAAAGAAAGCAGTCGCAAAAAAGAAAGTTGTGAGGGTAGAAGCAGTTGGGCAGGCCCATATCCATTCTTCCTTTAACAACATTATTATTTCCTTAGCGAACAACGAAGGTCAGGTTATCAGCTGGTCTTCAGCTGGTAAGATGGGATTCCGTTCTTCAAAGAAGAATACTCCCTATGCAGCCCAAATGGCAGCTCAGGATTGTGCCAAAGTGGCATATGATATGGGCTTGCGCAAGGTAACGGTTTACGTTAAGGGTCCGGGTAATGGTCGTGAATCGGCTATTAGAACAATTCATGGAGCGGGAATCGAGGTTATGGAGATTATTGATGTAACGCCTATGCCTCATAACGGTTGTCGTCCTCCTAAAAAGAGAAGAGTTTAAGAGAGAATATCTTCTAACATTTCGGATGTTTTATTTTGTGGAATCCGAATTCTTTCGGTGTATGGATTGCCTATAAACTATCAATCTCTCACATAGCAATCGCGGCTGTACCGGAAGCATTCTGTTCATAGAAAAGCATCTGACACAAAACAAATAATAATGGCAAGATATACAGGCCCTAAATCCAAGATCGCGCGTAAGTTTGGCGATCCTATCTTTGGTGCAGATAAAGTTCTTTCCAAGAAGAATTATCCTCCAGGTCAGCATGGCAATAACCGTCGTCGCAAGACGAGCGAGTATGGCCTCCAGCTTCGTGAAAAGCAAAAAGCGAAATATACTTATGGTGTATTGGAGAAGCAATTCCGTCATTTGTTCCATCGTGCACAGCGTGCAAAGGGTGTAACGGGTGAGTTGCTTATTCAGTTCTTGGAAGCTCGTTTGGATAATGTGGTATTCCGTTTGGGGATTGCCCCGACACGCTCTGCTGCACGCCAATTGGTTTCCCACCGTCACATTACGGTAGATGGCAGTGTTGTCAACATTCCTTCTTATTCTGTTAAGCCCGGTCAGGTGATCGGCGTTCGTGAGCGTTCTAAGTCCTTAGAGGTTATTGCTGATGCTTTGACAGGTTTCAATCACAGCAAATATCCTTGGATGGAGTGGGATCAGTCTTCATTGTCCGGCAAGCTGCTGCATATGCCGGATCGTACGGACATCCCTGAAAATATTAAAGAACAGCTGATCGTTGAATTGTATTCGAAATAATCCATAGATCACATGGCAATATTAGCATTTCAGAAACCCGAAAATGTATTGATGATGGAGACATCGGACTCGATCGCCAAGTTTGAGTTCAAACCTTTGGAGCCCGGTTATGGCATTACCATTGGCAATGCGCTTCGTCGAATACTCTTGTCTTCGCTTGAAGGTTTTGCGATTACTGCAATCAAGATCGAAGGTGTAGAGCATGAATTTGCTACTATTCCGGGTGTATTGGAGGACGTTACTAATATTATCCTGAATCTCAAACAGGTTCGTTTTAAGCAGATTGTTTCTAATGCCGATGTAGAGAAAGCTACAATTGTTATCTCTAATTCGGAGGTGTTCCGTGCCGGTGATTTGAATGCACAGCTTTCAAACTTTGAAGTATTGAATTCGAATCTTGCCATTTGTCACCTCGATAGATCGGCTACGCTTACTATGGAGTTTTCCATAAATAAGGGGCGTGGCTATGTATCGGCAGAGGAGAATCGCGCAGAGCATAATGAGCTTTCCACGATAGCGATCGACTCGATCTATACGCCTATCCGGAATGTCAAGTATGCGGTAGAGAATTTCCGCGTAGAGCAGAAGACTGACTACGAAAAGCTCCTGATGGAAGTGACCACAGATGGCTCGATCCGTCCTGTAGATGCTCTTCGTGAAGCCGCTCAAATCTTGATATCCCACTTCTCTCTCTTTGCAGAGAATAAGATAGCGATAGAGTATGTGGATATAGCCGATACTGATGAGTTCGATGAAGACTCTCTGCACATGCGTCAGCTATTGAAGTCCAAGCTTTCAGGTCTCGACTTGTCAGTTCGTGCTCTCAATTGTCTGAATGCAGCCGGGGTAGATACATTGGGCGATTTGGTGAGTCTGTCGAAGGGCGATCTGATGAAGATTCGCAACTTCGGAAAGAAGTCTTTGACAGAGCTTGACCAACTGCTGGTTGCACTGAATTTGTCATTTGGGATGGATATCAGTAAGTATAAATTAGATAAAGACTAAGAACGATGAGACATAATAAGAAATTCAATCACTTGGGCCGTAAGGCTGCTCACCGTAAAGCGATGCTGTCCAATATGGCTGCTTCGTTGATCCTGCACAAGCGCATTTTTACAACGGTAGCCAAGGCTAAGGCCTTGCGTATCTATGTGGAGCCTTTGCTGACAAAAACAAAGGAAGACACAACGCACTCTCGCCGAATCGCGTTCTCTTACTTGCAGAATAAATATGCATTGAAGGAACTCTTCGGAGATGTTGCTGCCAAGATTGCAGATCGTCCCGGTGGGTATACTCGTATCTTGAAGACCGGTTATCGTCTGGGAGATAACGCTGCCATGTGTTTTATTGAGCTCGTTGACTACAATGAAAACATGCTGGGCGAAGCAACGAAAAAGGCTACTAAAACGCGCCGTTCTCGTAAGCGTAAAAGTGCAGATGCCACGGAAGCAGCTCCTGCAGTAGAAACTCCTCAAGCAGCAGAAGAATAAGTAGCTGCCTCGGATATAAATACCTTTAGGGCGAGCTAGAACAGGTGTTCTGGCTCGCCCTCTTTTTATGTCCGAAAAATGCAAACTATTTGTGCCCTTAAGGGCAAGGTGCGCAACAACAACGGTCAATCACAACGTGGATTTTTGAACTTAGTACCAGAAGAGATCAATCCGAAATCTTAAACATTCTATTCCTGCACTTTTTGCCCTCCCTTTCGAAGGGCTTTGCCTTGGCTGTTTCATCAAACTTGGAGAAATCATTTCGAAGCAAAAAACATAAACTACATTTGCTCTCATAAAGTAGCGTTTGTTTGTGCGTATCTTGTTGATAGTCATATACTAAGTCACAAAGATATTCTGCCTTTTCAAGTGTAACCCCACAATCCTAGGGTATTAACTTAGTTAGGAAAGATATTAATTGCAGTTTTCTTGCCTCGAACTGACGTAAATTATTCATTATCGAATGGATAAAGCAGAAAATGAGTTCTCTATCTCGCGTAGAGAAAAGGAACTTGCTCGAGTGCAACTCTATGAAATACAGAATTTGGGTTTTTAATCCGTCAGCCAGAACAATTTGGGGGCTTCAGTCAAAGAAGGCTGGTGAGAAATAATCTAATTAGTCATCCCTTAAATAGATCTTTAATCTCTGATATTCGCAAACTAATTTGCTGAATATCAGAGATTAAAAAGAATTTTAAGGGACGACTATGTATGCAGGGGTATAGCCCCCCTTATCTTCAGAGAACGGGAATCGACGAAGCCGGTCGGGGCTATAATCTGCGTCTTCGAGGTGTACCCCTCTGTGATCGTTTCAGCAGAAGAGGGAAGGCGTTTTCTCTATGCTCGATGCGTTTGCAGGAGCCATCCGCATTCAGGATTACGGATATAACGTCGAAGCGTACGGGCAGATCGATGGCATACATACGTACATAGTGATGTGCAGACTCGGAAATCAGTCGCCTTTTGCGCATATCTACAGCCTCTTCGGGGGCCAGTAGAAAACCTTCGGTACGGGTCTTTACTTCCACTACGACCAATTCTCTGGAAGTGGATGCCACTATATCCAGCTCTCGCCTGCCGGATTGCCAGTTGAGAGCCTCTATCCGATAACCTTGCTGCCTGAGATGCTTCAGGGCTATCTCTTCGCCGTGATGTCCGCGGTCATTGTGGTCAGCCATTGGTATTGTCGTGGCCTTCCTTTTCGTTCCGGCTGAGGATAAAGCTTTCTATATGTCTTTGTTTTTTCTCTTCGAGTATCTTGCCCACAGCAATGAATATGCCGGTTTCCTCCACGTCGCCGAAAGCCTCGTTTACTGCAGTGCCGAAAACGCGCATTTCCGGAGACAAAGCTATATATGCACTCACGAGCGGAGGGATATTGATTCCCAGTTTGCGCACTTCTATATTGAGTGTCTTGTAATTGGCACTAAAGTCGGAGGAAGAGAACAAGGCTTCGTCCTCTGGGCTGATCTCTATCGGTAGGGGATGAATAGGCTTGACCAAGCCTTCCGGATCGGAGAAGTGCTTGTGAAGGAAATACAGGATCAGATTGCGAGCTCGCCGATCATAGTCTTTGTACATGGTCACCTTGCCATAGAAATAGAGTGCCTCAGGATTGACTACGGTGAGTGCTCCGATACCGTCCCATAGATTGTCCAGCACAAAAATGGCCTTTGTACCCATCCGTGTCGATTGGTACTGGAGCGACACGAACGAACGTCCCAATTCGACTGTGTAGGGGAGATAATCGCGCAAAAAGGCATCACTGAAGCGAAACATCTCTGCCGTTGCCAGCAAAGGCTTGCCATCGGTATCGAAAGCAACGTCCCGCCCATAGATAAAGCGGTAGCCTCCGAGTATGGCCTTGTTTTGCGGGTCCCATACGATCAGCTGTTTGTAGCCCCCGGGCATGGTGTCGAACTCGTCTATATCGATTGCCTTGTCCGTTCCTCCACCATAATGCCGAAAGGCTTCTTCACGCAGTCGGCCTACTTCTTTCATACAGTGCGGAGCTTCTTCGGCCGTGAAAACATAGATTTCATTGCCGGCTTTGTTCGTCGTCCGCAGAAAACGATCGGCAGTCAGCTCCTGCTCGAGCAATTCGGGTGAGATCGGAGCAATAATGGGTTCGAGGCACATGGGTTTAATGGTTATTTCTTTGAGGCCGACGGGCTGAGGTCATACGCCAGTGAACGGATATGAAGTGCCTGCTCAGCGGTATCTCGGGGGTCAGACGCAAGAGTTTGCCATGGAATAGGTCGGCCTGCGAATACACGAAAACGACGTCCTTTGCTCCGAAACATTTCGTCCGGCAGCAAAGCCATCCCGATATTGAATTTAAGGCCAAGGAGCTGACGGAAACGCTCTATCCGGTAGAAACGCTTCGAATTAAGTCCTTCGAAAAAGAGTGGGACTATATCCCGTTTGTAGGCGTAGGCCTGACGGACAAAGCTCTTCTTCCACGGGGTATCCTGAACTTTACCATCGATCAGACGGGAACAAAAGCCTGCCGGAAAAGTTATTACGGGCAGATCGCTCTCGAAAGCTTCCTGGAGCCGATCTATACTCTCTCGCTTCTGTCTGCCACGGGTATTGACGGGGACGAAAATCTGGCGGAGTGGTCGAAGATGAAAGAGAAGATCATTGACGATATAACGTACATCCGAACAGTAGTGACTACCGATCAGATGACTGAGACAGATACCGTCCAGCCCTCCCAAGGGATGATTGGAAACAAAAAGACACCGTTTGTCGGCCGGCAGTCTGTCTGCTCTATTCCAACCTATATCGACGTGAAAATACCCGACCAAAGCAGTCATAAAGTCCACACCCTCAAGGTGTCCGTACCGGTCGAGTATATCGTTGATCTCGTCCTGATGTATCAGGCACTCGAGCAAACGGATAAGTGGCTGCGGGAGTTTCCTGCCACTCAGCCGTTGGACAATCTCTCCGATATGAATATGCTGCTTCTCTTGCATGGGAAGAGGCGATCCTTTCAAATACCTCTCAGCTCTTTTGCGCCTTGGCGTTTTCCAGACTCAGCTCATATCGCAAGGTAAAGATACCGACCACAGCAGCGAGAATCGAAGCGGCGAAAATGCCGAGCTTAGCTTCATTGAGGAAGTGCATATGCTCAGGCGTTGTGTAAGAAAGAGTAGCGATAAAGAGCGAAACGGTGAAGCCGATGCCCCCGAACAAGGAGACGGCCATCAGGTTGATACGGCTCATTCCTTCGGGCCAAGGGCAGAACTTCATCTTGACAAAGCCATAGGAGAAAAAGTAGATACCCAGAGGTTTTCCAACAAACAATCCCAAGAATACGGCCATCGGCACACCCCATAAGGCATCGGCAGTGACTCCTCCAAGTGTGATGCCGGCATTGGCAAAGGCGAAAAGTGGCAGCACGAAGTAGCCTACTATCGGGCTGAGATACTCCTCCATGAGCTGCATGGGACTGATGGCCTTACGTGCTGTCTTGCGCATGGAGTTGATTACGTTGATTTGGTTATGGCTCAAGATCAAAGAGGTACCCGCTTGTCGAATCTTGTCATTAGGCATCACCTCGAACAGGGAACGCATCTCGGCACGAAGATTCTTGGCATGCAATCCGGGACGAGCCGGAATCATGAAAGCCGCCAGCACACCGGCTATCGTGGTATGGATACCGCTTTGGAGGAAAAAGAGCCAAACAAAGAAGGTGCAAACGAAATAAAGCCCCAAGTTGCTGACATGCATACGCCCCATCAGGTACATGAGCAACAGAATACCAAAAGCAATAACCAGCATCCCTATATTGATATGGGAGCTATAGAAGACTGCAATTATAATGATACCACCTATATCATCCGCAACGGCCAGGGCTGTCAGGAAGACCTTCAGACTCGGCGGTACCCGACTACCCAAAGCTGCCAAAGCCGCCAAGGCAAAAGCTATATCCGTAGCCATAGGGATGGCAGCACCTCTTGCCCCGGGGCCTTCGTGAACGACCATTAGGAATACTAGAATAGGAACAATCATCCCCCCAACGGCCCCTACAATGGGGAGCATGGCTTTTTTGAAAGAAGATAATTCGCCGACCAGTATCTCCTGTTTGATTTCCAGTCCGACGGCAAGGAAGAAAACCACCATCAGCACATCATTGACAAACTGGAGCAACGTCATGGTCTCCCCATGATGAGAGAAGATCTGATGTTTCCCCACGGTCAGGTTGATGGGGTATTCCAGGATTTCATAATAGATAGAACTCAACGAACTATTGGCCATGATGACTGCCAGCACGGAAGCCAAGAAGAGCATCATCGTAGCATTCGGCTTCAGGTGAGTAATTCGTTCAATAGGTTTGATAAAGCGAAAAGTCTGTTTCATATCTTTTTCGATCTAAAAGAAAGACTCAATTAATGATTTGAGCTAATCTGATTTACAGATGCTATTACGCAAAGTTAATTAAAAACTGTACTACCTTTGTAATATATGCATGCTTAACCCACGATTATAATGGAACATCCTTTGGAAATTTATAATACGCTCCATCGCCAGAAAGAGCGCTTCGAACCTATTCATGCACCTCATGTCGGCCTCTATGTGTGTGGTCCTACGGTCTACGGAGATGCCCACTTGGGACATGCCCGTCCGGCTATCACATTCGATCTCCTATACCGCTATCTCCAGCATTTGGGCTATAAGGTACGGTACGTGCGGAATATAACCGATGTAGGCCACCTGGAACACGATGCAGACGAAGGAGAAGACAAAATCGCCAAGAAGGCGCGCCTCGAACAGCTTGAGCCGATGGAAGTAGTGCAGTACTACCTCACGCGTTATCGCCATGCCATGGAAGCTCTCAATGTGTTGCCTCCGAGTATAGAACCGATGGCTTCGGGTCATATCATCGAACAGATCGAACTGGTCAAGCAGATCCTGCAAGCGGGATATGCCTACGAAAGCAGCGGTTCGGTCTATTTCGATGTGGAAAAATACAATCGGGATCATCGCTACGGAGTACTGAGCGGTCGGAACATAGAGGAAATGATCAATAATACTCGCAAGCTCGACGGGCAGGACGAAAAGCGAAACGGAGTGGACTTCGCCCTTTGGAAGGCGGCACAGCCGGAGCACATCATGCGCTGGCCGAGCCCTTGGGGCTCCGGATTTCCCGGGTGGCACTGCGAATGTACCGCTATGGGACGCAAGTATCTGGGTGAAGAATTCGACATACACGGCGGAGGGATGGACCTCGTTTTTCCCCATCACGAATGCGAGATAGCACAGGCAGTTGCCTCACAAGGGCACCCTATCGTACGCTATTGGATGCACAACAACATGATTACCATCAACGGGCAGAAAATGGGTAAAAGCCTGGGCAACTTCATCACACTCGAAGAGTTTTTCTCCGGATCGCATCCGAGTCTTCACAAGGCTTATGCACCCATGACCATACGCTTCTTTATTCTCGGTGCCCACTATCGAGGCACTGTAGACTTCAGCAATGAGGCTCTGGAAGCGGCAGAGAAGGGTTTGGAACGCTTGCTGGATGCAGCAGCCTTGCTCGATGGATTGAAGACTGCCGACACGACCTCCGTGGAGGTGAGCGACCTGCGTAAGCGTTGCTACGATGCCATGAACGATGATCTGAACAGTCCGATGGTAATAGCAGCCCTCTTCGATGCTGCACGTGCAATCAATGCTGTGCACAATGGACAAGGCACCATTACTTCTTCCGACTTGGAGGAACTGCGTACAACATTCCGTCTCTTCCTCTTCGACCTGCTCGGTATGCGCGATGAAAGGGCGTCTTCTGCCGGCGGCAGCGAAGCTTTCGGCAAAGCGATGGATTTGCTCCTAAGTATCCGAGCCGAAGCCAAAGCTCGTAAGGATTGGGCGACAAGCGATAAGATCCGCGACGAACTCACGGCTCTTGGATTTACGATAAAAGATACGAAAGACGGTGCAGAGTGGAAATTGAATTGACCTGCTATCGATAATCCAGTCTAACCCGTTCTTTCCGTAACCTAAATTATTATCCTATGGCTTATTTTTTTAAGAATTTGGTATTCGAAGGGGGCGGAGTGAAAGGCATCGCCTATATCGGTGCACTCGAAGTGTTGCAGGAAGAAAAGATTTTCCCTAAGATCAAACGAGTAGCCGGCACATCGGCCGGTGCCATCATGGCTGTACTCATCGGACTGGGTTATACGCCGGGTGAGGTGAAAGAGATAATGTGGTGTCTCAATTTCAAGAACTTCATGGACGATTCATGGGGTATCATTCAGGATACGAAACGGTTGATAGAGAAGTTCGGTTGGTACAAGGGTGATTTCTTCCGCAACTGGATTGGCGATCTGATCAAGGCCAAAACGGGCAACAGCGAATCCACTTTTGCAGATCTGGCTGCGATGAAAGGAGAAAAGAAATTTCTCGACATTTCTCTCATCGGCACCAATCTTTCTACAGGTTTCTCAGAGATCTTTTCGGCAGAACATACTCCTCGCATCTGTATAGCCGATGCGGCACGTATCTCCATGTCCATTCCACTGTTTTTCGCTGCTAAGCGCAACTTCCGAAACGATGTGTATGTGGACGGCGGTATGCTGAACAACTATCCCGTCAAGGTGTTCGATCGTACCAAGTATGTAACCAAGAACTTTACTCGAACGGACTACTATGAACCTATCAATAGGAAGCTGGAGGAACGCCCCAGGAAGATTGCCGATTACGTATACAACAAGGAGACACTGGGCTTCCGACTCGACAGCAAAGAGAAGATAGCCTTCTTCAGGGACAATGCTGAACCTCCTCATCGAGACATCGACAGCTTCTTCGACTATACCGTGTCGCTATTCGGCTCCCTGCTCTCTGCTCAGGACGATGTACACCTGCACAGTGACGACTGGCAACGCACTATTTACATCGATACGCTGGGAGTAAAGACTACGGATTTTGCCATCAGCGATGCTCAGAAGAAAGCTTTGCTGGAATCCGGCCGCTCTTATACTCAATCATATCTGGAGTGGTACAATAACAGCGAAGAAAAAGCCAACAAATAAATCGGCAGGAATGGATACGACCCCTACAGCCTTCTCTATTATTATCCCCGTTTATAATCGTCCCGACGAAGTACGGGAGCTACTGGAGAGCCTGCTTATACAAACGAATAGCGACTTCGAAGTGATCATCGTCGAAGACGGTTCGTCAGTGTGCTGTGACAAAGAAGTGGATCGTTTCAGAGATCTTCTCCGAATGCAGTATGTAAGAGTGCCTAATGGAGGACCGGCTTCTGCGCGCAACATTGGTGCACGAATGGCAGTGGGGGAATATCTGCTGATATTGGATTCCGATGTAGTATTGCCAAGCGGCTATATAGCCGCAGTAAAAAAAGGAATCGAGCAGACGCAAGTAGATGCTTTCGGTGGCCCTGATGCAGCTGCAGAAGGGTTCTCACCCGTACAGAAAGCCATTAACTATGCGATGACCTCTTTCTTCACCACCGGAGGTATTCGTGGAGGAAGTGGAGTACGACTGGACAAATTCTATCCTCGCAGCTTCAATTTGGGCTGCAAACGCTCGGTCTATCAGCAACTCGGTGGTTTTTCGGAAGAGATGCGCTTCGGTGAGGACATCGATTTCAGTCTGCGTCTTTTCAAGGCCGGATACAAGGTATGCCTGTTTCCGGAAGCCTTTGTATTCCACAAACGGAGGATCGACTTCAAGAAGTTCTTCCGTCAGGTGTACAACTCCGGTATTGCGCGTATCCATTTGCAGAGACGCCATCCCGGGAGTATGAAACCCGTGCACATGCTGCCGGCCCTCTTTACGCTGGGCTGTGCAATACTGGTGATCGGCCTGTTCTTTTGTCCATGGTCATTGCTTCCTTTGTTGCTTTTGGCACTGCTGTTCTTGCTGGATGCCTGGCATACCAATCGCTCCCTACGCATAGCCATTCTTGCCGTACCGGCCTCTTTCGTGCAGCTATGGGGATATGGTAGCGGATTTCTGATTGCTTGCTGGAGATGCTATTTATTGGGACACCGAGAGTTCAGAGCCTTCGACAAAACTTTTTACGACTAATCCTCTCTTTTAATATCAATTTTAACCCAATGCTTACGAAATTAAAATCACTACTACTTGGCTGCTCTTTGGCATGTATTGGATTTTCTTGCTCCAATCATCCGTTACTGACGAATGCCGATGATGTCGAACAACCGCTGGATTCAGGTTATATCTCATTGGATTTGCGATCCAATCTGCATCTCTCCCGAGAGGGCGGTACACATGATCCGCTTCGGTCTATTCGTCGCATTACCTTCTTGTTCTTTCATGAGACTGATTCAAAACTATTGCTAAGTCGAACCGTTGAGCCGACAAGTGACCTCTCTTTCGATCTCAAAATTCCCAAACAGAACTATCGTCTGGCAGTCTTGGTCAATAGTGGTACTTCCTATGCAGCTATTATTCCGGAAATACTATCAGCTACAACAGCCATTCAAGCTACGAATCAGACGCTTTTGGAGTCGTTCGTCGCTTATGAGAGCGGTAACGTTACATCCGGGGCAGAACATTCCGTTACCATGGCCAACGATCAGGGGTTAATCAAATTGCTGTCTACTCAGATTGTGGACAAAAAGAGCCAACTTTCGGAGGTATCGCGATTGTCCGTAAAAGTGGAACCGTGTCTGGCACGTGTATTGGTAGTAGGAAAACCGACAATATCGGGCGGAGAGTACACCGGCGATTTGTCCCGCTATGTCATCGATGTAGTACCACAAAGGATATATCCCTTGCGCCATTTGGCCAAACTTTCGACCGGTGCCGATGAAGAGTATGGAGATAATTCGCCTCTTGCTGACCGTTATGCCTCAAGCTGGGCAGAGGAATCGATAGCCGCCGGTATAGCATACAACAACATCTATGGGTATGCCAAGGCAGAAATGTTTGACAATCCTGTGGCAGCAGCTAAGATGCAGGAGAAAAAGGCGGACTTCAATCTGAATCAAGCAGCGATCTACACAAAAGAATCGACCGTAGGCCCTAAAAACTACTTTACAGCTTACGTGCCGAGAGTAGTCTTGCGTGCAAAATACGTTCCTAATGGTATCCCAGGCGTGAAGCCGGATGAAGGCTGGATTGAATTTCAGGGCAGAAAGATGAGTCTGGAACAGTTCAAAAAATATGTGGACAACCCGGCTTCTGCCGGTACGGCCCTGGCCGACAGCATCAAGAAGGCGAAAGCTGACGATTCACTGGTATATACGGGTGGGTTCGTCAGTCATGGAATACAGTTCTATTACAAATCGCAGAACTATTATGTCATCCCCATTCGCCATTTCGATGACGAGAAAGCTCCTAACAAAGATTCCTACGGGCGTTTCGGCCTCGTACGAAACAATGAGTATGTCCTCTCTGTAAAGTCCATTACAGGAGCCGGTTCGCCGATTGTACCGCCTGTTTCGACTACCGAAGCTGTCGAAAAGGATGGTTATCTACCTACATCCATCACCGTCAATCAGACAACCGGGCACGAACAGGATGTAGATCTGTAAGGAGGATCCGAGAAAACGAGCAACTCTCCTTACCTCCTTTCCGAGCCGATAGCCTTCAGCGAGCGGGTCTGTCTTATCACACGGCATGGATTGCCATAGGCCAGCATACCTGCCGGAATATCGTGCGTGACCACACTTCCCGCTCCTATGACGGCTCCGTCTCCTATGCTTACACCCGGCAGGATGCAGGCATGGGCACCTATCCATACATCATTACCGATCTCTATGGGAAAGGCTGACTCCAAGCCTTCGCGACGAGAGTCTATATCCATCGGATGTGTGGCCGTATAGATACCCACATTAGGGCCTATCAGCACATGGTTACCGATCGTTACACGGGTGCAGTCGAGAATGACGAGATTCATATTGGCAAAACAGTCGTCGCCTATACTGATATTATAGCCGTAGTCGCAGAAAAAAGGACTAAGGATAAGGGTCCGCTGCCCGAGATGGGCGAAGAGATCGCTCAAGATAGCCTTTCGCTCCGATAAATTCGAAGGAGACATTCCGTTGAAGAGGAATAGCTGCTCTTTGCAGTGCAGCAATTCGGCTTTCATCTCAGGATCAGAACCGGGATTATAGAGTAGGCCAAGGGCTGCTTTTTCTTTTTCTGTCATGGTTGGGGATGCGACGGGGCAGTCAAGCCCGGATTAGCAGTAGATCAGCGTAAGCATACTATCAGGATCCAGCACTTCGGCCGCAATCTCACGGAGCCGATCAGAGGTAATGGCATCGATACGATGGAAGATAACCGAAAGGGGATCGTATTTGCCATAGAGAAGCATACTCTTGCCCAGTGAAAGGAATGTGGACTCCTTATTGTCAGCGGACACGATGAGCTGCCCTTTGAACTGTCGCTTGGCGGATTCAAGCTCTATCGGAGAAAGAGGGTGTTCGATCAAATAGCGCAATTCTTTTCTGACAAGCTCCATGGCTGCTTCCGCATGCCGGGGAGCACAGCCGAGGTAGATATTGAAGATTCCCGTATCGGAATAGGGAGTGTAATTGCTCTCTACGTTATAGACATAGCCATGCTCTTCACGCAGTGAGAGATTGAGTCGGGAGTTCATACCCGGCCCTCCGAGGATATTATTAAGCAGACTTAGCGGAATGCGTCTGTCGTCGTGGAGCGAATAGGCCGGACCGCCCATGAGGATGTGATGCTGGTAGGTATCCTTGTGCCGTCTGATGGTACGCGGCAGAAAACCGTCCCTGAGGGTATGGAGAGGAGTGCCATCGGTATTATGGATGGAGACTTTCTCTGCCGGACTAAGAGGCAAATCGGACAAGTCTGCTTCTCCGGCCAGGAAGAAGATCATATTGTCCGGCCGGTAGTGGCGACGGAGGAAGTTACGACCTATTTGTCCCGTGATGCGTGATACAGAAGCCTCTGTGCCGAGAATGTTATGTCCGAGAGGATGATGGCGGAAAAGGATATTCTCGAATTCGTCGAATATGAGTTCAGAGGGATTGTCACGATAAGAATTGATTTCGTCGATAATAACGGTTTTCTCTTTGGTCAATTCTTCTTCCGGGAATCGGCTATGCCGTACAATATCGAAAAGGAGATTGGTGGCACGGTTGAAGTGCGCTTTCGGAAAGATGCAGTACACATAGGTGGATTCTTTCTCGGTGAAAGCATTAAGCTCGGCACCGACCTCTTCCATGCGACGAATGATCTGAAGGCTATTGCGCAGGCTGGTGCCTTTGAAAAGCATGTGTTCTGTCAGATGAGCCAATCCATGGTGCCGCGAACTTTCGTGGCGTGTGCCGACGGCTATGGCAAAGCCGGCATAAGTAACTTCGCCGGCATGCGGTTTATGTACCACATGCAAACCGCTCGGCAGCGTGTATAGTTGATAATCCATTTATAAATTCGGAATATCTGTTACATAGTGCCCTTCCGGCTATCATGCTTTCTGGGCTTTTCTCAATGTTTTAGCTTAATTGCATTTTGCTTAGCCACCCTTCCATTTCCAAATCGAATAAGATTTAGGGCAAAGAAAGTGCCGTAAAAGCATAATATGCAAAATTAAATAAATACTTTTGCAGCGCAATTTATTGAGCATGAAGGCAGAAATACACAATCGAACCATCTCCGAAATACTGGCACATGAAGCCGAAGCCATCCGTACCATCCCTGCAGACAACGACTATAAGGCGGCTATCGACCTCATTGTTCGGCAGGTGCATGGCTCTAACGGTCGGCTGATTACTTCGGGTATGGGCAAGGCCGGACAGATTGCTGCCAACATAGCCACGACTTTCAGTTCCACCGGTACCCCCGCATACTTCCTTCATCCGAGCGAAGCCCAGCATGGCGATTTGGGTTTGGTGCGCAGCGGTGATATTATGCTTCTGATCAGCAATTCGGGGCGAACGCGCGAAGTACTGGAGTTGGTAGAACTGACCAAACGTTTGGTTCCCGATACGAAATTCATCCTCATTACAGGTAACCCCGAGAGCCGGCTTGCGGCAGAGGTGGATGTATGCCTGGCCACCGGTAATCCGGCCGAAGTATGTCCTTTGGGAATGACTCCGACTACCAGTACGACGGTGATGACGGTGATCGGCGATGTCCTGGTCGTAGGTACGATGCAGGAGATCGGTTTCGGTTTCGAGGATTACGCACGTCGCCATCATGGCGGTTATCTTGGCGACAGAAGTCGCGAAATATGTGGGCGATAGACTATCGGCCACACATTATTCAATCCATTTCTTTCCTTTTTCGGAATTATTAGGACGGAAAGGTCCCTCGGAAGGTTATGCACAGAAAGAGAGTTGTTGGTGTGCAATGCCGGCCGTCGGCCATACTAACATCTCACTCAAAACAGAATGAAAACATTTGAAGAATTAGGCATTGCCAAACCGTTTTTGAAGGCAATTGCCGAATTGGGCTTCGAACAGCCCATGCCTGTGCAGGAAGAAGTAATACCTTATCTCCTTGGAGAGGACATTGACCTGATCGCTTTGGCACAGACCGGCACAGGCAAGACTGCCGCTTTCGGCCTTCCTCTGCTCCAGAAGATAGATTTGTCGGGAGGACGACCGCAGGCTTTGGTACTCTGCCCGACTCGCGAACTGTGCCTCCAGATCGCTGACGACTTGAACAGCTATTCCAAGTATTTGTCCGATGTGCATATCCTGCCCGTTTACGGAGGTACGCCTATCGATGCTCAGGTCAGAGCCTTGCGCCGTGGTGTGCAAATCGTCGTGGCAACGCCCGGCCGTCTCCTCGACCTGATGCGCCGCGAGGCCGTCAGTCTGTCGGAAATTCATACAGTGGTCTTGGATGAAGCGGATGAAATGCTCAATATGGGCTTTGCAGAAGATCTGGAGCAAATCCTCGCAGATATTCCATCCGAACGCCATCTGTTGCTGTTTTCGGCTACGATGCCCAAAGAGATCTCCAAGATCGCAGCTTCGTACATGAAGAATCCGAAGGAAATCGTCATTGGCAATAAGAATGAGGGCAATGCCAATATCAAGCATCTGTATTATATGGTATCGGCACGTCACAAATATCTCGCGCTAAAGCGAATTGCCGACTACTATCCCAATATCTATGGCATTGTATTCTGCCGCACTCGCAAGGAAACGCAGGAGATCGCCGATCAACTGATTCAGGACGGTTATAATGCAGATTCTCTTCATGGCGATCTCAGTCAGGCTCAGCGCGACTATGTGATGCAGAAGTTTCGCGTCCGCAATCTCCAACTGCTCGTTGCCACCGATGTGGCTGCCCGCGGATTGGATGTGAACGACCTGACCCATGTGATTCACTTTGGCCTTCCCGATGATGTAGAGAGCTACACCCATCGTAGCGGTCGTACGGCCCGTGCAGGAAAAACAGGTCTTTCGATCGCCATCTGCCACGTCAAGGAGAAAGGCAAAATCAAGAATATAGAGCGCACGATGCAGAAGCAGATCGAACGTGCACGCATCCCTTCCGGAGCGGAGATATGCGAAAAGCAGCTGTTCAATCTGGCTGACCGTATAGAACGTGTAGATATAGAGAACACGGCGGCTATCGACTCTGTCCTGAACGAAGTAAACAAGAAGCTCGAATGGATCGAGAAAGACGAATTGATTCGTCGGGTAATGGCGTTGGAGTTCAATCGTATGCTCGACTATTACCGACGTGCCGAAGATGTGGAAGAGGTGACCGAGAGGAAAAAAGACGAGGCTTCGGCAGATCGCAAAAACCGAAAACGAGGTGCCGGCGAAGCAGAAGAAGGTATGACTCGTCTGTTCATCAACTTTGGAAAGATGGATCAAATGTTTCCCAACCGACTGATCGAGCTGATCAACCGTTGTATCCCGGGGCGTGTCAATATCGGACGGATCGACCTGATGCCCCGATTCGCTTTCTTCGATGTAGACGAGTTCGAAGCCAAGAATGTAGTAGAAACCCTCAATCGGTACGAAGTGGATGGTCGCCGCATCCATGTAGAGTATGCGGATGCCAAGAAAGACTATGCCGGAGGGAAAAAAGGCGGAGAAAAGAACTTTTCCGCTCGTCGCAAAGATTTCGACGGGCGACGTAGCGAAAATCCCACTTCACGCAAAAACAAAGGACGCAAAGAGAAACCGACGGAAGGACGTTTCTACGACAAATTCGACACCAAGCAGCGCAAGCGTCGGAAGTAAAAAACCGGCGCTGAGCTGCTATTCGAAAATAAA
Organism: Porphyromonas sp. COT-052 OH4946; assembly: GCF_000765965.1. NCBI lineage: Bacteria > Pseudomonadati > Bacteroidota > Bacteroidia > Bacteroidales > Porphyromonadaceae > Porphyromonas > Porphyromonas sp. COT-052 OH4946. Next base: position 115,199 of record NZ_JQZY01000009.1, read on the forward strand.
CAGTCGGGCTGCGTGTGGCGGCAGAACAATTCGTTCCAAGTCGCTCGGCGACACATAAACAGCTTGCGATACGTCCCACGCAGATGATGAGTCGGGGCGCGAAGCGATGCTCGTTGTCGTCGGGTTTTCTTCTGCATTCACAACCAAGACAGCGGTTCCTTTCGTCAGCTGACGCGTCCACAGGTGTGTACCGTCAGCGCGACGTTCCTCCTCGATATTACGAAAAGAAGCATCCTGATCAATAGCGATCAGATCGGGATGCGTCAGCAGTGCTACCGCCTCAGCCGATAGGGAACGCGGATCGGCTGCAAAGACCAGCGGAGCACGCATCATCGCCCACATTTGCATTTGCGCATGGTACTCTTCCGCCGTACAGCCGTTGGAGGGGCTTCCTATCAATAGCAGATCCGGATCGGAGATCGCGCGGCCACGATTGGCATGCTGGGCGTAGCGCAAATTGATCATCGCTGCATCCCAAATACCATTGTCCCGCTTAGAATATCGACCGGCTTTCCACTTGTCTTGAATATCGAAAGAGGTACGCCAGCTACCGGCTCGCACCGTTATACCCCATGACCAAGGCATCAGCTCTCCCCACTCGCATACGGAGAAGAAAGGAGGGCGTTCCGTTGCTGCAAGTGCACGCCCCATGGCACCATAGCGTTGCTGTGCAACGATGGATATAGGAGGTGAGCAGCAGTAGTCGTACTTGATAAAATCCACACCCCACTCGGAGAATGTGGCGGCATCTATCGCCTCTTTCTCAAAGCTGCCGCTCAAACCATGAACGTTAAGAGGAGATGCATTGGAGGAAAGGCCGAGCCGCATACCCCGATGATGCAGTTCATCGGCCAAATGCTTCATTCCTTGGGGAAAACGTGAAGGATCCGCCTTTATTCTCCCCTCGCTGTCGCGCACGGACGTCTGCCAATGGCTTTCTATGATGATATGGTTATATCCGGCGGCAACCAGTCCTTTGCTTTGCATAGCATCGGCCACCTCCAGAATGGTCTGTTCATTTATTTCTTTCTCTTTCAGCAAACGTGTACTCCAGCCCATAACCGGAGCCAATCCATTATACCGGCTTACTTCCACCTGCCAAATGCAACTGTCGGCTCCCGATTCGTTGGCTGCCGATATTTCAAATTCGAATACGACACGAGAAGAAGCCTTGCCGCGGATAATTCCTTCGTGGGAATCGAATGTAAATCCTTCGGGCAAACGCTTGATAGCCCAATGCGTGGGGCGCGATCCCAGATAGGGTATCTTGAAAGTCCATTCCCGATCCATAGGCCAGATAGATCGTGCGGGCAAGAGAATACGCGGACTGCCCTCTGTCGGACTCAGCGCATAGAGGGAGGGAAATACGAGGAAGAGAACCAGAAGAAAGCCGGTCAGTTTTCCGAACAGAAAGAAATCGCACCTTTTCATCAGCAGTGTACTATGGCCAATCCGCCCTGAGAGGTTTCCTTATACAGACTCGGCAAATCCTTGCCCGTCTGACGCATCACTTCCACGACCTGATCGAATGAAATACGGTGTCTGCCGTCGCTGAAGTTGGCATAGGTATTGGCATCCAAAGCTCGTGCTGCCGCAAAGGCGTTTCGCTCGATACAAGGCACCTGCACCAATCCGCACACAGGGTCGCAGGTCAGTCCGAGGTGATGCTCCAAAGCCATCTCTGCAGCATATTCGATTTGGGACAGAGTACCCCCGAATAGCTGGCTGCTGGCTGCTGCTCCCATGGCACAGGCTACGCCCACTTCACCCTGACAGCCGACTTCGGCTCCCGAAATAGAAGCATTGGTGCGTACCACATTGGCAAAAAGGCCGGCCGTAGCCAGTGCACGCAATATACGTTTGTCGCTGAACTCACGAGTCTGTTGGAGGTGGTGGAGTACCGCCGGCACAACGCCGCACGACCCGCATGTAGGAGCCGTCACGATCTTTCCCCCCGATGCATTCTGTTCGCTCACGGCCAAAGCATAGGCATATACATTGCCTCGGCTTCGTACACCCGGCGAATACCCTTGCGCACGAATCAGATAGCTGGCGGCCTTCCGGCGAACGCCCAGTCCGCCCGGCAGCACCCCCTCGGCATCAAGCCCCTCCTGGATGGCGTTTCGCATTACCGACCAGACCTCAGCCAAATAGTCCCATATATCGGGGTCTTCGTTTTCTTCCACATACTCCCAAAAGCTTAGGCCGCGTCTGTTCAGTTCGTCGAGAATATCTGTCATCTTGCTGAGCGGATACACCTCGCGGCCTCGCTGTTCGTTGAAGTGTTCGTTGGCCAAGACTCCGCCGCCGATACTATAGATGAGCCAGTCGTCGAGCTGCTTACCCTCTTTGTCGAAGCTCTCGAAGAGCATGCCGTTGGGGTGAAAACTTTGGAAGATCTCCGGTTTCCAAACGATCTCGGTCGGAGCCTGCGCTTCCAAGACGGCAAGGATAGCTGCATCCGTGAGGTGTCCTTTGCCTGTGGCAGCAAGGCTGCCGTATAGCGTAACGCGGAAAGAGGTCGCCTCGGGGTTCCGATAGAGAAACATCTCGGCAGCCCGACGCGGGCCGATCGTGTGGCTACTGCTCGGGCCGTAGCCGATGCGATATATTTGGGTTATCGATTCCATTGTATTTGTATTGTACTATGCTTCGAGGTGATGAAGAGTGATAATTTTTGAAAGAGCCAACGAAGGCCCGTCAGACGGATCCGTGTGTGTGGGTACTCAGTAATTGAGTCTGTAGGAGAATCCGATACGTGCGAAGACGTTATACATCCGGTAAGGAATAGCCTTGAAGTGTGTACCCGTCAGTGGAATCAGGCCGAATGTGACATCAGCAAACGCACCTATCTGTCGGGCGAAATAATAGTCGGCTCCTATTATGAAACCGAAATCCGCTCCCTTTATCTTGTCCGAGAAGTTCAGTTCGCGCAGATCCATCTGTGCCGTTCCCAGCTTGGGATCGTCATAGACCATCGTACCGTCGATGATCACACGGAAGAAACTCTCCAGCACCAGGGATGTATAGAGACCTCCGCGCAGCTTGAGTCTATCCTTGAGCATATTGTATTCCGCCTGTACGGGTATCGTCAGATAGCCCAGCCGTATCTCCGTATTGTTGTCACCGGTGAATAGTCCCGGATATTCTTCATCAGGATTGCCGGCATAAGGCGAGTCCGACACGATAGCTACTTTCATATCTTTCACTCGTGTGGTAGCTTCCATGCCTTTTTTCTCTACGGCTATACCCACGTTCACAGCCCACGGACTGCCGGCACGCAGACGACGCGAAGCACCCAGTTGCACCATCGGATTCAGCCGCGGATACCATGCGTAGACGTGCTCCATGGCTTTGGGTACGGGTACCGGTGTGGATGCTCCCACATGCATACCCACCCTGCCGGAAAACTCCCAGAGCGACGGCCGGGCAGAAGCGTTCGACTCCTGAGCCGACAGGATGAAAGAGAGGCTCCAAAAGCAAGCAATCAAAAGAAAATATCGTCGGATCATAACGTTTTATTCGGGTAAAGTAGTCAGCGTAAGGGTTACTTCATCGACAAGCAGTTCGCTGTCCACGGAGCCGATATACTCGTCTCCACGCGATGAAGACGAAAAGACCAGAGCCAAGCGATACTGCTTGTTGGCCAAGTCCACGACTTTATTGCCAACGGATCGGAACGTGAGATCGAACGGCTGCCATCCATCCGTATCATCCGCTATCACTTTGGCAATGGATACGATAGACGGTGCCGCATAGAGGTTCTTGCCATTCAGGTAGGGCGTATCTTCAGTTACTTCATAGAATACGCCGGCGATCGTGCATTGGTCTTTGCCTTCCAGCACGGCATCCGGCCCTATGCTGCCATCGATGTATTTGCTTCCGGCCTTGTATCGATAGTAACCTCGCAACCGAATCGGACGCTGGCGGACTCTGTGCCCGAAGTAAGTGGCTTCCAGTGGGGCAGAGATCAGTTTCGACACATCGACCTTACCGGAGAAAAGCGATGCAGCCACCAGATAGCTACCCATGCCATATACCTTGATCCCGGGTCGGGTAAGCATCCGCACGCAACGACCCTGATAACCTTCGTCAGCGAGTGTGACGGGGTACGGCAGTGTGGGATTGGGCATAGCCTTGAATCCCTCGTTGCTGGCAGAAGCCCAAAAAGAGGAGGAAAATCCCCCTTCTCCCAACGGCAGGGCAGGAGTTGTGTCCGACCACTTCTCGAAAGAAAAACGGACATCGAATACCGACTGTCCCTCCGGAGGAGTGGGCGAAGCCTCGTTGCCTCCGTTATTGAGTTCTTCTTTCAGCTTGTTTTGTTTATCCTTGATCGGATCGAATCCGTAACATCCCGACAGCAATGCTCCCAAAACGAATATGAGCGGTATGCCGATAGTCGAAAATCTTTGTTTCATTATGTGGTGATTCTTCCCCTCTACATCGGACGATGATTGCGCAGAGGAGGATATGATGCTTTGTTACTTCTTATTCTTTTTCTTCGATCTGCGAGCCATTCGCTCCTCGTATTCCCTGTTGAGGTCGCGCTTTTGCTTCTCCGCGGGCTTTACCTTTCGGATAGCTTCCGGTTTCTGATCGGCATACTGCTCACGGGTGACTACCCAGTCTTCGACCTGCTGCCAGTTCTTCCTGAGGGTAAACGATTGGCGGTAGTAGAACACCCATTCGGGCTGCTTTGTTGGGTAGTTGCCGGCATCCCAGCGACCGTTGCCATTCTCATCGAGAAACAGGCGCGCATAGTAGACATCGGGCTTGAGGTGCGGGAAGAGGACTTCTCCCCGTTCCGCTTTCTTTGTCGCCACGGGCTCTCCCCCCTTATTCAGCAGTTCCACTACGGCAGTACTGTCAGCCTCTCCCGACAGCTTCAGCAGCAGGCTGCTGAGGTCCTCCTCCGGAAGGAACGAAAACATCTGCTCCACAGGGGCGTTCCACCGGTCGTACACGCTTCGCCAGACGGCCGAGTCGATCCGTATGCGGTAGCTTTGCCCCATCTGCCAGCCGGCATCGATGAAGAACTTCAGTGGATTGAGCGAATCGGGACGGAGCTTGAACGGGACATCGCGCCACAAGCTATCCGCTTGACGTGCTACGGAAACGCCTGCCGTATCCACGAGAGCCAACGGTTGGGACGCTATGATACTGATGGTATCGCCCGGAGTACCCGATGCTATGCTGCTACTATTCTTGATGGATATATTCATAAGAGGAGCAGAAGAGGCTGCTGCTTCGTCTTTCGGACGGCGTTGTACGGAGGGTTTCGGCTTGGCCATCCGCAGGGTGTCCGTCTGTGGTCGTGGAATGTTGAGCGAGTCGCTTTTGGGGTAAGTGACCGAAAAGGCCAAAGTGTCTCGGCTATAGATTTCTTTATCCGTCAGCCAGTAGACGATCTCTTTCTCACCTTTTCTGATAGCCGAATACCAGTTTTTTTCCTTTTGCTCTCCCAGCAGGTGCAGTGCCGGGATGGTGTCAGGTCTTGTATTGAACAGCAGGGATACTTGTACGGAATCGGGACGACTTTTCTTGGATAGATATTCTCGCCGGAAGTCGGAGGTGTAGAATCGGAGCAGAACGTTGTCGGGGCGATACCGGACAGGCTGTTGCCGAAGCGATGTATTCGCTGCCGCCGATTCGGCCGGTGTTTCCTGGAGAGTGGATGTTTTCCCTTTTTCCGCCATTGCCGAATCCACCGGCATAAGGGTATCGGCATTGGCCAAGAGTGTATCCGAAGGCAAGGCATCATCTGCCACCTCGGTACTGTACCAATCCGGAGAAAAAGCAACGCCTTCGGACAACTGGCTATAGGCGTAGTCGCGATCGGCATCCTGAAGGGCAAAGACTTTGTAGCGGCCGTCGTGGAGATTTTTCAACGTGAAGGAGCCGTCCTCTCCCGTCAGCGTAGTACGCAGGAAAGGAGTCTTCGTGAAAGCCGTATCCGCTTCCGAATCGTGAATGCCGACCAAGACACCTGCCACCGGCTCCAACGTCAGGGCATCGATCACCCGGCCGCCGATCTGCATCGAATCGAGTACATCGCCGGTGGAAAAAGCATAGCAGAAGTTTTCCAGGATATTCCCTTCGTTGTTGTCGGCCAAACCGTTGGTAAAGTCGATCGTATAGGTGGTACTGTCGCGAAGATTGTCGCGCAGCTCGATGGTCAGCATGCGGCCATAGACGGATATTTTCGGCTGTTTGATCTGTGGTGGCGAGACGATCACCGTCTCGTTTTGTTTCAATATCTGGATAGCTTCATCGAATAGGAGGGAGATCTTATTGCCTGTTTGCTTCGTGCTACCCATTGCCGGCGTAGCCTTGAGCAAACGCGGGGGCGTCACATCATAAGGCCCCCCCTCCGGCGTACCCATATTGGCACATGCCGAGAGCATCCACAAGCCTATAATGACAGCTGCCACGACGGCAAGCTGCAATCGGCCGAAACGGTTCTTTCTCATAACCCTAAGAAATGTAGGTGCTTTGGCCACAAAAATACTGTTTTCGACCGATACTTCTCCCTCAGCCAAAAGCCGCCCTCGCGGTCTCCTCCGCTCCGACGCGCCACAGGAAGAAGGAACAAAACCTCTTGCGCGGTTTTACTCCTTGACGAACAATACAAAAGCATTGCAGCCATCTCTCCTCGCTCTGCATTCTCGTCCGTGAAAACTATTGTTTGCCATTCCTAAAAACGTGGCGCGAGAAAAATTCCGCTCTCGCGCGAGATTTTTTCAAAACCCGAACCAAAACGAAAAAATTTTGGCGCGACTTTTTCAAGATTCCGGCGCGACTTTCCGACGATTTTTGGCTCGAGATTTGTTATTCTTCTTTTGTCTACAATCTTTCTTATGGTGTATCTTTTGCTCCCTGCAAAGAACGCAAGACTGCTTTTTGTGAGATTTTTTCTCGTTTTTCTTGCTTTTCCGGGCTTGTTAGATAACTTTGCCCTCAAATAATTATTGTGTGAGTTATGTTGGTCAACTTCACTTTTAAGAATTTCCGCTCATTCAGAGATGAAAAAACTTTGAGCATGGAAGCTTCTGCCATCAAAGAACTTTCCAAATCTGTCATTAGGAAAGGAGCTTACAAACTCCTTCCGGCAGCCGTTTTATACGGAGCCAATTCAAGTGGAAAAAGCAATGCTCTTTTTGCTTTGGCCAAAATGCGTAGCATCGTATTGGATTCGGTAAAATTGAACCCTCAGGATACGCTTCGTTTCGACCCGTTTATGTTGGATAGGGAATCTGCCCAAAAACCAACTTCTTTTGAAATACAATTTTTGAAAGACGGTGTAAAATACAGATATGGTTTCGAGTATGATAAAACCCGTATCATTAGTGAGTGGCTATATGAAAAGCAAGAAAAGGAGAGGGAGTTCAATTTGTTTCTTCGTGCCGGAAGCGAGTTCGAAATATCCAAGAAACGATTTCCGGAAGGTGATGGCAAAGCAGATGCTACGCTCGGGAATAGACTTTTTGTGTCCTTGTGTGCGCAGCTAAATGGAAAGAAATCATCTTCTATTTTGGACTGGTTTCAGCACTGCAATCTTATTTCGGGTGTAGAAAAACAGGGTTATGAAGGCTTTACCCTGAAAATGCTCAAAGAAAATCCGGAAGGATGTAATGAAGCCAAAGACTTCTTCCGTCGCACGCAGTTAGGATTCAAAGACTTGATCGTCACAGAGCAACCTCTTTCGAACGATGTACTCAAGGAAGTACCGGATGAACTGAAAGAATTCATATTGAAAGAATTCGATGGCCGAAGCGTATTAGAAATCAAAACTTCTCATTGGGTGTATGACCAAGACGGTAATCAGGTCGAGGAAAAAATTTTCGCCAAGGATGAAATGGAATCGGAAGGGACCAAGAAAGTCATAGAGCTTTCAGGCCCTTTATTCGACACATTGAAAGAAGGTTCTGTTTTGCTGGTAGACGAATTAGATGCCAAACTCCACCCCCTTTTGACCAGAAGTATTCTGAAGTTGTTTATGTCTCCGGAGACAAATCCCAACGGGGCACAGTTGATCTTTAATACTCACGACACAAATCTGCTGAAGGGCGATTATTTACGCCGTGATCAAATCTGGTTCACGGAAAAAGACAGGACAGAATCCTCCGATCTTTATTCATTGATAGAGTTTCGAGATACAGAAGGAATAAAAGTTCGTAAAGATCGGAGTTTTCAAAACGACTATATTAACGGACGTTATGGAGCTATCCCGTTCATTTTTTCAAGTGTAGAGCCATGGGACAACCGCCAAAAAGAGAAATAGAACGACTAAAACGTGAAAAGCGAGAAGCAAAAGCCGCAAAAAAACGCAAAAAGAATACTCGGGACATAATAGTCCGATTCTTGATTGTTTGTGAAGGACAAAAGACGGAACCCAACTATTTTAAGGCTTTGATTGGCAACCACTATTCGGAAGTTCGCGACGCAGAGGCAGAGGCAGAGATTAGGGGACAAGGTTGTTCTACTTGTGCATTAGTCGAACGAGCCAAAGAGATTCGGGATGATCTTGAAAAAGAACGTGAATTAGGCTTTGATCGGATTTGGGTTGTCTTTGATAAAGACGATTTTGATGATTTTAATCGAGCTATCGACCTTGCAAAAAGCTATGGTTTCGGATGCGCTTGGACAAACGAAGCTTTTGAATTGTGGTTCCTTCTCCATTTCCAATATCTGGATGTACCTATCAGCCGTGATGCTTACATTTCCAAACTTGAAAAGTTGATACAAAAGCGACTTAATGATAATTCTTTCCGATACAATAAGAATGATCCTTCCTTTTACAACATATTGAAAGACCATGGAGATGGAATTTTAGCAAAGGAATGTGCAAAAAGACTTCGTTCGAATCACAAGGATAAAGATTATGCCAATCACAACCCTTGCACAAGGGTCGATCTATTGGTTGAGGAATTGGAAAATCCTCTATCCGTATTAAAGAACAAATAAAGAGGGTGTAGATAACCAATCAAACGAATAGAAATGAAAAGGATTTTTACTGTAACCCTTGTGCTACTTGCTTCGGTCACTATGGCCATCGGGCAAAGCCGCCCGGCACTTCGCGTAGATGCCAACTTCGTAGGCAGCAATCAGAGCATGAAAAGAGACGGGTATGTGTGGGATACCAAAATGAATGTCGGCTTGAGGGTCGGAGTAGCTGCCGAATTCAAGATTGGATCAGGTGGATTCTATTTGGCTCCCGGGCTGAACTATACGATGAAGGGCTCCAAAACCGAATGGGATATACCCGAAATGGAGCCTCAAATCAACTATATTACGAAGGTTTCCACTCGCTTGCACTATCTGCAACTGCCGATCAATGCCGGCATACGGTTCGACCTGATGAATGACATGGCTGTTTCGATCGAAGCGGGTCCTTTCCTCGCATACGGTATATATGGTACATATCGGCAGAAGTTTGAAGGTTGGAAGCCGAACAACTACAGCACAGATTTTTTTGGTCCTGCGATTGGTGGCCCAACGAATACCCGCTGGGACATCGGGGCAAACATCATAGCCGCATTCCACTATAAGCGTTATTATGTACAGATAGGCTATGAACATGGATTTGCGGATATTGTATCGGGTGGAGCTTCTGATATTCCCGGGTTGAAAGACAAGAGACAATCCTCTTCGACGACTGCACTGAGAGAAAAGGGGAATAACGAATACGCTTATAATCGTGACTTCTTCGTGGGTATTGGCTACCGCTTTTAGTCATTGCCGGTATCCGGTTTGGTGCCTCATGGGATCGTACTGCCTATCCCATGAGGCTCTTTCTTTTTTAGTACTGACTTGGATTGAGTGCATTATTCCCACTGCTTTCCCGGTCGTGCGCGTATAAAAAGGAGCAATCCGGCTCCCCTCGACAAACGAAATCGACCGAGAAGAAGGCCGAAGACGGCCATAGGATACCACAGGAAGCCGCAGGATGCAGTTCGATTCCCGGGTACAAACGGGCCGTTCTACCTTTGCATCGTCAGCAAAAAGGAACGAAAGCATGGATGGCCATCCGATAGCAACAAACCGAAGTGCCGACAGTATTATTTCATCAATCTATTAAACAACAAAAATTATTATGGCAGTTTCATTCAAAGTAAAAGAACGTAAAGTGATGATCAACGGACAGCCGGCGAAGATTCGATACGCCCAAACGCTGAAAACGGGAGATATGGATTTGTCCGAGATCTGCGATCTGACAAGCAAAATCTCCGCGGTGAGTGAGGGTGATGTCCGCTCTATCATCAATACGGTAACGGGTCTTGTCATCACCGGGCTCAAGCAAGGACGGGCTATCTCGTTGGGAGAATTGGGTCGCTTCCGGATCAGTCTCAGCTCCAAAGCCGCCAAAGAAGGAGAGGAGTTTACCGTGGAAAACATCCGCCGAGCGCGGGTGCTCTTCCTGCCCGGTGGCGATATTCGCCGCGCCTGTCGGCAGATTCGACTGAAAGGGATCAACCTGGTTCGTCCCGGAGAACAGCAAGGAGGTACTCCCACTGTTCCTGATTCTCCCGAGGGTGGCGGTGAGCAAGGCAGCGGAGGCGGCGGTCTCTAATCCTGATCCGTATTCCTCCTGTGTTCAAGCAGGGACGCGAATCTAATTGGAAGGCCGGAGACAGGGAAGTTGCTTTTGTCTCCGGCCTTTATCTTTCTATAATGAGTCTAATTTTTTCATCTATCAACATCCAAAACAATGAATACCATCAAATATATAGTCATCCACTGTTCGGCCACGAGATCCAATATGGCCTACACATCGCTTCAGCTCGATCGCGACCATCGGACACGAGGGTTTCGCTCGGCCGGTTATCACTTCTACATCCGTCGCAACGGGGATACGGAAGCATTACGACCGACGACAGAGCCGGGAGCACATGCCAAAGGGTACAACCTCTGCAGTATAGGTGTCTGCTATGAGGGAGGTCTCAATTCGGCGGCCAAGCCGGCCGATACGCGAACTCCGCAGCAGAAGGCTGCCCTGAGGCGTTTGTTGATGCAGCTGAGAAACCTGTACCCACAGGCAAGAATAGTCGGCCATCGCGACTTGAGCTACGATCGCAATCACGACGGGAGCATTACTCCCGACGAATGGATGAAGGCGTGCCCTTGTTTCGATGTACACGCAGAATACAGTCGGCTATGAAACGAAGGATAAGGATGCACCTCGCCTTGGCCGTTCTCTTGTGTTTGGTCGGGTTGTTACTGCTGTTCATCGGCTTCTTTGTCCCTCCTGTGGGGGAAATCGATTCGAGCGTGCTGATTGCTTACGGAGAAGTGAGCACCTTTGCAGGCAGTCTGCTCGGTATCGATTACCGTTACAGATATAAGTATAGCGGGTACGGGAAGAAGTCGGATCTGTAAGCTAGTCGGCTGACTGCTAGACTTTGACTTGTAGATGGTGAGAAGAGAGGGGGAGATCGGAGGGGGCGTCTATTCGTTGCTGCCGGTATCCCCTTCCGGTTTATAGGTGTTGGGGACTACTGTATGACCATGTGTAAAAAGGGAGTAGCCGCACTGGTCGCAGTAGCGAGCCTTGCGCCTGCGGATGCGTTTGTTGCAGCGCGGACAGCGGATGGGTGTGTCGAATGCGACCATGGAGTCGGCGCGATTGGATTTGGTCATCTCGGCCGAAATGATTCCCGTCGGTACGGCAATAATGGAATAACCCAGCAGCATCACTATCGTAGATACCAACTGACCGACGGCCGTGACGGGGGTAATATCGCCATAGCCTACGGTGGTCAGCGTGACGATAGCCCAGTAGATGGACTTGGGGATGCTGGAAAAATTGGGATTGACCCTCCCTTCGATCAGGTACATGACCGAGCCGAGAATGGTGACGAGCAGGAGAAGAAAAAGCATGAAGACCATAATCTTGGCCATACTGGCACGTATGGATCGCACGAGCATATCACCTGCGGAGACAAGGTTGTTCAGGCTCAGGATACGGAAGATCCTCAGCAGTCGAAGGATACGGAAGACCATCAATACCTGTGCTCCGCTATAGATAAGGCCTATATAGGAGGGAAGGATGGAGATGAGGTCTATGATGCCGTAAAAGGAAAGGATGTAACGCCACGGCTTATGAAGGCAGTAGATGCGCAGGATGTATTCGATGGTGAATACAATGGTGATAACCCACTCGCACCAAAGCAGAAAATCCCTCGTGCTATGGGACAGGCCTACGGTACTCTCGGCAGAAACGACAATGACGCTCAGAAGGATGAGGCATAGCAGGAGAATATCGAAGAGGCGTCCCGTGGGGGTATTCATGCCGAATATGATGGAGCGAACATGTGCCCGATCGGGCAGTTTGCTTGTGAGCCATTCTATCATCTTCATAAGCGTATCGCAGAATCAGGGGTGAGCGGGATCAGTCTTTTATCAAATCGGGGCGCAACCGCTTAGTCCGCTCCACAGCCTGTTCGAGACGCCATTTGGCGATATTGGCTTCATGTCCGCTGAGCAGAATGTCCGGCACTCGCCAACCTCTGTACTCGGCCGGGCGGGTATAGACCGGAGGAGCCAGCAGATTGTCCTGAAAGGTGTCGGACAGTGCGCTGCCGGCATCGTTCAGGACTCCGGGGATGAGCCGAGCGATGGCATCGGTCATCACGGCGGCGGCCAACTCTCCGCCGGTGAGCACGTAGTCGCCGATCGAAATCTCACGAGTGATCAAATGTTCCCTGATACGATAGTCTATCCCCTTATAATGTCCACAAAGAACAATCAAATTGGATAGGAGACTCAGTTCATTCGCCATCGGTTGGTCGAAACGCTCACCGTCGGGAGACGTGAATATCACCTCATCGTATTCTCTCTGGGTTTTCAGTTCGGTGATAATCCGGTCGATCGGTTCTATTTGCATCACCATGCCAGGCTCTCCACCGAATGGATAGTCGTCCACACGTTTCCATTTATCGGTGGAATAGTCGCGAAGCTGGTGCAGCTTCAGTTCCAGCAGTCCTCTTTCTTGTGCCCTCCCGATGATCGAGCAGTTGAGTGTATTTTCGATCATTTCGGGCAGCACGGTGATTATATCAATGCGCATTATGGTGTTTATGCTTACTTATTTACAGACAAAACTACCATATTTATCCGTTTCCCCCGATGGTATTCCCATGTGACTGCCACGCTCCCTTGGCTCTCTAACGGAGGTGTCCTTTTCTTTGTCCTGTCTACTCCCCCCGGATTATTCTTACCTTTGCGACCGAACGCTTCGGTTAGCAGCGGGCAAATGTGACTGTTACTATGAATAAAATCGTATCCAAAGAATACTTCTCGGCTAATGTGATCAAGCTGGAAGTAGAGGCTCCTCGTATAGCCAAATCGCGAAGAGCAGGACATTTTGTAATCATCCGCGTTGGAGAAAAAGGCGAACGCATCCCCCTGACTATTGCACAGGCTGACATAAAGCGCGGTACCATTACCTTAGTGGTTCAGGCCGTGGGCAAATCTTCCAAGAAATTGGCCGAACTCGAAGTCGGCGACTATATCACGGATGTGGTAGGTCCGCTGGGACAGAGTACGCATATCGAAAAGGTCGGCACAGTGGTTTGTGCCGGAGGCGGTGTGGGTGTGGCTCCTTTGCTCCCGATCGTGGAGGCTTTCCACAAAGCAGGCAACCGCGTAATTGTCGTGTTGGCTGCCAGAACTAAAGATCTGGTTATCCTTGAAGAACAGATGCGAGCCAATAGCGATGAAGTGATCATCATGACTGACGATGGGTCTTACGGAACGAAAGGCCTCGTAACGGATGGAGTGGAAAGCGTTATCAAACGGGAAAAGGTAGACCTATGCGTTACGATCGGGCCGGCCGTGATGATGAAGTTCGTTTCTCTCCTGACCAAACGATACGAGATACCGACCATAGCTTCGCTCAATACGATTATGGTGGATGGCACCGGTATGTGTGGGGCGTGCCGCATAAGCGTGGGAGGACAGACGAAATTCGTCTGTGTCGATGGCCCTGAATTCGATGCACACCAAGTGGATTTCGATGAGATGATCATGCGTTTGGGCGCATACCGAGAGATGGAATAACCTTATTTTCTGCCTTATTGATATGACTACAGAAGAACTTATCCGACTGCGCCGCTCCGAGCCATGGAGAGAGGAGCTGCGCAACACGCTCAAAAATAAAGAACGCATGTCGCGTCCACGAGCTGAAATGCCCGAACTCGACCCTCTCTACCGTAGCTCCAAGATCAATGAAGAGGTCAATCGCGGTCTGTCTCGCGAAGCCGCTATGGCTGAAGCCTCTCGCTGTCTCGATTGTCCGCAACCGAGCTGCATGGAGGGTTGTCCCGTGAGTATCAATATCCCGACCTTTATCAAGCAGATAGAAGTAGGCGATATACTGGCTGCGGCATCTACTCTGCGGGAGACAAGCTCTTTGCCTGCGGTGTGCGGACGTGTCTGTCCGCAGGAGAAGCAGTGCGAAAGCCGCTGCATCTATACGAAGATGAACAAACCGGCTGTTGCCATCGGTTTCTTGGAACGCTTTGCCGCAGACTACGAACGCGAACAGGGTGCACTCAAAGTTCCCGAAATGGCTCCTCGCAACGGTATCAAAGTGGCTGTGATCGGAAGCGGTCCGGCCGGACTTTCTTTCTCCGGAGACATGGCCAAGTTGGGCTATGACGTGACCGTATTCGAAGCTCTGCACGAAATCGGAGGAGTGCTCAAGTACGGAATTCCCGAATTTCGTCTCCCGAATAGCATAGTCGATTCGGAGATCAATCTCCTCGAAGAGATGGGCGTACGTTTTGAAACGAATACGATTGTCGGCCGAACGATCGCGTACGATGACCTGCATGAAGCAGGATTTCGCGGTGTATTCGTAGGAAGTGGTGCCGGTCTGCCCAATTTCATGAATATCCCGGGCGAAAACCTTGTAGGTGTCATGTCCTCGAATGAATATCTGACGCGCGTCAATCTGATGCATGCGAGCCAAACCGATAGCGACACACCCGTTTTCAAGGGCAAGAATGTAGCTGTCATCGGGGGCGGCAATACGGCCATGGACTCCGTCCGTACGGCCAAACGCCTCGGAGCCGAGCGTGCCATGATCGTCTATCGACGCAGCGAAGAGGAAATGCCGGCAAGACTGGAAGAGGTGAAGCACGCCAAAGAGGAAGGAATAGAGTTCCTGACGCTGCACAATCCTATCGAATATATCGGCAATGAACGGGGTCGAGTAACTGCGATGCGCCTGCAAAAGATGGAGCTTGGCGAGCCGGATGCAGGTGGTCGTCGTCGTCCTGTTGCGATCACGGGGACTATCGAGGAGATCCCCGTGGACGAAGTGATCGTAAGTATCGGAGTATCGCCCAATCCACTCGTTCCCCGAACTATTTCCGGTCTTGAAGTGACAAGCAAAGGAACCATCGTCGTCAATGAGAGCAATCAGACTGCTCTCCCCGATGTTTTTGCCGGTGGTGACATCGTTCGTGGCGGAGCCACTGTGATATTGGCGATGGGCGATGGACGGAAAGCAGCAGCTGCCATGCACGAATATCTGAAAGCGGAATCATAGCCATGACTCCGAGATGAAAGGGAGAAGATAGCTATGCGCTATGCCGAAGTCCTCATTCCCTTGGCTCTTGAGGGTAGTTTTCACTACCGATTGTCCGAGGAGTTGGCCGAGAAGGCCGTCGTGGGGATGCGTTGCGTAGTACCTTTCGGAGCCAAGCGATACTATACGGGGATTATCATCGGACTGTCCGACAAGCGTCCCAACCTGCAAATTTCATTCAAGGAGGTTCTCCTCCTGCCTGACGATAAGCCGTCAGTCACTGCCTCACAGCTGAGTCTGTGGCAGTGGCTGTCGGCTTATTACATATGTACGCAGGGAGAAGTACTCCGTGCTGCTCTGCCTGCGGCATTACTTCCTGAGAGTCGTACCGTCATCCATTATAATACGGACTTCGAAGCCGACAGCCAGCTTAGTCGCGATGAAGAGGAGCTACTCGATATTTTGGAGTTGGCAAAAGGGCGAACCTACACGCTTGATGCCCTGCAAAAGGCTGTCGGCAAACGAGCGATTCGCGCTTTTACCTCCTTGGTGGAACGAGGAGCCATACGGCTGGAGGAGGAAGTAAAAAACCGGTACAAGGCCAAGACAGAAGCATTCGTTCGTCTGGCAGAGCCTTTCCGGACGGAAGAGGGTTTTGCCTCACTTCTGGATAGTTTGCATCGTGCTCCCAAGCAATCCGCCCTTTTGCTTCGCTGGGCAGAGCTGATAACAGAGCACTCCCTCCCATATTCCTCTCCCATACCGCAAAGGCTACTGGCGGAGTCCGAGCCTCATGCTACAGTTACCCTTTCCGCTCTGAAAAAGAAAGGAATCTTTCTGTCCGAATCTGTTACACACTCGGTCATGTATTCGGCCGGCGGAGGTGAGTACCGCCTGTGGGAGCAGCCCCAAGAGGAAGATAAAGCCATTCGATCGGAAGAGAGTTCTACAGACTCCGCAGTATCGGCTCCCCTGCCTCAAAAACCGCTCTCTCTCCTCTATACGCATGACTTTCGACGCAAAGAAAAACAACTCTTGGCTTGGACGGAAGCAGTTGTCCGTTCAGGAGGTCAAGTCCTGTACCTCTCTCCGGAAGCGAACAAACGAGCAGGAAGCGATACTCTGTCCACACGCATGGCCGAGAGACTGGGCAGTCGTTTGCTATCCTATCATGCCTTTGAAAGCGATGCCAAAAGGGTAGAAGTGTGGAACCGATTGGCCGCAACGGAAGATCCTTGTGTGGTGCTCGGTGTTCGATCGGCTCTTTTCCTGCCATTCCGTCGTTTGCGATTGATCATCGTGGACGAGGAACAGGAATACCTCTACAAGCAGCAGGATCCTGCCCCCCGATTTCATACGCGACAGGTGGCAGCTCGACTCGGCAGACTCCACGAATGTCCCGTTGTGTTGGCTTCGGCCACTCCTTCCGCCGAGGTGCTCCACCAAGTTCGCCACAAAGCCTGTGAACTGATTGCGTGGCCGGACGATTGGGTTCGCCCCCGATTCGATTTGGAAGTCATAGACATGGGCAAGATGCGCCGTCAAAGACAGGTCGGAGCAGGCGACCTGCTTTCTTTCCCCCTCGTCTCAGCGATTGAAGAGACGATTCGGCAAAAAAAAATGGCCGTCATCCTCCAAAATCGCAGAGGCTTCGCTCCGTATATCATTTGCAGCTCTTGTGGAGAAAAGCTCCGTTGCATCCACTGCGACGTGAGTCTCACCTATCACAAGCATTCCGGTATGCTCGTCTGCCATTACTGCGGCTACAGCAGACCCCTTCCGCGCATCTGCCCCTCCTGCAAGGGGGCATCGGGTGCAGGAGGGCCGAGCAGCCTGCAACCCGTGGGGTATGGAGCCGAAAGAATAGAGGAAGAGCTTAAAAGACGTTTCCCTACCGCCTCCATCCTCAGAATGGACAGCGATATGGCCATGAGCCGGACGAAGATGGACGGGGCCCTGGCGCGTCTGGAGGCGAAAGAGGTGGATATACTTGTCGGCACCCAGCTGATCAAAGGACAGCCCTATAACGAGCATGTAGGACTTGTGGCCGTCACGCAGCTGGACAGCATATTGGGTTTCCCGGATTTCCGCGCCTACGAGCGAGCTTATCAGCTGCTCTATCAGCTCATGCTTAGGAGCCGAGCCTCCCGTCTTTATGTACAAACGAATAATCCGGGCAACTCCTTTGCGGATTTATTGCGAGAAGGTGATTATAAGGCTTTTATCGGAGAACAACTGGAGGAGAGGCAAATGCTTTTCTTCCCTCCCTTTAGCCGGCTGATACGAATCGAGTTCCGAGCAGGCGAAGAGAATCTCGCAGAGCGAATCGCTTCCGACTATGCCGCCTCTTTGGCAGCCCATCTGCCGGAGCAGAGTCTCTCCCCCGTTTTAGTGCCCCCCATCTCCCGTCTTAGGAATGCATTCATTCGCGAATTGCTCCTTCGTCTTCCTCTCTCATTCTCCGTATCTGCAGCGCGCAATATACTCGATACCATTCGCACAGCACTTCAGACCCGCACTCAAGAATACAAGCGAGTGCGCATCCTATTCGATGTAGATCCGCTTTAGACAGCCTCCGGATCCTTCGGAGTCAGATCATTCGGGTGCGCCAAGAGAAAGGCGAAGCCTGCTGATCAGATTGTTCCAGAAGTGCTCCATGTCGGCCACTTCTTCCGGAGCAATGTAGTCGATAACCTCCAAAGATTTCCCTCCGGTCAATTCCGAGTGATGAATGACAAATTCGAAACAGGCATTCTGATCCTGTTCTCTATGCCATTGGAAACGGATCCTTTCGCCCTCTCGCTGCTCGAGGACAGAAGCCTTCTCGCCACTATTCTTATCCCATTGGAAATAGAAGTCCCCGTTGTCTTCCAACCTCACATTGTAGGCAAACCATTCCGACAAACCATCCGGTGTACTCAGATAACGCCACAGACTACGTGTCGATACACGGTCGAAAATATACTCCAGCTGTAACTTATTCTTTTCCATAAACAAGTCGTCTCTGAAAAACAGAGGCCAATATAGCATTTTTCGCCGAAACAACAAAGGAACTTTGTTAAATTCTTTTCTCTTCCACTAACAAAACTATTCGTTCCGTCAGGGCATCTTCCGGATTTTTGTCAGGTTCGTAGCGAGTCTTCAAGCTTGCTCCATAGAATCGGGCAAAGAGATTCCACCATCCGGCTTTCCATCCACCGAGAAAGGCCTTGAGCAATTGGTAGCTCGACTGCGCACATTGTCGGTCGATCAGCTTGATCAGGAGCTTGCCCTGTCGCAGAGTCAGCCGTTTCATTTCCGGCATATATTGCTGCTTCATCTCCTTTTCCATGCGCTTGAGATGCTTTTGTCTGCTTTTCTCATCGGGCATCGTTTCCATATATTCGTACGTTTCGATCAGAGTGGCAGCGATCATTTTGGCATAGGGCAAGGTTCGTTTTACGTCCCGAATCAGCCTCCAAAGCTCTTGTCTCTCCTGAGGAGTCAGCTGACGGGATTTGTATTTTTTGTGTTGCACCGACACCTGGGGTAGAGCGATATCGTATACGGTGTCGCCCTTCTCCACGGTGACCACGGTTCCGTGCCGCAGCATGGAATCCGGTATCCCTAAGCGCGGCTCCTGAGTGTACAATCGGCTCAAAGCCAACAACTTCAAACCCAACAAAAGCAAGGCTTTTCTATACATGTCTCAAACTTACAAAAAAACGACTGAGACTGCTTATACAATCGCAGCAAAAAAATACAATCGATTGATTTTCAAAATATTCTATACAAACCCACAACTCCGCATCCATCCCGATATTCTTTGTAGACCGTTTCCGGATATTTCCTCATTATCGCCAAAGAAATCCTTTTGACAATGGCCCTCTCTCCAATTATTTTGACTCCAAAAATTCCCTGTTCTATAGGCTCAAAAACGTGGCGCGGGAATTTTTTCGGTTTGGTTGGGGAAGTAAAAAATTCTCGTTAAGGAACAATTGAAATGGCATGCAACGGCAAGGTTCTCCGTGACGGAGCTAATTTTTAATTTCCGCATGGTGCAATTGAAATTGCAGTCCCTTAACGCCCCCGCCGTTCAGTTCGAGCGTTTTAATTCCTGTATGGTGCAATTGAAATCTAACTGATGAGGTGGAAGAGCTGGAGGTTAAGATGTTTTAATTCCTGTATGGTGCAATTGAAATTGCTCAGCAAAAGGCGGACGCTGCTGGCTCTGCCGGTTTTAATTCCTGTATGGTGCAATTGAAATTTAGTGGGCAACGATATTTGCCATCATGAGTGCTTTCGTTTTAATTCCTGTATGGTGCAATTGAAATGAGGTCAGCCACTTCAACGGGGAGTATATCCCAAGTTTTAATTCCTGTATGGTGCAATTGAAATCATTATAATGGGTATAAACAAATAGTTTGTTTTCGCGTTTTAATTCCTGTATGGTGCAATTGAAATAGGTACCCAGATTGAGGTTAAAGAAGGGAGCCTCTTGTTTTAATTCCTGTATGGTGCAATTGAAATGGTAAAGCGTGTACTGGAGGATCGACCGATGTAGTAGTTTTAATTCCTGTATGGTGCAATTGAAATCTCTGTACCTGTATGCTCAGCGACTGAAAAAGGCTTGTTTTAATTCCTGTATGGTGCAATTGAAATTAGAACTCCAGCATCTATCAACCTGTCCGCTATACGTTTTAATTCCTGTATGGTGCAATTGAAATTTGCGTATCTCTAATACAGATACAGACATACAATTCTGTTTTAATTCCTGTATGGTGCAATTGAAATATACAGATACAGACGTTCAGTTTTTAGAGTTATCAGTTTTAATTCCTGTATGGTGCAATTGAAATCTGCTGGCATTATTATGGTGTCATTCAGCATAGCAGGGTGTGTTTTAATTCCTGTATGGTGCAATTGAAATCACCATCTGCCCCCCGTGCGATCCGTCTTTTGCTCTGTTTTAATTCCTGTATGGTGCAATTGAAATTCATGCTGACCTACTCACGTGCTTGGGGTTTCCAAGGTTTTAATTCCTGTATGGTGCAATTGAAATTCGATTCGCCCCGTGTGAGCGTGAGACAGAGTGGTATGTTTTAATTCCTGTATGGTGCAATTGAAATGGGGATAAGTATGTTGTGTACAACTACGACCCAAGAAGTTTTAATTCCTGTATGGTGCAATTGAAATTCTTTATTAATACAGATATTAAACAATATCAAATGTGTTTTAATTCCTGTATGGTGCAATTGAAATAGTTATGATCAAGAAATCATCTATGAATTGACAGAGTTTTAATTCCTGTATGGTGCAATTGAAATGAGGAAAATATGAAAATAACCAAAGACGGCTTCGTTGTTTTAATTCCTGTATGGTGCAATTGAAATCCGTCATTTGATGAAACCACCTTAAATCTGTCAGTAGTTTTAATTCCTGTATGGTGCAATTGAAATGCCTCCTTCTTCTCTCCGTTGTATGTGCCTTTCTTGTTTTAATTCCTGTATGGTGCAATTGAAATGTACCAACGACCTCTCTGCATCCGTCCGCGAACGTTTTAATTCCTGTATGGTGCAATTGAAATGGGCGGGTATGGAGTATTTGTCGTGCAGGAAGGACTGGTTTTAATTCCTGTATGGTGCAATTGAAATGCTCGTCCGTCTCTCGCTGAGCTGAAGGATGACCACCGTTTTAATTCCTGTATGGTGCAATTGAAATTCTCGCTATATAGATATAGTTTATCGATTGTTTTGTTTTAATTCCTGTATGGTGCAATTGAAATTTCGATATTATAAAGGATAAACCGAAAGACCATGAGGTTTTAATTCCTGTATGGTGCAATTGAAATTTTGTCGATAGCATCCTCGACCAATTCTTTGAATGTTTTAATTCCTGTATGGTGCAATTGAAATCCTGTCGTAATCGAGTCATTCACGAGGGATATCAGCGTTTTAATTCCTGTATGGTGCAATTGAAATGTGAAGCAGGACGATATACAAAGCTGGCTGGAGAGCGTTTTAATTCCTGTATGGTGCAATTGAAATAACTAATCCCTTTATTAGTCCGAAGGTTGGTGAAACGTTTTAATTCCTGTATGGTGCAATTGAAATTCATCTCCTCGACTGCCTCCCCGTTTGCATCCTGAAGTTTTAATTCCTGTATGGTGCAATTGAAATACAGGGAGGCTCAGGCCTTCTTCGCGCAGGCTGACGGTTTTAATTCCTGTATGGTGCAATTGAAATCAAACGCAGCATCGCAAACGCGGACTACACCTACAAGTTTTAATTCCTGTATGGTGCAATTGAAATAATACTCACCAATTTTTTATTATCATCCCAAAATTGTTTTAATTCCTGTATGGTGCAATTGAAATTAACTTATAACAAAGAGATCATCTCTGAATTGACAGAGTTTTAATTCCTGTATGGTGCAATTGAAATTATGATGATATAGAATCAGAAGAGCAGTTATTAGTGTTTTAATTCCTGTATGGTGCAATTGAAATGAGAATATAACAGTATTAAATTCTTAGTAGCTCAGGTTTTAATTCCTGTATGGTGCAATTGAAATTAAAAACAAAACAATAAAACAATAAAAAATTATGAACTGTTTTAATTCCTGTATGGTGCAATTGAAATATAACAAAAAAACCTGCCCACGTGCTAACAGTGCGGTTTTAATTCCTGTATGGTGCAATTGAAATCGAGCGCCATCAGAACATGAAAATCTCCAATCCAAATGTTTTAATTCCTGTATGGTGCAATTGAAATTCCGCTATGCGGAAAAAAAGAGACGAGGGTATACGTGTTTTAATTCCTGTATGGTGCAATTGAAATAAGATAGTTTCTAAACTCTTATCATTTATTATTTCAAGTTTTAATTCCTGTATGGTGCAATTGAAATAGGGATCGGCGAAGCGAGAAGACTTTTCGGGATGAGGTTTTAATTCCTGTATGGTGCAATTGAAATTCGAGAAACAAATAACAACCAACAAGAAATCCAAAAGTTTTAATTCCTGTATGGTGCAATTGAAATAGAAGACGCAGAAAACATTTATATCGACCTCCGCACGTTTTAATTCCTGTATGGTGCAATTGAAATTTGTTGTCTTCAAGCCATTCTGCAACCTCATCATAGTTTTAATTCCTGTATGGTGCAATTGAAATAGGATTGTTCTGTCTGCCCAATCTCTGCCGTATTTGTTTTAATTCCTGTATGGTGCAATTGAAATTGACGAACGGAAATGCGGTAAAACGACGCGATTGCCGTTTTAATTCCTGTATGGTGCAATTGAAATAACGAAATGAAAAAGACAACAAACAGAAAACCCTCGTTTTAATTCCTGTATGGTGCAATTGAAATGAAATCGCCCTGCCTGTCGCAGAAGCTATCTGCAACGTTTTAATTCCTGTATGGTGCAATTGAAATTATGCTTGAAGGCCCGTTTGATGGTCACCTCGTGCGTTTTAATTCCTGTATGGTGCAATTGAAATAACAGAATGGTATTTGTTAGGGCTGTAAAAAAGCGAGTTTTAATTCCTGTATGGTGCAATTGAAATGGAGGTTGACAGGTGGCAGCTCATTGATCTTCAGACGTTTTAATTCCTGTATGGTGCAATTGAAATTTTCTTTTTGCTCAACACCAACTGTTTGTAATAACAGTTTTAATTCCTGTATGGTGCAATTGAAATTCCCAATTGGAATAGCTCCTAATGTCCCAAAAGCAAGTTTTAATTCCTGTATGGTGCAATTGAAATTGCACCAAAATATTTTCTTCATAACAGTAAGGAGCCGTTTTAATTCCTGTATGGTGCAATTGAAATCACAGCGCACCACTATCTCGACGTCCGCCGCTGCGAGTTTTAATTCCTGTATGGTGCAATTGAAATGGGCCTTGGAGACTGCAAAGAGGCTTCGGATATTATCGTTTTAATTCCTGTATGGTGCAATTGAAATTGATTACGCCAATGCCACGATAAAAAGAGAGGTGTTGTTTTAATTCCTGTATGGTGCAATTGAAATGAGACGTTGAGAACGGCATGCAACAGCTTTATATCGTTTTAATTCCTGTATGGTGCAATTGAAATGCGAATCTGAGAACTTCAACACCGCGAAATCGTAAGTTTTAATTCCTGTATGGTGCAATTGAAATAACTGCTTAAATAATTTATCCCTCTATATCTTTCAGTTTTAATTCCTGTATGGTGCAATTGAAATCGTCACCTACTATCCACGTGACCGCTGCATTTTCCTGGTTTTAATTCCTGTATGGTGCAATTGAAATAGAACGCGGAGGCCATCACAGCGTCCACTAATACTGGTTTTAATTCCTGTATGGTGCAATTGAAATAAGAAATACAAACAAAAGAAGGAAATGAAAGTATTGCGTTTTAATTCCTGTATGGTGCAATTGAAATTGACTGTGAAAGGTCACGACTTCCCGATGAAGGTAGTGTTTTAATTCCTGTATGGTGCAATTGAAATTACCAACTTGGCTCGCGCCTCGTCGTTAAACTTCGGTTTTAATTCCTGTATGGTGCAATTGAAATAGGGTATCGGATATTCCGTCATCCCGTTTGTTATTCGTTTTAATTCCTGTATGGTGCAATTGAAATAATATAGCCCTGACTGCCCTAACAGGGAGCATGATGTTTTAATTCCTGTATGGTGCAATTGAAATGCCCCTCTTCGGGGAAACTTTGCTTGTCGAAAATAGTTTTAATTCCTGTATGGTGCAATTGAAATTTCATTTTACCGTTCATTTTACCGTTCATTCTCATCGTTTTAATTCCTGTATGGTGCAATTGAAATGCAATCCGACTATCCGTAAATTCGTCTCGATTTATGGTTTTAATTCCTGTATGGTGCAATTGAAATGCAATGAGTATAAAAAGCTGCTATCTGACAAAGACGTTTTAATTCCTGTATGGTGCAATTGAAATATGCTGGAGGTAGGGATGTCCTTGGGGCTGTGGTGCGTTTTAATTCCTGTATGGTGCAATTGAAATCTCCTGAGTCTGATTATATGACTGTACAGGTGAATTGTTTTAATTCCTGTATGGTGCAATTGAAATTTTAGCAACATGTTCTATATTTGCAATGTGTTTCGTTGTTTTAATTCCTGTATGGTGCAATTGAAATAGCGTGCTAAAACTCTTGAAGAAATTTCATATGATAGTTTTAATTCCTGTATGGTGCAATTGAAATGTTGCCAGAAAACAAGAAACTCTTTGAACTTCTCATCGTTTTAATTCCTGTATGGTGCAATTGAAATGTCGATTCATTGCAACGCCGCCGGTGCAGGTGGTGCGGTTTTAATTCCTGTATGGTGCAATTGAAATCGAGATCGATATAAATCGAAACTTTTTTATGCTTGCGTTTTAATTCCTGTATGGTGCAATTGAAATACATTTCTCAGCTTCTCTATTTCTTTTTCGTTCTTTGTTTTAATTCCTGTATGGTGCAATTGAAATAATATATGATGATATAGAAGAAGACGAGATACTGTTGTTTTAATTCCTGTATGGTGCAATTGAAATCGTTTGATATTCTCAGATAACACAAATTATCGCTTGTTTTAATTCCTGTATGGTGCAATTGAAATTCAGTGGTTAGTAGCACAATTCTTGTGCTACTACAACGTTTTAATTCCTGTATGGTGCAATTGAAATTATTTAGATTCTTCACAGAAGCTGACATTGAACCTTGTTTTAATTCCTGTATGGTGCAATTGAAATTGATTACACTTTCCGGTCTGGTTGTTACAATACCAGTTTTAATTCCTGTATGGTGCAATTGAAATCGTAGTATCAAGGCTTATGCATAAAAAAGGCCTATGTTTTAATTCCTGTATGGTGCAATTGAAATTTATTATGCAGGGACAAGAGGAATTTTACTTGCCCGTTTTAATTCCTGTATGGTGCAATTGAAATTACATTGAGCTAGTAAACTTCTATGACCGCCCTGAGGTTTTAATTCCTGTATGGTGCAATTGAAATCTCCCGCCATTTCGCCCTTTCATTCTGAAATTATAAAGTTTTAATTCCTGTATGGTGCAATTGAAATTATCAGAAATGCAAGAAGAAAAATAATTAAAAATTTGTTTTAATTCCTGTATGGTGCAATTGAAATCTGACTATTTCGATACAATTACAAAAGAAGAGATAATGTTTTAATTCCTGTATGGTGCAATTGAAATGATTCTTTACACAATCTGATATTGAATCATTAAAAGAGTTTTAATTCCTGTATGGTGCAATTGAAATAATATCTTCACTAACTAATCAAAGTATTCAAAATTTGTTTTAATTCCTGTATGGTGCAATTGAAATTAATATCTTCACTAACTAATCAAAGTATTCAAAATTTGTTTTAATTCCTGTATGGTGCAATTGAAATTTTAGTTAGTAGCTTTCTGATCTTCTAAATGATGAGTTTTAATTCCTGTATGGTGCAATTGAAATCCAATCCTGACAGCTTCTTCGAAGAGAACCTTAAGGAGTTTTAATTCCTGTATGGTGCAATTGAAATTTGCCAATTCCGAAAGACCGACGAATGTCCAGATGTTTTAATTCCTGTATGGTGCAATTGAAATGACATAAAAGGGCGTGTATTCTTAGAACCTTCTGCGTTTTAATTCCTGTATGGTGCAATTGAAATATATATGATGATATAGAAGAAAACGAGATACTTACGTTTTAATTCCTGTATGGTGCAATTGAAATTATTAATCATCAACTGTTTATAGTAATACCCAAGTTGTTTTAATTCCTGTATGGTGCAATTGAAATCAGAGAAAAGAGAGTATAATAGCATTAAGTTTATATGTTTTAATTCCTGTATGGTGCAATTGAAATAATTCAGATACTGAGATTCAAGTATTAGAAATAACGGTTTTAATTCCTGTATGGTGCAATTGAAATAAGCTGAAAAAACTATAATCTACTCCCTAAGGCCGTTTTAATTCCTGTATGGTGCAATTGAAATCCGTCACAAATATAGGTTTTTCGGTTTGAATGTGAGAGGGTTACGAGAAAGCGAAACCCAATATTCAGACATTATAGTTGTCGATGTCCGATTCTATGAAAAACCAAGGGGTGTGACGACTGATATATTTTATTGATTATCAATCATTTCAAAGATCGCCAAGGGTTAATCATGACAAAAGGCTGGACGAATTTGTTCAAATCGACGCTTCAAAAGATAGATGAAGGGAACTGTATCGTGCTGTATTATAGGAATATATCTGTCGCAGCTCGCTCTTTGCCGATTATTTCTTTTTCCAACCAACGTTCTTGTCTGGAAGAAAATATGATCAGACTATCTTCCTCTTTTTCCATGATTCTGGCAGCTCTGCTTTTCAGTTCTAAGAGTTTGACATCGGAGATTTCTCCCTCGAACACAGAGTTCTGAATCCAATTCAGATACTTTCTGCACAGTTTTAGCATTTTGCCAACGCGCTTTTCCCCGATATCGTACACTAAAATAATATACATTACCAATACATCTTAAAGGGTTGATACTCTTCGATCCCAAGTATGTCTTTGGCTATTTTGTAGCATTCGAGCTTGACCAGGTGCCTGAAACTGACAGAGCGATTGAGCTTGCGATGTCGAATCGTTTCAGAAAGTCTTTCTTCGAAGGCTTGTACGAAAAGCTTCTTTCCCGATGGATTTAGGACACATTTATTGAGTTGCTTGTCGAAGTGTTTGGCCTGTATGATTCGCTTGTTCATGACTTTGAAAATCGTGCGATCTACCAATATGGGTTTAAACACTTCCGATATATCCAAGCATAGAGAATATCGCCTCTCCCCGGGCGTATGCAGGAAGCTGATCGTGGGATTCAGTTGGCTTTGATGGATTGCCTTCAGGCACAGGGTGTAGCACATCATATTGCCGAAAGAGATGAGTGCATTTACCTCATTTTTAGGGGGTTGTTTGCTCCGCGCGCCCATTTCGAAAGGATCGATAATAAGATTGAAAGCATCATAGTATGCTTGCCGGATATTGCCTTCGATACCCATAAGAGCCTCTATCGTTGTCGTTTCCTCCAGACGCGACGAATACTTGTCGATTAGCTCCATCATCGGTTGCATATCTTTTCCCCGATTGTTGTAGTAGGCTAAGTTTTTCTGCATATTGAAGGCTGCACCTTCAATGAACTTTCTGGCCAGAAACAATCGTTTCTTCTTGTTCTTATACGCCGAAGCCTGTGCCAGGAGCATCTTCCCTGATAGCAAGAAGTCGCGAGGCATAAAAGAACCGGTGTAATTTTCGTAATAATCGAAAAAATGGACTGCGATGTCGTTGCTTCCAAGGAAATTGTATAAGCTGCTATTGGCCCTCAAAGAGCCAAACACATAGAAATCGCTAATTCCTTCAACGGGAATGTAGCGAGCTTGTCCTGCTTGTTCCTGTCCGTTTTCTCCCTCTTGGATCGGGACAAAGCGGATGGTATTGTCTTTTCGGGACAATTCGCCGGGGTTAAATAGATAATATGTCTTTTTCATTGCTCTTCTCCCGAGAAACAGAATTCGTAATAGCTACAGTTTTTACAGATCCCGGAGTCGATAACAGGAGGACAATCCTCGTGACTGATAATCTGTAGGATCTCCTGCTCGATCTCTCTGATCCGTTCGCGATCTATGTCAGAAAGAATCACTTCTTCCTTTTTTCGTAGAGTCGGATACTCCAATATCCCCGTTGCTCCCGATACCCCATTACGCTCCAATACATATAAGTAATAGAGTAGTTGGAGTCTGTGGGCAGGCGATATTTTGTTAGACTTTTTGACCTCGTGAACCACTCTGTTTTTTGCGTCATAAAAGTCTATCTTGATGCCGTCCAACTCCAATTCTTGGTATCGCTCCGGTCGTTGCTGGTACGTTGTCTCATGGATCAATTTCCCTTCGTACACCAAATCAGATGTATGCTCCATCGTAATACCTGCAGAGAAAAGCCATAGCTTTCTCCTACAAACCTGATAATAGTTGAAGTGCGTGCCGGTGATAATCATAAAAACTCAAGTCCTTATTTCTTTTATTCAGCCATAATAAAGAGTATAACTTTTTGTTCTTTGGGAGAACCCAAGCAGAGACACGGAAAAGGAGTATCTCTGCTTGAGTCAATATGTGGTTATAGCTGATTTTCGTAATCGAAAGCCTGCATCATCTCAATAAGACGTTTTTCTGCGGCATCGAGGGCATCGGCACTTTCGTTTTCCACTACTACATGTGCTGCGCAGGGAAGAGTAATGAAAAGCTCGGCTCCGGCCTTTTCGTCCACGATCGGTCTGGCTTTAGGCTTCTCGCTACCGTCATCTATGAGTTTGGCTCGGATTGCTCCTGCCTGCGCGTTGGCTTTGTCACTGATTGCGATAGCAAGAGTCTCCATCAAACTGAATGTACGCGCTTGATTGGATGTGATACGCCAGTGAATAAGGGCATGTGCCAGTGCAGGAATAATCTTATCTCGTTCTGCCTTGGGAAGGACTAAGCATTTGCCAAAAACAGTTTCGCTCTCCACCCATCCATTTGCTCGCAGCTTCTCTATCGTTTCAGGATCTATTTCCGGATCATGCTGATTGAGCGATACAGAAAACAGTGTACGCAAATCGATCGCAATATCGTAGACGAAGAGACCGGAGGCTCGTTTATTGTCCGGGATCCAATGCCGACGCGTCAGAGTACTTTTGGTATTATGCAAGAACGACTCTATTTCCTCTTCCGAAAGTAAATTGCTTTGCCCTGCCCAACGGACATTGACGGGGTGATTGTCCGGCCTGTCACTGCGATCGAATGTCAGATTCTCTTTGCTCACACCGCAAAGCAATGGATGTAATGGGCGCATAGCCGATACGGAGAGAGGGCTACGACGTTTTTTCGTGATCCCGTCTCCTGCACGCATCCAACCGCCGATGAGCTGATCGGCATATTCAGGATCACATGGTGACCAAGGTTCTTTTTGTGTGAGTTCTTTTTTTGAAGAAATCTCATAGTTGAATGTAATGGGAGCCATTTGCACATTGAGACAGTCGGTGAAGGCTTCCAACACGGATCGCTTTACTTGCTGTCCGCTCGAATATGCTAAAGAACGGTCGTATTGGGCATCGTAATAGGTTTTTTGTCCGTCTTGTACGCAAAACACGGTGTGCTCTGCTCTTTTGAGACCTCTGAGATAAATGTATGGTTTCATATCTTGAAAAAATTATTGATTTATTGTTTGTTAATTACCGCGTAATGGAATCGTATCAAGGTGAGAAAATAAGGAACATTATCCGAAGGCATAAGATGGACAATCGATGCCATCTCTTCCAATTTCTTTGCAACTTCGGATTCTTCTACAATAGCGGTCAATCGTTCGATAAAAACCTTCTTGTTCGTTGCTTCCAATAGCAGTTTGATCGCATTGGTGCGACCGGTCCTTCCGGCTTTACCTCCGGATCCAAAGAGCTGCAATGCTTGGGCAAATTCTTTGGATTTTCCCCATAATTCTTCGTTGTTGAGCATAGCTAATAACCAAATTTGATATGTATTATATTGTATTATTTGTTCTTCATTTCCTGCTTTGCAAACCGGCATCTTTCCTTTTCGCATATAATCGCTCAGCCCTTTCGGCTCCATGGCTTTTAGTCCGACAGAGCCTTCGCTGCAGGCTTTGGCAAAGCCGATGGCCGTACCGAACAACTTCACGGCACCCTCATATTTATCTGCGCCAAAGTATCGATCGAACAGCTCATTTGCCTTACGAATAGGCCATAGGACGAAAGGAATAAAGCCGATAGTCGTATTTGTTTGGCCTATGTTGTATATGTATCCCATCATCTTAGGGTCTTCGAAACGTTTGCTTATCGACACCAGAAGTTGTGCCCACGGCAAAATCGAGACTTCCATGATACCGTCTTTCGTGCTGTATACATCGGAGAAGTCGAGTGAGCAGTCCTTGGAATCATATAGTTTTTTTATCCATTGTCCATTCCACGTATTGATTTGGTTGCCACGCATACTCGGTGTCTTGTCAAGGTGTCGTCTGTATTCCTTCCACCCCTCGAAAATGTCCAATAGAAGCTCCGGCTTATTGAAAAGAATAGTCATTCCTCCTTGTACACCGACTCCTAAACCGGCCCCGATCCATGACAAATAACTTTCCGATGCATCTATTTCATTACGAGGAATAGATACCTGTCCGGATGTCGTGGATAGAGGGTCGATAGAGGGATAACCAATGGCAATACTCGCATCGGCTATTCCCGAATCAATTTTTTCAACGAACTTCTCCAGACGTTCGGCTCGCCTTTCTGCTGTCTCGAAATGCTTTTTGCCTAAGATCATGTCTTTCCATGATATTTTGGGGTTTTCGAAAGGAGAATTACCCGCCGTCATCAAGTACTTTTCTTGTCCGAAGAAAAGAGGATAGTAAATATCCAAAAAGAATCCTTTGGGGGCATAATCGGTGTTGTTCCTTTCATTGTATGCCTTCAAGAATATCTTTCCTATAACTGAAGTAACCATGTCTTTTTATTTAGAATATCTCAAAACTTTTGTAGTATCGCGAGTCTGCAAATTCTTCCACAAAGCCCAATTTCGAATCGTATGCTCTGTCAGGGATGACGAAAGGATGTGCACCACAGTTCGTAGCGACTAATTGCTTGAAACGAATACTCTGTGGAACAGGAATTTCCAAGGGTGTTCGAGTGATGTAGTTGCCGTTTTCGTACTCTTCCCGATCGCTTTCCATGATGCAGCAGGCCGAGTTTATATCCAGTATTTTGAATAGGGCTGATTTCGAATTGTGTTTTAGTTCTTTCATAACCCATTTACCATCCTGAAAAATGGTGTGCATATCAATATCGAGAGCCATCACCTCCGGATAGACCGCATCCAATAACTGTTGTACATCAGCCTCATGAAGCACTTCGCTGTGGGGAAGTGAACTGTAGCTTCGCTGCAGAATTTCAAGCTCATAGGGCAAAGCTTCCTTTTCGTTTTCGGGAGGAGCTATTACGTAAATAGGCTTCGTTTGCCCGATCGTTTCCAAAGAACGTTTTCGATTGATGCGGCCAAATCGTTGGATAAGAGCATCGATGGGAGCACATTCGGTAAGCATCAAATCGAAGCTGATATCCAAACTAACTTCCACCACCTGAGTGGAAACCACGATGCAAGGCCCCTGACACTGATTGTATCGCTCTTTCAGTTCCAGCTCCAGCTGAGCACGATGCCCCCTTTTGAAACGGCTATGGACAAGAAGAGTCGGGATGGCAGGATACTTCCTAATGACCTCTTGGTATAGCTGCTGAGCTCTTTTGACCTGATTGCAAACCATCAGAATTTTCTGACCCTGTTCTACGGCTTTTTGTATGACCGGTCCGACAACTTCCATAGAGCCGACCTTGTGAATGGTGTGCCGGTCAAATCCCTTTAGGACTTCTTTCGGCAGCTTCACCTCGTACACGGCAGTTTCACCGCCTAATAGTCGGAGCAGTCCGGTATATAAATCCGTGGGCATTGTAGCTGTCCCAATGTGGATCCTGCATCCGAGTGCAACCAGTATCTCCACTATTTTGAGTACCATGGCTTGGGTCTCTTTCCGGTAGGTATGTATTTCGTCCAAAATCACATCACATCCTCGAATATCCAATGCCGTGACTTCATATCCTTTAAGTCCGAAGGCCAGTGCTGCAATCTGATGAGGCGTCAAGACCTTGATCGAGGCACCCACGTGACGGGAAAGTATTCGCTCGTAGCCTCCATTCAATTTTAGAATAGAAGCTGCATGTAGCGGATAGATCTGAGCATCCGTATCCTGAAGATCGGCTTTCAGCCGATCGTACATGGCATTGATGGAGGCTTGGAAAGGAAGTGTATAGAACACTCTGCCACGGCAACGCCGCAGTAGGAAGTCGGTCTTGCCTGCTCCTGTAGGGGCTGTCACTAAGGTGTGTTGTCGTTCGTCATCAGCAGACAGAAGAGAGAGGGGATATAATTCGCTCCTCCTATTCCTGTAATAGGAAAGATCCGGAATGATAAACAATTTTCTCAGTGTATCTTCCGTCTGTCCGTCCAAGCCGGAGGCAAAATGATCGGCAGCCATTAACAGCCCTTTCCACTGCGAACAGTTACGCCCCAATGAGCTGCAGTAGTCTACCGCCTCTTGGTAATTGCTTCTGGCTTCATCCATCGTGATGGGATGAGTCTCCCATCCGAGTTCATGAAGAATGCCCAAAGCTTCTTGGCTCCATTGTTCAAATCCTTTGCTATGAAGTTTGAAGCATCGACTCTCATTTTCATCCAGATCCAATAAGCCAAGTTCTCGGCTGTCATTGCAGATGGACTTATGGTGGGCTGCTATCATTTCGATGACAGCCCGGCGATCTACTTCATCAGGCAGTAAGGAAATGAAGAATATAGAAGCGATTTCGTGACGAAAAACATCACCGCCAAGATTGTCTTCTGCCTTCAATCTGCTTTGGAAGATCGGGCTTGCTTTGCCTATGTCATGCAGATGTGCGCCTTTGTGAGCCATGTCCGTCGAAAGGCCCCAATGCTGCGCCATGACTTCGGCCGCTTTGGCTACATCTTGCAGGTGTTGTAAGAGCGGAGTACCATCGCTTTTGGCAAATATGTGTTCGTATCGGCTCATCCCTCGTTCGCTTGAGTCATTGTAGGATGGCCTCTCCTCCGATTTCTATCCTGCCGTACATGGGTGTATTTTCATCGAATCGGTTGAACCCCACCATAAAGGCATCCGGATAATCCTTCCCAAAACGAAGCTCAAACCCCGATAGGGCATTGAAGGTCTCTTCGTCCATCTTCAGTATCTCTGTGTCCGGCAGTACAACGTCTTCATTACGACATAGACAAAGATGCTGCCGAGCTGCAATCAGAGCATCTTCTTCTGACGTAAAGGCGAGGTAAAGAGACGGGTGTAGCATCACGCCGCGTTTGAGAATGGACTGCGGACGGGTGTACGTTCGGCCCTTCCCTTTGCCTTTGCCCTCCCATGCCTGAGTTTGCGTTTTTTCTTGTTGCACACTCATACTCATACATGAGAGTTTATGACGGGCAATCTTGTGTATACCTTTCTTTGTGAGCATTTCCGGGAAAAGCTTCTTCTCCATACCCTCTATGATGGATGGTGTCAGAAACTGTTGGCTATACGTCTCTCCATCACGTACTGCAGACCAAGGTTTTATATACCCGAAAGGCCCTGTATAGTGTACCACGAAAAATATCTTGTTTTCCATGCTCTCTCATTTTATGGCACCGAAGCCGATGCCGGTCGAGTTGCCGATGCCTGCATTCCATGCGAACAGCTTGGTCTCGGCATTCCCTATTATGCGGATGGGACACCAACTGGCTTTGTTTTTCACTCCCCGGTAATCGATAAGCATCACCTTGGCTTTCCCCTGATCCGGGACAAAGGATGCGGTGGCAGTAGGGTCATCGATTCCTACCGCCTGAAGTTTTTTGCGAAGATTTTCTGTCAGTAGGGCATTGGCTGCTTCGTCCGTATAGACTATATGGTCGAACCCATTGTCCTTGCGCCAACGCTTCAGCAGGATAGGGCTGGCAGGAAAGAAAATTTCGCGATCGGTCATGTCGGGATCTTCGATAACGGTCACTTCCCGGACACAGAGGCTTTTGAACATTGTGGGATCTCGACGGATCCCTGTCAGCATGCGTCTGATAAGTTCCGGATCATGAGCACTGACAAACATATTGGCCCAATCGGTAAAGAGAATACTGTTGAGTTCTGACACGAATTTGCCCCCATTGAGACGGGAAAATGAGTAGGAGATGCTTTTGCCGTGCATATCGTTTTCTCCGAGCCATTTTTGAAGAGTGCCGACGAGCAAATGTTGGTGAGAAAAAGAGACTAAAGAATCGTCTGCCTGGATAGTTAGTTCTATTCGCATGGGTTATAGGTTATAATACATTTAATGGCCTAAAGTTACTATAAAAGCTGTAATCAACACATATTTTTTATGCTTATTTGCGAGGAAATCGGATATATAGGATCCATAGCTACGGGCAATTTTGAGAAAACCACACTGAAAAAGAGAGAGGGGGCGAGGGCAGGGGTATAGAATACGAACCGAAAACGCTCCGATTGTGGCGCGTGTTTTCCGGAAAAGTGGCGCGAGATTTTTTTCGCTGTGGCGCGGGAAGTGAAAAAATCTCGCGCCACAGCGAAAATTTTCTCGAACCACATTTTTTTGGGCGTAAACACGAAAAAAATGAGTTCGTGAATGAACCGGATATAACGAGGTGTGTCTTATCGTTTTGTACGAACCTTTAGTGGGAGATCAAGACAGCCGTTGCAAGTCTGTCTTTCAGGTATTTCATCTTGAGAATAGAGAGGGGATAATATCCTCTTTCGGAGTGTTCGATAAGAGGGTGATTCGAGCAGCTTTGATCACAAGCTGCTATGATTGGAGTTGCTTCGGTCTTGAGATCATGTCAGCAGAGTCCCGAATAGAGCCGATCATGTATAAGAGGCTTATCCCAAGCCGGATACCCTGAGGTGAAACTCGTATCTGATTACGATGGAAAGGGATGGTTATTAACGCGATAGCATATCCTTCATCACCGATTGCAGCATCACTTTGGCCGCTATGGTGCGTTGCTCGGCAAGGGGGACTTCGTGTCCATAGACAATCTTGTCGCCGGCAAAATCATAGATGGTAGTTCCTTCAGAAGTTGCCAAGCCGACTAAACCGGGGAAAGAGAAATAAGCGAAATGGGGACTACTGCTCCGAAAAACATCTTTGGAGAATACGAATTCATCATGAGCAAGCCCTAATTGGGCCAGCAGCGTAGCAGGCAGATCGGACTGCGATACTACTTCTTCGAAGCGTATCGGTCGCAAGATAGCTCCTCCTGTCCACAACATCACGATCCCATATCGGCCGGGCTGGTCGGGCATAGCTTGGTCGGCAGGATAGGGGTAGCCATGATCGGAAACGGCTATGATGAGTGTATTTTTCCATTCAGGAGACTGCTGCATGCTGCGGACATAGTCGCCAAAACAGCTGTCCGTATAGAAGACGCTATTGAGATACGGATCCGGATGATGCAGAGAAGGGACATCGAACGGCTCATGGCTGGAAAGTGTGAGGAAGCTGTAGAAGTAAGGCTTTTTTTCTTTCTCCAATCGCCGACAATCATCCAATAGGCGTGGAAAGCTGATATGATCCGGCGTACCCCATTTGCTTAACCTCGTTTTGATCGGGAAGCTGCTGACGTCGGTTACCTCGTCATATCCTGTGGCATATAGGTAGCTACGGACATTTGTAAAGTCGGCATCTCCTCCGTACAGATGGTGGGTGCTATAGCCGGCGGCACGCAATGAAGCAGCTATGCCCGGCAGATTGCGCACCTTATTGGGGTATTTGATGATGGATGAATTTGGCTGCGAAGGGTAGCCGCTGAGTGTGGCCACTGTGCCTCTGTCCGTTCGAAAGCTGCTTGCGAAGGTTCGGCTAAAGAGTATTCCATTCTGTGCCAGCGAATCAATGCAGGGTGTATGCCCCGGGGTACCACCGAGGCATCCCACGGCATTAGCCGAGAAGCTCTCCAGCAGGATCAGTACAATGTTCGGCCTATCTGTACTCAATATCCTCTCTGTGCTATCAGAAGCCGATTCTCTTACTTCGCTTCCATCCGAACAACCGTATAAACGAAGTTGCTCGAAAGCTTTGATACAGTCTTCTTCCGACAAAAATTGATAGTTCGAATAGTCTTCTTCGCTATGCATGCAGGTATATAGAAAACTGAAAACAGGATTGACGGCAGCCTGATTGTGTAGCTGCTTGGGACTGTGAAAGACGGATCCGACATTGAGCGTAGCCACTCCCACTCCTCCTCTGATCAGGAGGAATAGGAAAGCTCCACCCACAACCGGTTTCCATATGCCGGCGATATGCGGATGTGCAGCTACTTTTGTCGGAAAGTACCTACGGTGAAATCGATGTAGAACGAAAGCCGGTATGCAAACGAATACAACCGTGATCAAGAGACCGATCAAGAGTTGCGGTGCTGTAGCACTGGCCATGGCTTCCTGTGGCTGGCGTAGATAGAAAAGGGGGGTGGCATCGAGGCGGAAACCCCAATACCCGAAAAGCATCAGATCCGCCGTGTAGATCAGCCCGATAAAGAAGCTTATAAGTGTGTAATAATGCTTAAGAATTTGTCTCTGTATTCGCCCGATTTTCTTTTCTCCCCAGCTGGCAATGGCATTGATGCCGGCGAACAATAGAGGAAGTACTGTCAGGTAAGCTGCTACGGCTGCATCGTGCCTGAGTCCATACAGGAAAATGGCCGCAATATCTCCGCTGGAAGTGCCTATCCCGGCAAGCCGGCCAGAGTAGACGAGCAGGAATATGACTTTCTGAAAGAGGAAATAGAGCAGAAATAGAACAAATACTCCTATTACGTAGCAGAAACCACTTCTTTTCGGAAACAAAAGCTCTCCTCGTTCGAACAACGTCTTCATATGTCAGGCTGTCGGACGCTTTCCGCGCAAGAAGAAGGGGCGTGCTATCGCCCACACAATCCCCAGCAGGAGTAGTGCCAGAGCTGTCTTGGCTATAGCTTCTGTGATGTGCAGGCTCTTCGGATCAAAACGAAATTCTATTTTATGACGCCCGGCAGGAACCTCCAGTGCACGGAGTATATAGTTGGCACGAATGATCGGTACAGCTTGGTTATCGATAGTCGCTGTCCAGCCATGAGGATAGTATATCTCGGAAAATATGCCCAGCATGGGTTGTGTGCTCACAGCTTCGTACACCTGTCTGTTCGGAGCATATTCTTTCAGACTTATAGAGGCAGTGCTATCGGTCAGAGCCGGTAGCCTTTTGAGTGATTCGGAAGAGAATCGCTCGTCCACCACAGCGACGTCACGCGTCAGTCGATTGCTGTCCAAAGCCATCATTTCCTCATTGGCATTTCCTACCCAACGGATACTGCCGGCCGGCCATGCCGGACCGTAAGCGTCCGGATTCAACATGGGAGTGGGCTGGTTGTTTTCTCCGGGGACTATGATATACTTGGTGTTGAGCATATTGACTACTTCGCGATTGCCTTTGCTCAGTTGGTGTTCGATCAAATCCTGATAACGCTGGAGTTTGGCAGCGTGGTATCCACCGATGCTCCGGTGCCAGCGGCTCGTGGTGGCATCATTATAGGTGTCCACGGTAAGATTCAGAACGCGGTGCCCGAGCGACTTGTCTGCAAGGATTTGCTTGTCTGCCTCTGTCAGAGGTGCAGCACGTTGGCTGACGAGTTCGGGATCTATGAAATGCTCGTCGTTCAGATAGCGTTTGTCCACCGTCCATAGATCGACCAGCGTGATCACGGCCAAAGATACCAGTAGAGCAGTTGCTTTGAGTCTCTTTTGAAAGAAGAGCCACAACAGGATGCCGCATACAGCCAATATGCCGAAGCTACGCCATGCATCAGAAGCTAATATGCCCGAGCGAACATTCACGAGGGTAGTCTTGATAGCTGCTGCTTCAGGGTGACCTGCTGCTTCTTGGAACATAGCTTCCTCCTGCCCGCTCAGCAAACCGAGCAGGGAGGGCACAAGGGCAAAAAGAAGCGATGCCCCAAGGGTCAGAAGTGTAGCTGCAACCCAAGCAGTACGTTCGCGCTTAAGGAGGGGTTTTCCCTCTTTGATTATTTCCACCAAAGCCATAACGGCCAAAGCCGGAATCGTAAATTCGGCGATCACAAGGATGGACGATACCGTGCGAAACTTATCGTACAGAGGAAAATGGTCGATGAAGAAGCTCGTCAGCCACATCATATTATGCCCCCAAGAGAGTAGAATAGACAGGATGGTGGCTGCCAGCAAAGCCCACTTGACAGGCCCTTTGACGATAAAACAACCCAAGACAAAGAGAAAGAGAACGAAAGCTCCTACATATACAGGCCCTGCCGTGAATGGTTGGTCTCCCCAGTAGCGATTCATACGAGCTATCGCCTGAGCATAGGATGGATTCACGGTTTCCATCACCTTTTCGTCATAACCCAAGTAACCGGAGGATCCTCCTTTAATATCGGGGATAAGGAGCGACCAAGTCTCGCCTATACCATAACTCCATTGTGTGATATAGGCCTTGTCCAGTCCGCTTTTATTCTCATGCGTCACTTGATCCGTGAGTGCTCCGCTCTGCTTGAGCGTCAGTTCGCTACCTCCACGCATGGTCTCTTTGCCGTATTGGTAGGTGTGGAAGAGGTTGGTACTATTCACAGCTACACCCACCAGACCTGCTATGACGACTACTGCCGAGGAAAGGAAGAAGTGTCGGATTCGTTTTGTTCGAATGGCTTCTGCCAGAAATGCCAACACCAAGAAAAACATGACGAACAGGAAGTAATAGCTCATCTGCACATGATTGGCCAGGACTTGCAGGGCTGTGAAAAAAGCCATCACGCTACCCCCTGCCAACCACTTCCCATTGTAAATCCAGATCATACCGGCAAGTGTGGGAGGGATGAAACACAGGGCTGTCAGCTTCCATATATGTCCGGCCATAATCAGAATCAGGAAGTAGGAAGAAAAGGCCCATGCGATGGAGCCTATGAGTGCCGGCAATATCCTGATACGGAGCGATCTAAGAAAAAGGAAGAATCCTCCCATCATGGCAAAAAGCATCCAGGCATAGGTGCCCAATAGATAGAAAGGTTTGCGCAGGGTCAGAACATCCTGTATGGTTTGGAGCGTATGGGTAGAGGGATAGCTTGGTGAAATCTGATACATGGGCATCCCTCCGAAGAGACTGTTGGTCCAATAGGAGCGTTCTCCTGTCTGCGTCTCCCAATCGCGCACATCCTGAGCCGTACCACTGGCTCCGGCCACGTCGCCCTGGAACAGTACACGCCCGTCGAATGTGGCCGGATAGAAATAGGCCAAAGCGAGGGCTATGAAAAGGAGTATGACCGCAGCATAAGGCAGGATTTTGCGCCAATCAGGCTTTCTCCCCTTTGTCGTGGATGCAGTCCCGGCTGTCTCAGCACCGGCTGTAGGCTTTTCGTTTTGTTTCATGATGTCGTTTGTTTTTCGGTTACAAAGTTAAAAAACCATATGATTGGCTCAGCCTACAATCAATTGCAGCTCTGAGTATTGCGCAGAGAAGTATCCTCTTGCACATCGACATTGTGTGCAAGAGGTGAAAAATATGAAGAAACCAACCCTTCGAGCCGGGCTCGTCTTTCTATTCTATATACATATCTGAGGACAAGGCGAAGCCATTGAGGAAAGAGGCTGCATCCATCTGCTTTTTGCCGGGCATTTGGAGAGAGAGTATGCGTACCACCCCTTTGCGCGTCATCACGTCGAGGTTTTTCTTATCCCATATGATGGTGCCGAATCGGCCTCTGTGGCGAGGTTCGCGTTCGATAACTCGGGTGCGGTAGATTTTCAGAACGATGGATTCCATCCCCGGCCTGTGGAGCTTGGTCCAAGCCGTAGGAACAGGCGATATGCTACGGATGAAATTGTGTACCTCCTCAGCCGGTTTATTCCAGTCGATACGACAGTCGTCCTTGAAAATCTTCGGAGCCGGTCGAGCATCGGCATAGCCCGGAAGCTGTTCTTGCGGCGTAGAGATGGGTTCCCCATCAAGGAACAAACTCACTGTGCGTACCAATACGGAGGCTCCGAGAGTAGCCATGCGCTCGTATAATTCGCCGAAAGTTTCTTCATCTCCAATCGAGAGTTTCTCTTGTAGAAGCACTTCACCCGTATCAATTTCGTGCCGGAGCCGAAAAGTGGTCACCCCCGTTTCGGTCTCTCCGTGGCGTATAGCATAATTAATGGGAGCCGCTCCGCGATATTGGGGAAGGAGGGAGCCGTGCAGATTGATTGTTCCCATGGATGGCATTTGCCATACGGAGCGAGGAAGCATACGGAAAGCCACTACGATTTGCAAGTGCGGCTGATAAGTCCGTAGTTCATCGAGAAAAGTCTCTTCGTTCAGATTGACCGGCTGGAGAATAGGCAAACCTAATTCCTGGGCACAGAGTTTGACCGCGCTCGGACTCACCTTGTGCCCTCGGCCCATAGGCTTGTCCGGCATAGTAACCACAGCCTTGACTTGGTATCCATTCTCGACCAATGCTCGCAGCGGCGGAACAGCAAAATCGGCCGTTCCCATAAAAATCAATCGTAATTCTTCTTTCTTCATCTGATCGGCCGGGCTACTTTAATGTACCGCCCTTCTTGCAATAGTACTAATTTAATCCCTATGCCCCAAGCAAATCGTACAAAGCCAAACTCTTCATCCTCTCTCATTTTGAAAAAGTCTCATAATACGGGTAATTAGTGTTACACAATCATTGATAATGCAAGAGAGAAGGCAGCAGGGCCCTACGGACAAGAGTCCCCATCTTCATGAATCACCCTCCAGCATCGGTTTGGCGGGGCCAATGTATACAAATAGACATAACAACCTTTCTTATTTCCTGAGAAATTACGGTTCGAAGATCAGCCGCGAAAATCAATTAGGCAGAAAGGTTCGCACAATCTCCGTCATATCGCGATGAAACCGAATGAGAGCATCACGAAACGGGATTAGTATGCTACAGTAGCATAAAAGGCAAAAAGGCTACCCGAAATATGATTTTCGAGACAGCCTCTTTGTTTTAGCTGTTGGGAAAAGCGTTTGCTTTATCTCACTTGTATTTTGGATAGGTGGGGTTTATTACCCACATCGAAGCGTACGGCATAGAAGCCTGTTTGGGCGGTATATTCCAATCGGTCG
Source organism: Porphyromonas sp. COT-052 OH4946 (assembly GCF_000765965.1). Classification (NCBI taxonomy): domain Bacteria; kingdom Pseudomonadati; phylum Bacteroidota; class Bacteroidia; order Bacteroidales; family Porphyromonadaceae; genus Porphyromonas; species Porphyromonas sp. COT-052 OH4946. The sequence goes on from NZ_JQZY01000009.1 coordinate 156,486, forward strand.
GACGCCACTGCTACAGTACGCCCGCTGATATCATACAGCGTAATCACACCATTTGTCTCAGCTATGATCTTCTTGCCTTCTACTCGCAACGTGTAAGGCACTTGACCTTCTACATTGTTCAACGAGCTATTGGTCACGGTCACGGTTACTGCTACCTTCGGAGATACGCCATCGGGATACTTTACTTCCACTTCGTAAATGTATGTACCGTTAGCCACGCCGGTCTCCACATAATGAGTCTCGACTGTATTACCGATCAAAGTCCCATTCTTATAGACATTGTAGCTGACTGCTTTTTCTTTCGCCGGCTCTTCTGCTTTTTCTTCCACACCGTCCCAGTCCAAAGTAACTTCGTCATTGGAAGCGGTTCCGGTCAGATTGGTAACCGGCTTGAAGTCCTTCACTTCTACATCCACACAGACTTTATCGGACACACCTTCTTCATACTGTACCTCTACACAGTAGGTGTGGTCGCCGGCAGGAACATCTTCGTCAATAAATGTAGGCTCAGTAAGCCCGGAAGCGATCTTCACACCATCGCGATAGACCGTGTAGGTATAAGAACGGACAGCCTGATCTACAATCTCTTCAGCACTGGCGGCTTCCAACGGAGCCTCTACCTCTGACTCTCCAATTTCAACATCCTCAGCCGGCACAACGAAAGCCAATGACTCCGCTTCTTCGCTTGGAATAGCATCTTGAGCTGCCGACTGTAATGGAAGGATGAGCATCGGCACAACCAAACAAAGCAGTGAGCAGACTCTCTTGAAGTAGTTCTGTTTCATAGTAATTCTCTTTTGTGTGTAAGTTTATTTTCTTGCTAACCTCCCACTCTTAACAGGGTGACATACAAAGATAAAAATATATTTCTTCTAAAAAGAATTCTTCAGCCCAAGACTTTGAGTGGACATGCAGAAATGAATGTCCACTCAAAGGATCTCTGTTTTACTTGCCTTTGTAATACTTCATTGCCTCGGGCATATATTGACGAATGGCAGCTATCCGATTGGCATCGCTCGGGTGCGTGCTCAGAAACTCTACCTGTCCGCTCCCCTGGGCTGCCATCTTCTGCCAAAAAGTAATGGCAGCATTCGGGTTATAACCGGCCATCGCCATGAAGACAAGCCCCATTTTGTCGGCTTCATATTCTTGCTTCCGATTATACGGTAGAGCAACCAGCACCTGCGACCCAACGCCATAAGCCTGACCGATAATTGTCTGCAAAGCGGCCGACTTATTGGAGACAGCAGCACCCAACAGATTGCCCCCCATCTGACGCAAGTATTCCTGGCTGATACGTTCGTTGGAATGCCTTGCCACAGCATGGCTGACTTCATGGCTAATCACTGTGGCCAACTCGGCATCCGAGCCAACCAACTTGAGCAGTCCGGTATAGACCACAATCTTTCCACCCGGCATACAGAAAGCATTCACAGCCTTGTCTTCCACGACATTGAATTCCCATTTCATCTGTGAGGCCATGTCTCCCAATCCGTTTTGCTTCAGATAGTGCATCGTGGCAGCTGCCACCTTTTGTCCCACTCGTCGCACCTGTGCCGTGGATGTCGCATTCTTGGAGATTTTCACCTTGCTGAGAAACTGCTTGTACTGCAAGGCACTGGAGGACAGGATCTCCGAGTCCTGTACCAGCATGATCTGAGTGCGTCCCGTGATCGGCACGGTGCTGCATCCGGCCAATAGGAGGCCTAAGACACAGGCTAAAATCACATTCATTATTTTCATAAGATCTTCTTTTTTTGTTCGTTACTATTACTATTTCATTAGTTACGAGCCAAAGATACAAGGAGTTGTGAACAAACAGCAATACTCCGGCAAACAGGTCAAATAAGTGAAAGCTCCATGATCTTCCATTTCTTCTTCCAATCGGCTCTTTCGGTTGTAGCATATTCAAGTATTTTACAATGAGTCTGCTGTGGTGCCAAAAATCCATTTGCCTACAAGAAATACGTATATTTGCGTGGTATGAAACAGTATTTGGATCTGCTTCGCCGCATCCTCGACGAGGGAGTACGGAAAGAAGACCGCACGGGTACGGGTACGATCAGCGTATTCGGCCATCAGATGTGCTTTGACCTTGAAGAGGGATTTCCCCTGCTTACGACCAAGCGATTGCACTTGAAGTCCATTATATACGAACTGCTTTGGTTCCTCCGAGGTGACACGAATGTGCACTACTTGCAGGAGCATGGCGTACGTATTTGGAATGAATGGGCTGACGAGAACGGCGATTTGGGGCCTATATATGGCTACCAGTGGCGCAGTTGGCCGGACTATCGGGGAGGGCATATAGACCAAATACAGGAGGTACTGCGCCAGCTGCGCGAGGAACCGGACAGCCGACGCATTATCGTATGCTCGTGGAATGTAGGCCAGCTTGCCGATATGCATCTGCCTCCATGCCACTGTTTCATGCAGTTCTATGTCGCTGATGGCCGGCTGAGCCTGCAACTCTATCAGCGCAGTGCCGATTCTTTTCTGGGCATACCGTTCAACATAGCTTCGTATGCCCTGCTGCTACAGATGATCGCTCATGTCACAGGGCTGAAACCCGGACGATTCGTACATACATTGGGCGATGCCCATATCTATCTCAACCACCTCGAACAGGTACAGCTACAACTGAGTCGTGAGCCGAGAGTATTGCCCCGAATGATTCTCAATCCGGATGTATCCGATCTCTTCGACTTCCGGTACGAAGACTTCCGACTCGAAGGGTATGATCCGCATCCGCACATTGCGGGCGTTGTAGCAGTCTGACGGAATGTTTTCCACCGATATTCAGTTTTTCCTCACCTATCCAATATGATTTCAATCGTCGTTGCCATAGCCGAGAATGGGGCTATCGGATACAAAAATGACCTCCTCTGGCATCTGCCGGCCGATCTGAAGCGATTCAAGGAAACGACCACAGGACACAGCATTATCATGGGCAGCCACACATTCCGCTCCCTGCCCAAAGGAGCTTTGCCCAACAGACGCAATATCGTCCTAAGCAGGACGCAGCAGGATTTTCCCGGAGCCGAATGGGCAGCCTCGCCCGAAGCGGCACTGAAGCTGGTGGGCAATGAGGAAGAGGCCTTTGTCATCGGCGGAGCACAAGTATATGAGCAGATGCTACCCTACACGGACAAAATCTATCTGACACGCGTGCATGCCGACTTTCCCGAAGCTGACACTTTTTTCCCGGAATTAGACATGAGCGAATGGGTGGAGCTGAGCCGCACGGAATATCCGGCCGACGAGAAAAACCGATATGCCACCACCCTGCTGGAGCTTATCCGCGATTATTGATATGGAGACTCCCCTCCCTCTGTTTTTGTAACCGATCATTCACCAACTAATACATACGTAATGCAAAAGCCTTCTATACCCAAAGGGATGCGCGATTTCAGTCCGGTCGAAATGAGCCGGCGCAACTACATATTCGACACCATACGCGAAGTGTACGAACTCTTCGGATTCAGCCAAATAGAAACCCCAACGATGGAGATGCTCTCCACGCTGATGGGCAAGTACGGAGAGGAGGGAGACCGCCTGCTCTTCAAGGTACTCAACTCCGGCGATGTCTTGGCAGACTTCTGTGCGGAGGAACTGGCGGAGAAAAATTCTCTCCGGTTTGCAGCCAAAGCCTGCGAGAAAGGGCTTCGCTACGACCTGACCGTACCCTTTGCTCGCTACGTGGTGATGCACCGCAATGAGATCAATTTCCCTTTCAAACGGTATCAGATTCAACCCGTATGGCGTGCCGACAGACCGCAGAAGGGTCGCTACCGCGAGTTTTACCAGTGCGATGGAGACGTCATCGGATCGGATTCGCTCATGAACGAGGTCGAACTCATTCAGATCATCAGCGAAGTCTTCCGCAGATTGGGTATCAGGACTCGTATCCTGCTGAACAACCGCAAGATCCTCTCCGGCATCGCCGAAGTGGTAGGCGAAGCCGACAGACTGACGGACATCACCGTGGCGATAGACAAACTCGACAAGATCGGCCTCGACAAGGTGAACGATGAGCTGCGCTCCAAAGGCTTCGGCGAAGAGGCTATCGAACGCCTGCGCCCCTTTATCGAGATGAAAGGGGACAATCGGGAGAAGCTCGACCAGCTCAAATCAGCTCTTGCCTCCTCCGAAACGGGGCTGAAGGGAATAGAGGAGCTGACCTATATCTTGGACAAAGTGGAGCGCGTGCAGCTCCATTCCGAACTGATGGTAGATATTTCTCTGGCTCGTGGCCTTTCCTACTATACCGGAGCCATTCTCGAAGTGAAAGCACTCGACGCCGAGATGGGCAGCATTACCGGCGGTGGTCGCTACGACAACCTCACCGGCATATTCGGTCTGGAAGGCATGTCCGGTGTGGGCATTTCTTTCGGTGCAGACCGCATATACGACGTGATGATGCAGCTGGATCTCTTCCCTGCCGAGAAGCTGACCGGTACGCAGCTGCTCTTTGTCAATTTCAGCGAAGAGGATGCCGACAGCCTGCTCCCACTGATCCAAAAGCTCAGGGAGCAAGGCCTCCGCACAGAGCTGTATCCTGAGCCTGCCAAGATCAAGAAACAGATGAGCTATGCCAATGCAGCCAACATTCCATATGTGGCACTCGTAGGAGAAAACGAACGCGCGACCGGCCAAGTGAATCTGAAAAACATGCTGACGGGAGAGCAGCAAATGCTATCGGCCGATGCAGCAGCCATTGTAGCGGCTATCGTCTGATACTTCACCGGCGCGCACAGATCCGGAGAGCAAGACTACTATCGAATACTATCATAAGGGTGAGAGGGGCTGAGATCCGCAGAGAATTTCAGCCCCTCTCTTATCGGCTCTGTGCAGAGTGTCCGATCTTTCGCCCCCTGCTCACAGGAGTTTTTTCGGCGCACTGCACCTTTCTCGTCGTTCGGGAGTTTACAGCCCAAAATTTTCTCATTCCACACTCGTAAAAACGTGGCGCGAGAATTTTTTCGTTTTGGTTCGGGAAGTAAAAAATTGACGTGCCACAGCGAAAAAAATCTCGCGCCACTTTTTCAGAAAAAACGCGCCACAATCCGCCGACTTTTGGTTCGTGTTTCTGTTTTTACGCTCTCTCTCGTTTCCTTTTCTTACGTCCCTGCTATCCGGAGATCAAGCTCGGGAAGCACCGATACCCACTCCTTGCATGTACACGTATCCTCTTCATCGCACCAATCCCATCGAGAGAGAAATGGGAGGGCTTAGCATGGGATGTATTACCTTTGTATAGAGAGGAGTACATCCGAGGATCGGTCTGATCGTCGCCGAATCCCCGACGGATGAGAAAGAAGAAGATGAAGCTCCTTCTTGTGGTTACATTATAATATAGAGTGGTGAAGTGAAGCAACAGACAGAGACCGGAAAGAGAGCTGTGCTTTTGGGCATGACGCTCGAAGAGCTGACCGCAGTGGCTCTCCGGATGGGTATGCCGCGGTTTGCAGGCAAGCAGTTGGCCGAATGGATCTATGTGCGGCGTGCTACCGATTTTGCCGAGATGACGAATATATCGCAGGCCAATCGGCAGAAGTTGGCAGAGGCCTACGACCTCGGACGCTACCCGTGGTCGGATGTCCAATGTTCGGTGGACGGGACCAAGAAGTATCTCTTCCCCGTAGGAGAAGGGCGTTTCGTGGAATCTGTGTTTATCCCCGATGGCGACAGATCCACGCTTTGTATCTCCTCGCAGGTCGGCTGTAAGATGGACTGCCTCTTCTGTATGACCGGCAAACAGGGATGGAACGGTAATCTCTCCGCAGCCGAGATCCTGAACCAAATCTTCTCCGTGGAAGAGGCGGCCGAGCTGACCAATCTCGTCTATATGGGCATGGGCGAACCCCTCGATAATACGGACGAAGTGCTTCGCAGTCTCAATGCCCTGACCGAGCCGTGGGGTATGGGCTGGAGTCCGAAGCGCATCACAGTGTCTACGATCGGAGCCAAAGGCTTGGAGCGCTTCCTCGCAGAGAGCCTGTGCCATCTGGCAGTCAGCCTGCACAGCCCTTTCCCCGAAGAGAGGAGGACGCTGATGCCCGGAGAAAAGGCTTTCCCCATTTTGCAGACGCTCGACCGGATCAAGGCTTACGACTTCAGCGGACAAAGACGAGTGTCGTTCGAATACATCGTCTTCGATGGTCTGAACGACGATATGCGCCATGCCGACGAACTGGCCGCCATCCTCCGCGGCATCCCCTGCAGGATCAATCTGATCCGCTTCCACAAAATCCCTGCCGTATCGCTCCGCTCGTCGGACAGCACTCGCATGGAGGCTTTTCGCAAGCGAATGGAATCGCATGGCTATACCTGCACCATCCGTGCATCGCGAGGGGAAGATATATTCGCGGCCTGCGGTATGCTATCCACGAGCAAAGCGGAGTCCTCCCGGCCCAAAAGCCCATAAAGGCGAAGGGCAAGCTCCATAGCGACAACTATTATTACTACCTTTGGACTTGTATTCAGGATGAAAAACTCAAAAAAGCGAATAGGCTCAATGAAACCCAATATCCGTTTATTGTTCGGTCTGCCGACTTTCTTCGCCGCATTTGCTATGTTCTTTGCCTGCAATGGAGGCGGAACGGCCGGCAAGTCGTTCACCAATTCCACAGGCTCTCCGGGAGAAATGATGCTGGTGATGGACGACCAACATCTGAGTTCGCCCGTCGGCGAAGCCATCTACGAGGTCATGACCGAGGTAGCTCCGGCACTCAACCAGAACGAGCCGATCATGGCCGTTTCCCGTGTGTCGGAAAAGGATTTTACGGGATTCCTTCGCTACATCCGCAATGTACTGCAGATCGACATCAACCCTGATATATTCACCAAGACTTCGCTCAAATACGGCTATGACCAGTGGGCTAACGGGCAGTTGGTCGTACTGATCAACAGTCCTGCGGCAGACTCTCTGGCAGCCTACATCGAATCCAACAAATCGGCCATACAGAATCTCTTTATCCGTCACGAACTATTCCTCTTCGGTCAGCTATGGCAGAAGGACTGCAGTGCGGATGCCGACCAACGCGTGCAGCGTATGTTCGGACACCATATCAATGTGCCCGCCGACATCCTCAGTCACAAGGAGGGCAAGGACTTCCTGTGGATGTCCAACAATCAGATGCGCCGCCGGAAAGACCTCTTGGTCTACACCTACCCCTATCGCGGAGCATCGGATCTGGGGCTGGACCGTATGGTAGAGGTGCGCGACTCCGTGCTCAAAGCCAATATAGAAGGTTCGGATGCAGGGTCCTATCCCGTCACGGAGCGGATGCTGCTGAAGCATCGCTACGTCTACCCGGGCGATCAAAAGCGAGGCGAAGTGCACGGCATCTGGCGTATGGAGGGAGGGCAGATGATGTCCGGTCCTTTCGTGGCACAAGCCTTTGTGGATGGAGACAGGGTAGTAGTGGTAGAGGGCTTCGTATATCACCCCAACGAGAAAAAACGCGATCTGATGCGGCAGATGGAGGCAGCTCTGTATAGTATGCGCCCCAAAGCCCAGAAAGAGTTCGATCCGGCTATCATCAGAAAGGCACGCTGGACTGCACTCAAATAAATATCCGAAACGACTGCCGAACTTACACGAAGACTCAACGTAATGGAGAATAAGAAGCTGAAAGTGGCCATTTCTCATGGCGACATCAATGGCATTGGATATGAAATCCTACTAAAGACCTTTACCGAAGCCTCGATACTGGACCTCTTCACACCTGTCATATACGGATCAGCTAAGGTCGCAGCCTATTACAGGAAGACCTTGGAACTCGAACTGGAGAGCTGGCACCAGGTATCCTCTGCTGCCGAAGCCGTAGAGGGACGGGTGAATCTGGTGAACTGCGTGCCGGAAGATGCCAAAGTGGAGATGGGCGTCTGCTCGCCACAGGCCGGAGCCTATGCGGCAATGGCACTCAGCATGGCAGTCCAAGCCGTGAAGCAAGGCGATGCGGACGTGCTCGTGACTATGCCGATCAACAAAGCTGCCATGCCACAGGACATCTTCCCCTACAAAGGCCATACGGAATATCTGCAAGCCGAAGCCGGCATAGAGGGCGAAGATGCGCTGATGATCCTGGCACAGGACAAGCTCCGCACGGCTTTGGTGACGATGCACGAGCCGATAGCACGCGTGCCATCGCTTATCACTCGGGAGCAAATACTGGACAAGCTGAAGGCTTTCGATCGCAGTCTGCGCATGGATTTCGGTATAGTACGTCCGCGGATAGCCGTCATGGCTCTGAATCCGCATGCCGGCGACAGCGGACTGATCGGCACCGAGGAAAGCGATACGATCCGGCCGGCAGTACAGGAGGCCGAAGAGCAGGGATTGTTAGTGTTCGGCCCTTATGCCGCGGACGGCTTTTGGGGATCGGATATGGCTATGCATTTCGATGGCATTCTGTCCATGTATCATGATCAGGGGCTGATCCCATTCAAGACTCTCTGCATGGATAGAGGGGTCAATGTGACGGCAGGGCTTTCCATCGTACGCACTTCGCCGGATCATGGTACAGGCTTCGACATCGTGGGCAAAGGCGAGGCTTCGCCCGATTCTTTCCGCGCAGCCGTCTATCAGGCGATCGACATCTATCGCGCCCGTGCATCGTGGCGTTTGGCTACGCGCAATCCGCTCCGGAAGAGTTATTTCGAGCGAGGCAATGACAATGAAAAGTTGCCGCAAACAGATGATGAGCATTAATTTTAATACCCTATAGACTCTATGTTTAAGGATAAGACTATTGTTTACACTTCCGGGACATTCGACATGTTCCACTACAATCACTTGCGCATGATCAACTATGCGCGTAGTTTGGCAGACATCCTTATCGTTGGCGTCAGCACGGACGAACTGGTCGCTTCATACAAGGCACCGCCCATTATTCCTTTCATCGAGCGTTTGCAAATCCTGGAAGCCCTGAAGACACCGGACATCGTGATTCCGCAGCATACGTTGGATCACACGGAGATCGTCAAAAAGCTGAATATAGACGCTTTCGTAGTGGGGGATGACTGGAATGGCAAATACGACTATCTGAAAGATCTCGGCGTTCAGGTCTTTTATTTCCCCTACGGGACGGGCGTTTCTTCTACCAAAATCAAGGAGACCATACACGATAGCTATGCCAAGACGCTGAACGAAGAGCGTCAGCATAAGCCCAAGTCTGTCCAAAACATGTAGGAACTATGGCGGTCGGATACGCATTGATTACGGGAGGAACCAAGGGGATCGGTCTGGCAGTAGCCCGCCTCTTGGCAAGCAAAGGGTACTCCCTCATCCTCACATACGGACACGATCAGGACAGGGCGCGCACAGTGGCGGCCGAATTGGCAGAGACAGCTCCCTCGGTTGAGCTGCTGCAAGCCGATGCTACCGATGCGAAAGGTATCGACCTGATAGCGGAAGCCCTTGAGCAGAGGGATATTACCCTGCAAGCTCTTATCATGAATGCCGGTATCACATGCCGCACGCCTTTCGAGGAGATGACCCTCGACGAATGGCAGCGCGTATTCTTCGCCAATGTCCATTTCCCCACATTCCTGATCCAACGCCTCCTGCCGCGTATCGAGCGCAACAAGGGATGTATCATCTTTACCGGATCGCTTATGGGAATCCAGCCACATGGCATGGCTCTGCCGTATGGGGTGAGCAAGTCTGCTGTACACGCCCTGACTCGCAATCTGGTGAAGCACTTAGAACCCTATGGCATCCGTGTGAATGCCGTGGCACCGGGATTCGTCGATACGGAGTGGCAGAAGAACAAACCGGCCGAAATACGCCGAAATATCGAGAATAAGGTTGCTTTGCATCGCTTTGCGACACCGGACGAAGTAGCCGAAGCATTTCTATTTTTGCTCACCAACGCATATTGCAATGGTGAGGTCTTGACTCTTGATGGAGGCTACAGCTTCCGCTGAACAGCTCAGATATGAACGAAAACGATAAGGAGTACCAAGCCTCTCTCAAATCACTGGAGACGGAAAATATAATTGACCGGAAATTCTACCGTCCGATAGGTTTTTACTTTGCCAAGCTTCTCAGTCGGACAAGGGTAACGCCCAATATGGTTACGATCCTGTCCATCTTTGTCGGATTGGGCGGTGGGCTGTGCTTCGTACATACCCCTTACGATCTCCGTTGGACTGTGGCCGGTATTCTATGTATGATAGTGGCCAATATCATGGACTGCATCGACGGACAGCTGGCTCGTCTGACCGGAATCAAGAGCGAGATCGGGCGTATTCTCGATGGCATCGCCGGAGACATTTGGTTCGCGTGCATCTATATCTGCTTCATCATTCGCTTGACGGCAGAGCATCCCGATGCCTTAGGTCCGATGACCACCGTTATCCTGATTGCCGTGGGTCTACTCTCGGGAATCAGCCATTTGGTTCAAGCAGCCGTTACGGACTACTACAAAACGCTCCATCTCTTTTTCATCAGTCCTGAGAAGGGAAAAGAGTTCGAACGATCCTCATCCATACGCCGCCGTGTAAAGGTGATGCCACGAGGAGCGAATCGTTTTTTCAGCTCACTGTACTATTATTATACATTGATACAGGAGCGTGCGACACCCCGACTGCAAAGACTTCTCGACCAATTGGAAGCGGATTATCCGCAGAATACCATCCCCGAAACGCTCCGTCAGGACTTGCGCAGGGATAGTCGCCGAATCATGAATATCGTGGACTTCCTTACGTTCAACGGGCGCACCATTCCTCTTTTTCTTATCGTCTTGAGCGGTCACGTTTGGCTCTATTTCGTATTCGAGATACTGATCCTGAATATTGTACTCATCCTCGGTATCAGACGCCACGAAGCCATGTGCAGACAGCATCTGAAGGAGAGGCGGTAATCATATGTTCAGGCAACTCGAATATCCTTAATTCCCGATCGCTCATGTCAGACTCACGTCCGGAAGTCCTTACCGAAGAAGATGTACTTCGTCTTTTTCCCGTACTGGGAGGGGAGCGACGACTGACACGCAGGTTGCTGAAAGCCCTCAAGATAACGGACATCAATGCCGTTCATGCCCGTCATATCAATCTGCGTGGAGCAGAGTTTGCCCATGCTGCACTGACTGACCCTGCCATCAATGTCAGCTACAGGCTGCACGGGGCGGAGCATTTGGAAGAGATGCGCAAGGGCGGTGCTTTCACAACGGTATCCAATCACCCGTTCGGCTCTCTGGATGGCATTATGTTGATCGATATTATCGGATCGGTGCGTCCCGATTATAGCGTATTGGTCAATGGTTTTCTGTCCATGATCAGCTGCCTGCGCGACAGCTTCATACCGGTGGCTCCACTCAAAGGAATGGCCGGAGGACTTGACAGCAAGCACAATGTATCCGGAGTGAAGGAAGTCCTGAGCCGTCTTCAAAAAGGTCAGCCCGTCGGCTTCTTCCCGGCCGGAGGAATATCCGTCTATAAAGGCAATCGCAATCGAGTGATGGACAGCGAATGGCAAGCCAGTTGTGCCAAGATGATCCTCGTCAGTCAGGTGCCCGTTTATCCGATTTTCTTCAGCGGCCGCAATTCCTGGTACTTCCACTTCCTCGGATGGCTGAGCTGGGCTATTCGGACTCCACGCATCCCGGCTGAACTGTTCAACAAGCGAGGGCATATTTTCGATGTCTATATCGGCGATCCGATCCCACTGGAGACCATTGCTCGCTTCGAGAAGAATCCGCGCGAGCTGGCTCTCTTCCTCTACGACCGAACCTATCGTCTTGCTCCCGGACACAAGAAAAACAAATGAAACGCTCCAAGCAGCTTCGTATTTATACAGCTTCGGCAGGTTCCGGCAAGACTCATACACTTACCGGCGAATACCTTCGTTTAGCCCTGCGTACGCGCGGGGCTTTCCGTTATATACAGGCTGTCACATTCACGAACAAAGCCACCGCCGAAATGAAGGAGCGTATTCTCGAGGAGCTATACGGTCTGGCAGTGGATGGATCATCCCCTTTCGCCGAGGAGCTGATGCAGGAGTTGGCTCTGACTACCGAGCAGCTACAAGTCAGAGCACAGGAAGTCCTGACCGAAATACTAAACGACTACTCTTGTTTGCGAGTCAAGACCATCGACTCCTTCTTTCAGGAAGTGATGCGTGCTTTCTCGCATGAATTGGGACTGCCGGGAGGTTTCCGCATCGAGATGGAGCAGAAGGCCGTGCTCGAACAGGCTGTCGTCCGCCTGCTGCACAGCTTGGGAGAAAAAGATACTTCCGACGTCGAGAATTGGATCAGGCGTCTGGCTGAAGACCTGATCGAAGAGGGGCGTGGACATAACATCCGTAGGGAGATCGTCAGCTTGGGCGACGAGCTTTTCAAAGAACAGCTACTCCTGCTATCCGAGGAGGGCAAACTACCGACTAAAGCTGCCATTCATCGCTACCAAACCGAGATGAACAAGCTGATGGAAGGCTTCGAATGGCGACGTCTGTCTATTGCACGCCGAGCGGAAGAGATCGTCACCGCAGCCGGAATCAGCTTCTACGATTTCAAAGGAGGTACCAAAGGAGGTATCTTGGAGTTTGCCAAAGTGCTCAAAGGCGGAGAAGTCAAGCCGCCCACAAAGACCTTTATGTCGATGGCAGAAGGTGATCCGGAAGCCACCCTCTACGCCAAATCCACTCCTGCCACTACCCAAGCAGCCATTCTCTCGGCCTACCAATCCGGCCTCAAAGAGTCTCTGAACGAAATGGCAGGACTCTATCTCGGCAGGGAATGGCAAGAGTATTCCACGGCCAAGCAGTCACTTCCCTTTCTCAACCGGCTTGGTATCATCTCCGATCTCTGGCGACAAATCGAAGGGATCAGACAAGAAGAGAACAAAATGCTGATTTCCGATGCTCCGTCTCTATTGCACAGGATCATCGACGGGAGCGAGACCCCCTTTGTCTATGACAAGATCGGGGTACGAATCGAGCACGAAATGATCGATGAATTTCAAGATACCAGCCGCTTACAGTACGAAAACTTCAAGCCTCTGCTGGCTGAGAGTCTGGCTCACGGCAAGTACAACCTCCTCGTCGGCGATGCCAAACAGAGCATATACCGCTTCCGCAATGCCGATCGGCGACTGCTCACAGAGGTCGTCAGTCGGGATTTTGCCGAAACATCGGAGAGGGTCAATCTACCATATAATTGGCGAAGCACTCCCGAAATAATCGAGTTCAACAACTCCCTCTACAAGCACCTGCCACAAATCCTCTGTGAGGCTATGACTCGCGAAACCGAGGCGATGGCAATGCCCGATCCGAAGTTGCCGGAGGAGATCAACCGCACATTCATGCAGACCTACGCCGATGTGGAGCAGCTTGTACCACCGGCCAAAGCTGACCGGCATGGAAACGTCTGCATTTATCTTCCACCGCCGGCATCATCAGATGAAGCGGAAGCCGAGCTTTCGTGGGAGGAGCGCATCTTGCAGGATCTTCCCCGTTTTATCATCGGTCTGCAAAAAAGAGGATATGCTCCCTCAGACATTGCGATTCTGGTACGCAAAACCTATCAGGCACGAGAGATAGCCCGTGCCATGCTCTCATATCAACCGGAAGAGGATGAAGTAGATTATCCACTTATCCCGATGTCGGACGAATCCTTGTCGTTAAGCGGAGCTGCGTCTATTCGTTTCTTTTCTAACCTGCTCAAGTTTATATCCCACCCCCAATCCGACGCTTTGTGGCAGATTGCCTACTTGTCGTATGAAGAACTTCGCAAAGAGAAAGGCTTAACCCCTACTGAGGGGGGCAACTTCAGTGCCACAGAGCTTGCAGAGTTTGCCGACCTTCGGCGTCGCTCCCTGTACGAATTGGCAGAAGGATTAGTCTCTCTTTTCCATTCATACCTGCCTGAAAGAGAGATGCCCTATCTAATTGCTTGGCTGGATTTGATCAATGATTTCGGTCATGAACGATCTGCCGATCTGCACTCTTTCCTGCAATGGTGGGACGAAACGGGCTATGCCAAAAGCCGTATTTCCTCTGCTCCCAACAGTCAGGCCGTCACACTAATGACCATTCACAAGGCCAAAGGCCTGGGCTTCCGCGTTGTTCTTATTCCTTTCTTGGACTGGAATCTGGACGACCAAGCTGCACATCGGCACATCCTCTGGTGCAAGATCGATCCGGCCCGCAGTCCTTTCAATATCCTGCCCGTAGTGCCGATCAGATATAAGAAGGAGATGGCACAAACAATATTTGCCACAGATTATTTCAGAGAAAGAGCCGATATTCTCCTTGACAACCTCAATCTTCTTTATGTGGCTACGACACGAGCCAAGGACGAGATGCATCTGTGGTTACCTCCTTCCCCAAAGCCCGAATCGCTCTCTACCGTGGGAGATCTTATGCATTTGGCTCTCGCCTCCTTGGACGAGAATAAGACGGAGTCCGGTATGTACTGCTGGGGAAGTCCGGGCATATCCACGAGACAAAAAACGACAGATTACCCCTCTTCGGGCTTACCTTTTACCCTACCCAAAGGAAGCTTCTCGGCTGTAGCCGACCGGTTGGCTATCCGGCCTGAAGGCAGTGAATTTTATCACAGGCACAAACCGCTTTACCACGGCCATGTGATGCACAGAATCCTTGCCGACATCGTTCTCGCCAAGGACATCGAGCCTGCTCTTGAGCGTTATGTGTCGGAAGGAATCGTCACGAGAGATGAGGCGATCGAATTGGCCGATCGTCTATCTGTTATCTCTTCGGACAGTCGGTTGTCTCGTTGGTTCGATGGGAGCGGACGAGTTCTCAATGAACAGGATATTCTCCTTCCACAAGGGGGGCAGCGTCGTCCCGATCGGATCATTCTCTACGACGATCACACAGACATCGTAGACTATAAGTTCGGAGCAGTGCGCAAAATTCATCATGCACAGATGGAGAATTATATCCGGCTGCTCGTCTCGATGGGCTATCCATCCGTCCGCGGCTACCTGTGGTACCTGCCGAACAACGAGGTGCTTTCGGTGGATGGAGCATAGCGGACCGGAACCTCATAGCTCCATATTCCTCCGTCTCTTCCTTCTTACTCATTATTCCTTCCGGTATCGCCGCATTGCACTTTTGAAAAATAAGCCTAAAAGATCGGCGAAACGATGTCAGCTAAGAAAAAACACCCCTCTGGACTGTGAATCAATTTAGGAGCCACAAGTACGATTTTCTTGGGACATGGCGTTATTATTTTGAGTAGCTTTGTGTAAGAACTTAAAAACAGAATAATGACTATGACTGTGAAAGACAATTATTGCGTCATTATGGGAGGGGGAATAGGAAGTCGGTTTTGGCCCTTTAGCCGCGAATCCCATCCCAAACAGTTCCTCGATTTCTTCGGTACAGGACGTTCGCTCCTGCAGATGACATACGATCGTTTCACACGATTCATCCCCCGGGAAAATATTCTGGTCGTCACCAATGAACTTTATGCCGGCAAGGTACGCGAACAGCTCCCCGAGATCGGAGCAGATCAGATCCTATGCGAGCCTACCCGCCGCAATACAGCTCCCTGCATCGCATACGCCAGCTATCATATCTATGCGCGCAATCCCAAAGCCAATATAATCGTAGCACCCTCCGACCACCTGATCCTGCGCGAGGACGAATTCGTGCGCGCAGCATCGGAAGCATTGGAGTTCGTAGCCGATCATCCCAATCTCATCACACTCGGCATCCGCCCTTCCCGTCCGGAGACAGGCTATGGATATATCCAAATGGCAGAGGAAAAGAAAGGAAACTTCATCCGGGTAAAAACCTTTACGGAGAAGCCTAATGCCGAGATGGCAAGCATCTTCCTCGCCAGCGGTGAGTTCCTCTGGAACAGCGGAATGTTCGTCTGGAATGTGGAGAGCATCCTCGCCGCTTTCCGCAAGCATCTACCGGAAGTAACCTCTGCCCTCGAAAACGGATTGGCACACTTCAATACACCCGACGAACGACGCTTCATCGATCAGGCTTTCCCCTATTGTCCCAGCATCTCTATCGACTTCGGCGTGATGGAGAAAGCGGATAATGTGCTGGTCATGCCCGTGGATTTCGGTTGGGCAGATCTCGGCACGTGGGGCTCTCTGTACGAGCTGGCAGAGAAAGACGATGCGGGAAATGCATCGCTCAAGACGCGGACCATTTTCTACGAAGCCGAACGCAACATTGTCACCACGGACAACCCGCAGAAGCTTGTCGTCGTACAGGGTATTAGCGACTGTATCGTGGCCGAAAGCGGGAATGTCTTGCTCATTTGTCGGGCCGAGGAGGAACAGCGCATCAAGCACTTCGTGGCCGATGCCGCTCTGAAATACGACAAAGAGTACAACTGATATAACTGTATAGAGGGGCTTCGACAAGGTTGTGGAGCATTTCTTACAATACATATGGCTGCACCGCCTCTATAGCTCGTTGAGCTATGGGGCGGACGCTTTCTTTTTGGAGCCTGAGGTCATCGATCCGGGGATGCTCAATCGGGATAGCGGCCCCGATTTCTTCAATGCCAAAGTGAAAGTGGGCGATCTCCTCTGGGCCGGCAATGTAGAGATTCATCGCAAGGCCTCGGACTGGATTCGCCACGGGCATCATCTCGATCCCGCTTATGACAATGTAGTACTCCATGTGGTGGAGACGGATGACCTCCCGATACGGCACCGAATCAGTGGTGAACCTGTCCCCGTTTGCGTTATGTATGTAGACGAACGGCTTAGGGCAAACGCCGACTTTATGCTCCGAACATCCCTTTTGCCGGGCTGTAAGGACAGATTCCATGAACTCGATAGCCTCGAAGTCCACGACTGGCTGGATACGCTCGTCGTAGAACGATTGGAGCGCAAGGCTGCCGAGGTGGATCGGCTCTACCTGTCCACCTCCATGGATTGGAATGCAACGGCCTACATACTGCTGTCCCGTCACTTCGGATTCGGGCTGAACAACGATGCCCTCGAACGGCTTGCTCGCAGCCTGCCCTTTGCCGCCATTGCCAAGCACCGCAGCAGTCTCTTGCAAGTGGAGGCTCTCCTGCTGGGACAAGCCGGCCTTCTGGCCGATCCTACGGACGAGTACGCAGAGAAGCTGGCTGCTGAATACGCATTTTTGCAACATAAATTCGCTTTGCAGCCTCTCGACTCCTCGGTCTTTCGTCTGCTTCGCACCCGTCCGTCCTCTTTTGTCCATCGCCGACTGGGACAGTTGGCCGCCATCCTGCACCGTTGCGAGTTTCTGTTTTCTTCATTTGTGGAGACTGCGTCGGCCAAGGAACTGGTGCACAAACTTAGTGTGGAGGTATCGCCTTATTGGGCTTCGCACTATCGCTTCGGCAAGCCTGCCTCTACTGCCTCCGCCAATTCACTCGCTGCAATGTCTGCGGACTCGCTGCTCATCAATGTAGCAGCTCCACTCCGTTACGCTTGGTTGAGACGGCAGAACGTAGCGGACTACCGCGAGCTGACAATAGACTTCTTGCGAGGCATCAAACCCGAAAACAACAGGTTGGTTCGCGCTTTCTCTCAAGCCTGCCGACCCACCGATGCTGCCGAAAGTCAAGGCCTCATCCAGCTCTATCGCGAATACTGTGAGCGACGCAAATGCTTCTTTTGCCGCTGGGGCTATCGTTTCCTGAGCCACTGCAAAGGCTAAAGGGAAGTTGGTACCGCGAAGCAGGCCAAGACGCAGCTGTTCATCATTCACAGGCGATCCGGGAAGCGAGATTCGCTCACGGGAAAATGCGAATCATCTTACTTTCTCATGAGAGGTCTCTTGTGAGTTTTATCGCTTTGCCATAGCGCGTTACATCCTGCTGCATATACGTTTTCATAGACACTGTCTATCGGTGCATAGATGAAAAAGTGGATTGTTTTTGTAATTTTGAAACGTTTTCAAAGCATAGTAACAAACGACGATTTATTACAACAGAAGAATTATGTCACAGCAAGATGAAATTATCTGCCACTGCAACGAAATTACACGTGGGGAGATTGAAAATGCAATTAGAGAAAAAGGATTGAAGACCGTGGACGAAGTAGGCGAAGCTACAGAAGCAGGAACTGTATGTGGCTCATGCCAGGACGATATCCAAGCTATCTTGGACGAGATCAACGGTTAATGCAGGGGCGGCGAAGCCCTGTCCTTTCTGATCCGATCTACGCCCGTCTGCTATAGGCTTTTCAGCCTAAGCCGACGGGCGTTCCGTATTCATAGAACAGTCGTGTACAGATTGCCGGCACATATATTTTCGGCAAGGGAACGATGATTAGCGTTCTCGCCCACCTCCCCTCTACCTGCTTCTTTTTACACTTCTCGGAACATGATCTTTTTTTTCGTGCGTGTTTCGATAGATCTATGGTTCGTGTTTCTGTGAGAAATGGAGCGAGATTTTTTTCGTTTTGGCGCGTAAAAATTTTAATTCCCGCGCCAAAAGAAAAACTTTCCCGCACCACGTTTTTCGAGACGTGAAACAAAGAAAAAAACGAGCATAAACCGGCTACGAAAGAAAGACCCGTCTATGCTCGTTTTTTCTATGACTATGGTATATGCTTCTTCTCGGGGAAAAGCGTCAGTGTGCCTCCAGCCAGTTGGTACCTTCGCCGATCTCGGCTATCAGAGGAACGCGCAAAGAGGGCATCACGCCCTCCATACACGAGCGAACCAGCTCGCGGACTTCTGCAGCTTCGGGACGGAGCACGTTGAAGTTCAGTTCGTCATGCACTTGCAGGATCATCCGGCTCTGTAGCCTACGGGCAATGATTTCCTCGTGTATCCTGATCATCGCCAGCTTGATCAGGTCGGCAGCAGAGCCTTGTATGGGAGCATTGATCGCATTTCGCTCTGCATAGCCGCGGACTACGGCATTGGCACTGTTTATGTCCCGAAGGAATCGCTTGCGACCGAACAGTGTGGTGACGTAGCCCTGTCGCTTGGCTTCGGCAATACTCCGATCCATATACGCTTTAACCCCCGGGTAAGAGGCAAAGTAACCTTCGATCAAAGCCTTGGCTTCGGTTCGGGAGATATTGAGCCGCTCGCTAAGCCCGAAAGCAGAGATACCGTAGATGATCCCGAAGTTGGCCGTCTTGGCATGGCGACGCATGTCGTCCGTAACTTCTGCAAGTGGCAGGCCGTATATTTTGGCTGCCGTGGCTCGGTGAATGTCTTCCCCATGGAGGAAAGCCTGTATCAAGCTCTCATCTTCACTTAGATGCGCCATCAGTCGCAGCTCGATCTGAGAGTAGTCCGCACTCATGAAAATACATTCGTCATTGTCCGGCACGAAAGCAGCCCTCAGCCCCCTCCCGACTTCGGTACGGATCGGAATGTTTTGCAGATTGGGATTGCTGCTGGAGAGACGTCCCGTGGTGGCGACGGTCTGATTGAACGAGGTATGCAGCTTGCCATCGGGGTAGCGCATCTCCGGCAGGGCTTCCACATAGGTACTGAGCAATTTCTTGATTCCTCTATAGTCGAGGATAAGTCGCACGATGGGATGCTTTTCCTGTAGCTTGACCAGAATTTCTTCGTTGGTAGAGTAGCTGCCGGACTTCGTTTTCTTAGGTTTTTCTGTGATTTGCAGTTCCTCGAAGAGCACGGTTCCGACTTGTGAAGGGCTGTTGATGTTGAATGAGTGTCCGGCCAAACGGTAGATTTCGTCTTCTATCCGCTGCATCTCCTCGCCAAGACCCGATGCCGTGCGCCGGAGGACTTCCGTGTCCAGCTTTACTCCGGAGCATTCCATATCGGCAAGTACCGGTACGAGCGGCATCTCTATGCTTTCAAACAAGGAGGTCATCCCTTCCTCGGAGAGCATCGTATCGAGGCGTTCGTATAGCTGCCATGTGACGTCGGCATCCTCCATGGCATAGTCCGCCAGATTCTGCAATGGCACCTGACGGATGTGCATCTCTTGCTTGTCGCTGCCGACCAGATCCGAATAGCGAATGGTGCGATAGCCCAAAAGCGTCTCTGCCATCTCGTCCATATTGTGCCGGAGATCTGGAAAGAGGAGATAGTGGGCTATCATCGTATCGAACAGCTGTCCGCGTACTTCGATACCGTATCGGGAGAGCACTTGGATGTCGTACTTCATATTCTGGCCGACTTTGCCGATAGCAGCATCGGCAAAAAGCGGACGCAAGAGGTCTAACCTGCGCCTTCCGGCTTCTTCGCCTTCCGGTAGGGGTATGAAGAAAGCCCGTCCCGATTCGGCACATAGCGTGACGGCAACGATATTGGCCCGAAGTGCATCTTTCGAGTCGGTCTCTGTGTCGAATGAGAAACGAGGCGTGGCAGAGAATATTCGGATGCAATCCGCTATCTCTTCCTCGGTTTCGAGAATCGTATATTCGTGTGGTACATCAAGCAACGTTTTCAGTGGATGCCCGGTATCGTCAGCACCATCTCCGAACAAATCCGTGGGCGGCTCTTGATCCTGTACTACGCCGGCAAACAGATCTGTAGCAGGAGCATCGGCCCGTGCTCCTTCCAACCGTTTTAGCAAGGTGCGAAATTCCAGTGCGGCGAAGCACTCGCGAACGGCTGCCATATCCGGCGAAGTACGTCGATAGGCTTCGGCATCGAAGGCGATGGGAGCATCCGTGCGGATGGTGGCCAAGTATCGCGAGAAGCGCGTTTGCTCTTCTCCCTCCTGAATTTTCTTGGCCACAGCTCCTTTCAATTCATCTTGGTGGGCGTATATGCCGTCTATGCTTCCATACTCGGCCAGTAGCTTCTCAGCCGTTTTCGCTCCGATGCCTTTACATCCGGGTATATTGTCCGAGCTGTCCCCTACGAGGCCGAGGTAATCTATCATTTGCTCGGGGGCGGAGAGTCCGAACTTTTCGCAGACTTCTGCCGGCCCCCACGTTTCATAGCCTCCTCCCGTCTTAGGCCGATAGATCTTGATGCGCTCGGACACCAGCTGGCCGAAGTCTTTATCGGGTGTTACCATCCTGACGGCAAGCCCTTTCTCTTCGGCTTGTTTGGCCAAAGTACCTATCGTGTCGTCCGCTTCGAAGTCCGGCACTTCAACAACAGGAATACGGAAAGCTGCCAACATCTCTTTAATTAAAGGGACGGCGATACGAATACCTTCCGGCGTTTCCTCTCGTTGAGCCTTGTACTCTGCATACTCGCGATGACGGAAACTGCCTCCCGGAGGATCGAATACCACGGCGATATGCTCCGGCGACTCCTTCTCCAGTATATCCAATAAGGTCAGGGCAAAGCCGAACACGGCTCCGGTGTCACGACCTGTAGAATCGATCCGCGGGCTACGGATGAAAGCATAATAGGCACGAAAGATGAGGGCATAAGCATCAAGAAGAAAAAGTCGCTCAGTCATATCGAATCTTAGTTAGAGGGAGGGATTTGAAAAAAGGAGAGGGCAAGCTGTCAGTCGGCAAGCTTCAGGACGAGAGCAGAGCGAGCCGGCAGATAGAGGTTCAGATGCTGTCCATGGGTAAGCCGATCTTTACTCCCATCCGGAAGGGTAAAGTGCTCCACCCATTCGTCCACACGGCCGAAGCCTTCGTACTTCCGTGCATCGGTACTCATCGCTACCGAATACTTACCGGCCGGAAGAGGGATGGGATAATCCGAATAAGAACGTTCGGGGTGAAAATTGAAAACGAAGAAGAAATCGCCTCGACCGAAGCAGATCACCTGCTCTTCACTCTTGAGCCAGTATTCGCGCAAAGGGAGCTTGTGAAAGCTCTCTACCGATTGTATCATGGCTATCATATCCTGATCAAACAAGTGCAGACCTGCATAGCGCAAGAAAGGGCTATCGGCCAGACTCCACTGCCTGCGGGCGTACTTATAAGACCAGCCATTCCCTTCGCGAGGGAAGTCGATCCATTCGGGATGCCCGAATTCGTTGCCCATGAAATTGAGATAACCACCATTCATCGTCGTGGCGGTGAAGAGACGGATCATCTTCAGCAGTGCGATGCCTCTGTCCACGCTATGTACACAACTCTGCTTGTTCATATACCAATACATATCGGCATCGATCAGGCGAAATATGATTGTCTTGTCCCCGACCAAAGCCTGGTCGTGACTCTCGGCATAGCTGATCGTCTTTTCCTCCTGACGGCGATTGGTCAATTGATACCAGATGTCGCCGGGATTCCAGTCTTCGTCACGATGCTCTTTGATGAGTTTGATCCAGAAATCAGGGATATTCATGGCCAAACGGTAGTCAAAGCCATATCCGCCATCTGCCAAGGGAAGAGCTAATCCGGGCATGCCGCTTACCTCTTCGGCTATCGTGATTGCATCGGGGCGAAGTTCGTGAATAAGTTTATTGGCCAGGATCAGATAAGCAATGGCATCGTCGTCCTGATGGCCGTTGTAATAGCTGTCGTAATTGTCGAACGTATCGCCGAGTCCATGGCTATAGTAGAGCATCGAGGTCACACCATCGAAACGGAAGCCATCGAATCCAAATTCTGTCAGCCAGTATTTGCAGTTGGAGAGGAGGAAGTGCAGTACGTTGTCCTTACCGTAGTCGAAACAATACGAATCCCATGCCGGATGAAGTCCGCGATTGCCTTCATGGAAGAAAAGGGTATGCGTGCCGTCATACAAACCCAAGCCTTCGACCTCGTTCTTGACCGCATGCGAATGTATCAGATCCATGATCACGTACAAACCGAGGCCATGGGCGTCATCGATCAGACGCTTGAGATCTTCGGGCGTCCCGAAACGACTGCTCGGAGCGAAAAAGCTCGACACATGATAGCCGAACGATGCGTAATAAGGATGTTCCTGTACTGCCATGAGCTGTATGGCGTTGTAGCCGTCCTTGCAGATACGGGGGAGGACATCGCGCCGAAACTCTTCGTATGTGCTGACCTTCTCCTCCTCGGACGACATCCCGATATGGCATTCATAAATCAGCAGCGGCTCGTCTTTACGGTTGGGACGAGGGTGTTTCATTTCGTAGGGAAGACCCGGCATCCACACTTGGGCGTAGAAGAGATAAGTTTCAGGATCCTGTACTACACGGTTGCACCAAGCCGGTATCCTCTCTCCTTCACCGCCGGGCCATTCGAAGAAGAGCCTGTAACGAGAGCCGTGAGGAAGCAGTCGGTTTGGAATCCGTAATTCCCATGAACCCACTTCGTCCACAGGAGCAAACCGAAACTGCGGCAATCTACGCCAGCGCGAAAGTTCGCCGATCAGATATACGGCGGTGGCTTCGGGAGCGAACTCACGAATCACCCACGAATCCCCCTCCTGATGAAGTCCGTAATAAAGATGTCCATTGGCGAAGTCGCTCAATCCACCGGATCTTCCTCCGGTCAAATCCGTCTCTCGTTTGCGAGCGTATTTCAGTCTGCTTTCTATTACTGATTCGTACGGGCGCAGCCAAGGATCTTGTTCGATTATTCTCATGCCATTGCAGCTTTCAATGTCGAAGAGGGGTTATTTCGATGATGGATAATAATAGTGGAGGGCAAGTGCTCGATCACGCTCGGACACTCATCGGCAAAGCGCAACCAATAGCGGTAGCTGACGAGCATAAAGTGGTAGCTACTGATATTGATTGTCGATGGCAATCCGGCTTTCAGTCTGTTTTCTCCCGTGGATAGAGCCGGCAGCAAACCGTCGGTCTCGGGCAGCACATCGAGCACACTGCTATTGTTGCGAGCCAATGAACGGGCATAGACGAGGAGTTCGTCGTCACCTTCGTTCTCCATCAGGAGCAAGACCTTACCCGCATGCTTGAATCCACGATGAATAAAAATACCCACACTGCATTGCGTCTGCTCGATGAAGTAATGCATTTTATCCCTCAGCATCTCATGCGCATTCAACAGGGCTTCGGGAGGAGCAATGGAGATAGGGCCTATTTTCTTCTGCAACTTTCTGCGGAAATACAACAACTCCTTGTCGCTCTTTCGGTCGGACAAATTGATACCCGCACCGACCAGCAGGAAGCTGTAGCCACCGTCATTGACCGTACGAACCACTTCTGCTTCAGGATGCTCGAAAATATGGTGGTGCAGAGTTCTGATCGGGAGCTTCCTCCGATCGCTTTCTTCAAGAATAGGGGCAAAAGCTCTTTCCTCATACACTTCCGAAGAGGTCAGATTCGTGTCGCTTCCGACCGTGATATGAAGAGCCGTAACAGAGGGTTTCTCATCATTCTGATGCATCAAAAGATCTGTAGCATGGAGCAGATGGGCACCGCTCGAAGCTCGTCCGAACGAAAGCAATACCGCTCCGCTGTTTTCTTTCTGGAGTGCTGCATTCTCAAGCTGGGTCTCACGCTTGAAGAAAAGATCTATAAGTCGGAGCAAAGGAGTGGTCATGAAAGTGGTGATCAGTGTCATCATCACCAGAATAGTGAAGATAACCGGAGGGAGGATACCCAACTCGCGTCCGATAGCCAGCACGACAAGCTCCATCAAGCCACGCGTATTCATAAACGCTCCTAAGTAAAGCGATGCTTTCTTCCTCTCTCCACAGATCCTCGCTGCCACATAGGTACCGCCGAACTTACCGATGATCGCCACCAAGGTGAACGCGCCGGTGAGCAGCCAGAGGGAAGCACTATCGAGCAATCCCAATTTCGTCTGCAAACCGGAACTAACGAAAAATAAGGGGAGGAACAGGGTAAGGGAGACATCTTCAACCTTCTCTGTCAGAATCTTCCGGAATTTGAGGTTTTCCGGCATCACCAAGCCGAGCATAAAAGCACCGAACAGGGCATGCATACTCAATAGTTCGGTGGCATAGGCACTAGCCAACAGCAAAACGAAAATAAAGCCGATCATCGTTTTGCTCACGACCTCCTGATTGTCATAGAGCCGTCCGATTACTTTGAAGAAAGGCCGTATGAGTCCGAATATAACCAAGAGGTAGAGTATGAGGAAGAGGAAGTTGTATATGGCACTGAGAAAGCTACCGCTTTGGGTAATAGCCATTACTCCGGCGAGCATCAACCAAGCCGAAATGTCTCCTGCCGCAGCTGTGCTGATAGAAAGCATCCCGAGGTGACTCTTCCCCAATTGGCGCTCCTGTATGATTCTGGCCAATACGGGAAAAGCCGTGATACTCATCGAGATACCGATAAAGAGGCCGTAAGGGAGGAAGGTTGTGGTGTCGGCAGCATAATCCTTGTATGTCATGTAGCTGATCAGCAAACCTAAGAGAAAGGGGATAAAGATACCCGCATGGCTGATGATCATCGACTGGCTGAAGCGAGGCTTGATATCATTTATATTGAGCTCCATACCGATGACAAACATAAACAAGATGAGGCCGAACTGACTGAGCAGTTCCAGATTGGCCAAACTGGACAAAGGGAAAAGAGCTTCATAAGCTTGAGGCCAAACGGCTCCCAAAAGAGATGGGCCAAGCAATATACCGGCCACGATTTCTCCGATTACAGTAGGCTGGCCGACTTTTCCGAAGAACCAAGCTACGAGCCTCGCCACCGTAAGAATAACGATGATCTGCAATAACAGGATACCGATAGTACCGGTGAAATGATGGTGTACGGACTCGCTGAAAGAATCGAATGCACCCGACAATCCGCCTCGCCCATGGACAGACACAACCTGATCAGCCATATTGGGTTCAAGCTCTTTCCCGATAGTGGCGAAAAGCCAAAGTCCGATCAAAAAGAAAAGAAGCATACCGACATAGAATATCGTTAGCTTGCGTGCAGTCGTCCCCGATTGTTTCATGTAGCAGATCTGAATGTTATCACAGCCTAAAGGTACTAAAAAGCTAAGATTCTCGGACGTAATTTTTATTTTGGCATCTACTCTCCTAACGAAGTCAATCCAAGCAAAAACATCAAAGGCTGCGACCATCCTTTGCAGGCAGTCGCAGCCTTCGCTGTCAGAAATTGAGATTCTTTATTTAGAAAGTGTACGCAACACCCACGCCTACAACTTCCTTGAACTGGATTTTCGGACCATCGTTGATCTTCACGTCATCGTCGTAGATAAGGTTGGTGGCTACCGTAGCTGTGAGGAACTTGTTGATCTTCATTGCCAGCATAGCCTCCCAGTTGATGTCGATGTTGCCGAAGTCATGTGTATAAGCCGTGAAGAACGAAGCCTTGGTTATCAGGCTGACATTCTCCATTAGATTGATGTTGGCCGAACCAACTACCAAGGCACCAAGCTCGAACAGGGTCTTTTCACCGGCTTTCACACCGAAAGCACCCAAGCCGGACAGGTAGTCGTCAGCCACTACCGTCAGCTTACCTGTTGCAGGAGAGAGGTAGAGAGAAAACTTCTCATTGGGTTTGTAGTCCGCACCGGCACCAAGAGTGAAATAAGCTGGAGCAAAGAAATTAGAGATATGCTTTACTCCTGTCAGGTGATCAGAGGGCTTCTCATATCCTTTAGCATACTGTGAAAGGAAAGTGAAAAGAGCACTACCGTACCAATTGCGGCCGATCTCATAGCCACCCTTCGTGAAGAGTTCGATCTTGTCTACACTCTTGTTCCATTTATTGGCCGTCGTATAGGTCAGACCGAAATCTGTGCGAAGACCGTTGTCCCAACTCCATTTGCCTTTCAGGTAGTTGGCATCTATATTCAAATAGAGGTTCCCCGCCACCGTGTTTTCTCCACCGGCAGCCCAATTCGTCAAAGAGGTTTGGGAGGCATTGAGTCCGGTCACACCTTTTATAGTCCAGTCCTTTTGGGGAGCGTCTGATGCAGTGTTTGCTACTTGTGCTTTCGCAAGGGTGAACAGCGAGCCACCCATTGCCAGAAAAATAATCAGTCGTTTCATCTGTTTTTTCTTCTTTTTTAGTTAAAACAAAAAAGCCGCACAAGAATCATCGATGCTTGCACGGCTTGAAAAAAAGGTGGGCCCAATAGGATTCGAACCTATGACCCTCTGCTTGTAAGGCAGATGCTCTAAACCAGCTGAGCTATAGGCCCCTTTATCATCTTTCTCGGTCATCGTTGCTTTGTTTGCCATCGAGTGGGCCCAATAGGATTCGAACCTATGACCCTCTGCTTGTAAGGCAGATGCTCTAAACCAGCTGAGCTATAGGCCCTCTTGGCAATGTCTCTGCAAAGAAAAATCCATTGACTTCCTGAAAGACAGCGCAAAGATAAAGGATATTTTTAACTGTACAACAAATTCTCGTTTTTACCTCATCTTTTTTCGTCTCAAGCCCCCGCTTACCCGATTAAAGCAGGACTATATTAGGAATAGATGCAGGCGTACCCTGATACCGAACGGACGCCGGACGAAGCTTGATGGGGATCCCCGACTTTCCGGCTTTCACCAATGGAAACCCTTCAATGGGCAATATATAGCGAGTGTATGACTTAGGCCAGCTGATGCCTCGTATCAATTCTTCTCCGAATCTGTTCATAAACTTCACGGCCAACCGATTTTTCCCTTTTTGCAATGGCAGGCAGACAGTTAGCTCATGAGGCACACCGGTCTCCCGAATCAGTTCGGCAGTGATTTGCTTGCCATTGAGCGTCACATATACGCCATTGCCGAAAGTGAGGTGGCAGGGCACAGTCTGCTCCTTATCGGACACAATATCCTGCACCAGCAGGCAGGAGCTGATCTCTCCCCAAGGCTTTTTCTCCACTTGTCCTATAGGCATTTCTTCCCACCCTTTGGGTAAGGGTAGAGGGATGGAATCGTCTCGGAGGATATTGTCAGGAATCATTCCGAATACCCCACCCACTCGCCGAACATAGGGCTTGCCCCATGACAGGCTGTCGTGCGAAGCCGTTACAACCTCGGACTTTCCACCAGCCAACGTGATCTCTCGGTCTTGAGATCCTACCGAGAGGCGTAGTGTCTTGCCGGCTTCCTTGTCCGTATATATAATCATATGGGGAGCAGAAACCGCCTGCCACTTCATACCCGTTACACTCTTGAATCCCGTATAGTAGTCCCAGCAGCTATACCCGTATATTCGAGAGCTATTGGCCGTATGCAAGGGATAGCTCTGCGGGCGGTCTGCCAGTACAAAATCGTTTCTATTGAATGCCAGAGCCAGCACAAGGAAAGACTTTGGCATGCTTGCAGGCATCCGGATACGAACACCGGTCTTGCGAATGTTCATATCGAGCGGTGAAGCGTTGGTCAAATTGCTCACCTCTTCCAGATACTCTCCATTTACCGGAATGAGTATCTCCTTGCCGGCCATGTCCGGACGGACAAACAGATAGAGCATGGAATCGCGAACCGAAACCTCGCCAAAGGGCAAAAGTTCGGGAAAAGGAGAGCGTTCCGTGCCGTAAATACCTTCTCCATACATATCGAGATATTCGCCCATGGCCAGCAACACCTCCGATTCGTATGGCAAGACGGATCCGTCACCTTCAGGGCCTATATTCAGCAGATAATTGCCCCCACGGCACACCACTCGCACCAGATCTTCGAACTTCTCACGCGCTTTGTCCCGAATAGTGCCTCTCTCCTGCCATGAACGATAGCCCCATGTCTCGGGGAACATGGATGCCGCCGTCTGCCAAGGGATGGCAATCGGCTCGGTAGGAAGTTCATTGTCTCCCATGACGGCAAAGTCCGCTCGGTCATTGCCTAAGCGTCCGCTGACCATACAGTCGGGCTGCAGCTCATGCACCAGACGATACAGCTCTTCACTCTGCTCGGGCGTAAGCGATCCCATATCGAACCACAATTCGCTGACGGGGCCGTAACCTGTGAGGATCTCTCTCACCTGACGCATATTGTATTGGTGATGTGCCGGGGTAATCCGGTCTGCGTTGTGATCGCTGATCGGATTGGCTTCCGGAAAATGCCAATCGATAAGAGAAAAGTAAACGCCGAACTTCATACCCGAACGCTGACAAGCATCGCTCAATTCTTTCATTACATCGCGACGCGAAGGTGTGGCTTCCACGATATTGAATGGAGTCTCAGCCGAGCCATACATGCAGAAGCCATCGTGATGCTTGGAAGTAAACACGATACTCCTCATCCCTGCTTTCCGAGCCAAAGCCACTATGGCATCGGCATCCCATCTGCTGGGGCGGAACCGCTTGGCCACCGGCTCGTATTGCTTCATATCGCGTATTCCGAAAGAGTAGATCTGTTCGCTATATCCGTTCTTCACAGGTTTGCCTTGCCAAACTCCTCCAAGTTCACTGTAGAGACCGTAATGGATGAAAAGGCTGAATTTGTCGTGATGCCAACGCTCGAAGGCCGCCGAATGTCGTTGTGCCACGAGCGATAGAGACAAGGAGCAGATAGCTGTCAGCGACAGCAAGGCACGAAGGAAGAATGTCTTGTTCATCATTTATTTTGCAGCAGGTGTGGCGTCTTCTTTTTCTTTGAGATAGCGATAGATGGCCGCCTGTGCGCGAACCGGTTTCTCATCGCTATTGTGTTTGTAAATGTTGTTGAGTGAAGAATCGATCCGACAAGCCTTGATATTGTCGCGAAGCTGAATCTCCAATATATCGATAATCTCTCTTCGTAGAGCAGAATCCAACACCGGGCATGCGGTCTCGATGCGGTTGTAAAGATTGCGCTTCATCCAGTCGGCCGAAGAGATGAATACCTCTTCTTTCCCTCCGTTGTGGAAGCACCAGATACGGCTGTGCTCCAAATACATATCCACCAATCGGGTGACACGTATATTGCGACTCTGTGGCATATCAGGTACCAAACAGCAGATGCCTCGCACGATCAGATTGATCTCCACACCGGCCTCGGAAGCCCGATAAAGCTGTGTGATGACGTTTTTGTCCTGTAGGCCGTTCATCTTCAGAAGCATATAGCCACGCTTGCCACGTTTCACGTTTTCTATCTCGCGTTCGATCAGATTGGTAATGGCCTCGCTCATGTTGTAGCGAGCCACAAGCAGGCGACTGAATCGTGCCGGCTCGGGATCCCCATCCAAAATACGGAAGAGACGGTACACATCGTGCACGATGTCCGTATTGGCAGTCATCAGCGTAGTGTCGGAGTAAATACGAGCAGTGGTCTCATTAAAATTCCCCGTAGAGAGTAAAGCGATGCCTTGCGGACGTTCGCCCGCAGGCGTATGATAAAGGATGAGAGCCGTCTTGGCATGAACTTTCAGCCCGGGCATACTATAAACGATCCGAATCCCGGAACGGCGCATACGCTCTGACAAACGCAGATTGTTTTCCTCATCGAATCGGGCTTTCAGCTCCACGAAGACAGATACCTTCTTTCCACTCTGTGCAGCCGCTTCCAACGCACTGATAATGGACGAATTTTCCGCTACGCGATACTGCGTAAGGCGTATTTCCGACACATCCGGTGAGATGGCCGCTTCCATCAGCAGACGCACGACATAGTCGTACGTATAGTAAGGAACATGAATCAGGTAGTCCTTCCTACGAATGCCTTCCATCAGAGAAGGGGCCTGCTCCAAATGTTTCGAGAGGAGAGGCTCCGGCGTGAGTGTCTCCAGTCTGGGGGCAAACGGATTGGGCAGCATAGCCAGATCTTGCAGATTGACGTAGTTTCCACTCCGAATCGCCTCCTCCGGATCGATGTCGCACGAACTGCAGATGTATCGCAGCACCTCGTCGGGCATGCGCCCGTCATACATAAATCGCGTAGGAGCACCGAGCTTGCGGGTCTTCACCTTCTTGCGAATCTCTCCGGGCAAATCTTCAGGGCGCTGTGCATCCAACAGCAAATCGGCATCGCGGGATACTTTGATCGAATAGCTGTCCATCACCTCATATCCGGGGAAGACTACATCCAGATGCTCTTTGATAATATCTTCCAGAAAAGAGTAGTAATAAAACGTGTCGGTCTGGAGCCGCGGCAACTCTACGAAGCGAGGAAGGCCATCGGAAGGCACATTGAGCAGTGCATAGCTGTAGGCCTCGTCCGTCTCTTTTTCTTTGAGCCGAACAGCCAGATACACCCTACCCGAACGGATAAACGTACGTACCTTGCTCGGCAGCAACAGCATCGGATAGAGCAGAGGGAAAATCTCCTCGTGGAAGAAACGACGCAGGTAGGCTTTATGATCCGGATGAGTGGGGGCATGCGTACGCAATCGGATACCGTGTTCCTCCAAGGTGGGCAGGATCTGATCGTAGAAAACACGATAATACAGCTCGTCCTGTCTGATTACAGTCTCTCGAATAGCTTGCAGGATATGAGCATCCGCATCGGAATCCTCTTCGGCCTCACTCCTGTCGCGCCGTTTCTGTAGTACGGCCTGATGATAGGCCACCCGTACGGTATAGAACTCCTCCAGATTTGAAGAGAAGATGGATAGGAACTTTATCCTGTCATAAACAGGCAGTGTCCGGTCGGCCGCCTCCATCAACACGCGTTCGTTGAAGGAGAGCCAACTCATATCGCGACGAAAAAAAGGATATGCAGATACGTCCACAGTGCAACTGATCGTTTATTGTTATTAATGATCGAAAAGGTTGATACGCAGAGCCGCAAAATTTTCACGGTCTTAAAACCAACAATTTATCAAAGGTAGAGAATTTTGCAAGCCGATGGAGAGGTATCGGCTTATTCCATCTCCTCGGAATAGTCCTGAAACAGGAAGTCATTGTAGGGGAAGCGCGTAATGTGGATCGCCTTGGCTCTTTCATAGAGCAGTGCTTTCAGAGCATCCATCCCGGTGCCTTTCTTCGCTGAGACGAACAGGCAGTCATTCCCAAGCTTGGCCATCCAGGTCTGCTGCAGCTCCTCGGCACTTATGTTCTCTTTCGTTCGGGGAGTAAGATCGTCTTCGTCTTTGGGAGTGAAAGAGAATGCATCGATCTTGTTGAAGAGAAGAAGCATCGGCTTTTCCTCTCCGGCCGTTATCTCCGCCAGAGTTTGGTTCACCACTTCTATTTGTTCCTCGAATGCCGGATGGGACATATCCACTACGTGCACCAACAAGTCTGCCTCGCGCACCTCATCAAGCGTACTTTTGAAGGATTCGACCAGCTGTGTGGGCAGTTTGCGGATAAACCCGACTGTATCGCTCAGCAGGAAGGGCAAATTGTCTATGATCACCTTGCGCACCGTCGTATCCAACGTGGCAAACAGCTTGTTTTCGGCGAAGACCTCACTTTTGGAGAGGACATTCATCAGCGTACTCTTCCCGACGTTCGTATAGCCTACCAAAGCAACGCGTACCATCTTGCCACGGTTCTTGCGCTGCACGGATTTCTGCTTGTCGATGTCCCTGAGTTCTTCTTTGAGCCGAGCTATTTTGTCCAAGACGATACGGCGGTCGGTTTCCAACTGCTTTTCACCCGGGCCCCTCATACCGACACCGCCACGCTGTCTTTCGAGGTGAGTCCACAGCCCCGTCAGTCGAGGCAGCATGTACTGGTACTGAGCCAGCTCTACCTGCGTTTTGGCATGAGCCGTCTGTGCCCGACGGGCGAATATATCGAGGATAAGACCTGTACGATCGAGGATCTTGGTCTGAAGCTCTTTTTCGATGTTGCGCAGTTGCTTGGGCGACAGTTCGTCGTCGAACACCACCATACCGATCTCGTTCTCCTGCACATAGGCACGTATCTCATCCAATTTGCCCTTGCCTACAAAGGTTACGGAATTGGGCTGATCCAGTTTCTGGGTGAAGCGGGCTATCGGCTGCGCTCCGGCTGTTTCGCACAAGAAGGCCAACTCATCCAGATATTCCCGTACCTGAGTTTCCGATTGCTGAGGAGTAATGAGTCCGACAAGGACGGTAGGCTCGGTTCGTGCCTCGGATATGATAAATTCTTTCATGGACACAAACTTACGGAAAAGGCCGCAAAGGATAATCTGTATATTTGTTCCTCATAACTAAGGAAATGACATTTTTCCGATGCTGATTGACATCGATTTTTTCTTATCCAACCGCTCCGACTCTCTCGTTTTGGACGTCCGCTCTCCGGAAGAATACCGCCGCGGACATATTCCGGGTGCAGAGAGTTTCCCCCTGTTTGCAGATGCGGAACGAGCCGAGGTAGGTACGCTCTATGTCAGACATAGTCGCCAGGCGGCCATAGAGCGAGGATTGGAGTTCGTTGGGCCGCGTATGGCCGAGATGGTGCGTGAAGCTCGCTCCCTTGCTGCCGGCAGAGACATCATCCTCTACTGCTGGAGAGGAGGTATGCGAAGCGAGAGTGTCGCTTGGCTGCTATCCGTAGCCGGACTTCGCATCCGTCGTCTCCGTGGCGGATACAAAGCATACCGTCGGCATTTCCCCGACATTCTGAATCTTTGCCCTTGGCGTTTCATCGTCTTAGGCGGTTATACGGGATCAGGAAAAACGCCCATCCTGAACGAACTCTCCCAAATGGGGGAGCAGGTGATCGATCTGGAAGGATTGGCCCACCACAAAGGGTCTGCCTTCGGAGCCTTGGGGCAAGAGCAGCAGCCGACCACCGAACATTTCATGAATCTCTTGCACGATGCTCTCTCCGCTTGTGATCCGAATCGTCCGATATGGATGGAAAGCGAGAGCAAGACTATCGGACGCGTATTTCTTCCGGACGATTTCTACAAAATCATGCGTCAGGCCCCTTTGATCGAGCTGTCTGTTCCTCGTCCCGTACGCATCGCCCATATTGCCAAAGAGTACGGCGTGTACGATGCAGAGGCTCTGACAAGCTCTTTCGAGCATATCGCTCGCCGGATGGGAGGAGCCGCTACGACACAGGCCATAACAGCCCTCAAGGAAGGACGACTGGAAGAGGCCGTATCCTTGGCTCTCGATTACTATGACAAAGCCTATGCACACTCGCTGGCCGAATTCAGGGAAAGCCCCGCTGCCCAACTGGTGGCAGAAACGGATACACCTCACGAAACAGCCATCAAACTACTGGAACTATCTCATATAAAAGGTTTACAATCATGAAAGTGGTAGATACTCGGGGGAAACTCTGCCCCCTCCCCCTTATTTTACTCAAGAAAGCCATTGACGGCACCCCCGTTGGAGAGGAAATCTCCGTAATGACTGACAATGAAACGGCAAAATGCAACCTCCGAGATTATATCGGCGAATTGGGAGCCATCGCCATCGAATCCGAAGAGAGCGACTATACAACGCTCACCTTTCGGGTATCGACCCATATCGAAGAACCGGCCCCGACTTCCTGCCCGACCGAGCATCCGCATGCGGTGGCACAGGGCGACTATCTCATCGTGGCCAAAAGCAATCGGATGGGCTCCGGGGGCGATGAGTTAGGCTCCATCCTGATGCGCGCTTTCGTCAATGCCATCGGCGAGCTGGATCGGCTTCCTTCGCATATCATTCTCTACAATACGGGTGTGCTGCTGGCCGTCGAGGGCACGGACACGGCCGAAACACTGGCCGAACTGAACAAGAAGTACGGTATCCCCATCATCGTATGCGGCACCTGCGCCGACTACTATGAGGTGAAAGACAAACTACGCATCGGTACCATCTCCAATATGTACCGCATCATGCAGCTTCAAGTAGCCACACGCCACATTATCTATCCTTGAGAAACCGCAGGGCAACCGCTCATCGAACAATTGCTATATCTTTGTTCGCGGACATTCTCGATCCATGCAGACTCAATCCCCCATGACTCTCAAGGAGAATGTCACATGAAGAAAAGGACAAGAACACTCACAAAAAACGAATAACAGCTTATGTTACGAATTGGAAAAACGATCTTCGGACTCATAGCACTGACCATTCTCTTGGGATCATGCTGGTCTAAGAAGAACGACTTGGGTCATGACATCCCGTCTCAATTGGTTTGTCGCTTCACGGAAGGAGTACTTACCGAACCGGCAGATAACAGTATAAACGTAAGTCCAACAGCATTCTTCTCCAAAGATACCGTAAGTATTTACCACATGGTCTCCAATGCTTTTGGCTCTTTTGCAGCCCTACCCGGTAGCCAGAAACCAAAGCTTAAGAAGGGAATATGGTATAAAATGGAGATTTATCTTTTCGACAAGGAGAACAACCGACTAAACCAACAATTCTTTCAGCCTGATCAGATCGAGATACATCAGTTTTTCTTCAACCTGATGAGCAACGAAACAGAAGTTCCAAAAGGGATCTCCTATTACTACTCAGATGTCATTAATGGCCAATTGCTTGAAACCCCCGTTGGATTTACCGGCTATATCCGGGTAAACAAAGAATTGGAGGCCCCTGAGCTACGCCTAATGCTTGTACATTTGAAAACAGGTAACAAATACGAAGCTGATGGGAAGCCGAACCCCTTCGACAAGCCAAGTCCACGTGTACTTGAATTTGGAGATTTTGCCGCCTTCATAGGCATTGAAATAAAAAAATAAACAATTTTTGTTGTTTAACAAATAAGGAGTAACTCTCTTTCGCTCCTATCCTATACGACACCCGCCAGGTTCTGTCACGAACCTGACGGGTGTCTTTCTTTATTATCAAGCCCCGAAAAGGCCTTTTGGGGCATGCGTTTTATATATAAACCGTTTACGATCTATATATTTATTGAAAACGATTTATATATAAATTGGAAACGATCTATATATAAATCGAAAATGGTTTATATACAGATCGTCAGACAGAATCCTGGAAAGCAAATATCGATCTGCAAAAGTCCGTTTTCTCCTCTTTTTCACCTCGCGTCCTCCTCTCTTTCAGCTGCTTATTTAGAATGATTCTAAGCTTGTCTTCATTCTTGAAAACTTTTTTGGGCTGTCTTTTTCCCTAAAAACTCATTCTTTCCACACCCATCACAGGATGACATTCAGGCCGTTATCACAGAGCGACATAAAAAGCTTACAAGAAAAATGCCAAGAATAAAAGGATCCCAAAACACACAAAATCAAGACGATCTCGCTTGTAATAATGAAAAATATATTTCCTTTGCAGCAAAATATCATTAATAATTGGCTATGAAACATTTATTGCTCACGCTTTTTCTTTCTCTTCTGGGGTGCTTGGGAGCGAAAGCTCAGCAGACACTCTCTTTTGTTTATGATGCATCCGGCAATCGGGTTGCAAGAGTTATCATTATAAATTCCATAATTGCGACAGGTGAAGAGCCGAGCGAAGAAGAAAGAGACGAACCTAAAGAGTTCAATGAGATTTTGGGAGACACACAGATAAGACTGTATCCGAACCCGGTAGAATCTGTTTTGACCATATCCATCAGCTCTCTCGAGGATAAAGGGAAGTACGCTATCTTCAATATGCATGGCTCCTTAGTCCTACAGGGATCGTTCAATCATCGAGATACGAAAGTTGAGTGGAATAATTGATAAGTTTTATGATCCTCAATATTGATCCTCTGGATTTGGTGCACATTCAGTAGTTGGTAATAGTGCACTTTTTAATGATCCAACTATGTATCCACACGAACTGCACCACTTATGGCAATCACGTGCTTTTGGCGATACGTTCCTGCTAAATTATGGTTTACACGGAGTAGGAGCTATTCTAATGGGTGGTTCTTTTATTAAAAGTTATAACTATTTTGAAGACCAAGCCTACGGAGGTTTTTGGTGGTAAAATGACAGCATTATGAAAACAAAAGTATTTATTTTATTACTATTTTTTGTCGGTTGTGTTTCCTGTGATATATCCACCCCATTTATTATTGATGGGCAAAAGGAATATGTAATATCCGGCGAATGTGGAACAATAAAAATAAGAGGTTCTTCACTTCCTACACACTCAATACCTATAACTTGTACCTTTAATGGGAGTTATCATATCAATACAGATTCTTTGAAAATTGAAGCAGATCCTAACGGAGTTATTGTTACAAACGTCCGTTTTCGATTAAATGGAGAAGTTTTTGCCGGAACAGAAATAGAAACAAAGACAGGAGAAACGCTATCAATTTGGTTTGATGTAAAATCAGAAACCTCTTATAAGAGGTCGGAAGTAACAGTGTTGATTTTACCCTCAAATTTTATCACTTGCGAGGGAAAATCTATCATAAGCGATACGATACGAATACAGTTAAAGAATTAGTGTGGCAGTGCTACTTATCCGGCGCAAGTTTCGAACTTCCCGAAAGCATTCGGGACAAGTATCTCCTCGCAAGGTGCTGGTTTTTAACCAGCGCCTTGCTATAAGGAAAGCCTCGTCAGAACAGGTCAGAGACCTGCACCAGCTGGGAGACACTTTCTTACTTCATTGTGGGCTACAAGGAATCGTAGCCTCAATACAGGGTAAAAGTTTCATTGATTTCATTTTGAAGAGGAACTATTTTGAGGCTCAAGCTTATGATTATCATTGGTTTAACCGTTAAATATTAAAAATATGAAAATGATTTTTCGCTCTCATTGTTTACGATACTTTTTGTGTCTTGTGATCCTTATGTCTATAATGTAGAGATTGATGATAATGGATTTAAAAAAGAAATTGTTTTTGATTGCTGTAAAGTTGATATATCTGCCCATGTGCTTGGGTTTTCACAGATTACTATATTTCAAAAATTCAAACCAAGCTGTC
Source organism: Porphyromonas sp. COT-052 OH4946 (assembly GCF_000765965.1). Taxonomy (NCBI): domain Bacteria; kingdom Pseudomonadati; phylum Bacteroidota; class Bacteroidia; order Bacteroidales; family Porphyromonadaceae; genus Porphyromonas; species Porphyromonas sp. COT-052 OH4946. The sequence goes on from NZ_JQZY01000009.1 coordinate 193,868, forward strand.
CAATTTCAATTAACCCTAATGAATTAACAGTATCATATAAAAACCAAATACTGTCAACGACAGTTTCTTTAAATGGAGATATTATGAAAAATACAATGGATGTTTTAGAAGAAAGCGCCATTAGTATAGTGATTAATCTTCCAAAAATAAATAATGGAGATACTATCAAGCTTAATGTCGATAAATTCATTAATTGCAGAGAAAATACATTGAAAATTAGCGATATAAATCTTATTGTTGTTAGTAGAAAATAGTTGCGTTTAATGTTCAAAAAACATAATTATTTGAATGCCAATTTTATAGAAATTTCTGGCGTAACATAAAACAGTTATAATTGTGAAAACAAAAGCGTTAGTGTTGTTATTTTTCACCTTTTTCTGTATTTCTTGTGATGTGTCGACACCTTTTGTAGTACAAGGAGAAAGGGAGTATATTTTATCTAATGAGTGTGGAACAATGACAATAAGAGGCTCTTCATTCTCTACGGGAGTGCTTATAGGTTGTGAATTTAATGGTAATTATGTTGTTAATACAGAGTTGTTGAAAATAGAACCAACTTCCGGTGAAGACACAATTACAAATATTCGTTTACGGCTAAACAGCGTAGAATTAACAGGAAAGGAAATCAAAACCAAAAGAGGAGATATAATAACTCTTTCGTGCAATTTACAATCAACTATACCATATCAAAAAACAAGAGGGATGATATTAATTTTACCCTCAAATTTCATCACTTGTGAGGAAAAATCTATCATAAGCGATACGATACGAATACAGTTAAAGAATTAGTAAATAGTCATTCCGCAAGGGGCTTTTTAAGGGATGGCTATATCGAAATTCAAACTTTCTGCGCACAACACAGGCAGAGATTCAGATCGATATAAAGCGGTATCACAGAGTAGCATAAAATGCCAACGAGCAAAATCCAAAAAGAAATGAATCTCCAAAACAAAAAATCAAGATTATCAGCCTTGCAAAAAAGCAAAAAATTGTTTCCTTTGCAGGAAGCTATAATCATAACAAAAAAACAGCAAAGAATCGAAGAGAGGGCAATAAAATTCCATTGCCTTTAGTTTGAAAAGATATGGAGACCGTGGTAGCAAAGATTATTTTTGGAGTAGGTGAAGATGGTTTCGTCTATGGTTCGAAAGACCGGCCGGATGTCTGCCCTGTTTGTGGGAACAGGATCAAAGATGTCTACGATCTACACTATAGGCTGAACAGGAAGTCGACCTTTATGTACACGTATGACGGCTACAATATAGTATCGCAACCCTTCAAGGATTTTTGCGACGCAAATGGCTATCAGGGACTGTCCTTTACCGAACTAACGCATTATCCCGGCTATTACTTCTTTTCTGTAGAGAATGTATTTGAACTGGATCCCGATAAGATAAACTTCAAAAAGTTTTTTCTTATCATTGTCGGCCTCGAGACAGAAAAGAAGATGAAGCAGTACAGACTGAAGAAAATACACTACGTCAAAGTAGTAAAATGATTTATAAGAGAGAACAATGAAAAGCATATTGATTTCACTTTTTGTGATTTTTTCAAGCACAAGTGCTGTGGCGCAAATATACCATATGACAAACAAGTATAGTGATATTCCACAGGCAGTGCTGAATAATATTGATAAAATGGGCATTGACGAATCTCCCTTATTGAGTCCACAAGAAGCTGAGTATATTCGTTCTCTTTTGAGCGAAGAAATAGATATGAGTGGAAAAAAGCTTGCATTTTTAACAGGCAACACGGGTGGCATAAGAGGCAATGAAAAAGATTTTTTTGATATAATAAGAAAAAACCTAAAAGGAGGGGATTGTTCGAGGTTGCGCTATTTTGGGACTTTATATGTTTTTACTCCGTCTCAAAAAAAAGAATTAGGTGGTTATGATGCTGCAGTCGTATACGGAAGCAAGAAGCTGAATACCATGCAGGAAGTAACGAGAAAAATTAAAAACAACACAAAAAAAACAGAATCGGGAGTAACCAGTGCCCCCAATTCGGCAGTTTCTTGCCAAATTCATGCGAGTAGCTAATAGCTTTTCATAGCATTTTTTCGCTTTATCGATAGATGGAAATGAGATGGAGACCGTGGTAGCAAAGATTATTTATGGAGTAGATGAAGATGGCTTCATCTATGGTTCGAAAGATCGGCTGGATGTCTGCCCTGTTTGTGGGAATAGGATCAAAGATGTTTACGACCTTGATTATAGACTGAAAAGGAAATCGACACTCATGGTCACCTATGATGGCTATACTATCGTATCGCAGCCCTTCAAGGATTTTTGCGATGCAAATGGCTATCCGGGGCTGTCCTTTACCGAATTAACGCATTATCCCGGCTAAAAAGTTTTTTCTTATCATTGTCGGCCTCGAGACAGAAAAGAAGATGAAGCAGTACAGACTGAAGAAAATACACTACGTCAAAGTAGTAAAATGATTTTATAAGAGAGGGGGATTCATCGTGGCAGTACTTTTTGCACAAATGGGAAATTACCGGCATATGTGATTGCATTCTATATTGACAAAAAAAGAAGACGACATGAAGAAGTTATTTTTAATAGCATGCTTAGAAATGTTTATGTTCGGTTGTTCTCCTATTCTCAAAAGCAATTCTAATGATATAGGACAGAAAGCAATTAGTGATAATTTTCTGTTGAGTGAAACTGAGAGTGCATATCTCAATAGCATTTTTGAGGCTACTCGCAAAGATTTTGACTTTGCCAATAAGCAAGTGGGATTTGTTAAAATTAGTGGAGAAAGAGGTAAAAATCATTACTTTGATATGCAAGAAAAACATTCTGCCGATCCAAACTACCCCTGCGATAATGGCACATTGTATATTTTCAATGCTGCCCAAAAAGCCGAGAGCGGTGGTTATGATGCTGCGATTGTATATTGGTGTAAATTTTCACTCCGGACTGAAGACGTAGTCAAGAGGTTGAGAACGAAGCATTAAGTCAGATTTTTCTTAATAAATTCCCTAACAGGCGATTACGTATTTATGAATGAAATGGAGACTGTGGTAGCAAAGATTATTTTTGGAGTAGATGAAGATGGCTTCGTCTATGGATCGAAAGACCGGCCGGATGTCTGCCCTGTTTGTGGGAACAGGATCAAAGATGTTTACGATCTACACTATAGACTGAATAGGAAGTCTACCTTTATGTACACGTATGATGGCTACAATATCGTGTCGCAGCCCTTCAAGGATTTTTGCGATGCAAATGGATATACGGGGCTGTCCTTTACCGAACTAACACATTATCCCGGCTATTACTTCTTTTCTGCGGAGAATGTATTCGAACTGGATCCTGATAAGATGGATTGCAGTGGCCATCATGATTGCTGTGACTCCGCTGATTCTCTTGCGCTACCATTGAAGAAAAAAAAGAAGATTTTCAGATAGGATCCAACGACTTCATCTGCCGATCGGATGTCAGATTCGGGGATAAGGGCAAAAAGTTTTTTCTTATCATTGTCGGACTGGAGACAGAAAAGAAGATGAAGCTGTTCGGACTGAAGAAAATACACTACGTCAAAGTAGTAAAATGATTTTATAAGCACTGCTTAAAATATTTTCTTCAAGTTAAATACTGATGTTGGGAAAGGATCTTGCAATGATAGATATGAGGTAAAAGAATAAGAGCATGGCAAAGCGAATAATCACAAGGATAGGGGACGTTTTTGAAGTCCAATTGGATAATTGCAAGAAATACTTTCAGTACATCGCAAATGACATGACACAGCTCAACAGTAGTGTAATACGTGCTTTTGTGGAAGAATATCCCTTAGACTATTCTCCGATTTTAGAAAATATTACCGCGGGTAAGGTTGATTTTTATGCACACACAGTCCTTCGATGGGGTATTCAGTCGGGTTTGTGGTATAAAGTTGGTCGGATCAGTTTCGAAGAAGACGTGAATGTCCTTTTTAGAACCTACGATGAAGATGCTTATGTCCCTGTATCCAAACGTTGGTTGGTGTGGAAAATTAACCAGCCAATGAAGTTTGTCGGTGAGCTCAGAGGAGAAAATCGGAATGCAGAAATAGGCCTTGTGATAAACCCTGATGAAATCTTTGAGAGGATAAAGAGTGGAGTATACAAAACTCGCTTTCCATGTTTTTAATAAGTAGTATAAATATCATCTATTTTACTCATAAAACGATAATTCATTGACGAAAAAAACAGCATGAAAAGGTTATATTTCATTTTAGCGTTGTCCGTTTTATCTCTTGCGAGTTGTTACGGACTGCATACAACAGCAGATTTAAAAAAGACCGAAGTACAAAGAGAGTTGCTCAAAGAATATTTCCTTTGTGCATGTATTACAGAAGGCTTCAAGGACAAACAAATTGCCGAATACGATATATCGCAAAGCGTGTACTCCGATATTCTCCGATACAGTTCGGAGGCTTTTCAAGAGGTTAATAACTACGCAAAAAATTTTGTTGAAACGACAGCTCCCTCTCCGATTGCAGATTTAGGCAATAAAAGAGCAGTTATTTTAAGTTGTATCGAAAAATACAAGAGTAAGGAGTTAGGCAAATTTATTAAGTCTATGGATAAGCAGCTATCAGCAGACAGTCAATCGCTTCAAACGACGATTATTAACGGTGATGTTTATATTTACGAATATGCCATGAAGAAGCCCAATCAGGCACATATCGGATTTATCATCATAAACAATGATTTGATTGTTCAAGATATTTATTTTACCGTAAACTTTTCAAAAGAGCAGGTAAAAAATATTTCCAGAAGGGACAATGCGATAACAAATACTGTTCAATATTCAAAAAGAGAAGATGGCAATATATTGATTGATAGAAACAAGTTTTTGTGCTATGATAGTGAAAATTTTGTCAGCAGACAAAAACTAATATCGGACAATATTTATAAAATGATTCACCCATCTTTTTTCGAAATGACGAATAAGGAACGATTGAAAATATTAAATGAACTTTCAATGTAAAATCCCTATCCGGTGCGAGGTTGCAATTTGCACCTAAAACATTAGCTGTTTTTAACGGCAACAAATTAAAATCAACAACTATCCAATGGAGTAATGGTATCAGACCTTGGACATTTTCTTGTTTCTCAAATCAATAAAAGAATGAAACAATTGTTTTTAATATTATGTATGCCTTTGATTTTTAATAATTGCTTAATAGGGCAAGAAAAGTTGAAGGAAAATATATCCAAAGACATTTTGGATTGTCTTACAGAAGTGGGAAAGGATGCTGTGTCTACACTGAATGTTTGCGAAAGTAAGTACTTGAATTGTCGTTTTCAAAAAGACAAAAACACATTTGATTTTTATAGTAAAAAAGTAGCATTTCTCAAAGGCAATGCAGGTACAATAAAGAGCACAAAGAAAGATTTTTTTGATAAAGAAAAATATTTTATAGAAACAAAAGGTTTTTTCCCTACAGGTTCGGTTCAGTTGATAATTTTTAATGACGATGAAGTAAGGCAGGTTGGATATGATGCTGTTATTGTTTCTTCAAGTAAAAGATTACTCACTAAAGAAGAGGTTGTTAAAAGATTGAAGAAAAAACATTAAACGTTGCGGTTTCAACGAGCATTAGTATTGCATTATTTAATTTTACTACCGGCTCCTTTGATTATCTCGGCAAAAAAGGTAATAAGTGGTATGAAAACTTGGGGTATGGATTAGGGGTTCTGGCAAATTTATCTGATGGCGTTTCGCTTTTCAGAGGTGGTGGACAAAATATTAAAGTCAATTCCGCAAGTACAAAAGGCGACGATGAATGGTGGGACACAGTTCTATAACCGATGAGAAAGGCAATTCATTGCTATCAGTTGGCCCGGATAGTCAAGTTCAAAAAGCCACAAGTTTATCAGAAACTTGGAAAAATTCTATAAAAGGGGCAGATTTAAGTTGGGATACATATTTAGGCAAAGAAGGCACTTGGAGTGTGGAACTGAATAATGTTAGTGCAACAGCCATAAGCAAATATGCGTCAGGTGTAACTCGCTGGGATTTGCTTCTTAATAGTTGTGTAGGACACACTTCGAGGGCTTTATGGGGAGCAGGAGTTCCCAACATATATTTGTTTCACCCACATTTTTTAAATGCACAATTACTCATCAGGCAATTAGGGATTTACTCAAGCCCGTACCTTTATCAAATTCCGTAAAAATTGGAACAATATGAGGAAGTTATTCACAATAGTGTGCTTAGAAATGTTTATGTTCGGTTGTTCCTCTACTCATAAATATAATTCTAATGATCATAATATGAGTTTGGGACAAATACACGAACTTCAAGTGCGTAATTTTTCGGAAATTCCAAAAGATTTGCTGGAAAATATGGATAAAATGGGCGTAGACAATTCGTCAATACTCAATGACTATGAAGGGAGATATTTGAATTTTATTTTCAAAATAGACCCTCAGGATTTTAATCTAGTCGGGAAAAAAGTCGGCTTTTTGGGAAGCAAAATAGATTATTTCAACGACACACGATCCACTGACCGTAATTTTACAACCGTTGGCGGTAGTAGTCTATATATTTTCGATGCTACTCAAAAAGTGGAAAGTGGCGGATATGATGCTGCCATTACTTATTGGAATAAATTTTTACTTCCGACAGAAGAAGTCGTTAAAAGACTGAGCAAGAAGCATTAAGTCAGTTTTTTGCTTAATAAATGACAGATGATTACATATTTATGAATGATACGGAAACCGTGGCAGCAAAAATTATTTAGTCATCCCTTACCCTCCCCTTTATGGGACGACTATATATTTACAATGAAGAGAAAAGAAGGGTTCATCAATTATAATGCCTGTAATAAATAAGACAAAAAGATGAAACAACTATTTTTTACTCTGCTTTTTGCAGTTTCTGCCCTTTCCTCTCTGTATGGGAAGTCCGGCATTTCCGTTGCGTGCTTCCATTCACAGATAGACACGAAGCAAACAACTGTTATGCAAGCGATTCCTGACACGATGATAACGGCAGACTATACAAAAGTCAAGTATTGCCTGCGAGTAAACTCCCAAACGAAACCTCCGGTTTGTGTCATAACTCAGACAAGCAAAGGGATTAACATTAAGGTAAGGACTGTTGATGCTGTTGATGCAGTCGATGATGAAAACCTAAACGGACGAATAATAGAGGATTTTTACCCCAATGATACACTTGGCTCCGAATCGGAAGAGAAACTAAAAAGGTTGGGAGTTTTACTCTCCAAAGCTTCCGAAGACTTTGATCTTCGCCAAACCAATTCAATGTTCATCATTTTATCTGTTTTCGAGGATTTGTCTATTTCAATCACCGAAAAATATTGGGATTTATATGGTGAGACAATCGGCGATCAGATTGCTTCTCTTCTCATGGAATCCGACGTTTTCAAGGGCATAAGCCGGCTTCTTGAAAAATACTCACTCAAAGTGGATGAGGTATATGTCGATGGTTTTATGGATATACCTTCCGATGGATACAACGAGAGGTTCAATGGAGTGAACAAGAAAGGGATCCCGTATATCTTCGATGCCTTTATAATTGTTACTATTATCCCGGCTCATTAGTTTTGAGGGTCTTATCAATCATAATTTCCACAACAAATAAGGCCAAAAGATGAAACGACTACTTTTCACTCTGCTTTTTGTTATTGCGACCCTTTCCTATCTGTACGGGAAAGCCGGTATTCCTCTTGCTTATTCCTATTCGCACATAGATACGAAGCAAACACTCGTCACGCAAGCCTCCCCTGACACCATCATAACGGCAGATGAAAAAGAAGTTGAGTATTGTCTGAGGATAAACCATAAAGCCATGTCTCCGGTTTGCACTATAACCCACACAAGAAAGGGAATTGCTATCGATACAAGGACTGTTTATTCTCTCGATGATGAAAATGCAAAGGGACTAATAGCGGAGGATTCTAATCACAATGGCATGCTTGGCTCAGAATCGGAAGAGAAACTAAAGATATTGGGACTCATACTCGCGAAGGCTTCCGATGACTTTGATCTTCGCCAAACCAATGAAATCTCCATCGACTTATCTGTTTTCAAAGATTTGGCTGTTTCAATCACCGAAAAGTATTGTGATTTATACGGTGAGACAATCTCTGACAAGACCAACGATCGAGTTGTTTCGCTTTTCAAAGAGTCGGATGTATTCAAGGGAATAAGTAGGCTCCTTGAACAATACGCTCTCAAAGTGGATGAAGTATATGTCGATGGTTTTGTGAATGTGCTTTTTGACGGAGACTACAAGATGCTTCAGGATACCCACTATGTCTTCGGAGCCTTTATAATTGTTACCGTCATCCTGACTCGTTCTATTGAAGGGTTCAAATATCCTGTAGATCCTTCCACATCAGGCAAGAACAGGAAATCATAGATATGTGAGATAAACGCCATCGTGTCGGACATTGTAGTCCTGAGATGGGGAAAGGAGGAGAGAGCCGATATTTTTCCGCTTATGGGGATTTCCTGCGCCAAAAGCTATATCTTTGTGGTGAACCAATCAGCGTGGAAGGATTTGTAATGCTTGCAACCACGAGAAAAAATGCTAAAACATTTCTTCTTAGAAAGCTCATCGACAGCTATTCTCCAATGGAGTGTGCAAGCCCTTCTGTGCGAAGGAAGTTTTACAACTAAAAACAAAAAGATATGAGCTATCTATTCACATCCGAATCGGTTTCAGAGGGTCATCCTGACAAAGTATCCGACCAAATATCCGACGCCATCCTCGACCAATTTCTGGCTGCAGACCCCGACTCCAAAGTGGCCTGCGAGACGCTTGTAACCACCGGACAGGTGGTCTTGGCCGGCGAAGTCAAAAGCCGTTCGTATGTAGACGTACAGGAGACCGCGCGAGGCGTCATCGAAAGAATCGGCTACACGAAAAGCGAATACGGCTTCGATGCTCGCAGCTGCGGGATCTTCTCCAGTATTCACGAGCAGAGTGCGGACATCAATCGCGGAGTCGATCGCTCGGATCGATCCGAGCAAGGAGCCGGAGACCAAGGTATGATGTTCGGTTATGCCACGAACGAGACGGAGAACTACATGCCCCTGACGCTGGATCTGGCGCACCACCTCCTCTATGAACTGGCAGCTATTCGCAAGGAGCCTTCTTCACCGATGCCTTATTTGCGCCCTGATGCCAAGAGTCAAGTGACGATCGAACATGACGATGAGGGCAGACCCATCCGGATAGACACGATCGTGATTTCCACCCAGCATGACGAATTCGTCCAAGCATCGGACAGCATCTCCGAAGCAAAAGCCGACCGGATGATGCAGGAGCGCATCCACCATGACATTGCTACCATCCTGATCCCCCGAGTGAAAATGCTATACAAACCGGAGATCGCCGCCCTATTCGATGAAAAGGTACGCCTCTTCGTCAATCCTACGGGTAAGTTTGTAATCGGAGGGCCGCATGGAGACACGGGACTGACGGGGCGAAAGATCATAGTAGATACTTATGGAGGCAGGGCCTCTCATGGCGGTGGAGCTTTTTCCGGCAAGGATCCATCCAAGGTAGACCGCTCTGCGGCTTATGCAGCCCGACATATAGCCAAGAACATGGTGGCAGCCGGCGTAGCCGACGAAATGCTTGTACAGGTGGCCTATGCCATCGGAGTGGCAGAGCCGGTAAGCATATACGTTAATACGAAAGGCCGCAGTCATGTGGCGCTATCGGATGGACAAATAGCGGAGAAGATCAAGAAGCTCTTCGATATGCGTCCTTATGCTATCGAGCAACGACTGAAGCTCCGCAATCCGATATACGAAGAGACCGCAGCATACGGCCACTTCGGACGGGAATCCTACGAAGCATACAAAACCTTCGTCGATGAGCAGGGAACGGAACAGATGCGAATCGTGGAGCTGTTCACTTGGGAAAAGTTGGATTACGTAGATAAGATCAGGGCCGAGTTCGGTCTGTCGTAATCGCAGTCTGCACTCCTTTTATTGCAAGACAAAGGCTCTGCCATAGACTTCGCTTTCTTGCTTCACTAAAGCTTGGCAGGCAGAAGTCGTTTGTCCCTTTCCTTAAGGGATCAAAGAGGTAGTTTATTCTACCGATTTTTCACTTCATCAGCCACAAAGACGACCAACGGGGCAGCAGAGGATAGATAGATCGTATCGCTCACTGCCTCGTTGAGCGTTCCGCACCACAACTCCGGCAGAGTGGTATTGCTAAGTGGCCACTTCAGGCCTTCGGCCGTGACGGCTGATCCGCTGAAGCTGAATATAGAGATTTGTCTCCCTCGCTCCACTTCTATGCGAGCCTCCCCGTTAAAAGCCAAAAAACATCCGTAATCCGTAGGCATCACGATCTTTTCGAAAAAGCGGGTATATCCGGGCAGAAGTGCCAGATTGCCGACAAAATGATCTTCACGACGACCCGATGTCCCCAGCAGACAGACCTCGCGTGGAGAATAGGTCTTGGCCGAGAACATAACAGCCTTCGTCAGGTCATTGGTATCCTGCTCGTCTATGCGATGTAGTTTTTCTGCAGGCAAAATATGTCGTGAGCCTGTAAAAGAATCCAAGTCGCCCACTACTGCATCCGGCTCTGCACCATAGTCCAGCAAGTTCTGTATGGCACCATCACAACAGACAATAGTACCTTCAGGATGCTCCGATGCCCGCCGGAGGATAGCAAGGGGGAGGGTTTTACGAGGAAATTCACCCTTGGCCAGAATAACAAAAAGCGGAGCTGTCTCCGGAGTAAGCGAGGGGAAGAATATCATAGGTCGATACTGATTGCGGCCTGTCGTTGCATCTTGCGCCACCGGAAATATCCCAGAACGGACATAACGGTATTGACGGCAAAGACGACAGTGGTGATATGGTCGCCGGATTTATAGAAAAGGGATAAGCTGATGATATTGGCTACGAACCAGCACACCCAGTGCTGACGGATGCGACGTGCCAGCCAAATCATCCCGACAAAGCTGATTACAGTGGCAAGCGTATCGGCCCACGGCACAAGACTATCCGTATAGTGGGACAACACATAGAACATCGGGAGAAAAGCCACCGTAGCCGCAGCAAGGCTGATCCACAGCACACGCGGGGAGATGGATACGATGGCACCCTCTTCTGTCCCTTCGCGGTGGCGAAGCCACATCACCCAGCCGATAATACTGGTGATCAGGTAGTAGACATTGATGAGCACATTGCCATAGAACTGTGCCTCGACCGAGAGATAAATGTAGAAGAGCGGCAGGACGATCCCCACAGGCCACAGCCAGACACTCGCCTTATATTCGAGATAGACCCAAATAAAATTGACGAGTGCTGCTGCCAGCTCGATGGGATGAGCCACGATGAATTGGGTCACCGCTGTCATCATCGGATTAGAAATCGATCGTCAGACTACCCAGTGCATTGAATCCGGCCTGAGGATAATAGCGCAGGTCGGCATATGCACTTTGTCCTCCGGCCGACTGTACGTAACCGGCATCGTAGACGTAGGCGTTGGATGCATACATGAGGTTGAAGAGGTTGTTGAGCTGTACGCCCAATGCCACTCTCTTAACGAAGTGAACCGGCAGCACATAGCCGAGACGGAGGTCGTTCACCCAATAGGAGGGGAGCATGCGATCGCTGCGCTGCGTATTGTCCAGATATTGCTTGCTGACGAAGCGGCTCGTCCAAGCCATTTCGAAACCGGCATGAGAGAGGGTAAGCATGCTACCGGCAATGACATTGGGCGAGTAGGCTATATCCGTATTCTCGAGGGTCTCCTCCTTGAGTTCGAGCCAGTTGTAGTCGGCATCATATACGGATGTATATTGCACGTAGCGATCGATTTTGTTGCGGCTCACGGTGAAAGAAGCATCCCAACGCAGCAAACGCGGAAGAATCTGCCAACCGAGAGTCAGCTCCAGTCCCATACGGTAGCTGTCGGGGACGTTGCTTGTGAGCATCTGTCCCACATCGCTCAAACGGCCATCCAGCACGAGCTGATCCTTGTATTGCATATAATAGAGACCTACTCCGGCCGACAAGAGAGGCGAAGCATAGCGGTAGCCCAGCTCATAATCGATCAGTCGTTCAGGTGTAGGATACTGTCCTATTCCGGCCTCGGTGTAATTGGTTCTGTTAGGCTCGCGGTGTGCCACCGCTACAGAAGCATAGGCAGTATGAGCATCGTCGAAACTATAGGTAAGACCTGCTTTCGGATTGAGGAAGCGGAAGGTCTTGTCCAAATCGATATGCTGCATACTTCCCTGTACCTCATCGTATTCGTCCGTGATGCCGTTTATCGTGTAACCGATGGTACGATATTGGAGGTCGGCATACATATTCAGATCCGGAGTGATCTGCCAGTTGGCTTTGGCAAAGGCCGCCCCCTCTCTTTTGTCTGCCCTGTTCCGATAATATTCGAAGTCGGGAGCTAAGGGCTGGTTGTACTTTTTGATGTAAGTGATACGGCCGAAGTGGTCTCCTTTATAGATATTGCCCGAGGCCCCGAACTGCAAATCCCATGCACCGGTACGCCAGTTAAGCGAACCGATGAGTCCTCCGAAGTCATTGTCCAGATACTTCTGACGGATGAGATCCGTTTTCTTCACGGTCACGCCGTTTTCCACGTAGGGTTGCAGTGCATATTCCTTTAGTTTACGTCCGGTACGATATTCGTCCGTATAGCCATATCCGGCCGTATAGTGTGCCGTGAGGTTGAGGATAACAGCACGAGAGAAGCTGTGCGTCATGATGGCATGGTAGTGACGCTGCTCGTAATTGTCTGTATTGTGGTAGTAGTGCGGTACTCCTTGCGCATCCACGTACATAAGACCGGCACTGTTGTATCGGCGGCCATATTTGGCTTCATCCTCCTTGGAAAGACCGTTCCATGCGATACCCGTAACTTCTTTTCCTCCGAAAGTGATGAACTTGAGAGCCGTGTTGCCGCCGAAATAGCCCACTTGTGCAAAATAGGATTTCAGGTCCACGCTTCCTCTATCCACGTAGCCGTCCGATCCGATCTTGGACAGGCGAGCATCCACTGCCCAGTGGCGGCCGATGCGTCCGCTACCGAGTTTGACCGAGCGACGGAATGTGCCGAACGAACCTCCGCTCAAATCGACACGACCATAAGGAGCCAGTCCCAGATTCTCCGTACGCATATTGACGCTTGCCCCGAAAGCTCCGGCACCATTGGTGGAAGTACCCACACCTCGCTGCACCTGAAGGTCTTCGATCGAAGAGGCGAAGTCGGGCATATTCACCCAAAAGACGGACTGAGATTCGGAGTCGTTGAGAGGTACTCCGTTGGTCGTTATGTTGATGCGATTGGCATCGGTGCCACGCACGCGAAAGCCGGAATATCCGATCCCCGTACCGGCATCGCTGGTGGCTACCACGGAGGGAGTCAGCATCAGCAGATAGGGGATGTCACGACCATAATTGGATTTGGCAAGTTCGGCCTTGCGCACGTTAGTGTAAGCGACAGGTGTTTTCGCCGTGGCGCGAGTAGTTACGACCTGTACGGTCTGGAGCTGTATATTGCTAAGACTATCTATCTCGCTGTCGGAGACGGGTGCTTGTGCCGTCAGGCAGAAAGGCAAGACGGCTAAGGCGGCAATCATGTGAAGTTTTTTCATAAATCTCTTATCATTGAAGTTGGACAAAGAAGAGAGAGGGGGAATGATTGCTTCGCCGTGAAGATAGTCGGACGGAGAGTTTCCTACGCCGGTATTGTCCGGTTCAGGTGATGAGGGTTTGTTCTCAGCCATCCACGCATTCCGATTGCTACAGGAAGCACCCCTTCTCCCAATTTTATGGGACAAAGATAAGAAAACGTTCGTCCGTCAGTATTCGGGACGATACCGCTCGGCATTTTCGTCTTCGAGAATGCTCAAGTAGCTGATATAGCGACTCTCGGCTATCTCTCCCCTCCGAAGAGCTTCCAGAACGGCACAGCCCGGCTCGTGCGTATGCGTGCAGTTGCCGAACCGACAGCCCTCGCTCGCAGCGAATATCTCCGGGAAATAATGAGAGACTTCATACTCGCCCATTTCCAGCGTACCGAAGCCTTTGATCCCGGGCGTATCGATAAGAGCCGACCCGGGGGAGAGATCGGGAAAGTCGATCATTTGTGAGAAGGTGGTCGTATGCATGCCGGTATGATGGGCTTGGGATATGGCCCCTGTACGCAAATCGGCATGAGGGATCAGGGCATTGATCAAGGTGCTTTTGCCTACGCCTGAATGGCCGGCCAGGAGTGTCAGCTTGCCATCGAGCAGGGTCTTGAGTGCCGGGAGACCTTCGCCCGTAGTCGCCGACACGTGGCAGCAGGGGTAGCCTATGGCGGTGTAGACAGCCGACAGCCGGCCCAACTGCAAGCGATCTTCTTGCGTATAACAGTCTATTTTGTTGAATACAAGAATAACCGGTACGCGATAGGCTTCTGCCGTAGCGAGGAAACGATCGATAAAGACGGTGGTAGTCACCGGATCGTTGATGGTACAGACCAGCATGGCAGCATCCAAGTTGGCTCCCAGTATATGGGATTCTTTCGAGAGGTTGCTGGCTCGCCTGATGATATAATTGCGTCGGGGATGGATTCGCTTGATATAGGCCGGCTGTCCTTGCTGAGAGGCGGGGACGATCTCCACGCGATCGCCTACGGCTACGGGATTGGTGGAGCGGATACCTTTCAGACGCAAGTTGCCTTTCGCCATGCAGTATAACTCCGTGCCATCCGTGCAACGCACCAGATACTGACTACCCGTATTCTTAACTACGACTCCATCCATAAACGGCTTTGCGGTGTAATAAAACAGCGATGAGGCAGAATCAAGAAACTCTGCTTCATCGCTGAGGGGATAGATTTTTCACGCTTACACGGTCATGATTTCCTTTTCCTTTTCGGCAAAGAGTTCGTCGATCTTCTTGATATAACGATCGTGAACCTTCTGCATCTCTGCCTCTGCATCTTTGGCTACATCCTCAGGAGTTCCATCGGTCTTGACGCTTTTCTTGATCGCATCGATGGCATCGCGGCGAGCATTGCGTACACTCACCTTGGCGTCCTCGGCATCTCCTTTGGTCTGCTTCACCAACTGGCGGCGGCGTTCTTCCGTCAGAGGAGGAAGGCCCAGACGGATCAGCTCACCGTTGTTCTCGGGCGTGATGCCGAGCGGAGAGTCCATGATAGCCTTCTCGATGTCCTTGATCAGAGAACGCTCCCACGGGGTGACTACGATGGTCTTCGCATCGGGCGTATTGACGGATGCCACCTGTGTCAGAGGAGTGGCACTGCCGTAGTACATGACCATGATACCATCGAGGAGTTTGGGGCTGGCCTTTCCCGCACGCACATGAGACAGCTGCTCGTCCAGATACTCCACTGCCTTCTCCATATTAGCCGTTGCTTTGGCTATCAGTTCTTTTATTTCCATATCTCTATATGTATTTGTTTTGTCTTGCTATTCCTTCAGCCACTCGTATTTGAAACGTATGTGCCGATCTTCTCTCCTCTCAACACCTTGAGGAGGTTCCCCGGCGTATCCATATCGAAGACGACGATGGGCAGGTTATTCTCCATACACATGGCCGTGGCAGTCAGATCCATTACTTTCAGACCTCGGGCATAAATCTCATCGTAGGTGATCCTGTCGAACTTCGTAGCCGAAGGATCCTTCTCCGGATCTGCCGTGTAGATACCATCCACGCGCGTTCCCTTGAGCATGGCATCGGCTTCTATCTCGATACCGCGAAGCGATGAGCCGGTATCCGTGGTGAAGAAAGGATTGCCTGTGCCACAAGAGAAAATGGTCACATAACCCTGTTCGAGCAATTCTATGGCATGCCATTTGTTGTAGAACTCCCCTATCGGCTCCATGCGTACGGCCGTAAGCACTTTGGTCTTAACCCCGATCCCCTCAAGAGCAGAACTGAGGGCCAGACTGTTGATTACCGTGGCCAGCATGCCCATCTGATCCCCTTTGACACGGTCGAACCCTTTGGCGGCACCGCTCACTCCACGGAAGATATTGCCTCCTCCGATGACGATGCCGATCTGTACGCCCATGGCACAAGCTTCCTTGATGTCCGAAGCATAATCGGCCAACCGATTCGGGTCGATGCCGTATTGCTGAGCACCCATGAGCGACTCGCCGCTCAGTTTGAGCAGCACTCGTTTATATGCAGTCATTATTCTTTTCTATCAGTTTATTACAAAGAAAAGCATATTTTCCATACCCTCATTCGTCGAAAGACGCGGCCGAATGGCTGTTTTCACTCCAGACGAGAGAGCATCTCTTCGCCGAGAGCACGCTTTTTCCGGATGTGCTCCACCACCTCGACGATGAAGGGATTGCTTTCGAAATCGCCCCGTACCTCATCGAAATCGCGGTGCTTCATCTCCCCTACCAAGTCTATTCCGAAGCCCACCTGACTGTGCATTTGGAATTCCTTCTTGGCATCCTCATAGAGCATCTCGTCCAGGCGGATCACCGAACGCATCCATGTATGCACCAGTTCGGCTACTTTGGATCGGGTGAGATCCTCGGGGTTCAGCTCGTACCATTCGAGCAGAGCATTGTATGCCCAGCACCATTCATAGTCGTAGTATCGGCTATGAATATCCTTCATCCGCTCATTCACCTCCGCAAGGCTCTTGATCCGGCCTTCTTTGATCAAGGAAGTAAGGCGGTGGATCTGTTGTTGCGGAGCGATCATACCGCAGATGTCCACCCAGCTGCCATCTCCCTCATTATGGGTGGGTTTGAGGGCGGCCAATACCTCCTCGTCCGTACGGCAAGGACAATCTTCAAGGCGTTTGATGATGGAGTTGCCGAAAAACTTGTTCAGCCCCATCTCATAGAACATCAACCCCTTGTCCAAGGCAGAGGAGCGTATGCGCATATCGTGATAGACATAGGTTTGTCCCTCGCTGCCCAGTATCTTGCGTAGCTTCTTCAGCTTCCGACTGCCTCGCATCATCTTACCGGCAGTGAAAGGACTCAAGAGGTTGAAGTTGATATTGTCCAGCAAATCCGGATCTTTACGCTTATCTCTCGCCGGCCACTTCTTGGCGTCACGAATGGTCCCGACACTGCGCAGATTGATACCCGGCACCAAATAGGATTCGTTTCGGTCCTCTATGATATAAGAGAAGGGGAAGGCCGAGCTGTCGATATGGTGTACGTGTCGTCCCATCACCAATGTGAAAGGCCCTATCCTGGAAGGCCAGAGGATGTAAGAGTCGCTCGTGGTCTTCGATCCGCGCTCCACGATGCCCTGATGGATGGGGCCGAGCTTGTAGAGGTGATTGCTCTGGTTGGAGCCGCTACCGGCATTGAGGAAAGAGTATAGACCGGCGATGAGCAGGCTCGACTTGTGCATCGACACCGTGTAAGGCCCGGCAAAGACGGCACAGGCTTCGCCGTTTTCGCCCTGGCAGTTGGCAAAGAAGAGCGAATCATGTGCAGAGAAAAGGTGCCCCAAATGGGTACCCTGCCCCACAAAACAGTGCGAAACGGTGACTCCATCCGTAACGCTGCTGCCCGAACAGAGGATGAAATCGCGGCAGACGACATTATAGCCCACCGACACGGGAGCTTCTTTCTTGCTGTTGATACTGCCGTTGCAGAGGTGCGAGGCACCGGTGATCTCGGTATAATCTCCGATACAAACATTCTCTATCGTATTGCATCCGTGGATAACCACATGAGAGCCTATTGCTCCCATATCCGACCGGCGCGACTCGGCATAAGCTTTGGCCATGGCAGCGAGCGATTCGGTCAGCACCTTGTCATGCCTGTACATGGCCATCAGATAGGCCGTCTGGGCAGTCAGGTTGTCAGTGATCGTAACCTCGCGTCCGCCGGTTTCGTTCAGCACGGTTACCTCCACGCCGTTGCCGAAGGTGGTGGATTCCGTTACGGCTATGGTATCAATGTTTTCGATTCGGGTATAATCGCCTATCCTGTAATTAGCCAAATAGCTATTGACATGGAAGATGACGACTTCATCTCCGATGATACAGTTGTGCAGGCGTGCGATATTGATACCCGTAGGCACGTGGAGGCCTCCCGGCAACAGGTGACTTCCTCGCGTGGATCCGATCCGGATCTGTCCGCTGAACATGACGTGCAGACAACGATTCGCATCGAAGCCTTCTGCCACCTCCACCATCGTCCAATCGGCGCACTGGCAGTAGTTGCCTTCCAGCACGGATATTTCTTCTTCGGTCAAATGCCTGTATATTTTCCCATTTTCTTTCATAAATGCACTTTTTGCAGTCAGGTCTCTAATCTCCCTCTATCGGATACAGAAAGGTGTAGATCGGACAACTCTCCTTTCCGCGCCTTGTGTTTTCTATAGTCGAGGGGGGGGGTATTCTTTTTTGTTGGTCTCAAAAATAAAAAAATCCTATCGTTCCCTCGCATAGAAGGCCAGGGCAATCGCATTTGAAAGTTTATACTGTATCCTTGGCCTCTTTCTTCTAAATTTGGGACTCTAGTACATTAATTCGTACTTGTTTTGATAACCGAACGTAGCAATCGTTAGGTTTATAAGTGTGTTAACAGTTCAAATGCGATTGCCCTGCATAGAAGGCTGTATTGCAGAGCGAAAAGAGGTGGATTCCACATGAGACACAATCACTTGGATTTGGAAGTAAGGTACGGGAGAGGCCGAATGTGTTTTGCCAAGATTAGTTTCACTACGATGCGAGGGGAAGGATGCCTGCAAGCATACTCCTCACGAATTTGGTTCGAGAATTGGCCGGACTGTGGTTCGTGTTTTCTGAAATTTAGGAGCGACTTTTTTTCCGTTGTGGCGCGAGAATTTTTTACTTCCCGAACCAAAACGAAAAAATTCTCACGCCACGTTTTTCCAAACGTGGAACCGCCATTTTTACGAACCGGAATCATCCGGAAGCGAAAAAAGGCAGTCCGGGCGAAAGAATGCGCCAGATTGTCAGTTCCGAACTCTGTGGCACCGGATTTGTCGTTCCTTTCGTCGGAATAGAAACAAACAAAACATTAACATAATAACACACTATGAGTAAGAAAGGAACTATCGGGGTAACGAGTGACAATATATTCCCCGTCATCAAAAAATTCCTGTACAGCGACCATGAGATATTCCTGCGTGAGATCGTATCCAATGCCGTGGACGCTACGCAGAAGCTGAAAACGCTTGCATCCGTCGGCGAATTCAAAGGCGAGACGGGTGACCTCCGCGTAACGGTCAGCGTGGACGAAGTGGCACGCACGATCACGGTCAGCGACCGCGGCGTGGGGATGACCGAAGAGGAGGTGGAGAAGTACATCAATCAGATTGCTTTCTCCAGCGCAGAAGAGTTTCTCGAAAAGTACAAAGACGACAAGGCTGCCATTATCGGCCACTTCGGACTCGGATTTTACTCGGCTTTCATGGTGTCCGAGCGAGTGGATGTGATCACGCGTTCTTTCCGGGAAGATGCTGCGGCGGTGAAGTGGAGCTGCGACGGATCGCCCGAATACACGCTCGAACCGGTGGACAAGGCTGACCGCGGCACCGACATCGTGATGCACATCGATGAGGAGAATAGCGAGTTCCTCAAAAAAGAAAAGATAGAGGGGCTCCTCGGCAAATACTGTAAGTTCCTTACCGTGCCGATCATTTTCGGCAAGAAGCAGGAATGGAAAGACGGCAAGATGCAAGACACGGACGAGGATAATCAGATCAACGACACGCATCCGGCCTGGACCAAAAAGCCTGCCGACCTCAAGGACGAAGACTATAAGGAATTTTACCGTTCGCTCTATCCTACATCCGAAGAGCCTCTCTTCTGGATCCACCTCAACGTGGACTATCCGTTCAATCTGACGGGTATCCTCTATTTCCCGAAGATCAAAAACAACTTGGATCTGCAGCGCAACAAGATTCAGCTCTACTGCAATCAGGTTTACGTCACCGATGAGGTACAGGGTATCGTGCCGGACTTCCTCACCCTCCTGCATGGGGTCATCGATTCGCCGGATATTCCCCTCAACGTATCGCGTTCCTATCTGCAGAGTGATGCCAATGTGAAGAAGATTTCCTCTCATATCACCAAAAAGGTGGCAGACCGTCTGGAGGAAATTTTCAAAAACGACCGCCCCACATTCGAGGAGAAATGGGATAGTCTGAAGCTCTTCGTCGAATACGGTATGCTGACGGACGAGAAGTTCTATGAGCGTGCAGCCAAGTTCTTCCTCTTCACCGATATGGACGGACACAAGTACACGTTCGACGAATACCGTACGCTCGTCGAGGGTGTACAGACGGACAAGGACGGACAGGTGGTGTATCTCTACGCTACGGACAAGTACGGACAGTACAGCCACGTGAAGCGTGCAGCCGACAAGGGCTACAGCGTGATGCTGTTAGACGGTCAGTTGGATCCGCATATCGTGAGCCTGCTGGAGCAAAAGTTGGAGAAGACACACTTTGTCCGCGTCGATAGCGACACGATCAACAACCTGATCCGCAAAGAAGAAAAGGCAGAAGTGAAGCTGTCCGACACGGAGCGCACCACCCTCGTGAAGCTGTTCGAAGCACGCCTGCCACGGGACGAGAAGAAGCACTTCAACGTAGCTTTCGAATCGCTCGGAGCAGAAGGCGAAGCCATCCTCATCACGCAAGCCGAATTCATGCGCCGTATGCGCGATATGGCACAGCTGCAGCCGGGTATGAGCTTCTACGGCGAACTCCCCGATTCGTACAATCTGGTACTCAATACCGACCATCCGCTCATCGACAGGGTGCTCTCCGGGGAGAAGGAATCGGTAGAGCCTTCGCTCACAGAGCTTAGAGCGAAAATCGCCGAATTGAAAGCGGAAGAGGCCAAACTGCTCGAAGAGGAAAAAGGGAAGAAACCGGAGGAAATCCCTGCTGCCACGAAGGAAGCCAAGGAGAACAATGCCATCGAACAGGCCAAAACCGAAGGCAGCATCAACGAACAACTGACCCAATATGCTCAGGACAACGAGCTGATAGGTCAGCTCATCGACTTGGCTCTGCTCGGAAGCGGTCTGCTGACTGGAGAGGCTTTGGCCGAATTCATTCGCCGCAGCCAGCGTCTGCTCTGAGAAGTGAATAGCGAGTTGTGCTGAGATCCCGATTTTTCCACTCTCCTTGCCATGTCATCGGCAGGGAGAGTGAGGATATAAAACAAGCACCCCCCGAAAGCCGTGGCTTTTGGGGGGTGCTTGTTTTTAGAGCTTCCTCCGGTCTCTTTTCCTCATCGGAACGGATGGCCGGAAAAGATGCTTACAATCCGAAGATCAGAATGAAAAGATAGACGGCCGGGAATACGAAGAAAGCACTGTCCAGCCGGTCCAGTATGCCTCCATGTCCGGGAATGATATGACCGGAATCCTTCACTCCTGCATTGCGTTTGAGGTTGGATTCATACAGATCGCCCCAAGTGGCCATGGCCGTTACCAGTAGGGCAAAGAGAGCCAGCTCAGCCGGATGCTTGTCCGAACCGGAATAGTGACCGGCCAATAATGCTCCGGCTATGGTGAATAGCAATCCTCCGATGAAGCCCTCCCACGTTTTCTTGGGGGAAATAGCCTTAAAGAGGGTATGCCTGCCGAAAAGCGAACCGGCGATGAATGCTCCCGTATCGTTCAGCCATATCAGGACAAAAACGAAGAGGAAGTAGTGAGGAGTGATGTCGGCTGATTGTCCGACAGCCAGCTCCCTCCCGATACTTTCGGGAACGAGCAGGAGACTCCCCAAACCAAGCGTAGCCGCTATATACAGATGCCCCATGAAAGTGCGGCTATTATCCGATCCGGCCTTATGACGATCCGAATACAGACTGCGCACCATGGTGTAGAGGACATAGAAGATATACGGGATAAATATCGTGACATCCATTCGGTCACTGCCATATAGGAAGATGGCCGCAAAGAGGAAGGCACCGAAGAGTCCGTCCATGAATGCCCGAAGGGGACGTGTGCGATTCAGATTGACCAGCGAGGCGAACTCCCGCAGTCCCAACACGATGAAAACGGCAAAAACCGCTATGAACAAAGCCGGTTCCCTTAGTACAACGGGAAGGATGATCAGGGCCATATAGACCAGACCGCTGAGGCTGCGAATCAAAACTGCTTTCATAATGTAAGCTCGATAGTCTCTTTATATTTTATTCGGAATGCTCTTCCGTCTTCTCTTCTCCCTCGACGGGAATGGACGTTTCGGCATCCACTGTTGTCTCTTCTGTGGCGGTAGCCGGTGCATTCAGCCCAAGCAACTCTTCTGTACGCGAAGCCCATGGGCGTTTGCCAAATATCCGCTCTACGTCATCGGCCAGAATCACTTCGCGCTTGAGTAGCAGATCTGCCAGTTCGTGGTGTCCGGCTTCATGCTCGCGAAGAATACTCTTGGCGCGTTCGTATTGTTCGGATATTATTCTGTTTACTTCGGCATCGATAACCTCGGCCGTAGTATCGCTGTACGGCTTTGTCAGATTCCAGCCGTCATTCTGCATTTCGTAGTAGTTGATGTTGGGCAGCTTGTGGCTCATGCCATAATAGGTAACCATAGCATAAGCCAACTTCGTAACGCGCTCCAAGTCATTGGCAGCACCGGTGGATACACGTCCGAGGAAGAGATCTTCGGCAGCACGTCCACCCAAAAGGGCACAAAGCTGATCCTGCAGGGCCTCCGTTGTTGTGATCTGACGTTCCTCCGGCAGGTACCAGGCCGCACCGAGTGCCTTGCCACGCGGTACGATGGTGACCTTGACGAGAGGATTGGCATAGCGTAGCATCCAACTGATGGTAGCGTGTCCCGCTTCGTGAATGGCGATACTGCGACGCTCCTCCTCCGTGGTGATTTTGTTCTTTTTCTCCAATCCGCCTACGATCCGATCCACGGCATTCATGAAGTCTTCCTTGTCGACGAAGTTTTTGTTGCTTCGAGCAGCGATCAATGCCGCTTCGTTACAAACGTTGGCGATGTCTGCTCCGGAGAAGCCGGGCGTTTGGCGCGACAGGAATTCCACGTCCACGCTTTTGTCGGTCTTCAACGGCTTGAGGTGTACAAGGAAGATCTCTTTGCGGTCATTCAGGTCAGGAAGATCCACATAGATCTGGCGGTCGAAGCGTCCGGCACGCAGCAGAGCGCTATCCAGCACATCGGCACGGTTGGTAGCTGCCAGAATGATCACACCGCTATTGGATCCGAAGCCATCCATTTCGGTAAGCAACTGGTTGAGTGTATTCTCACGCTCATCATTGCCGGAGAAGTTGTTGCCCTTGCCACGAGCACGTCCTACGGCGTCGATCTCGTCGATGAAGATGATACACGGGGCTTTTTCCTTGGCTTGTCTGAAGAGGTCGCGAACACGGGAGGCTCCTACACCGACAAACATCTCTACGAAGTCCGAACCGGACAAAGAGAAGAAAGGAACGTGTGCCTCTCCGGCCACAGCCTTGGCCAATAGGGTCTTACCCGTTCCCGGAGGGCCTACGAGCAAAGCTCCTTTAGGGATCTTTCCTCCCAGTTCGGTGTATTTGGACGGATTCTTGAGGAAGTGAACGATCTCTTCCACCTCCTGCTTGGCTTCATGCAGACCTGCTACATCGCTGAATGTGACGTGGATATTGGTCTTATCATAGAGCTTGGCTTTGGATTTGCCTACGTTGAAGACACCGCCTCCACCGCCACTTCCTCCACCGCCACCACTCATTCGGCGCATCATCCAAAACCAGAAAACGAGTAAAAGGATGAGTGGGCCCCATGCAATGAGGATAGAGGTGAAGCTGAACTTGCTGTCTTCATACTTCACCTTGGCCGTAATTTGGTTTTGGTCGTAGAAGTCGGAGAATTTGTCTACCGATGGTATCTGTGTGTTGATATAGTAGTCCGAGATATTTCCTCTGTCCTGAAAGGACGGGATGTCGCCTTTCTTGAATACCGAATCGACCTTGGCTGGATCCACCCTCGCCTTGAGGGTATTCTCTTTCCTATTGACTACGATGTCCGTAAAGGCTTGCTTTTTGGCGATACTCTGAAACTCATTCCAGCTGAGTTCTTTCTGAGATGTAATATCCCGATCGACAAAGAAGAGGGTGGCCAATATCAGAAACACAGGGGCATAGAGCCATATCGGGTTAAAACGCATCGGTTTGCCGGGTTTCTTGTTATTCCCATTGTTCGCCATATTGTTTGCGCAGTTTTATTTTCTACTTAGTAAGGATGCAGGAGCATTTGTTCGATACTCGTTGAAATCCTGAACCATAACTTTGCAAAAGAACAGCCGACCCGCTCTTTTGGTTTATGTTTCTTCCGCCGGATATACGGTTATTCCGAATACCGCACTGTGTTTTTGTTATAGGGAAAGATAAGGAATGAGCTTGATTCGAAAGAATGGGTTCAGACATTGAAGCGGAAATGCATGATGTCGCCATCCTGCACAACGTATTCTTTCCCTTCGACGCTCATCTTGCCGGCTTCCTTCACAGCTTGCTCGCTGCCAAGGCTGACAAAGTCATTGTACTTGATAACCTCGGCACGGATAAATCCTTTTTCAAAATCGGTGTGGATGATACCGGCACACTGAGGAGCTTTGCTCCCGCGGAGGAATGTCCAAGCCCTGACCTCGTCGCTCCCGGCCGTAAAGTAGGTTTGGAGATTCAGCAAGTGATAAGCGGCTTTGATCAGACGGCTCACGCCGGATTCTTTCAGACCGATCTCTTCAAGGAACATTTGCCGCTCTTCGTATGTCTCCAGCTCGGCGATCTCACTCTCTATCTTGGCAGCTACGACGAGGATTTCGGCATCTTCGTCTTTGACAGCTTCGCGCACGGCCTCCACATACTTATTGCCACTGAGAGCGGATGCTTCGTCCACGTTGCAAACGTACATGACCGGCTTGGCCGTCAGCAGAAAGAGTTCGCGTGCTATCTGCTGCTCATCTTTGGTGTCGAAGCTGACACTACGGGCATTCCTGCCTTCGTCAAGAGCTTTTTTGAATTTGGAAAGGACCTGATAAGCCAACTTGGCTTGTTTGTCTCCTCCGGTCTGTGCCTGTTTCTGCACTTTCTGTATGCGGCTTTCTATCGTCTCAAGATCCTTGAGCTGTAGCTCGGTGTCGATGATTTCCTTGTCGCGTACAGGATCTACGGATCCGTCCACGTGTGTGATATTGTCATCATCGAAGCAACGAAGTACGTGGAGTATCGCATCCGTTTCTCGGATATTGGCCAGGAATTTATTCCCCAACCCTTCGCCCTTGCTGGCACCTTTGACAAGTCCGGCAATATCCACGATCTCTACCGTGGTTGGGATCAGCCGCTGCGGTTTGCACAGATCGGCGAGCACATTCAGTCGCTCATCAGGCACTGTGATCACGCCGACATTCGGATCAATGGTACAGAAAGGGAAATTGGCAGACTGCGCCTTCGCATTGGACAAGCAATTAAAAAGAGTCGATTTCCCTACATTGGGCAGGCCGACGATACCGCATTGCAAACTCATATTGTCGTTTTTCGTTTTTGATTCAAGGGGAAGTCACGTGAAAAGATTTTTTCGACCCGGAAATCCCATTATTCTTGGTCGCAAAGATAGCGAATCTTGTCCAGCTAAGGCTTGGACAAAAGTACACACACACACAGCTCCCCACGAACTTCTCCCCACGACCATCAACTGCCCATCAGCATACACTCGCAACAAACCAATGCCGCTCCGCCTCATCGCCCCGGCCAAGGAATAACGAACAAACATCTGTCGGAAAAAAAGAAAAGAGACCGTACCATAACGATTGTGGTGCAGTCTCTTTTCTTTCGTGAATCGCCTGGGGTTCGAACCCAGGACCCCATCCTTAAAAGGGATGTGCTCTACCTGCTGAGCTAGCGATTCAGCCTTAAAAGCATTTCTTGGTTTGAAATGCGGTGCAAATGTATGTAATTATTCCATACCATCCAACACCTTGTGTGTTTTTCTCGTTTTTTAGGCTCCAAAATCAAGTGAGACACATTGAGAATAGAGAACGACAAATGATAATGCGAGGCATAAGCTCCGAAATCCGTAATCGGAATGCTCATACTACTTATAAATAACTATCGTATATTTGTAAAGCCTCGATGGAAAGTTGAGAACCTATTTCCACCTTTACATTGAGGATGATGTTAAATAATATCTTATAAAGTTATGAAGAAAATGATTTTAGCGGCTACTATGCTGCTTGCTTCGATCGGTTTTGCAAATGCTCAGAATCGTCCCACTCTCAGAGTAGACGCCAACTTTGTTGGCAGCAACATGACCGCAAAGGAAAAAAGCATTTCGGTGAACGGAACTATGTTGGCAGGCTTGCGAATTGGGGGAGCTGCTGAATTTGCTTTAGGCAAGGATGGAGTCTATCTGACCCCGGGATTCGCTTACACAATGAGAGGCATGAAAATGGAAAGCGAAGAAACTTTGAGATTGCACTACCTACAAATACCGGTGAATATCGGCTACAGGATTCCTTTTGGAAATGAGATGAACGTCTCTTTGGAGGCCGGACCTTATCTGGCATATGGCATTGCCGGCACCCTATCGAAAAAAGGGGTCTCAGGATCAGTTAATGTCTTTGACAGCAAAGGCCTATTGAATCGCTTTGACATGGGCTTAGGTCTCTCTGCTGCTCTTGGATATAGCCGCTATTACTTTCAGATAGGATATGAGGCCGGCTTGCTCAATGTCGCGAAAGATGCTCCTTCCGGAACGTCTTTGCGCAACAATAATTTTTACGCAGGCTTTGGTGTACGTTTCTAAATAGTCATCCCTTAAAAAGCATTTGCAAGCGAGAAGTCATTCATCGATGGTCTCTCGCTTAGCTTTTCGCTTATTATTTTGAGCAGGTGCAAAAGAGCCTTCATGGCTCTTTTGAAGTTGTAAGCAGCNTCTCTCGCTTAGCTTTTCGCTTATTATTTTGAGCAGGTGCAAAAGAGCCTTCATGGCTCTTTTGAAGTTGTAAGCAGCAGCTGCCAATAGTATGTTCAGAGCATCCCCTGCCAATCCCTTGTAAAAGTTGCGGCCTAAACGATGATCTGATTTCAAGTGTCCAATGGTAGGTTCGATGCCTGCTCGCTTGCGGAATAGTTTGTGTTTCTTGCGCTTCTGATACCTGCTATCTGAGGGCTTGGGAACATCCGGTATTAAAATCTGAGTGCCATTNTTGTGTTTCTTGCGCTTCTGATACCTGCTATCTGAGGGCTTGGGAACATCCGGTATTAAAATCTGAGTGCCATTAACCTCTTTCTTACCCCGATAGCCTCTGTCGCCTGCCAGTATCTTGATCTTTCTCCGTGTGAGACGTTCTACTTGTGCCAACGAGGCTGCTATCGTGTGTCCATCATACTCATTACCAAATGATTGGGCACCAAGAATAAGCCCCGTAGCCGAGCGGATGATGGAGACCTTATTGCCGAATTCGTACNTTGCGAAAGTGTACCAATTCAGAAGAGGCACAGGGCGCACCAGGGATGAACTCTTGCATGCCACAAAAGTATTGGTAATAAGCATTTTCACTCCATTGTTCCACAACGGATTCATCTGAGAGATTACGAAGGTGTTTGAGAATCAACAAGCCACACATCAGACGAATAGGTTTAGCAGGGCGACCATTGTTTTGGCAATACAAAGGTTTGAAGGCCGTATCGAATTTGGCCCAATCTATTTTGTCAGCTAATTTATAGAGTGGGTGCGATTGGTTCAGCATGTCTGATAGACTGCTGAATAATGAAGGGGTANCTGCTATGAAGATAAGAAAACTTGCAGATTTAGCAAAGATATTCGCAAACTAATTTGCTGAATATCAGAGATTAAAAAGAATTTTAAGGGACGACTAAGTAGTGCCTTGATTCTATACGCTAATCTTTTAATGACCAATCTGGTTCAAAGGATAAAAAGGAGAAGCAAGAAGCAATGGGGGTGCATCGGGGCGCTTAAGGCTTGGGTGTCGGGTTGGTAAAAGGGAAAGTAAGGGGCAATAGCCAGGCGTAATAAATGGCAGCCGAAGAATTCTCGATGAAGGGTGAAAGAGAGAGGTCTTCCCCAAACAATCTTTCAGTTGCTTTTTTTGTCTGTTATTTTTCCACTTCCCACTCTCTATACTCCATCGTGGAGCGGAGAAAAATTGCACAAGACTGATCTGCGGCGGAATGTTTACGGCAATATATCCGCAAAATTCCTGAGCCCGCTAATATGACGAAATTTATGTGCTGTTTCTGTAGCTAATGAGAAGAGCGGGCGTCGGGCGGAGTTTAGAGCTTGAGACCACCGGGGAGTTTGTGCGTTAGGAAAACGGCATCGCCGTCGGTGGAGTATTGCCAGGACTCTTTCATGATGAAACGTATTGCCTTCAGTATTACATCCGGATGGTGCTGCAGCTTTTGGCAGATGTCTGCAATTAGTACATAGGGGTTGCTTTCTGTCAGGCGTTCTTCGAGGAAGTGTAGTAAGTCGTCCACTTCGTAGTGGTGTAGTTCCCCCTCTTTCCTCCTTAGACATACGTCGCATAGCTTGCAGTTGTGAGATTGCTCCTCTCCGAAGTAGGCCAAAAGCATTCGGCTGCGGCAAGTGTTTTCTTCCTCTATGTAGCGGAGCGATTGATCGATCCGCGCTTTGAGCCGATCGCGACGCTCTTCGTAAGCCGAACGAGGTATTCGAAGCAATTCTGCATCCTCACGTCTTGTGAGGAAATAAATCCGTGGCAGATTCTTCTGTGGAATATAGTTCACTATACCGGCTTTGTTCAGAATGAGGAGTTGCTGGTAGACCTGATCCACACTAAGCCCAGTCTTCTCGGCCAATTCGCTTTCCACTATGGAAACATAATCTGCAAACAGCCCGTCATATGTCCTCATCAGGGCTGCCAGTATGCTGTCCGACACCTGTTCGCTTCTCATTCGGTACAGTTCATCGCGCCGAACCTGCATGGTCAGGCGTGAGCGCGATTTTTCCTCCTTATATTCCCAAATTCCGGCTACATCGAGGATACGAATCGCAGCCAAAACCTGTGTCGGAAACATCTTGAAATTCCTACAAAAAGCATCGATGTCGAAGTCGAAAGACCGCTCGAAGCCTTCCCCTTCTCCCACATGCAGATAGTTGCAAATCCGATTATACACAGTGGAGATATATTCCCTCGGAGGAAACTCGTTGCTCACTCGTCTTTTCAGGTTGAACAAATCGTCATCCCCGGCCAATAACACGGCATAAGCCCTCTCCCCATCGCGACCGGCTCGGCCTGCCTCTTGGAAATATTCTTCGAGAGAAGAAGGCATCTCTGTGTGAACTACCAATCTGACATCGGGCTTGTTTATACCCATCCCGAAAGCATTCGTGCAGACGATGATGCGCGTTTCTCCCTCCATCCAACTCTTTTGCCGGATCTCTCGCGTTACGTGGTTCAGACCCGCGTGATAGAAGTCAGCCGAAAATCCGTTTTCACAGAGGAAGCGAGCTAAATCGCGCGTTTTGTCGCGATTCCGACAGTAGACAATAGCCGAACCGTCCACGCGGCTCAGGATATGGAGGAGCATTGTCTCTTTGTCGGCTGTCCTGCGGATGGAGTATGAGAGGTTGGGACGGAAAAAACTTTTCCTCAGCACATTCGACTCCGGAAATTGAAGGATGCGCTGTATATCCTCGATCACCGGCAGTGTCGCTGTGGCAGTCAGTGCCAAAACGGGAACTTCCGGCAAAGCCGTCCTGATATCCGATATCGTGAGGTAAGCCGGACGGAAGTCGTATCCCCACTGTGATATGCAGTGGCATTCATCTACGACCAGCAGACTCACCCTGAGAGCATGCAGCCGGCTGAGGAAAAGATCCGAGCTCAGACGTTCGGGCGATACGTATAGGAACTTGTAGCGACCATAAATACAATTGTCGAGCGTGGTGATGATCTTCTCCCGTGTCATTCCTGCATGCACGGCCGCTGCCTTGATACCCTTTTGGCGCAGTCCCATGACCTGATCTCGCATCAGTGCGATCAGAGGAGTTACCACGAGAGTCAGCCCCGGCAGTAGCAGCCCGGGTACCTGAAACGTGATGCTCTTGCCGCCCCCCGTGGGTAGTATTCCCAGAGTGTCTTGCCCAGCCAGAACGGATTCGATGATCGGGAGCTGCATCGGTCTGAACGAAGCATAGCCCCAATAGTGCTGTAGGATCGCCTCCGGTGTATGTAGGGATGGTATATCGGTCTCATTAGAAAGATCCTCCGGCATCGGAGGAAGGAGAACTTCATCGTTGCCTTCTTGGATTTCGTAGCTACACTCATGGTCGTATACCTCCCCTTGCCAATAAGGTTCGGATGCTCCCTCCGTATCGTCAGGGAGGAACGGGTGGAGATCTTCGTCCTGAGGCAAATGCTGCAGCTCTTCTTTCATCTTTCTTTTCCTATTCCTATTGCTACTTCCTTTGTCCAATTAAGGGTCTGCGGTCTATCCCTCGGATCATGTCCCGACAGAGCACACGAAATTCATGCACGAAAATACGAATAATAAGCCCACTGTTCGTCTCTTTCCGTAAGGTTGCTTTCAGGAATTTTGGAACGATAAAAGCTGCGATTGTGGTTCGTGTTTTTGTGAAAAGTGGAGTGAGAACTTTTTCGTTCTGGCTGGATATTTTTTCTTCTCCCGAACCAAAAGAAAAACTTTTACGCCCCACGTTTTTCGGGGCGGTAAATCGTCGTGACGTGTACTGAAAAAGTTGATACAGGGATAGGTTTGGATCGAGATTCAAATTACAGCGTTTTGCAAAGGTCTCGTCGGGGGAATACCGTGCGAGAGTCTCTGTATAGGAGAGAGGAAACTGTATGAAGGATCCTTTTATACTCAAAATCCTCGGAGTATAAACAAAAGAGGCTGTCCTCATAAAGTCAGGGGACAGCCTCTTTTGGCTCAGTATAATGTGTCTCTAATTATTCGGGACGAGTGCAACGGCTATAGAGCGAGAGTTCTTCCGGACGGAAAGCGCGTACATAGCTGTCGATCTTTTCCTGTTCGGACTGACCATAACGGAGGTATACCTCTGCTGACTGACGGAATGAATCGTCGTCATTGGCCGCCAACATCAGCAAGTGTCCGAAGACTGCATGGGCAGTCATTTCAACGAGTCGGCGCGCTTGGAAATCGAGCAGCTCCTGATCTTTCTGTTCGGTTACAAATGCTACTAGTGCTTCTGCACGGTCGGTCATACGAGCCAGAGCCTCTTTCATCGGTTGCAATTCGGGCTTAACCTCTGTCTGCTGGTACTCTTCACGGATATGAGTGATGTAAGTGCCTGTCGTAATATGGCGAATAGCTGCTACAACCTGCAACTGTGTGGTACCTTCGTAGATGTTCGTGATACGTACATCGCGGTAGAGACGCTCGCAGGTGTAGTCCTTCATGAAGCCGCTACCGCCATGGATCTGAACACAGTCATAGACATTCTGATTGGCAAACTCAGAGGTCATTCCCTTTCCCATAGGGGTATAGGCATCAGCCAAACGGCTGAAATGCTTCATTTCCGTACGCTCTTCGGGTGTCAATTTGCGCTCGCGGCTGATGTCTTCCAGCACCTTGTACATATCGACAAAGCGACTGGTTTCGTACAGCATGGCACGCGAAGCATCTGCCTTGGCGCGAATGAGAGAGAGCATCTCATAAACGGGAGCAAAAGCAATAATAGGCTTACCGAATTGCTTACGATCGAGAGCATAGGAGTGAGCTTCACGGAAAGCTGCTTCCGACAGGCCTACCGACTGTGCCATGATACCCAGACGGGCACCATTCATCAAAGCCATTACGTACTTGATTAGCCCCATCTTACGGTCTCCGCAAAGTTCTGCCTTGGCATTCTTGAAGACCAGCTCGCAAGTAGGAGCACCTTTAATACCCATTTTGTTTTCCGTACGACGTACCGTCACTCCGCCATCACGATGATCATAAATGAACATAGAGAGACCACGGGCGTCAGTGGTACCGTCTTCGCTTCGTGCCAATACGAGGTGGATATGTGAGTCGCCATTTGTGATGAAGCGCTTTACCCCATTCAGATACCAGCATCCGTCTGCTTCGGAATAGGTGGCTTTCAGCATGACGGCTTGCAGGTCGGATCCGGCATCCGGCTCGGTCAGGTCCATTGACATGGTTTCACCGGCACAAACACGAGGAATGAAACGCTTGCGCTGATCTTCATTGCCGAATTCGTAGAGTGTCTCAGCACAGTCCTGCAATCCCCAGATATTTTCAAAGCCTGCGTCGGCACGTGATACGATGTCTGCAGCCATGATATAAGGGGTGATGGGGAAATTGAGACCGCCATAACGGCGAGGCATGGAGATACCCATGAGGCCCGCATCTGTGATGGCCTTGAGATTCTGCTTTGTGCCGGCTGCATATGTAACGCGGCCATCATGGAGCGTAGGGCCTTCGCGATCTACGCTTTCAGCGTTGGGCGCGATGATATCGCCACAGATCTCGCCAACGATTTCGAGCACCTGCTCGTAGCTGTCCATGGCATCTTCGAAATTGAGCGGAGCGTAGTCGAACTCTTCTTTCTGCGTATAGCCTCTCTCTTTCAACTCCACGATGCGACGCATCAGCGGGTGATTCAGGTGGTACCTGAGCTGCGGGGTGTCTGTATAATAATTAGCCATAATTTTCTCTGTTACTTGCTGTTCTTCTTGTAATAAGTAATCATTTTGGGAATCACTTCTTCGATGGCTCCCGTAATCACGTAGTCGGCAATCGCATTGATAGGAGCATTCGGATCATTGTTGATGGCAATAATGATAGAGCTTTCCTGCATACCGGCGATGTGCTGGATTTGTCCGCTGATACCGCAAGCGATATAGAGCTTGGGACGAACGGTAATACCTGTCTGTCCGATTTGCATGTCATGATCGGCAAAACCGGCATCTACCGCTGCACGAGAAGCTCCGACTTCCCCACCCAATACGGATGCAAGATCATGTAAGAGGGCAAAATTTTCCTTGCTTCCCACTCCATAGCCACCGGCAACGACAATGGGTGATGCCTTGAGGTTGGATTTGCTTGCTTCTATATGACGCTCGATAATGCTTACAGCGAAGTCTTCGGCTTTGACATAATCAGCTACAGAATGACGAACAACTTCGCCTTTGTAATCCGCCGAAAGAATTTCTTTCTTCATTACACCTTCCCGTACTGTAGCCATCTGAGGACGGCAATCGGGATTGATGATAGTGGCTACGATATTTCCACCGAATGCGGGACGGATCTGATAGAGCAGGTTCTCGTAAACCTTTCCTTCTTTTTTATCTTCATGATCGCCTATTTCAAGGGAAGTACAGTCCGCTGTAAGACCGCTACCCAATGCGGATGAAACACGGGGGCCGAGGTCACGTCCAACGGAGGTGGCACCAAGCAAAGCGATTTGGGGTTTTTCCTCTTCGAAGAACTTCGTTACGATAGAAGTAAAAGGGAGTGTCATATAATGTTCCAAACGATCATCTTCGAACACATGCAGTTTGTCCACTCCGTAAGGAAATACCTGTTCGGCAACGCCATCGACACACTGGCCGATAGCAATGGCTTCCAGTTGGCAGCCTAAGGTAGAAGCCAATGAGCGGCCTTTGGTCAGCAATTCGAGGCTTACGTCTTGAACGGTGCCTGCCTCTATTTCGAGATATACAAAAAGATTGTTCATGATCTATCTTATCCGATTGTATGATTAGCAATAAGTTCCTGCATCAGGGCCTCGATCTCTCCATCTTCGGGGAGCATTCGTTTGGCCTCTTTGGCTTGGAACACAACACTCTCAATATGTTTCACCTTCGTGGGCGAACCTGACAGACCGCATTGAGAAAGGTCTGCCCCTACTTCCGCTGCACTCAACTCTACAATATGCAAGCCTGCACGTTTGTCTAAGAGAGCTTTGATTTCCTCTGTCGCATCTTTGGATTCGGAGGCTGTACGCGCATATTTATATCGTTGGAGCAACTTGGCATTGCGCGGACGACACGGAGCTGAGGAGCCGTTTACCGTTACGACCAAAGGCATTGAAGCGACAACGGTCTCTACACCACGCTCAAGACGGCGCTTGATTTCGATGCTCTTGGCGTCTACTTTCAGAATATCTTCAGCATAGGTCACTTGCGGAAGTCCGAGCTTCTCTGCCACCTGTGGTCCCACTTGGGCTGTATCGCCATCGATAGCCTGACGGCCGGAGATGATCAGATCGGGTGATCCGATATGGCGAATAGCTGTAGCAAGGGCATAGCTGGTAGCCAAAGTATCGGCACCGGCAAAAGCTCTGTCTGTAAGCAAGTAGCCACCATCGGCACCACGATACATGGCTTCGCGTATGATGTCTGCTGCACGAGGAGGTCCCATCGTGAGAATATGAACGGTCGTACCAGGCATGGCTTCCTTGACACGCAGAGCCTGTTCCAAAGCATTGAGGTCTTCGGGATTGAAGATAGCCGGCAAGACGGAACGATTTACGGTACCGTCGGCTTTCATGGCATCCTTACCCACATTACGGGTATCAGGCACCTGTTTAGCAAGAACGATAATCTTCATGAGTGTTTATTTTCGTTTTGAGTTTGAGTATTATCTAGTTTGATTGTAACCTTTCGCTATTCTGTATGATCTTTCTTGATAGGCTTTATAATGTTTCAGTAGTCGGGATTACTTTGTTTTTAGCTACGGTGGCCACAAACTCTTTCAAGTAGAAGGGCTGCCAATAGGCTACATCCTCATAAGCCGATGCCTCGATACGTAATAATGCCGGACGAAGCATATGTGAGGCGAGAGGATGGATGACCTCTTCCGTGAAATGAGCGTTAGGATGTGAAAGAATAGGACGACACTTTTCTGCTCCATCTCCGACGAATAGGATATTGCGCTGTTGGAGTTCTTGGGAAAAAGAGTTTTTATCTATCACCAGAGGCTGGGTATCGGTAAGTGCTTTGCCACTCGAGTCGAAAAGAGCCGTGTAAACCTCCATGCGTCTGGCATCGATCATTGGGCAAATCAACCAATCGGATTGAGATACTGGGCGCGCAGCCTCTGCTATCAACTCCAGAGTAGGAACAGAGACGAGGGGTATTCCCATGCCGAAGCATATTCCCTTGGCAATGGACGATCCTATGCGTAGGCCGGTGTAGGATCCCGGACCCGAACTTAGGGCCACTACGGAAGGCTTTACACCTAAGCCTGCTGCCTCTGTCAAAACCTCCTGTACGAATACACCGATATTAGCAGCGTGCGCATTCCCCACATGGCTAACCCGTTGTGAGATGATAGCACCTGTGGCAGCGACCGCCACTGAGCAAACACGCGTGGAGGTATCGATGAGGAGGAGGGGCGGATGGATATCTGTCATAAGCCTTTTTCTGTGCCAAAGTTATCCGCTTTTGCGTTACACAACAAATTTTCGGGCTGATTTTTGCACAAAAAACCCGTTTTCGTGTATTTTTTTGTTCGCCAGAGTCTGAAAAACATTCTTACACTTGCTAAGAAACTTTATGACAGAGAGGTAAAGAAAAAGGCTGTGTCGTAAGTTTCCTCACATGACACAGCCTTTTTATAAAGGTGTTTATTCTTCTACGAAGGTCCTATTTGGTATCCTTACGAGCCGAATAGTTGATATTCAAAGCATCAGCGCGGCGAAGCTCATATTTTACTTGTTCGAAGATATGCATCTTGGTATCTCTGTCTCCCTTGATGGATATCGTCATAAGTTTCTTGCGCTCATCTTTAATCTTGCTTTCCTCTTGCTTAACGTATGTGTACACAGCACCTGGATCCTGCGTAATCTGATCATTCAGCTGAATACAGGGCTTGGTTCCGTACATAGCCTGATAGGCCTCATTCGGTTTACCGATATATACGAATGTAACCAATGACTTTTCTTCGAGCTTTGTCAATTCAGTCGCTTTGGGGAGGTTGCTGTACGACACCTTGGGCGTCACCTCACGAATCGTCGTTACCATCATGATAAAGAAGAGGAACGCGAACACCAAGTCAGGTAGTGACGAGGTATTGAGTTCGGGCATCTCGCGCCCGCCGGACTTATTAAACTTTCCCATTTTGTTCCTTATTCTTTACTTGAGATTAGACAACGGCATTTCTGAAATGTGCAACGGATATGCTTCTAAAACAGCTTTCTGCTTGGAAGGAGTAAGCTCCTTGTATGGCTTGCGGAAATGCTTCTGCGCAAATTCGTCCCATACCTCATTATATGCAGCAATGAGTTCGTTTTGTACACTGATGTACATCTGATAGCTAGTTTCAATCTGGTTTTTGATTGAAATAGCATAAGATGAAGTAACCAGCTCCATTGTTCCAAGTCCTGTCACTTCGCGCATTTCCTTTTCAGGAAGATCGGCACGGTTAGAAGGGTTGGCAATGAACTCTTTGGTAATCCGTCTTAAATCATTCAGCTTTACGGGGATAATCTGATCCTGTGATCCCGTAGCTCCCTTTTTCAACAATATGATCTCGTCATTCTTATTGACCAATATACGCATGATATTGCGATCATTGATCTCGATGTCGGGTTGTTTTTCTTTGTTGGGAGAGAGCGGTGGCAAACGACGAGTAAGCCCCATATCCGTATCCATTGATGTGGTAATCAAAAAGAAGATAAGCAACATAAAAGCGATATCGGCCGATGATGATCCGTTAATGCCGGGCGTTTTTCTTTTCTTTCTTGCCATAGAGCTTTCTGTTTTCTTTTATAATTGATTACACGATCAACGCTTCAGTGACTTGCGGGCTGCACCCCAAATTGTTGCCAAAATTACAAGAATACCTAAGGTGTAGATGGCGTAAAGCCACATATCCGTAACCTTCAACCAACCCGGTGTGTTGTATTGGGCAGAATCTGCATTGAGGCTGGTCATAGCCTCAGTACTACCCGCTGCATAGCCGATAAGCAACACGACAACCAAGAGAATGAAAGATACAAGTGACATCATAGCTCTCTTGGGGTTGTTCTTGAAGCCCTTGGCAAAAGAGCCAAAGGAAAAGAACAAAGTGGCCAATACGGCAGCCCCGAATAGAATATATGACCAAGTAAGTAGCATGCCGGTCTGGTGATAGATCGTCCTCTCTCCCTCCACGTGATTTCCTCCGAAGAAGAATGCCAAAACAACGATAACGCTGATGGTCACAATGGAAATGAGAGTCCAGCTGGATACTTTTCTTATTTTAGTAACAGCCATATCTGTTATTATTTTTTGAATTTCACGTTGTACTTGATGATGGAGTCGAGCAATGTGATAGATGCATCTTCCATCTTGTTGAGGATAGTTTCTACCTTAGAAAGGATATAGTTGTAGAATACTTGAAGGATCAAAGCTACGATAAGACCACCGATAGTAGTGATCAAAGCCACTTTCATACCACCGGCTACAACCGTCGGGCTGATATCACCTACGCGCTCGATCTTGTCGAATGCCATCACCATACCTACTACCGTACCCAAGAATCCAAGTGAAGGAGCCATGGCGATAAAGAGAGTAATCCAAGAGAGATTCTTTTCGAGCAAACCACTCTGAACACCACCATAAGAAACGATAGAGCGTTCTACAATATCTACTCCCTGATCGATACGCATCAGACCTTGGTAAGCGATTGATGCTACAGGACCGCGAGTATCACGAGCAATCGTCTTGGCTCCTTCTACATCACCGCGCTCAAGAGCTTTGTCAATATCAGCAAGCAGTTTTTCGTTGTTGGTATCAGCCAAATTCAGATAGATGATACGCTCAAGGCAAATAGCCAAACCAAGAATAAGAGCAATTGCTACAGTGGACATAAACTCGGGGCCACCTTCGATAAATTTTTTCTTCAATGCTTGGTGGAAAGAAGCTTCTTCAGCTGCAGGGAGTGTTTCAACTGCAGGAGCTTCCTCTTCTACTGCAGTAGTCTCTATAGCTGCTGAAGTGACCGAATCAGCTGCTGCATCTTGAGCGAAAGCTTGAGTCATGAAGCCTACTGACATAAAGGCCACACATGCAATTGTTGCAAATAACTTTTTCATCGCGAGTCTTTGTTTAGATTAGTACTTTTCGTTTTTATTGTTTGTTACTTATTGATCTTCTGTGCGGAGAGAGCGGGATTCGAACCCGCGAAACGCTTTCGGCGTTTACACACTTTCCAGGCGTGCCTCTTCAACCACTCGAGCACCTCTCCTTGTCATTCCAGCAAAAACTCCCTCCCCATGAACTTGGGCGTGGCTATAGCCTTATGCATCAGCCTCATAACCTCGAATTATGGGTGGGAGGATTATCGATCACTACAATGTAGTTATCGGATTCATCCGCAAATCTATGTTTTTTTCGTCATTCTATCCCTATTTTGGCGCACATTTTTTCTGTCAGAACGTTTAGCCCTGTTTTATTATTTTCTCTTTCACAAGCTCTAAGCCCAAGAAACTGCATGTGTTCCGAGTAGTCTTCTTTGCCAAATACTCAGGATCTAGTCCGAGGACATGGGCAATAAATGTAGCAGTATGCGCCAGGTAGGCCGGCTCATTGCGTCGACCTCTTTTGGGTACAGGTGCTAAGTACGGAGAGTCAGTTTCAAGTAGAAGACGATCTAGCGGGATCTGAGGCAATAGGGTGGGGAGGACGTTTTTTTTGAATGTTATAGTTCCATTGATGCCTATATAAAAATGTGGATATGATAGAGCTCGTTGGAGGTTTGCCTCGTCTCCTGAGAAGCTGTGAAAAACACCTCGAATCTTATCGGATGGGAACTTCTCCAAACACGCAAACACGACATCCCATGCTTCCCGGGAGTGAATAATGATCGGCAAGTCATAGAGCATACTCCATTCTATCTGCGTCAGGAAAGCTTCTGTCTGCTCTGCTTGGAATGTTTTGTCCCAATACAAATCAATCCCGATTTCTCCTATAGCCACAAACCGACGCTTGTCCAATTCTTGTCGGATGCGGGCGAGTTGCTCCCTGTAATCCTCCCGAACAGAAGTCGGATGTAGTCCCATCGCTTCGGATACGTAAGTGGGATACAGGGCGAGTATCCGCTGCATACGGGGAATGCTTTCCACATCGATATTTGGCATGACGAGATGGACTACGCCCGCTTCTTTCGCAGATAGAATTACTTGCTCAATATCATCATCGAACTGCGACTCATATACATGAGTATGGGTATCTATGAGCATCATAGGCCGAGGCCTAATTTTGTTTTAGGTGTGTCTCCTTCACAAAATCAGACTCATGTATTAAATGATTTGGGGGGATTTCTCATGATTTTCTACTACGAAGGGTGCTAATCAGTTCTCGCAACGGCTTTGTTTTGCTGTCATCGAGTCCGAGTTCATCCAAAGCCTTTTCGGCTAAGCCATTGTGATAGTCTATCAGATCTTCCACTATCGGACGAATCCCCAGGCGATTATAAGTACCTGTTACGGCTCTGATCTTTTCTTCGCGTTGTGAATCCGACATTAAAAGAGCTTCTTTGAGACGATTCAGTTCTTCGTCTTGTGCCATCTTAAGGGCTTTGATCAGAAGCATGGTTTTCTTGTTGCAGGCTATGTCATCACCGATTTTCTTCCCCAGAATAATCGGATCCCCATATACGTCGAGAAGATCGTCCTCCAATTGGAACGACAGTCCGATATGTATGCCATAGCGGTAGAGAATATCTGCTTTTTCGATCGAGGCCCTACCTGCTATCGCCCCCATCTTCAGCGCTGTGGCCAAAAGGACTGCAGTCTTCAGTCGAATCATCTCCAAGTATTCGTCTTCTGTTACAAAGTCACGCCGTTCGAACTCCATGTCGTATTGCTGTCCTTGGCAAATTTCTATAGCCATCCTGTTGAATAGGGGTAACAGAATCGGCAGTAGCACACTATCTACTTTTGCTAAATGCTCATAGGCGGCAATAGTCATGGCGTCTCCGGATAGAATGGCCGTATTTTCACCCCACCGATGGTGTACTGTTTCTTTGCCTCTTCTCATAGAGGATTTATCCATGAGATCGTCATGTAGCAGGGTGAAGTTATGATATGTTTCGATGGCCATAGCTACTTCAAGTGCCGGTTTATAATCTCCGCCGAACATTTCGCAGGCAATACATGCAAGTGTTGGGCGTACACGTTTGCCTCCAAGTTTCAAAATATATGATATTGGTTGGAATAGCCCGTCAGGTTTTCTCTGATCGTATGGTTGTGATGCTATCTCCTGTTCTATTATTTCTCTAAGGTCTTCGAATGTATGCATAGGGCAATAGGTTGGTTTAATAGGAAAAAACTAAAAATAAAAAAGACTTCCTGTCCAAGATCAAGGACAGGGAGCCTTTTGTATTCTCTAATAAGAGATTGAGCTATAGGGATAAAAGCTCACGTTAATGTCTTTTTCGCTCGAGCACAGATCCCGCAAGCCTGCTTATTGCAGCTTGAACTGAACAGGTTGGGTGCAGCGTACACGCACTGCTCTTCCTTGCTGCATACCGGGCTTCCATTTGGGCATCGCCTGTATCACGCGGAGAGCTTCTTTGTCAAGAGCGGGGTCAATACCTTTAACCACAGTTGCCTGGGTTACAGATCCATCTTTTTCGACTACAAAGCGAACGATCACTTTGCCCTGAACACCCATCTCGGCAGCTTGCTCCGGATAGACCAAATTCTTACTAAGCCATTTAGAGAGAGCTGTATAACCACCCGGAAACTCTGCCGGACTTTCTACTACCTCGTGGATTTTGTCTTCTTCTTCTTCAACCTTTACAGGGGCAACTTGCGTAGGCGGAGGCAAAGGCTTGCTTTCATCGACAGAAACCAAAGCAATTTTCTCTACTTTCTGTGTATTGTCCACTACTTTGAATTCTTCAGGCAGCTGCACTTCCTGTTGTTGTGGCTGTTCCGGTTCCGGTTGTTCGGGCTCCGGTTCATTTTCTTCCAGCAGGATGGTTTCCTCCATGTCTGCAATATCCACTTTATCACGTGTATAAGTCTCTATCTTATCGTAGGTACGATATTCCAAAGCAACATACACGATCGCGAGTGCTACGACAAGGCCCAAAAGGAAATTTAAGCCTTTTCCTTTTTCCAAGTCGGCCTTAGGCGATTTTTTGATTTCCATATTCGATAGTATTGTTTTTGATTTCTTGCTTTGGGGCAAAAATACAAAGTTTTTTTATCCCCGATTCGTTTTGAGAGAAAAAATCAGGGCAATCGCATCAAAATAGAGTTATCTTCGGGTTATGGATGTACAAGGTTATTTTTCTAAGGTAGAAGATCCACGTGTAGTGGGTCGTTGCAAGCATAAGTTAAGCGATATTCTAGTTAGTCGTCCCTTAAAGAACGTTTTTAAGGGACGACTACTTAATCGTAAACAGTGGATAAACAAATCCCTCAGCAGGTCGGCCTTGCTGAGGGATTTGTTTTAATTGTCCTAAGGACAGGAATGCTTTTGTAGGGGGAGAGCTTATTGCTCGGGGGCAAACATGGGATCCCATGCGGGCAGACGTATGGGCGTGGTCTTCAGGATGTCGAGCACCTTGGCCGGTACGTACCTCTTGTTTACAACCAAACGGAATGTATAGGCATCGAACCATTCATCGGTGATGATCAGGTGACCCTGTGCACCGTTGTTGGCTCCCCAACTGTTCTCTACCATCCATTTGGTGGGCTTACCGGTTGCGTCCAAATCCACAGCCATAAGTGTCATGGCATGCGTAGAACCGCTATCGAATGTCTGTATGCGTTCCTTCTTGTTGAGCGTGAACTCTTCGCCGAGCAGTGAGGCATAGTCGTTATTGTCCATAGCCAATATGCCACGAGTACGATCCAACTCCTTGCCAACATCGCAAGAGTAGTACATCATGGTACTGTCTTTGATGGATGCGATAGCCATCTGCTTGAGGTCTTCCATCGGTACATTCACGTATGTCCAGTTCTTGCCGTCGTAGTTGTGGCGGTCGTAGTCGATCTCAAAGAGTTTGTAGTAAGGGCGGCTGGGATCGTTCATGACCATGACGTAATCCTCGCGCATATCTTCATGCACAAACTGCTTGAAGAAGCTCTGCGGTGTGTATTTCTGTGTAGAGATCACCTTGCCGGATGCATCGCGCATGCTCCATGTAAACTCCGTGGGAGGCTCCCCGAGGTTCATGACGAGCAGACGATAGACACGCTTGAGAATGTCTTTCTTCTGTGCTTCCAGCTTCGCCTCACCGGCTCCCTTTTCGGCAGCCTGACGCAAGCGCATACCACCTTGGCGCAGTACTTTGGAGAGGATGCGGTTGAGGGATGTGGTATTGTTGCTATTGCGAGTCTCGGGCATCACCTCGGCAGGTACGAGACCGTACTTCATCAGATTCTCCGATACACCGGTGTATTGTCCGCCGTCGCCAATCGGATTTTTGAAGAGCCATTCCACCATTTTGTCGTCAATCGGTTTGTTTCTGGTGTCGATGATCCCTTGCAAGAAGAGGTTGGATTTCTCCAATTGATCCCAAAAGAACGAATAGTTGTGGGAGAAGAAGAAAGAATCCATATTGTTGTCCGTTATCATCCTTGATCGCAGGACATTCATGCCGGTGAAGAGCCAGCAACGGCCACTTTGGTGCTGATCGGATATGCCTTTGCTTTGGACACGATGGCTAAACTGAGCATCGGGAAAATCCGTCTTGGCACTGTTTGTAAAGGTCATACCGTTAGCTATGACAGCATTGCGCAAAGCTCTATCGGCCGGTGTGCCGGCATAAGATGAGCGGATCTCTTCGAGCACTTTGGGTGTGAGAGCTCCTTTTGCATTCTGAGCCTGCATCGATCCTGCTACGGAAGCAGCAGCAAACGCAAGCGATGCAACAAAAATCTTTTTGTTCATTACCTATTAGTTTGGATTAAAATGTTGTTTGCGAGAGAAAAGGCTGTGTGTCAGCGAATCACTGCGAAGCGAATTAGTTTGGACTTTTTCGATGCCGGATCGTACACTGCAACGGCATATACGCCCGAAGCTACCCTATTGCCATCGGCACCTCGAGCATTCCATTTGACTTCGGTGGTTACGCTCTCAGTCTGGTATAGCAGTCTGCCGGTGGTATCGGTGATTTTGACACTACAGCCGGCTTGCAGTCCGGCAATGGTGACGCCATCGGGATATTCCGGTCTTAGCGGATTGGGGTATACATAGACGCCGTCCAGTTCGGAAGCTGATCCACTCCCCGTACCTGTTTGGAAGGTCATCAGTCCGTCCGCCGTGCCGATGTACAGCAGTCCGTTATCGTCATTCAGGGCGATAGAGAGGATATTGTTAGAAAGCAAAGGACTGTTTTCTACGGTATATTGTGCCAGGATCTTGCTGCAGTCTTCCGAAAGTAGATAGAGTCCAGTCCCTTGGGTGGCAACCCATTTGTGGTTGAGTTTGTCCACAACGATGTCCGTCACCGTCACCTTGTCCAGGACATAGTACAAATTGGGTTCTTCTCCTCCGACCGGTCGAACAGCGATAGGGGTAGAATTCGAAGATAAGGCTCCGGCTGCATTGTAGACGCCGAAAATACCTATATCCGATCCCATCCAGACAGAGCCGTTATGATCGACGGCCATTGCATAGATGGTCTTATGTCCTATGGCAGCCCCGAGGCGATTGACAAACTGCTCGACGTAAAGATGGCTGTCGTCCGAAGTCGTTTCCGGCGTACCCCGATCGTTGAAGATGAGGACACCTTTGCGCGTGGATCCGCCACTGCGGTGGAGGATGTTTACCCATTTGTCTCCGTTGGGAAGGATAATCATATTGCCGAATGAGGCCAAATTGGCTACATCCGGATAGCTGAAAGAATGCCACGTGCTACTCTGCGGATCGTACATGAAGATGTTCTTGCCTACGGCACCGAGTGTCCCCCAGAGGTTGCCCTTGTTGTCGAAGGCAATCGCTTTCACACGGGCATCTCCGGGATTACATTCTGCGATAGCGGTTTCGTTTCCCGAATAGCGAGCTATCACTTTGCCATCCTTGAATTCGAACAGACCGTTTCCCCATGTACCGACAAAAAAGTGATCGAGATCTCCGCTGGAAACAGCTATATCGACGGCATCATTGAAATTGAATCCGCCACCCAACTGCTCCTGTACGGTCTCCTTGTCGAAGTTGGTCCATCGGTTGCCGTCGTATAACTTCACCATACCGGCATGTCCCATCAGGTTCGTCCCCCATAGTCCGCTAGCCGCGTACAGGCGTCCATGACGAAACCGCATCTCGTAGAAGTCATTGTCCCCCGGTCCGTCGAATGTTACAGGCATAGCTTCGGCTGTGCTTCCTTCTGTGAGAAGAAGTGAAGCCAAGCCTTCTTCTCCCAATGCTATGTATGCCGTATTGCTTTCGCCCATGGCACCGACACCCAGGACGTTGGCTATAGGAAATTGTGTCGTTTTACGACCTTTTTCTATGAAATAAATCCGATTTTCAGCAGAGACGAACAGACCGCGATCCGTCACATGCAGTCGCGAGTTGGCAGAGGAGGAGAGCAATAGCTCCGGCTCTAACGACTGGTTTGCAGCGACATATACTCGGCCATCGGCAAACAGGA
The DNA here is from genome assembly GCF_000765965.1 of Porphyromonas sp. COT-052 OH4946. NCBI lineage: Bacteria > Pseudomonadati > Bacteroidota > Bacteroidia > Bacteroidales > Porphyromonadaceae > Porphyromonas > Porphyromonas sp. COT-052 OH4946. Next base: position 238,388 of record NZ_JQZY01000009.1, read on the forward strand.
AACAGATGTCTTCCCCGACAATACCCAAACCGGTGACCGAAGCCATCGGCAAATCCAAAGACAGGGCTGTCCATGCGGCCGGATCTTGCAGGTTATCGGTCTCCTTTCCGATGAAGAGTTGCCCTTCTTTCAGCATCAGCAAGCGATCATTGTCCAGCTTAGCCACATCGGTGACCTTAGTTCCCTTGGCGTAGGTAGCCGGTATGCGAGCCTCGGCGACATCCAGAACGGAGAGGCCGAATCCTCCTGCCAAATAAGCCCTGTTGCCTACGATCAAAAGGCGATTGAGCGTTTTGTCTATCAGATCGATATTGTCTTTCAGTGCAGGTATGTTGGTCACACGGCCTGCTTCGTCCATGATGTCGATATTGCCCGATGCATAGTATATGACCAAGGATCTCAGCTGCTCGGAGTAGGCTATGCTGCTCACCGATGTGTCACTGAGTCCGCTGATACGGTCGAAGATCTTTACCTCATGGGGAGCTTCTTTGCCCACCGAGTAAAGTACTCCGTTGGCTACGGCAAAGACTTTCTTGGGCGTTTCTACGGCTTTTTCTGTCTTGTGGATAGCCAAGAGGGTATTCCAAATGCCTTCCTCTTGGGCTTGGAGAGAAAAAGAGGTGAATAATAAGCAGGCGAAAAGGGCCTGCAAGAAGCTGAACCTTATTTTGCACATAATAAAAAGTCGCGGAGCTGTGCCACTGCCAAAGCACGATGGCTGATTTGATTTTTGGTTTCTTCTCCCATTTCTGCAAAGCTGAGCGTGTGTCCCTCCGGGATGAAAATGGGGTCATAGCCGAAGCCACCCGATCCTCGGCGTTCGGATGCTATGGTGCCATCGATCTTACCTTCGAAAAAGTGTTTTCCATGATCATCGATCAGGACGATCACCGTACGGAAGCATGCTTTTCTGGGATGTGGTACACTGCTCAATGCTTCGAGTAGTTTCCTTACATTGGCATCGGCATTGGTCGGTTCTCCTGCGTACCGTGCAGAGTGCACGCCGGGTGCTCCGTCGAGAGCTTCTACTTCCAATCCCGTATCGTCGGCAAAGCAAGGTAAACCATATCGTTTGTGAACAAATTCTGCTTTGAGCAAAGCATTTCCCTGTAGTGTGTCGGCCGTTTCGGGAATATCCTCCCGACAACCTATTTCATCCAATCCGACAATCTCCACCTTTCCCTCAAGAATATGACGAATCTCGTTGAGCTTATGTGGATTGTTTGTGGCAAAAATGAGTTTTTCCATTATTTTTGTTAGACCGTGCCCCAAGCAAAAGTGGAGCGAAATTCATAACGTAGCAAAAATAAAATAATATATGGACATAGAGCAAGCTCGAGAGCTATGCTTGTCGCTGCCGCAGGTGGAGGAGAGTTTCCCGTTCGATGATGTTACGTTGGTTATGAAAGTAGCCGGCAAAATGTTCGCTCTGTTACCCCTTGATTCCGAAAAGAAAATCATCGCGCTCAAATGCGATCCCGATAAGTCCGAACATTTGAGGATGCACTATGAGGGTATCATGGGGGCTTTCCATATGAACAAACGGCATTGGAACAGCGTAGCTTTGGATTCGGATGTCCCTGCCGATCTGATTGCACGGCTCATCCGGCATTCGTATGCTCTGGTCGTATCCAAACTGCCCAAATACATTCGCACACAACCGCCTTTCGATGGAGTCCAAGAAGAACAGCTGGTCTGAAGAGTATCTGATCCATCTGCCCGAAACGGCCAGCACCAACTCCTATCTGTCCGATCTTTTGGTGCAGGATCCCGACCTGCCTGCGTGGACGGTGGTCATGACAGACAATCAGACTGCGGGACGAGGACAGCAGGGTAATAGCTGGTTCGCTTCTCCGGGCTTGAACCTGACCTTTTCCGTTCTGCTGAGGCCGACCATGGTCCATGCACAGCAGCAATTCGATCTCTCCCGACTGTGTGCGCTCTCCGCACTCCATACACTCGCCGACATACTTCCCTCTGCCGAGATGCTCAGCATCAAATGGCCGAACGATATATACTATGGAGACAGGAAAATAGCAGGCATACTGATCGAACATAGCCTGACGGGCAGCAGTCTCGACTACAGTATTTTGGGAGTCGGTCTCAATATCAACGAAAGCGACTATCCGAGCTATCTCCCCAATCCTACATCGGTTCGGATCATTCTGGGGCATCCGGTAGATCGTATGGAGATATTCCGCTCTTTCGTGCAGGAGATGCGTTTGCTCTACAGGCACATTGAGGAGCATACTGCCGACCGGCTTCACTCTCGTTATATGCAGTGTCTTTACAGGAGGGTAGGGTACCACCCCTTCCAAGACAAGGAAGGGCGTTTCGATGCCATGATTGCCGATGTATTGGCTTCGGGAGAGCTGTTATTGGTGCGTGCCGATGGCCGAAAGTCCTCATATGCTTTCAAAGAAATTGCCTATATCCTTTGTTGATTAGATTTCCCATTACCTGTTTCTGACTTCCTTATGAGAAAATCCGATCGTCTCGACATACTCTTTCTCCAACTCGTAGCTGTTACCTCTCTCGTGTTGTGCCATGCAGCTCCTCGCCAGCTGGACAACTTACCGTCGTGGTTCCCTTTCTACATAGAGCATTTCTATATGAGAGTTCCCCTCTTCTTTTTTATTTCCGGTTTTCTGTGGGCTTTGGGAGAAAGAAAGAGGGTCGGGAAAACCGCTTTTCAGGTGATCAGAAAAAAAGCCAAGCGTCTGCTCCTTCCATACTTCTTCATGGGGACGGTGGCGTTCCTGCCTAAAGTCCTACTGAGTGCCTACACATACCATCCGATGGAGGCCTCCCTCTCCGGATATGTCAGCAGCTTTCTTTTTCCGGCAACGAATGCTATTCGCTTTCTGTGGTTTTTGCCCTGCTTGTTCAGTCTCTTTTGCCTGATTGTTTTTTATCCTCGGAAGTGGATGGAGGGCCCGAAGATTTTCGGGGCTTACCTCATCGCCTGCCTTCTGTATATAATCACCGAATACGTCCCTGTGGCATTCGAGGATGATCCTTTCTGTATTATAGCAGCCCTTAACAATCTTCACTACTTTGTCCTGGGTATGGTGCTATACCGCTATTCCGATCATATAGTTTCCCGATGGGTATCGGTAATTCTGCTTATCGCCTTCCATGTGGTACTTTTCTCTCGTTTCTTTATGCCCGAGCAGTCGTCGTTCTTGGGGGTGTTGAACTGGACATATTATACCCTCTTCATCGTTGTACTTTATGGTGTATCGGTAAAAATCGGAGACAAGGTGATGCCCGCTCCATTGCTTCACGGTATAGGGTTGTACAGCTATCCCATATTCATTTTTTCCTGGTTCGTTCTGGTCGCATTGAGAATAGTCCTTTATGACCGCTATGAGCTGAACACCATGATGATCAATGGAGCCATTGCAGTCAGTTTCATAGCCGGTTTGTTCATACCACTCTACCTGTCCAAGTTCTTGGACAGGAAGCTTCCGGTTTCACTGAAGCCGTTGGTCGGATTGTAAGCAGACGCAGAGGAACTGCGCCAGAAGGAAAGAAAGCTAGTGTTCGAACTTGCGAAGGGAAAAACTGTCGATAACGAACGGACTTGACGACATGATTCCCGTCGAATCGGGGAGACCTCGCAAATAGCCGTAGACACGGCTCACGCTTGCAGAGTCCGGCACCGAAGTCGTCAGCATGTTTATCCCCGGATTCACAGGTCGGCTGACCGTAAGGATGGTATTGTCGGTGCAAACCAATTGGAGGTACATCTCCATCGTTGCATTAGGACGAAGCTGTAGACCTCTCAGCCTCGTAACAAATTCCAATCGGGTGCCTCCGTTATAAGCTGTACCTGGTGTGATGACGAAAGACCTGTTCAGGAATGGTATATCCGGTCGGTAGAAGCAGGCACTATCTCCGGCCAGCATATTGATCGAATCCAACTCGTAGAAGGAACCATCGAGCATAGCCATCCCTTTCTTCTCACGCTCCATCGTAATCTGCTTGTCCAGATCGATTCGCTGCTTTTCCAGTTCGTCCCGAACGCTTTGGCAGATGGTGATATATTCTTCCAAATCATGGCGGCCATACCATATCAGCGTGCTGTCGTAATCCCTGCGAGTGGTGCCGTACTTGGCAAACAGATTGGTGTAAACGGCTTCACGAACGCTGTCGGTCAAGGTCGGATCATATATATTGGCGAAGTAACCATCAGCCACATAAAGCTCGACCATCAGATCTCTCAATCGCTTTTTGGGGATCTTTTTATAGTCGTTTCGGCTACAGCCTCCCAGTAGTGCAAGGGAGGCCAAGCCGACAATCAATATGACGTGCAAACGTCTCATTCGCTTTTGGTTGGCTCGGAATCGTCAGTGGCACCGTCAGCTCGCGTCTTTTTCCCATCGAGTAGGACGCTCAACGTACGCGGATAACACGCCAGCAGCAGTATCAACCCGACGGAAATGCAGGAATCGGCAAAGTTGAAGACCGGATGGAAAAAGACAAAATCTTCGCCACCCCAGAAAGGAAGCCACGAAGGAAAGACTCCCTCTATCAAAGGGAAGTAAAACATATCCACTACTCGACCGTGAAACCACGTCTCATAGCCACCTCCTGAAGGAAATAGCTGTGCAATCTGGCCGTGGCTGTCGGAAAAGATGACTCCATAGAAAATAGAATCGATAATATTCCCGATACCGCCGGCGATGATCAGAGACAAACAAGAGAGAAATGCGAGTGTATGCTCTCGCTTTCGTACCAATTTGGCTAATAAATAGATACAAAAGCCCATGGCAACGATGCGAAAGAGACTCAGGAAGAGTTTGCTCCCCAACTCTATTCCGAAAGCCATCCCCGGGTTTTCGACGAAATGAATCAGAAACCACGGGGCGACAACGTGCGACTGCCCCAGTACCATAGTCGTCTTCACCCATATCTTGATCACCTGATCTACGACCAGAAGCAAGACAATGAGAGCTGCGACTACTTTTCCCTGAGACAGACGGGAGAGAAAAGAAGCCATCTACTATTTCTTCTCGTTCATTTTGGCCTCTATGCTCAGCGTAGCATGAGGTACGGCGCGAAGTCGTTCTTTGGGAATAAGTTTGCCCGTTTCGCGGCAAACACCGTAAGTCTTATTCTCGATACGTATCAGAGCAGCCTGCAAGTTCTGGATAAACTTCATCAGTCGCTGTGCCAAACGTCCGGATTCCTCTTTCGACAGTGTGGCTGCACCCTCCTCCAGTACCTTGAACGTAGGAGAGGTATCCGACACATCATTACCCTCTGAATTGCTGACGCCCGCACGCAACTGCTCGTAGTCCTTGCGAGCCTGATCCAATTTGGCCAGAATTATTTGCTTGAATTCTTCCAACTCCTCGTCGGTGTAGCGTGTTTTTTCTACCATTTGTATCTAAATAATCGTTAGCGGGACGGATTCTCGGCAGATAGAAAATTCATCTCTGCCTCGGAACTCTATCCCTGATGTTTAACAACTTGTATGCTAAGGACAAAATCATCGAAATCCAGCTCCGCTCCATCGCTGACAGCGTCGCTGATTTCCAACGATTCGGCCTGGATTTGTTGGGCGATATAGTCATGGTGTTCTGCCACCACTTTATCCATAATATCGTTAGACAAGAGGAGGACATCCACCTTGTCCGACACTTCGAAACCGCTTTGCTTGCGGATATTCTGCACACGATTCACAAGTTCGCGAGCCAATCCTTCGGAGCGAAGCTCATCCGTCACTGTAATATCGAGGGCTACGGTCAGATTGCCTTCGTTGGCTACGAGCCATCCCGGAATATCTTCCGAGACGATCTCCACATCGGCCAATTCAAGCTCTACCGAAGTCCCTGCCACTTCCATCCGGAAAGTGCCGGCCTTCTCGAGAGAGCGTATCTCTTCCTGCGTCATAGCCGTTACAGCTTCTGCCAAAGCCTTCATTACTTTGCCGTAGCGTGGGCCGAGTCGCTTGAAGTCGGGTTTGATTCGTTTTACCAGAATACCCATGCTGTCATCCACAAACCGAAGCTCCTTCACATTCACTTCACTAAGGATCAGCGGCTGCACGGATTCGATACACCTGCGCTGCTCATCGTCTATAGGCGGTATCATCAGTGCAGCCAATGGCTGACGTACTTTCAGATTCACTCTGCGGCGAAGTGCCAGTACCATAGACGAAATATGCTGAGCCATTTGCATGCTTTGCTCCAGTGCTCTGTCCACCTGACTTTGATCCGGCTGAGGGAAGAGTGCCAAGTGCACGCTTTCGTCTTTGCCCGTCAGATCTCGGTACAGTCGGTCAGCATAGAAAGGACTGATCGGAGCCATCAGCCGGGCCACGGTAAGCAAGCAGGTATAAAGCGTCTGGTAGGCTGAGAGCTTATCTTCGGTCATATCTCCTGCCCAGAAGCGACGGCGGCTGAGACGCACATACCAGTTGCTCAGATTCTCAGAGACAAAATCGCTGATAGCACGACCGGCACGCGTCGGCTCGTAGTCGGTCAGTTGCTCGTCCACCTCGCGGATCAATGTGTTCAGTTCGGAAAGTATCCAGCGGTCTATCTCCGGTCTTTTGCTGAAAGGTACATGCTCCTCTGTTCCCGTAAAGCCGTCCAAATTGGCATAGAGGGCAAAGAACTGATACGTATTATATAAGGTGCCGAAGAATTTCCTCCGTACCTCTTCCACTCCGTCCGTGTCGAATTTGAGATTGTCCCACGGTGAAGAATTGGTGATCATATACCAGCGAAGAGGATCAGAACCGTATTTCTTGATGGTTTCGAAAGGATCTACGGCATTGCCGAGACGCTTGCTCATCTTATTGCCTTTCTTGTCCAGTACCAAACCGTTGGATACTACAGCTTTGAACGAACTCGTTCCCGATATCATCGTGGCTATGGCGTGAAGGGTGAAGAACCATCCACGCGTCTGATCCACCCCTTCGGCTATGAAGTCGGCCGGGAAGACGGAACCGTCCTCCACTCGCTCGCGATTCTCGAAAGGATAGTGCATCTGGGCATAAGGCATAGCCCCTGAGTCGAACCACACATCGATCAAATCCAGTTCGCGGTGCATGGGCTGACCCGAAGGTGAGCAGAGCGTGATGTCGTCCACGAAAGGCCTGTGCAGATCGATCTTGGCATAGTTCTCCTCAGTGTAGACACCGGGCTTGAAGCCGGCCCAGGGATTACGCTCCATCATACCGGCTTTGACGGCCTTCTCGATCTCGTTGTATAGCTCTTCGACCGAGCCGATACAGATCTCTTCGGAACCATCCTCCGTGCGCCAAATGGGCAATGGTGTTCCCCAGTAGCGACTGCGAGAAAGGTTCCAATCTTGAAGATTCTCCAGCCATTTGCCGAAGCGTCCCGTGCCGGTGCTTTCGGGTTTCCAATATATCTTACCATTGTTGGCTATCATCTCCTCTTTGCAGGCTGTCGTGCGGATAAACCAGCTATCGAGCGGATAGTAAAGAACGGGCTTGTCCGTCCTCCAACAGTGTGGGTAGTTGTGTGTCATCTTTTCGATGCGGAAAACGCGATTCTGCATCTTCAGCATCACGCAGAGTTCGACGTCGAGAGTCTCGTCTTTCTCCGTCTTTCCGGCATCGTACGCATTCTTCACGTAGCGGCCGGCATATACGTCATAGAGAGGCAGATCCATGTGCTTCTCTACAAAGACAGGATCCAAATCCGTCGTTGGGAAATAGCGGCCGGCCAGATCCACCATAGGGCGCATATTCCCCTCTTTGTCACGAAGCATCAAGGGAGGTACGCCGTTTTTCTTGGCCACGCGGTCGTCGTCCGCACCGAACGTAGGTGCTATGTGCACGATGCCGGTACCGTCTTCCGTAGTCACGAAATCGCCCGTGATCACCCGGAAAGCACCTTCGCCCGGATTCACCCACGGTATCAGCTGTTCGTACCGCATACCTTCCAACTCCTTCCCTTTCCATGATGCAATCACCTTGTAGGGGAGCAGCTTCTGCGCCGGATCGTAAGAAGCGGGTATCTCCTCGCATTCGCCCTTCGGGTTGAAGAGGGTGTGGAGTAGTGGCTTGCCCAATACGACTGTGATGGGAATACCGTTATAAGGATTGAATGTCTGTACAGCCAAGTACTCGATTTCAGGTCCCACGCAAAGGGCTGTATTGGAGGGAAGTGTCCACGGCGTGGTAGTCCATGCAAGGAAGAAGGCATCGCCGTGCAACTGCATTTCCGGCTTAGGATCCACGATCTTGAACTGGGCTACGCAGGTCGTATCTTTCACATCGCGATAGCAACCCGGCTGATTCAGCTCGTGCGTGCTCAGACCGGTACCTGCTGCAGGCGAATAGGGCTGGATCGTATAGCCTTTGTAGAGCAGGCCTTTCTTGTATAGCTCGGCCAGTAGCCACCAAAGCGTCTCGATATAGCGGTTGTCGTACGTGATGTAGGGGTGCTCCATATCTACCCAGTAGCCCATCTTGTGCGTGAGGTCTTCCCACTCTTTGGTGAACTTCATCACATCGCGCCGGCAGGCAGCATTGTACTCCTCCACGGAGATCGATTTGCCGATGTCCTCTTTCGTTATGCCCAGACTTTTTTCCACTCCCAGCTCTACGGGCAGGCCGTGAGTATCCCAGCCGGCTTTCCTGTCCACTCGGAAACCTTTCATCGTCTTGTAGCGACAAATAGTGTCCTTGATGGCACGAGCCATTACGTGGTGGATGCCGGGCATCCCATTGGCAGAGGGAGGTCCCTCATAAAAAACGAACGAGGGGGCACCCTCGCGACTTTTCAGACTTTCTTCAAAAAGACGGTGTTGCATCCAATCGGCCAACACCTCCTCATTGACACGGGACAAATCCAAGCTCTCGTATTCGGCAAATCTGCGACTCATAAATTTCAACTTCGCTAACAGAGTATCTATAAGAATGGGAGCAAAGATAATCTTTCCGCCCGAAACATTGTTCAACGAGCTTCGCTCGACTATAACTTCGATCCATTGACGAAGATGGCGACCGGGGGAGCCTTTGTCACTTTTATGCCTGATTGGTCATTAAGATTTGTTTTCTAATGAAGTTCAATTAGTTTATCGTCTTTTTATTTCTTGCTGTTCGGAAGTTTTTGCGAGGCTTGTTCTATCTTTTTCTCATCTTGGACAACCTTGCGTTCGACCTTCTTGATGTCCTCGGCCTGCGGCAATTCTTCCCGTTTGATGCCACGATCTCCCAACATAGCACGCACACTCTGATTATTTTGTATGTGCTCCCGGGTAATGGATGGTTCTCCATGCAAGTCTTTATTCTCTACGTTGTAGTTGGTCATCTTCGTGGCAAGGTTCTTGGCCGCAATGGTAAGAGTGAGTAGAAAGTCCGCCAATGGTCCATTGGATTTCACGCCCAACCGTTTTTCATATCCTCTGTGGTATGCCCTCCGAAAAGAGCCGTGTCGCCTTTGGAGCGTATGTGCCCGGAACCTTTGTCATCGACACCTCGTTCGTAAATGTTTTGTGACAATTGTTTTTCTGCTGCTCTCAATTTATCGCGAGTCTCCAAGCCAGAAAGTACGTTCAGTCGCTCTTCTATTAACTCCGCTTTCCGTGTCTGTAAGGCAAAATAGCTTTGAGCAAAGGCAATTTCTTCTTTCTTCGGATCTCCGTTTTGGGCTATAAGATAGCAAGGATATAATTCGACCATTTTCGTGACCTCACGAAAATGGTCATCCACGTTGATACCCTGCGACTTGCAGGAAGTGACCGCCCGATGTATGGCAATGAGAAAATTCTCCCAACGGGCATAACCCGATATCGTTTGCAGTTCGCGAGCAAACCAAACTTCGATTTGTTCTTTGGCATCATCGTTTTCTATATATCGGACGATGTCGTCGAATGATGAATTATATTGCAGTATGGTATTTTATCCATATGCAGATTCCGGTTATAAGTGCAGCACTAAGGCAAATTTAGCAAGAAGCATTCGAAAGGGGGGATATTCAAATTTCTTTCTTGGTGTCCAAATTCCAATCACAAGTGTAATGGATCTCTCTGATGACCAATTGTAGCTTAATAGTGTGGGGGAAGGAAGTTCTATTCGGTTGTGTGGTTCCGGAATTTTCTCGTTTTGCAGTCTGCAAAACGTGGCGTGAGAAAGTTTTTGTTTTGGTTCGGAAAATTATTTTTTTTCGAACCAAAACGAAAAAAAATACGCCTGACTTTTTCTGTTTTTAGGAACGACAATTTCATCATTTTTGGTTCGTAAATCTATTTTTCCCAGACTCCTTCGAAATAGAAGATGCGTCTATCTGTGTCTTCCTATCTTATTGCAGAAATCCAGCGTTGGCACAGAGCACTCCGCCGATTTTCCTGTCAGTCTCGCCAATCTATATCCATCGGGCAATCGACTGGGTCAGCAAGTTTGAACCATATACTTTACTTTTGTTCTTATTACGAAACTATTTTCGGACAGAGATATGAGCCAAAAATCGACAAATGATCGGAGAATCATCCTCATTACCGGCGGACAACGCTCAGGCAAAAGTCTCTATTCCGAGCAGATGGCACTTGCGCTCTCTGCTCATCCTATCTATTTGGCTACGGCGCGGATTTGGGATGATGAGTTCGCTCGGCGTGTGGCTGTGCACCGTGAGAGACGTGGCTCGGAGTGGATCAATATAGAGGAAGAGAAGGTGCTGAGCCGCCACGATCCGCAGGGCGAAGTGACCCTGATCGATTGTCTGACGCTGTGGGCTACCAATTTTTTCTTTGACAACGACTCCGATGTGGAGCTTGCATATGCGGCTCTCTGTGCGGAGTTCGACTCCTTCACATCGTATTCGGGTACGTTCATCTTCGTTACCAACGAGATCGGACTGGGCGGAGTGGCGGAGAATACTGTCCAGAGACATTTTGCCGATCTGCTGGGACGGCTCAATCAGTATGTAGCTGCGCGAGCCGATCGTGTAGTCTTGATGATCAGCGGCATTCCCATGGTCATCAAAGGAGACTAAAAAGCTGTGTCTGCCGAGAATAATTTAATAAGGAAAGGAAACGATACTGCCGGATGAAAACATTCAATATCAAACGCCCCGATCAAGCAATTCGCCAAGACCTGATCGATCGGATCAACAACCTCGCGAAGCCTAAAGGTTCGTTGGGGATGCTCGAAGAACTTGCCCTACAGATAGGGCTTATACAGCAAACCCTCTCTCCGCAGCTTCATAATCCTCACAACATAATCTTTGCTGCCGATCATGGCATTGCGGACGAAGGTGTCAGTTTTTCTCCCAAGGAAGTCACTTGGCAGGTAATCAATAATTTTCTGGGTGGCGGTGCCGGTATCAACTTCCTGTGCCGTCAGCATGGATTCGAACTGGTGCTGGTGGATGGAGGTATTGACTTCGATTTTCCCGAAGGATTGGATATCATCGATCGTAAGGTGCGGAAAGGTACGCGGAACTACCTGTACGAAGCGGCACTGACCGAAGAAGAGATGGAGCAAGCTGTGACAGCCGGAGCGGAAGTCGTTCGCGACTGTCACCACCGAGGCTGCAATGTGGTGAGCTTCGGTGAGATGGGCGTGGCCAATACTTCTACCTCTTCCATGTGGATGAGCTTCTTCACGGGAATCGACCTGAAGGATTGTGTGGGTGCCGGCAGCGGATTGGATTCGGAGGGAGTCAGACATAAGTACAACGTCCTGCGACGTGCCAAGGAAAACTATACCGGCAATGGATCGGCCGAGGACATCGTCACTTATTTCGGGGGGCTGGAGATGCTCATGGCCGTCGGGGGAATGCTTCAGGCGGCAGAGTTAGGGATGCTGATCATCGTGGACGGATTCATCATGACCAATTGTCTCCTCGCGGCATCGCAATTCTATCCCGAAGTCCGCGACTATGCTGTATTCGGACATTGCGGCGATGAAGCCGGGCATGCTCGCTTGCTGAAGTATATGCAGGCCAAGCCTCTCCTGAACTTGGGACTTCGCTTGGGTGAAGGCTCCGGAGCGGTATGCTCATATCCTATCATCGTATCGGCCGTCAGCATGATCAACGAAATGCATACATTTGCTCAAGCAGCAGTAACCAAATACTTCTGAAAGTGTATGGGGAAAGAGCAGACTAAAGCATACCAGCGCGTATTGGCGGCATTCATGTTGCTGACACGTTTGCCGCTATGGCGCGTAGTCTGCGTGCCCAATATGGCCTTTAAGCGTGCCACCGATTATTGGAGTCTGGTGGGGTGGATCACGGCAGGACTGATGGCCTTGGTCTATTGGTTGTGTCTGTTGATCGATCTTCCTGCTGTTATTGCCGTTTCTTTTGCATTGCTCTCGCGCATTCTCCTGACCGGGGCTTTCCATGAGGACGGGCTGGGGGACTTTATCGATGGATTCGGGGCCGGACGAACCAAGGAGCGCATTTTGGCTATTATGAAAGATTCGCATGTAGGTACCTATGGTATTCTCTCCTTCATCTTTTACTTCATGATAGGGATCTATTCTCTGTCTTCTCTCCCGCCGAGCCTGACGCTTCTTGCATTGGCTGTGGGTGATCCCCTGTGCAAAATGGTGGCCTCCCAACTCATCAATACACTCCCGTATGCCCGTTCCGAAGGCGACAGCAAGGTGCAGGCCATATACAGTCCGATGGGTGCCTTGACCTTCATGATCTCACTGGCTGCCGGAGCTTTGCCCTTAGTCCTCTTTCTTCCACTCTCTTATTGGCCGGCTGTTTCGCTTCCGATTTTGGCATTTCTCCTGTTGCACAGCCTGATGAAGTGGAAAATAGGTGGCTATACGGGGGATTGCTGCGGAGCTACTTTCCTCTTGTGCGAGCTGTCTTTCTGGGTAGGGATACTTATTGTGGATAGGATTATAGGATCGTAAGATGCAGATTACTCTCGTCCGCCACACGACTCCGGATGTTCCTGTCGGCACATGCTACGGGCAATCCGATGTACCCCTGCGTGCTTCCTTTGAAGAAGAGGCCGAGGTCGTACGCCGGCAGCTATCGGGCATGGACTTCGATGCTGTCTATACGAGTCCGCTCAGCCGCTGTGCACGTTTGGCACATTTTTGCGGTTATCCTGATGCCATACAAGACGGACGACTGATGGAGATCAATTTCGGTTCGTGGGAGATGCAGCGATATGACCATATAGACGATCCTCGCCTACAAGATTATTATGCGGATTATCTACGAACGCCTGCAACGGGAGGCGAGAGTTTCGTCATGCAACTGGAACGTGTAAGCGATTTTCTGGAAGAAGTAACGGCCATGCCGTTCGGGCATATAGCTATCTTCACGCATGGGGGTACTATTCTCTGTGCTCAGGTTTATGCAGGCTTATATGAGCTTGAGACTTGCTTCGAGCACCAAACTCCGTACGGAGGTGTCGTTACGCTGGTCGTTTCTGATAAAAAATAACGGAGTGGAATGTACTGGTGGCCCAATTATTGGTACCTTTACCTCCAGTAAAAGCATCAACATGAACACATCCATCGGCATATTCGACTCCGGTTATGGAGGACTTACCATCCTGAGTGAGATCCGCAAACTCATGCCGGAGTATAACTTTGTTTACTTGGGCGATAATGCCCGCTCTCCCTATGGCAACCGCTCTTATGAAGTGGTCTACAAATTCACGCTTCAGGCAGTGAGGAAGCTCTTCGAACTCGGCTGTCCGCTGGTTATTCTCGCTTGTAATACGGCATCAGCCAAAGCCTTGCGAACCATTCAGCAGCGTGATCTGCCCAATATGGAGGATCCCACTCGTCGTGTGCTCGGTATCATTCGTCCTACGGTTGAAGCCGTAGATGAGATTACACGCACCAAGCACGTAGGAGTTTTGGCTACACAGGGTACGGTCAGTTCGCATAGCTACCAGCTTGAAATAGCGAAGTTGTTCCCCGAAATATCAGTTACTGAAGAGGCCTGTCCGATGTGGGTGCCACTCGTAGAAACGGGTGAAAGCGATAGCCCGGGGGCTGACTATTTCATCCGCAAGCATCTGGATAGTATCATTGCCAAGGACGATACCATCGATACGATTATATTGGCGTGTACACACTATCCTCTATTGCGCCCCAAGATGAAACGTTTGCTTACTCCTACTATCAAGCTTATAGCACAGGGCGAACTCGTGGCGCATTCTTTGAAGGACTATCTCAGACGCCACCCCGAAATGGACAGACGCATTGATAAAGACGGCAAAATGTCCTATTACACGACGGAGAGTCCGGACAAATTTGGAGAATTGGCTTCTCTTTTCCTCAGGGAAGAAGTGGAGGCCGAGCATGTAACCATCGATTAAACCATAACAGCAACATTATGAATAGAGGACAGTATCTTATAGCATTAGTCATAGCCGCCATCTTTTCGGCTTGTGGCGTCAAAAACAATACCCAAGAACATCAGGAGAATCTTGACGGTAAGTGGGAGGTGAAGCTTTCAGAATCAGAAGACAATGCTTCGGCTGAAGATTTGAAAATGACATTGGAATTTAATCTTTCCGAAAAACGGTTCGGGGGCAAAGGCATCTGTAATATGTATGGAGGGGATATTGAAGCTCTGAATTCAGCCGAAGGAAAGATACGCCTCAGCGATGTTACGTCCACGCTTGCTGCCTGTGACAATATGGCTTATGAGAGGGCATTGTTCGATCGTCTTCCCGAGGTTAGGCGTTTCCAAATGAAAGACGGCAAGTGCTATCTCTATGGAGAAGAAGGAGAGATACCTCTCCTCATCCTCATTCGTCGATAGACGTAAGACAAACATTTTCGTTATTCTTTTCTTAAATGGCGGAGGCTATATCTGACACATTCGGTCGATATAGCCTCCGCGTCTGTTTGTCGGACACTGATGTCCCCTGATATTGCTTATCTGAAGGACGAAAGGATATGGTGAAGGAAAAACAAAGAGGCCGAATGCTTCTCACCCAAAACGGATGAAGAGCCATTCGGCCTCTCTCTTAGAAATATCTTGGTTAAAGAGTTCCTGTTATTTGATTAGAACTTCACCACCAAGCCCATATAGCCTGTACGCGGCTGCGTAGGACCATAGATATATCCGCTGTCACGTGCAGCACCGCGATCGAAGTCCTTTTGGAAGGAGTTGAAGATATTGTTCATACCTACATAGAGTTGGACCTCGGTAGCCTGGAATACGTGGAAGTCATAACCCACCTTCAAGCCCAAGTCGAAGAATGCAGGTGTCTTCTTCAGCTCATCGATACGAGGAGCCATGCCTGTTTCGTCGGTGAGCTCAGGGTTGTTCTGCATAATATCCAGTTCGGCTGACTTCACCCCATATTCGATGGCGTGAGGTACATACATCTGACCGGTATATGCTCCCGTAAGAGCTACGCTCCATGAGTGTGTGGGGTTGTAAGCCAGCGTGAAGTAACCGTATACGCTGGGGGTACGGGTGATCTGCGTATCCGTCATGGATTCGTTCTTGTACTCCTGTTGTCCATCTGCATTGGCCTCGGTAACGAAAGCTCCGTTCGTATCTTTCACCGTATTCAGGCCCCACTCCTGTGCTTCATCGTATTTGTTGCTGGCCAGAGTAAGACCGGCTTGGAGCTGGAAGGACTTGTATGCGACCTTACCTTCCAGATTGAGACCGAATACTTTGGCTCCACTACCGTTGATACGCGTGTAACGTTTGATGCCATCGTGTTGATCTGGCTGCTCCTCGTTGGTGAATACATCCAGCAAACGAGTATAGAAACCTTCCACAAGGAAGTTGGTCTGGACGCTACCGAAACGATGATACATATCAGCACTCAAACTGAATGCATGAGAAATTTCAGGCTTCAGGTTCGGATCGTTGAATACTTTCTGCGCTTCACCGCCTACAACTCCTACGTGTAAGTCTTCATCGAATACCTGCGGCGCACGGAACCCTTTTGCATAGGTGGCGCGCAGGTTGATGTCCGGATTCACATTGAAACGCAGTGTAGTACGCGGGCTGAGGATCATGTCCTTAACTTCGCTATGCTTGTCCAGACGGGCACCAAGCAAGATGCTCCATTTGTCATTTTTCCATTCGTTCTGACCAAACAGGCTGTAGTTGTTGATGTTCTGATCCAATTCTGGATAAAGGGGAATGGTATTCCCATTGGCATCCTCGCCGGTCTGCCATGAAAGGATGGGCATCACGTCATTGAGTTCGTCACGCGTATATTCGGCACCGAACAAAAGCTGCGAAGGCATGAAGAGGAATTTGTCCAAGTCGTAGCTATACTGGATACCACCCATGTATGTCTTGCCTTTCGTTACACCATAATTATTGCCGTACTGGTCTTGAGGAATAGGGTAGCCTTCCGTACCACCGGGGTGGCCATTGATGTCAATCTCTCCGATACCTCCATAATAGCTCTTGCGATTTACGATCTGTCCCGAGGTATAAGCCTGGAAGTGGTGTTTATAGTTGGAAGAGAAGAGATCGTATTTCAAGTTTCCGCTAAATACGCTATGGTCAGTCTGTTCAGCTACACCTACTACATGAGGAGGCAAATCGATACGATCACCACCGCGGCGGAATTCATTGATCGTGTGAAACTCTCCCGTCAGCTTGCTGTAGTCGCTCAAGCGCAAATAAGAATGGGCTCCCAGCGAGCGAGCATCTATTTTGCCCAATTCAGAATAGCCGTCATCGTTAGCATCCCAAGGGTTGCGATAGCGAGCCTGTCCGAATACCATGGCACCGGCACGGTTGTCATCGCTGACGATGGAGGCATTGAAGTTCGTGTTGTTGTCTATCTTACTGAAGTCTGTAAAACTCAGGGACTCATTGAAAGTAAAGGAATTGCGAGAAGGTTCCTTGGTAATGATATTCACTACTCCGGCAATAGCAGAAGAACCGTACAAGGCCGATCCTCCACCACGTACTACCTCCACGCGTTCGATCATATTGGCAGGGATCTGCTCCAGACCGTAGACACCGGCAAGAGCACTCATAATGGGGCGGCTGTCGATAAGAATCTGTGCATAACGGCCATCCAAACCATTGATTCGCACCTGATTGAAACCACAGTTCTGACAGTTGTTCTCTACACGAACTCCCGGCTGGAATGACAAGCCTTGAGCGAGGTTAGAAGCATTGACTTGCGAGAAAACCTTTTCGTTCAGTACATTTACAAGAGTAGGAGCAAGGCGGCGAAGCGTCAGTTCGCGGTTAGCCGAAATCACGACTTCGTCCAGATTGATGGCATCCTCTTCCGCTTCGAAATTCACTTCGATAGTCTTGTCCTTTTCTACGCGAACTACGCGCTCTTGGCTCTTATAGCCCATGCCACGCATAATCAAAGTGATCTCACCCGGACGCAGGTTGCGAAGATAATAGTGTCCGGTTGCATCTGTAGAAGTGCCGAAGGTAGTACCTTTGATAGCAATAGTGATACCGACAAGGTGTTCACCCGTCTTGCTGTCTTTGACGTGACCGATGATATTGGCATCGGTCGGGTACTTGAACTCAGTGTCTGTCGCTGCGTTCAGCCCGCTAAACGCAATGAGCGCAAGCAGGGCGAAAAAGAATTTTTTACTGATCATGTTTTTATTGTATAAGGTGGGAATAGTTTCCCTAAAGCGTTTCTTCCGATTCCGTCAAAAAGGAAAAGAGTATCTCGAATAGAATCTGCTCATCATATAAAAGAGAGGCGACACTCATATTGTTCGCCTCTCTTCGTATTCTTAGTTTATTCTTTTGTATTTTCTCTTACTTTTTGCCAGGCTTGATCCCGATAAGTTCCATCTCGAATGTCAGGGTAGAGAACGGTTCGATGCTATAGTTACCGGTCTCTCCATAAGCCAACTCCTGTGGGATTACCACACGAACTTTCTGACCGACTTTCATGAGTTGGAGCATCTCTGTCCAACCTTTAATCACACCGGTAACGGCAAATTCGATTCCTTCTTCGTTTTTGTCGAACTCCTTACCATCGACCAGAGTCCCCACATACTTGACACGTACGGTATCGGTCAAAGAGGGAGTAGCTCCCGTACCTTCCTGAAGAGTTTTGTATGCCAGACCACTTGTCGTAACAGTCACGCCGTCTTCTTTCTTAAAGGTATCGATGTATTCGTTACCCTTTTCTATGTTCTTGCCGAACTGCTTCATATTGTTTTCACGCTGTTTCTTGGCTTGGAAGCGTTGCATGAAAGCCTGAGCTTCTGCAAGTTTCAAGGATACTGACATAGTATCCTTCAGCAAAGAGGCACGCATAGCGGCATAGAATTTGTCCATCGCTATGGTGTCATGAGCCAACTGACGAGCTATATTGGAAGCATAGATAGCACCAAGGTTGTATGAGAAGCGCGTAGTGTCCATACCATATTTGAAGCCATCCAGGAAGGCTACTGAGTCGATAGGCTGACCTTGCAAGCGGGACATCTCGAACTGATTGGCAAAATCCTGTCCATACAGAATACCCATGGACAAGGATAAGCTATCCTTTTCACTGACAGCGGTAGTGTCAGCACTTTTCTTACAGCCGACAGCTCCTAAAGCCAAGAGGGCTGAGGCGATAATTGCAATTGTTTTTTTCATTGGAGTTTACCTTATTTTTTTGTCGTTAGTTTTTCTTCTTTGGAGCAGGCTTTGCCGGAACAGGTTTTGCCTGCTTCTCTACGAAAGGTTTGATTTCGAGTAGTTCTACTTCGAAGAAGAGCGTAGAGTTCGGCTTGAGAAGTTCGCCCATACTGCGCTCGCCATATCCCAGTTCGGTCGGGATAACAAATTCGTACTTGGCACCCTTTTGCATCAGACAAACTCCCTCAGTCCATCCCGGGATCACTTGCAGGAGACTGAATTTCGCCGGCTCGTTGCGAGAATAAGAACTGTCGAACTCTTTCCCTTCGATGTTCTTTCCTACATAATGAACAACGACCGTATCCTGAACTGTCGGACGAGGTCCTTCCCCTTCCTTCAAGACACGATACAACAAGCCGCTTTCGGTAGCCTTAACGCCCGGCTGCTTGCGGTATTCTTCCTGATAGGTCCTGCCTGCTGCCAAGTTCTCGGCTTTGAGTCTGTCCTGTACTTCCTTGAAGTATTTCTTGATCATTTCGTCCGCATCTTGGGGAGAGATCGCTGTGCTTTTTCCGGTGAGTATCTCTTCGAATGCTCGGAGAATCAGGGCACGATCCAGCGAATCGCCCGGCATCCGTCCGGTATAGTCATTGAAATTTACTGCACCGCTTATACCGAAAGCGTATGCCACAGAGTCAGCAGAAGTCACGATAGGCTTCACGGTTTGCACCTCACCCTTTTTGGGTGGTTTTTTTGCAAAGGCAGATAATCCGGCCACTAAAAAAGCCAAGCCGGCAATGATCATTACTCTCTTCATAGTGATTTGTCTTCTGATTATTTGTTGATACCCAATAATTCGATTATAAAAATGAGCGTACTACCCGGTTTGATATGCTCGCCGGCACCACGATCTCCATACGCCAGATCGCTCGGTATGGTTACTTTCCACTTGGATCCTACCGGCATCAGTTGGAGAATCTCCGTCCAGCCGGCTATAACTCCTTTTAGAGGGAAGCTGGCCGGTTCTCCCCTGTCCATAGAGCTATCGAAGACGACACCGTTGATGAGCGTACCATGATAATGACAGGTCACCGTGTCCGAAAGGGTAGGTTTCGGGCCCTCTCCCATCTTAATGACTTCGTATTGCAAGCCACTCGGTAAGGTCATTACGCCTTCCTTGTGCGCATTTATCTTGAGAAATTCTTCTCCGGCCTCTTTGTTCAGCTTCACAGCTCTCTGCTGCAAATCCATGAAATACGCCTCTATTTCGCGCTTGGCCTCGTCATACGAGAGCTGAGGGGCT
This sequence comes from Porphyromonas sp. COT-052 OH4946, assembly GCF_000765965.1. Taxonomy (NCBI): domain Bacteria; kingdom Pseudomonadati; phylum Bacteroidota; class Bacteroidia; order Bacteroidales; family Porphyromonadaceae; genus Porphyromonas; species Porphyromonas sp. COT-052 OH4946. Next base: position 258,197 of record NZ_JQZY01000009.1, read on the forward strand.
TTTTCTTCCAGCACATCAGACAGACCTTGCATGAAATCATCCATAACGACGCTGTCGATGCCCGAAGACTTAAAATTATTACCGATGCTCAATCCCAGAGCATAGCTTACTTTGTCCATGTAACTCTTACTTAGTTCTTAATATGCGCGCAAAAATATAAATTTTACTCCGATTCCTCATACAACCGTACCGCATATCTTTTGCCTTTGGGGAGAGGTTTGCCAGATGTTTATCTTGAAAGATAATCTGAAGTGCATCGAACCGAAACTTTTCCTCCTTACACTCTCTTGATACGTCCTTGAAAACATGCAAAGCGAATAGTCCCGATTCCAACAGGTGCCGAAATTTGCCCACTTAAATTGAGATCCGTTTGCCGAATTTTGGATTCTTCTTACTTTTATAAGGCTTAAATGAAACCCACCTTTTTCAATACTCAAAAATATGAATATCGATACAGCTTATTACAGACATCGGACGTGTCTCCGGTTTATCCTTTCGTTTATTGTATGGCTGATTCCCATGTTGGCGCATGCACAAATTTCCCCCCAAAAGGCCGAACGGTTGGCTTGGGATTTTCTTGTTTCGCGCTTTAGTGACCGGCCTTTGCCCGGACTCTATCGAACCGATATGCCTGAGGAATATGGTGTTCATGTATTTAATATAGGAGAGGATAACGGTTTTGTGCTCGTCTCCAAAAGTGAAGGAGCCGATATACCTGTCATAGGATATAGTACGAGTGGCAGATTCGATTATAGTCGTATGCCTCCTGCCTTGAAAGCATTGCTTCTGACTCTCAAGTCCAATGCCTCCGAAACGGCTCCGTTGCTTCCCGGAACCTATAAAACCGTAGCCCCGATCCTGACCACCAAGTGGGGGCAAGGGAAACCTTACAACCAGACAATACCGCAAATAGACGGCCAGCCCACATGGACCGGATGCGGAGCTACAGCTATGGCACAGCTGGTAAAGTACTACCGTCATCCGAAAAGAGCAACAGGTAGCGTCTCTTACACCACCTACACCACAAACCTGCATTTGGAGGAGAATCTGGCCAATATTACGTTGGACTATGACCATCTCAAAGATGACTACACCTTATCTTACACCGCGGAGGAAGCCATCGCTGTAGCCGAACTGATGCGTGCCTGCGGCTTGGCCATGAAGATGGACTACGGATTAGATGGAAGCGGTGCATATATAGACGACGTGAAAATAGCTCTTCACCGGCATTTTCAGTACGATTGTGAGCTGATCGTCAAGGATGATTATTGGGACCCTTACGACAATGAGGAATGGATGTCTCGGATTTACGAAGAATTGCAGGCTCTTCGCCCGATCCTCTATTTAGCTCAGAGTGCCGACAACGGAGGACATTTCTTCCTGCTCGACGGCAATGACGAAGCAGGGATGGTGCATATCAACTGGGGATGGGATGGCTACTGCGACGGCTTCTTTGCTTTCGGTGCTTTTAACCCCGATGATGAAGAGATCAGTCCCGATGGGTTCAACTTCGAGCACATGATGCTCGTAGGCATAGAACCATACGACACCTTCCTGCCCGAAGACATCCTTACGTGGAGCGGTACTCCATCGCCCACGCATTTCGTTGGGATCAATGGCTCTGCCGTATTGTATGCGGCACATCATTTCGCCCCAAGCGAACTCTCATTGATGGGAGGCAATAGTATCCGTAGCATAGAATTTGCCCCCGGTGCCGAACAAGGCAAGTACACGCTCTGTATTTGGAGGGACAAAGAGCGAAAGCATCTGCTGATGCAGCAGGCTGTGGCGAATTTCCAACCGGGTATTCCTAATCGTATTGTCTTGGACGAGCCGTTCACAATCCCATTCGGAGAGGATCTCTATATCGGTTACAAAGTAGAGGATGCTCAGTACGGCCATCCACTCGGATGCGACGATGGGCCGGCCAATGCCGGTAAGGGGAATTTGGTTGGTTATAATGATCAGGCATTCGAGTCCCTTGTCAATCTCGTAGATGTAAATTACAATTTCTATATCCGCGCTTATACCGAAAAAGCAGAGCACATCACCTATACGTTAAAGTATGAACAACCGGCCAACGGTAGCCTGAGCATATTCACGCCCGAGGGTACACCCGTGGCCTCGAACACAACGCTCCGGCAGGGAACGATCCTGCAAATAAAAGTCCAACCTCACGAAAATTATCAACTAAATGAACTGACGGTCAATGGAGAAAGCATCCCGATCGAAGCATACTTCTCTTTGGATGACAATACGACCGTGGCAGCCTCCATGACCCCTGTAGCCTATACCGTCACATTCGATCAGCCGGCTAACGGAAGCCTTTCGCTCACCGCTAACGGACAGGGCATAAGCAGCGGCGAAGAACTGGGCTACGGCACTTCCATCACAGTGGTACCCTTGCCGGATACCGGCTACGAGGTAGATCGGGTAACCGTAAACGGGCAAGAACTGAGCCAGCCGTATATCTTCACGTTGGAGGCCCAAAGTGTGGTCAGTGCACTGATGAAAGTAAAAGCCGGTCACTGCTGTGCAGCACCTCCTGCGGCATCATACAAAGTCTATCCTAATCCCACGACATCCGGACTGACGATAGAAGTACCGGAGGAAATGGTCGGACAGACGGCCCGACTATGCGATTTGGCCGGAAAGGTCATCCTATCTCACCGGCTACAGGCGACGACGGATTGTATCCATATCGGCACAGTTCCTGTGGGTACCTATCTCCTCAGAGTAGGCCAATTCGTACTAAAAGTCGAAAAACGCTGACCCCGAAGCTCTGTTTTTCGGAAGAGAGGCCTGTACAAAGGATGCTTCCGAATCATTGAAAACGAAAGGATGGAAAATAAAAAACTGTTTGGGGCTGCTCCCGAACAGTTTTTTTATTTCCAAGCCTTCCGTATCATATCTGCACCCTAATCACACGAATGGCAGTATCAATTCAATGCGCTTATTTACAGGTAGTTATATTTTTCAAAAAAAGAGGCAAAACAACCCCCGAACCAAACTATATACTTTGGTCAAACTAAACTATATACTTTGGTCGAACCAAACTATATACTTTGATGAAACCAAACTATATACTTTGGTTTTGCCCTTTGTAAACCTTACAAAATCTCTATCACGGCAAGCCTTCCGGAGAAGTCTTTGTTGAATACGCAAGATTGGGTTACAAACTTTCTTTTATCCCAAAGTACATCGGTCGAACCTTAATGCTTGCTATCTCAAGGGCGTATAGACTCGTGATCATACTCCTTCCCCTTTATGCCGGTATCCCTCAATCCCAATCAAATTTTATTTGTGATTTTCGTCGTGGTTTCTGCCTGTAAATATCTGATCATGGATAATGGATACAGTTATATCTGAATACTAACTGTCGTTTGAGGAGCCGTTTCCCGATAGTATCGGGTCAAGAGATGTTTATGAAGTCTCGTGGTTCTGTTTTATCTATTCAGCCGGCCAAACCTGCAAATTGTTAATATGTTTTTGTCATCGGATTGATTGTTTTGTATATTTAGGACGGATTTTATTGGCGAGCAAGAGATGCGGCCGGATCTGAAAGGCTGTAGTCCAATATATAAAACAACAATCAAAAAAGAATCAAGATGAAAGAGTTAGCTAAAACAGTAAGAATTATTTTGGCATTGTTCTTCTTTACAATGCTCGCCTATGGTCAAGAACCAAAAGGGGAAACAGGAAATGTACCTGCCGAAAAACAGGCCTCTTATGTGGAAAATGAATTTATAATATGGTTGAATCAAGGGGTAGATGCCGCAGTATTTGCAGTCGATTGTAACGAGCCTGTCGTGCCGAAACGCCTTTTGTCCAAGAGATTGAATATCTGGCTCTTCGAGATCAAGGACAATGTAGAGAAAAGGTCTATGATCATGGCCAATCTCTCCCGGAATGGAGATATCAGGCATATCCAAAACAACCATACCAACGTTACGTTGCGAGACATTACACCCAATGACACTCATTATAATAAGCAGTGGGCGCCGGCCAAAATATCGCTTCCGAAAGCATGGGACGAGTACTCCACCGGCGGCAATACTGCAATGAACGATGCTATTGTGGTGGCCGTTATCGACGGCGGAGCTTTCCTGAACCATGAAGATCTAAGTTTTTTCAAAAACACTCACGAAATCCCAAACAATGGAATAGATGATGACGGTAATGGCTATAAAGACGATTACAATGGTTGGAATGCGTTCTTGCATAACGGCAATATCAACTCGGATCCGCATGGGACTCACGTCAGTGGCATAGTAGGCGCAGTCGGGAATAATGCCAAAGGAGTATGTGGGGTGAACTGGAATGTCAAAGTAATGCCCATTCGTGGCAGCTCCGGATCTGAAGCGATAGTCGTAGAAGCCTATTCCTACGCTATGGAGATGCGGGCACTTTACAACGAAACGAATGGAGCGAAAGGAGCTTTTGTCGTAGCTACCAATTCGTCCTTCGGTATTGATTATGGCAATCCCAACAACTATCCCATCTGGTGTTCGATGTACGATGAGATGGGCAAGGTGGGGATCCTGAGTTGCGGAGCCGGCCCCAATATGAATGTAAATGTGGACAACGTAGGAGATGTTCCTTCCACCTGTCCGAGCAACTATTTGATCGGCGTCACCAACACTACACAGGCGGACATAAAAAATCCGGGCGCGGGCTATGGCATCAATAATATAGATATCGGTGCACCCGGTACAGCTATTTATTCTACGACGCCGAACAACACCTATCAGTATATGACCGGCACGTCCATGGCAACGCCTCAGGTGGCAGGCGTCATTGCACTGATGTATGCCTCTATGCCTAAGGAGATGATACAGTCTTGCAAGGAAGACCCCGCCGAATTTGCTTTGATGGTGAAAAAATCTTTGCTCGATGGTGCGGACAATCTCTCTTCTCTCAATGGCCTCGTGGCTTCGGGCAGAAGATTGAATGCCTATGGCGCGATAAAAACAGTGCTCGAGAATAATCCGAAACCCGTATTGGGCGGTACTGTCCAGATCGAAGGTAATGCCGTCTTCGGACAGACATTAACGGCTAATACTACGGGATTGACCTCTACACCGGTTGTTTCGGACTTGGGACAGCTTAGCTATCAATGGAGACGCGGTACCGCAAATATCGAAGGAGCCGTTTCCGCCACTTATTCTTTGGTAGAAGCTGACATCAATCAGGTGATCAATGTCCAAGTAACGGCTACCAACTGTACGGGTACGATCACTTCTCCTGATACGCAACCGGTTGTAAAAGCCGACCAAACAGCACCTGCTGCTCCTGTCATGGAGAGCAATACTGTTTCCGGTATTACCCTTGCAGCCTTGGCAGGATGCGAATACAATATCAACGGAGGGGCATGGCAGGCGTCTCCAACGTTTGAAGGCCTGACGGCAAATACATCGTACACTTTCAGGCAGCGTAAAGCTGAAACGTCCACCCATTTTGCTTCGCCGGCAAGCCCTGAGGCTGTATTCAGCACAGCAGAAGACACCGGCATAGCAGAAGTATTGGCGCAAAGTATAGCCCTCTATCCTAATCCGACGAACGGCGAATTGAAAATTAAGAGTGGCGACCTGAGTGTAAATCGGGCTGAACTTCTCGATGTCCATGGCAAAACTCTTGAGCTTTTTGATTTCTCCGGTAAAGATGCAGGAGCTAATGCTTCAAAGCCTAACGGCCCCGCACTCGAGAGAGTGATCAACCTGTCTCACCTGCCGGCTGGAATTTACTTCTTAAGAATAAAAACCAATGTAGGAGAAGTAGTAAAGAAAGTGGTGAAAGAGTAGTGGCTCATCTGTTTGGCCTATGGCCATGATCCATAGGAAATGAAGAGGGTGTTGCAAGACAAAAGTTGCAACACCCTCTTGGCTTTTATCGGAAATGAGTAATGCTCTCTATAAATAAGGGATCTCAATCATTTGCCGGCTTCGGTGTACGAATCTTGTGATCCATTTCGAAAGGGATCACCATCGACAGCTCCAAGAAGCCCATATATTCCCCCTTTTCATACCAGGGGATCTGATAGATCAGCTTCTTTCGCCCGTTCTTCTCTATCGTATAGACGTGCTTTCGCTCCTGACGCATCATCTCTTCGAGCATGGAGCGAGCCGGTTCGGGATGACAGTCCAATACATTCGAGCCGATCAGCTCCTGACCTGGCTTGAGGTTTACCTGACGGGACTGTTCGTTCATATCAATGATTTTGCCCGTTTTGTCACAAACGGTCACGGCAATATCTGCCTCTTGGAAATACTTCATTTTTCGGATTATGTGATAGGATTATGTTTTTCGGATTTGTGATGCTATGTCCAGCCAGTTCCGGATCAGTCGTTCTCCACAATCGGATATAATGCTTTCGGGATGGAACTGAACGCCATAGTGCGGCAGTAGCTTGTGGCGCATGGCCATCAGCACACCGTCATCATCGCTCCAAGCCGTGGGGATCAGGCAGTCCGGCAAGTCGGTATCCTGCACCGCCCAGCTATGATAACGCCCGACAACGGCATTGTTCGGTACACCTTTCCAAAAAGGCTCGTCCGGCTCGGTCAGTCGTATTCGAGAGTCATGCCCATGGAAAGGATGTTCGATTCGCCGTAGTCGGCCGCCGAAAAACTCTGCCAGAGCCTGATGTCCCAAGCAGACACCCAAGATGGAGTGCGTGCTTGCTGCGGCTTGGATCAGCTCCATTTGGCCGCAAGCTTCGGAAGGCAACCCCGGCCCGGGGCTTAACAGGATACCTTGATAATCCGACAAATTGTCCCAAGGGATAGCGTCTCCTCGGACTACATCGAACCGACAGTTCGGAGATTCTCGAAGCAGCTGTACCAGATTGTAAACGAACGAATCGCGGTTGTCAAGAACTAATACTCGTAACATCGGGGGCAAAGGTATTCATTTGTCCTTGCAGAGACATCCCAAGGATAAGGCTTTGGCCAAGTGCGCAGGCTCAAAATCCGTTTTTGGTTTGATTTACACAGCGCAAACGACGTCCGAATTCTTTTTTGACCCTTTTTACAGGCTTGAGAGGGGGTATTTCTCTTTTATAAGGTATTTATATTCCGTGTAATATCTCGACAGCCTGACGAACCATGTCGGCCGATGTCTCGGGACGGCTGTATTCATCTATTTTCACCATACCGCCCATACTGACTTCAGGCCGCCGAAATCGCATGCTACTCGGAATATCATGGCGCAAGGAGCTGTGGAATTGGGTGATTCCGGTATGGCGAGCCAACGCTTCTATATTGCCCAATCGTATACCGCAGCCGGCCATGATGCCGATTCGACCGGCAGCTTGTCTGTTTAGTGCTCTGATCATGTCCTTACCCTCCAATGCCGTAGGGGCACAGCCGGACGTAAGTACACGGTGGAAGCCTGCGGCAATCAGCTTTTCGAGCATCTCAAACGGAGCAGCACAGACATCGAAAGCCCGGTGAAAAGTGAGCTGCATCCCTTGCGCCTCTTTCAAAAGACGTGAATTTGCTTCCTCATCATAGTCCCCCTCCGGTGTGAGACATCCAAAGACAACGCCTTCCATACCGAGGCTGCGAGCTACACGAATGTCGTAGCACATGGCTTCTATTTCCTCCGAAGAGTAAAAAAAATCCCCTGCACGCGGACGTATTATGACATGGATAGGAATGGCTATCAGACTGCGAGCCACGGCCATCTCTCCGGCCGAAGGCGTAGTACCGCCCTCAGGAATACCGGCACAAAGCTCTACACGAGTAGCCCCACCCAACTCAGCCTGCCGACAGCTGGCAGCCGAATTGGCACAAATTTCTAATTGCATCGCCATATTGTTAGAACCATTTTATTTTTCTGAAAACGACAAAGGCTATTATCGAAAGCAGGACGGACACGCCCACAATGATGAAGAAAGAATACTGAAACTCACTGCCGGCAATGGGCACATTCATCCCATAGAAACTGGCGATCAGCGTAGGGAGCATCAGTACAATAGAGATCGTAGTCATGCGTTTCATGATTGTATTCAGGTTATTCGAAATCACTCCGCTCAGAGCTTCCGTCGTTCCGGAAAGGATGTCGCTATAGATATTCACCGTATTATAGGCCTGTCGCAACTCTATTCGTACATCTTCCACCAGCTCTTCGTCGATCCGATTTTCTCCCGAAGTCCTTATTTTGCCGAGTACGGCTTCATTGCCGCGAATGGAAGTGCTGAAGTATACGAGAGTCTTCTGAAGCATCATCAGGTGAATGAGGTCTTCATTGCGAATACTGCGTTCGAGTTCTCGCTCGGAAATGGTCACCTCATTGTTGATCTGTTTCAGGTACTTGAGGAACCACACGGCAGAAGAATAGATGAGCCTTAGTACCAGTTCTGTCCGGTTGAGGACTTTGATTCGTTTGCGTCGGGTATGAAGCAGAAAGTCGGCAAGCATGGGAGCACGATGGTAACATACGCTCACCGTTACATCCGATCGGGTAGCTATCCCCATCGGTACGGTTACGTAGGGTACACCGCTCAGGCGACTTTCGACCGGAATCCGCAAGATCGTCAGATGCCAGTCGCCATCATGCTCTACGCGAGGGCGTTCATCAGCATCGGCTATATCGGACAAAAAATCTTCGGGAACATTGAGCGTGTCGATCAGAAACTTCATATCCTCTGCATCGGGAGTTTCGACACATACCCAGCAGTCTGTTCCGAAATCGGGCTTTTCCACAAAACCCTGTTCGGCGAAAAGGTATTTTCTCATTGCTGTACTTCCTCTTCTTTATGTGTTACGGCATTGCGCCGTACCTCCTCCGTCTATCGGGTAGCACAGCAATGCCTGTCAGTTAATCTTTCTACGGCTCGACGGAGGGAATGGGTCTTCCATTGACTATGATTTGATGAAATTAAAATCCGGCCAACCGATCGGTAATGCCGGAAAAATGACTCCACAAAGGTAAGATTATCACGCAAACGAAAAAGATGCTTTGCCTTCAGAGACCACTGTTTTTGCGCTGAAGCTATCGGCAAGTGTACTCATCCGGCCAAAAAGAAGAGGGCGACCCAAGAATAATTTGGATCACCCTCTGTTCTTTATGCTAACCTCGTTCAGGGCTGTCGGCCACTGAAAGAAGCGTCGTCAGAGATCATATAACTTTATTTTTTGTCATCCAGACTCGCACTGATGAAATTGCCTTGTGCGTTGAACAGCAGGTCATACTCCCTGTTGTTGTAGACAATCTCTGCCTCGTATCTGCCATTGGACTTTCTTTCGATGTCCTTAATAATGGCACCGGGATAGTTCTGGTTGATGTAATTGATGATCTTAGCCTTGATGTGAGCAGGAATGTTGTCATCATCATCCTCATAACCATCGATGTGTGCGCTTACAAAGTTACCCTGAGCATTGAACAGCAGGTCGTACTCAGTATTGTTGTAGACGATCTCTGCCTTGTATGTGCCGTTGGACTTTCTTTCTATGTCTTTGATAAAGGCACCGGGATAGTTCTGCTTGATGTAATTTACGATNCCGTTGGACTTTCTTTCTATGTCTTTGATAAAGGCACCGGGATAGTTCTGCTTGATGTAATTTACGATCTTAGCCTTGATGTGAGCAGGGATATTGTCGTCATCATCCTGATTATCTACATTTCCGCTCACGAAGTTACCCTGAGCATCGAACAGCAAGTCATACTCCTTGTTGTTGTAGACGATCTCTGCCTTGTACATGCCGTTGGACTTTCTTTCTATGTCTTTGATAAAGGCACCGGGATAGTTCTGCTTGATGTAATTTACGATCTTAGCCTTGATGTGAGCAGGGATATTGTCATCATCATCCTGATTATCTACATTTCCGCTCACGAAGTTACCCTGAGCATCGAACAGCAAGTCATACTCCTTATTGTTGTAATAAATTTCTACATCATAAGTACCATTGGAGTTACGCTCGATACTGTGAATGATAGCTCCCGGGTAATTCTGATTGACATAGCTGATGATCAGAGCCTTGATGTTGGCAGGAATGTTGTTTTCGTATGCATCATCATCGTAGTCATAGTCGTCATCTCCATCATCCACATGGCTATTTACCCACTCGCCCTGAAGCGTGAAAATAAGAACTCGATGTACCGTACCATCCAGAATATCCACCTCTATGTAGCCATCTTCTATTTCATATTCCAGAATGGTGGCATTGGGATAATTGGCTGCTATATATGCCTTGATGGTGTTCAATACTCCGGTCGGAATAGTCGGATTGGCATATTGGCCCGGCGATACGGAATGAGGAGCCTTTACCGTTTTGATCAGTTTGCCATTAGGCATATAATACAGATCAACCTCCTGTTCGCCCTTTTCGACTTCTATGACATAGAATACTTCGGTGCCATTGCGCTCCACCATATCTACGTCTTCTACCTTCCACTTGGCATATTCACTTGCCTCAAAAGCAGTTCGGACTGCTTTAGGTAGAGCACTATAGGGAATGTCTGTCTCCGTGTATTGCCAGATTCTTCGCAAGAACCACGCTTCAGACTGAACGCCTTCGTTCATGAATTCTGCCACACGAAATTCGCCTTCTTGTTCCCATCTTACATTCTGAGCATTGGGATACATCGTAGCTAAAACGGCCGCTTCATCCGAAGTTGAATTGATGAGATTGTTGTCTTCCTTGTTACATGCAGCAAATAAGCCTGCAAACAGCACCATCGATGCTAAAAACTTGAATACTTTCATTTCTCTAAATTTTTGATTTGATTATTGAATAGAATGCTTGTCAATCATGAAACCGCTTGAAAACCCCTTTGAGAGAGAATACGAGTTCCATGCCGTTGTTTAGTTCCACTTCATAATCTCTGCTATCCCGATCGATTTGAACGATATAGAGATCGGGATGCTGAGATGATATATGGCGCAATATCGGGACAGGGACCAAATCGCTGGGTACGCGCGAGTACTTGCAGTCTATTTCTTTCCAATTTCCTTTTTTGTCGAATTCGATTTTATTGCCATCGGCAAAGACAACATCATAGGTCTTGCTGAACAAGTCGTTGTCCATCTTTACGTATGCTACCTTAGCACTTGCAAAGTGTTTTGCCACGACTGCCTGTGCCTTTTGGGGAATGCGATTGAGAGGGATGATACGATCGCCGGCCGCAAATGCCTTTATTCCAGCCAGTACAATTATTAGAAGAAAAATTTTCAGTCTTTTCATTGCTCTAAATTCTTTATTATCCTTGATTGTGTATAACAAAGAACTTATATGAATCTGAAAAGAAACTGAAATGACGAAAGATTTTGAGAAAAATTTTTCCTGACCGGCCCGTCAAGCACCTTCTTATACTTCCTTGTCGATGGAAAAAGTGTGTTTGCCGTTCTCGAAGCGATAAGAAAGCCGGAGTCCGTACAGTTGGCATATAGAGCGTGCAATGGGAAGCCCTAAGCCGGAAGAATGAGCCTGTTTCATATCGTGATAGAAACGCTCGAATATCAAGGTCTCGTCCAAAGCGTCCTTCACTCCCGTATTCGCTATGCTGCAATGCTTAGAGGTAAGATCGATATGGATCTCTCCGTCTCTTTCAAGATTGTGCAAGTATGCGTTCTTGAGCAGGTTGCTTAGCAAGACTTTGGCCAAGGTCGGGTTCATCGATAGAACCATCGCTTCACTGTTGCCCCACACGATGCGAATACCTCGATTGGCAAAAATCGCTTCATACTCCTCCACCAAATTGCGTAGCAGCTCATTCACATCTATGCTCTCCACCTCAGGGAACTGATGGTTTTCGATTTTGCTATAGAGAAGGAGGGTTTTATTGAGCTGTACAATATGGTTGATAGACTGTATGGCCTTATAAATCTGCTCGAGCTGCTGTTCGTTCAAAGAAGGATCTTGCAGTAGCATTTCCAATTTGTTACGGCTTATGGCCAGAGGCGTTTGCAGCTCGTGTGAGGCATGCGAGATAAATTCTTTCTGCTGCTCGAAAACCTCCACGTTATGGTGGGCAGTACGCAGCATGGCCTCACTGAGCTTGCGGAATTCCGTCACATCCGTTTTTGCCATTACCAATTCTTGAACAGGTTCGTTCACGCGGAAGCGATCTATCCAGTCGATCAGTCGGTACAGTGGCCGGAAACTACGGGATATGATCCACATGGTGACGCCGATGGTAACGATCAGAAGGAGGATATAGAGATAAATGATAAACTCTAACAGCGTTTCGCGCAAATCCCTCTTTTCGATGGTCGGCATGGAAACCTTGAGTTCATAGTATTTGCCATGGCCGTCGCCGAATACCGTATGCATCGTACGGCAGGGCTCCATTTCACGGCGAGCTTTCACGTACACCATCTCATCGTAGTAAATGTCATGAGCGAAGCGCATAGCTTCCTGTGGGGTAATCTCCCGAATCGAGTAGGAGTTGTTGAGGTCGTTTTCGGCCGGTGGAAGAGGGTTGTCGGAGAGAATGTTGCGGATGACGTGTTCGGAGTAGTTCTCCAACGAATCATTCGTCTCGTCGTTTATTTCATCGACGATTACATAATAGAAAGCTATCACCCAAGCGGTAAATACCACGAGGAAGACAGCAGACAAACGCAGTACTATTCGATAAGATAGTTTCAACGCTCTTCGTCCCTTTCTATGAGTTTATAACCGAACCCATATACAGATTTGATCTCGATAGTGGCCCCTGCATCGTTCATCTGCTTGCGCAGATTTTTGATTTGAGCATAGACGAAGTCATAATTATCCGCTTGGTCTATATAGTCTCCCCAGACAGCCTCGGCCAGAGCCGCTTTGTCCACCAATCGGTTAGGACGGGTCATCAGGTGGTGCAGGATGTCGTATTCTTTGCGTTTCAATTCCAGTGGATGGCCATCGACCAAGACTTCGAACTTGTCCGGTACCAAAGATACATTTCCGAGTTTGATTTCCATAGCTCCATGAGCTGTCTTGCGTCGGATAAGTCCTTTAATTCTGGCATTCAACTCTAAGAGGTGGAAAGGTTTGGTCAGGTAGTCATCGGCTCCCAGATCTATTCCTTCTACCTTGTCTTCGATGGAATCTTTGGCAGAGATAATGATCAGATTCTCCGTTTTCCCCCTTTTTTTGAGTTCTTTCAAGAGAGTAAGCCCATTACCGTCCGGCAGCATGATGTCCAGCAGGATACAGTCGTAGTCGTACACGAGTACCTTGTCCAAGCCTTCGTTCATCGTTGCAGCAGTCTCTACCACGTACCTCTCCCCGAGCAGAAACTTTTGGATCGTTTCGCGCAGTTCCGGTTCGTCTTCGATAATGAGGATTTTCATCTGGATAGCCCTGTTTCGATTGATCTTCTTTTACAAATATAACATGGTAAAACTGAATTTTTTCTGAAATAGCCTCTCTCGCCCTGCAGTCCTGTGATGTGCGGATATTTTACGACTGCGTTTTGGCGCGCGGCGCTAATCTTTTTTTACTTTTTATATATCTTTGTTTGAAAGCGATTTGCTGGAATCTTGGCAAATAAAGTCTTTTAGTCACTTAAAAACAGATAGTTATGACAATAAAGCGCGCAGTGCGAATAGCACTTCTCACGCTGATCGGCATCCTTTTTTTCTCCCCTTCGCATATTCAGGCGCAGAGTCCGTTCTGTACCGAACATATCCTGCAGCTATATAACAAGATTCTCAGAGGAGAGTCCCCGGCAGACTCCCTCGCAGCTCAAACAGCGGACAAGGCTGCATTTCCCTTTATAGACAAACTCATCAATCTCGGTCGCACCTTTCTTGGCAAGCCATACCGCTATCGCGGACCCTCTCCATGGCCGATGGACTGCTCCGGCTATGTATCCTACCTCTACTCCAAGTTCGATGTCAGGCTCCCTCGCAGTGCAGCTGCACAAAGCTTGTACACGGACCGTATCAGACGCGAAGATCTGCAGCCGGGCGACCTCATCTTTTTCAAGGGTCGCAATGCGCGCAGCAGCCGTGTAGGGCATGTCGCTTTGGTCGTATCCGTCGATGGTGATGATATTACCATGATGCACAGTCGCAATTCGAGAGGGATCGTAATAGAGAAGCTCAGTCGCAGTGCCTACTTCTCCCGCCGATTGGTCGGCTATGGCAGGGTACCCGGAGAACGGAAAACAACTCCGCGAAAAAGTTGATCGGACCATACTGAAACGACTATGGGGGCTATCCCCCCATGGGGCTGTGCAGCAATCACCGGATTTGTGCACAGTCCTTTTCTCATACAGCCCGATGGGTTTGGAAGGAGAGGTATGGCGAGGTAGTCAAAGAGGAGAAAAGCGGTATACGTTCCAGTTCTTATTTTCCTCTATTCGAGAATGTAAAAAACGATCGAGCTGAGACTTGCCGGCAAAAAGATTTATCGTTCATAAAATTAGATGGAAGTGGTTTGAAAAAACGTGGCGCGGGAAAGTTTTTCTTTTGGTGCGGGAAGTGAAAATTTTTGGAACCAAAACGAAAAACTTCTCGCGCGTCTTTTTCAGGAAAATACGCACCACGATCAGAACATTTTTGGACCGTATCGTAGAGATAGTAGCATGTTGAGCCATTGGCTTGCCGCACCGATAGCGATTGTATCAATGGCGACATGCAGGCCATATGCTCTGTCCGACGAACATGACTCCCTTCATAGATCAAATTCTCGTTAAAAGGGAGGATAACGAGTTTCTTTCGTATTTTCGTTCCACAATAAAATGTAATACAAGTAATAAATCACCACAATGAACAAAAAAATCTTTTCGATGATGGCCGCAAGCATCATTGGTTCGGCTGCTATGACCCCATCAGCCGGAGCCGGCACCGGAGAGCATCTGACGCCGGAGCTATTTATGACCCTGTCGCGAGTGAGCGAAATGGCTTTGTCGCCCGATGGCAAAACGGCTGTTTATGCCGTCAGTTTCCCCGATGTCAAAACGAATAAGGCTACTCGCGAGCTATTTACTGTCAATCTCGATGGTTCGGGACGCAAGCAGATAACCGATACCGAGTCCAACGAATACGCTCCTGCCTGGATGGCCGACGGTAAGCGCATCGCTTTTATGAGCAACGAAGGCGGCAGCATGCAGCTTTGGGTTATGAATGCCGATGGTACGGGACGCCGCCAACTCAGTAATATCGAAGGCGGTATTACAGGATTTCTTTTCTCTCCGGACGAGAAACAGGTGCTTTTCACCAAGGACATCAAATTTGGCAAGCGCACCAAAGATATTTATCCCGACTTGGACAAAGCTACCGGGCGCATCGTCACCGATCTGATGTACAAGCATTGGGACGAATGGGTGGAGACCATACCGCATCCCTTTATCGCGAACGTAACGGATGGGATGATCACCACCGGCAAGGATATTATGGAGGGCGAGCCCTACGAAGCCCCAATGAAGCCGTGGGCCGGTATCGAAGATTTCAGCTGGAGCCCCGACGGACAGAACATAGCCTATGCCAGTCGTAAGAAAACGGGCATGGCATATTCTCTATCTACCAACTCAGACATATATATCTACAATCTGGCTTCCGGCCGCACACACAATATTTCCGAGGGGATGATGGGCTACGACACATATCCGAAGTTCAGCCCCGACGGCAAGAGCATCGCATGGATCAGTATGGAGCGCGATGGATATGAAAGCGATCTGAAGCGTCTTTTCGTGGCGGATCTTGCCACAGGAAAGCGCAACTACGTAAACCCCACATTCGATTACAATGTGGATATGATCCAGTGGACGCCTGACAGCAAGGGTATCTATTTCCTTGCCTGTAAGGAGGCGGAGACCAATCTGTGGGAGATTACGCTCCGAACCGGTAAGATCCGTCAGATCACACAAGGACAGCACGACTATGCGGACTTCTCCGTGCGCAACAACGTTATGCTTGCCAAACGCCATTCTTTCGAACTTCCTGACGATCTCTATCGAGTGAATCTGAAGAACGGTGCAGCACAGGCGATCACGGCAGAGAACAAAGCCATCCTCGATCGTCTCGCGCCGATCACCTGCGAAAAGCGCTGGATGAAGACTACCGACGGAGGCAATATGCTTACGTGGGTAGTGCTGCCGCCCAACTTCGACAAGAACAAGAAATATCCTGCTATACTCTATTGTCAGGGTGGTCCGCAGAACACTGTTAGCCAGTTCTGGTCCTTCCGTTGGAATCTCCGACTGATGGCTGAGCAGGGTTACATTGTCATTGCTCCCAACCGTCATGGCGTACCTGGATTCGGACAGAAATGGAACGAGCAGATCAGTGGCGACTATGGTGGCCAGAATATGCGTGACTATCTGACGGCCGTGGATGAAATGAAGAAAGAGCCGTACGTCGATGGCGATCGTATCGGAGCAGTGGGGGCCAGCTACGGAGGCTTCTCCGTCTATTGGTTGGCCGGCCATCATGACAAGCGATTTGCTGCTTTTATCGCTCATGCCGGTATCTTCAATCTGGAGATGCAGTACGCCACGACGGAAGAGATGTGGTTTGCCAATTGGGACATAGGCGGTCCTTTCTGGGAGAAAGATAACGTAGTGGCTCAGCGTACCTATGCAACTTCGCCGCACAAGTTCGTGCAGAATTGGGATACACCTATCCTCATGATCCATGGCGAACTGGACTTCCGCATTCTCGCTTCACAGGCTATGGCTGCTTTCGATGCGGCACAGCTTCGGGGTGTCCCGAGCGAGATGCTGATCTATCCGGATGAAAACCATTGGGTACTCCAACCGCAGAATGCACTGCTATTCCATCGTACATTCTTCGGCTGGCTGGATCGTTGGCTGAAGAAGTAATTACATTCCCGTCATACAACGAAGGGGGCGGGCAGACACGATAACGTCAGCCCGCCCTCTCCATTTCAATAATAGCGCACATTTATGATTAGAAACATCGTATTCGATCTCGGCGGAGTTCTTATCCATCTCAACCGCGGAGAATGTATCCGACGATTCAAAGCCATTGGCGTAGCACACATAGAAGAGATGCTCGACCCTTATCTGCAAAAGGGGCTCTTCCTCGATTTGGAGTCCGGGCGCAAGAGTGAGGAGGAATTTCGGGACGACCTTTCCCGACACATCGGCAAAGAATTGACTTATCAGGAGGTGTACGACGCCCTTCTGGGCTTCCTTGAGGAAGTTTCGGCCGAGAAGTTCGACTATATCGCTTCGCTACGATCCGATTATCGGCTCTTCCTCCTCTCCAATACCAATCCTTATGTCCTCGATCTGGCTATGAGCCCCTGTTTTCTCCCCTCGGGACGAACGTTGGATAGCTTCTTTGATAAGGTGTATGCCAGTTGTCGGATGGGCAAGTGCAAACCCAACGAAGATATTTTCCTCGAAATGATAGCCGACAGCGGTATGAAGCCTGAGGAAACTCTTTTCATCGACGATGGACCGGCCAACGTAGCCATGGGTAAGCGTCTCGGCTTCCATACCTTTTGCCCCGATAATGGGGAAGATTGGATTCCTACCGTTCGCCAACTCCTCCACGAACAGAAATAAAGAAGGGCTGTACCGCGAATCTTTTCGCTCTGTACAGCCCTTTTCGTATAGAAAAAACGTTTGCTTATTTTGTAGGCTCTTGCATGGTGAAGTCCACGTTCAGCTTATTCTGATCCAGCCCGTACCAGTTGCCTGTAATGGCATCGATAGCCACGGGAAGAAGACCGCCCAGTACATCCAATACCACCCACTTAGCTTCTACGCGGTTGTTGATTACACGTATGATCGGTTGTTTGCCCGGAATACGAAACTCCACGGTGTAGGATTTGTCAGCCTTGAGCGAGAGCTGCAAAGGCGTTTGTCCCATCCTGTCCCCATTGACATAAACTTCGGCACCCTGTGGGTTGGAAACCATTTCCACTGCATGCGTCTGTTTGCCGAAAAGAGTGGCGCAGCCGGTGATCGCAGTCAAGCATATGGCACCGCACGCTAAGCATAGTAATGCTTTTTTCATTGTCTTGTTTTTTTATTGCTTTTCTGCCCCCATGGTTAGATCTGTATGGAAAGACGATGGAGGCGTAGACATCTTTCTCATACTGAATGATATTTTTTTCTTTTGACAACTCAGAAAGGAGAATGTCAATTTTTTTAGAAAGCAAAAGTAGCATAAACTCCAAATCGATACCATCTGCCTGCTAAAATGATAGTACGGGGGTTCGGGCGAGAGGAGGGTGTCGATGTCGAATTATGTATTCTGTGGCTCACGAGCGGCATAATAGGCCTTTGCCGGATTGGCATACATGGTCAGGATCAGTCGTTTCAATTCCTCTTCGTCCTTATCCTGCATCTCCACTTTGGCGATTTGTGCAGACAGATAGTTTACAAAGGTTTCTTTTTCTTCCTCGCTATAATGCGTACCGGCGTGGTCGCATCCGTCCAGAAGATCCCATGCTACATAATTGCCCGGATAGAGACGGTAGCGACGATGGATTTCTGCATCGATCAGTTTGCCTGCTTCTGTGAACTGCCGGGCGTGCGGTATGTCTGTTGGGATGCTTTCGGCCAATTCTCTCAGAGGAGTACCTATGGCAAAGTGAACACGTCCTTTGTAGCCGAAAATACCTGTCTGCATATTGAGCAGATCCTCCCCGACGGGTTTCTTATATGACGGATCGCGTTGCTTGCAGAGCATTTCGCGTGCTTTCAGGTAATCGCAGGGATCATACTCATAGCTCAAAGAGAGCGGCACGATGTTGAGGTCGAGCAGACTCTTGATCCCTCCGTCCTCACCACTCATGGCAAGCATTTTGAGCACACTGCTCTGTGTGCGATCGTCGGCATCTTTGGCCCGTCCTTCGCGTTGGGCTATCCAGATGGAGTCTTTCGTATGGGTGATCGTATGCCGGATGTATGCCGATAGTCTCTGCGACTGTGCTATCAGCTCGCGCATATTGATTCCGCGGCGTACGATAAAGCTCCCGTTGAGCCGTACGAAGTCTTCTATCCAAGGCTTCACGAGCAGATTGTCCCCGATGGCTATCTGCGGCATATTGTAGTCGATCTCGGCCAGCAGCAGGTTGAGGAAAGCCGAGTCCAATACGATGTCGCGGTGGTTGGAGATAAAAACGTAGGCTCCATTGTCAGGGATACGACTCCTGCCACTCAGCGAGAGGCTGAAGGTCGTTTTCTCACCCACCGCCTTAACGGCTGTATAGCCGAAGATGTGTTTGAATTCGCCGGCCGATTTGCAGCCCAACATCATTTGTTCGAACTCTTGCGGCTTTAGGTCCGGCATCATTTTGCCGAACACATACCGATATTCGGCTGAACTCAGCAGGCGTTCGATTACGGCCGGAGCCTCCTGATCGCAGTATGGCCTGATGTCCTCAAATAGTGTCGTATCCATAGTTATTGGTTGTGAAGTTGTCCGTTACTGCTGTCGTTCAGTCCATCCCGAATGATAGTGCAAAGCACCTCTTTCATATCCATTCCGGCAGCCCGAATCTGCTGGGGAATAAAACTTGTAGGGGTCATGCCCGGTGTCGTGTTTACTTCCAGCAGCGTAGGGATACCGTCTGCTTCGATGATATAGTCCACGCGTATGATGCCCCGAGCGTTGAGAAGTTCGTATATGCGCGCTGTCATGGTTTGTATCAACTGAGTGGCTTCATCACTGATTCTTGCCGGTGTGATTTCTTCGACGGCACCGTTGTATTTGGCATCGAAGTCGAAAAACTCATTATGTGCGACAACTTCCGTAACAGGCAATGAAACGACTTCTTTGCCTCTGAGGAATGTTCCGCAGGTAACTTCGGTACCGCATATCAGACGCTCTATCATCACTTCTTCACCCTCAGAGAAGGCTTGTTCTATTGCCGGATGGAGCTGTGCTGCTTCCACCACCTTGGTAGTGGCGATGCTGGACCCTCCCACATTGGGTTTCACGAAAAGAGGAAGCCCCATACGTGCTGTCAGACTCGCTACATCGGGCAGAGGATCCCGCCGAGTCAGTCGGACAGAATCGGCAATGCGTATACCGAAGCCGGAGAGAAAACGATTGCAGACGTATTTGTTGAACGTCAGCGATTCGACAAGCGTGTCGCCCGTATTGTACGGAATGCCGATCATATCGAGATACCCTTGAAGCAGACCGTTCTCGCCCGGAGTCCCGTGTATGGTGATAAAAGCATAGTCAAACCGTACTCGTTCGCCGTCAAGATCAAAGCTGAAATCATTCTTGTCCAAGGGAACCGCTCTTTGCTCCGATACCCGCACCGACCAGCGATCGCGCTCGATCAGCACAAGAAAGGTGGAGAAAGGCTCGCTTCCAAGCCAGGAAAGAATGCCGGCAGCACTCTTGAGCGAAACGGAATGTTCGCCCGAATAACCGCCAGCAACGACAGCTACAATTGGTTTTTTCATCATTCTGTTTATTTAATATGTAGGGGAAAAGCTATTGCACTATTAGTAATGGGGGATCGGTCGAATCGGTTCAGATATAATCCTGTCCTGCGGATATGCAGGTGATAAACGTACGCCAACGCTCAAGCAAAGCAGTAAGATCGGCAGGCAGATCGGAGTCGAACAGCATTTCTACACCTGTTACAGGATGGCGGAAGCCTAATGTCTTGGCATGCAGTGCCTGTCGCGGGCAGATAGCCAGACAGTTCTGCACGAATCGGCGGTAATTGGCCGTATTGTTTCCTCTCAGGATTTGATCGCCGCCATAACGCTCGTCAGCAAACAGCGTATGGCCTATGTGCTTCATATGTGCCCTGATCTGATGAGTACGTCCCGTCTCCAGACGGCATTCTATCCAGCTGACGTATGCCAGCTCTTCCAAGACCTGATAATGCGTTACGGCCGGTTTGCCAATATCTTCATTGGGAGGGAATACAGCCATTTGCAGGCGGTCTTTCAGGTCGCGTCCTATATTGCCGGTAATGGTCCCGATCGGGTAGTCGAAACGCCCCCATACCAGTGCACGATAGGAGCGATGCGTCGTCTTATAATAGAATTGCTTGCACAAATCCGATTTGGCTTCGGCTCTCTTGGCAACGACCAGAAGGCCGCTCGTGTCCTTGTCTATACGATGTACGAGTCCCAGACTTGGATCCATGGGGTCGTATTCGGGATCCTCTCGGAGGTAGTAGGCCAGTGCATTGACCAGCGTGCCCGTATAATTGCCATGGCCGGGGTGTACCACTAATCCGGCAGGCTTATTGATCACGAGCAATACATCGTCCTCATACACTATATCGAGTGGGATTTCTTCGGGTATGATCTCCAATTCCCGTCGCGGCCGTAGGAGTTCCAGCGTGACCACGTCGCCCGGTTTGATCCGGTAGTTGCTCTTTACAGGCCGCCCGTTGACGAATATGGCACCGGCCTCGGCCGCCTGCTGGATACGGCTGCGTGTGGCATTGTTCATCCTGTCGACGAGGAATTTGTCGATACGAATAAGCGTCTGCCCCGGATCCGCTACAGTCCTGAAATGTTCGTATCTGTCCTCTTCCGGATCTAACCCGCCGTCTGAGATGTCCTCTGCATCGTCTTCTTCGAATAGGTCCGCCATCTCGGGGGTCATCGGATACAGCTGTTTTTCCTCCATAAGGCGTACTTGGTTACCACCACGATTCGCTATTCTCCTCTTCGGCCTTTCCCGAAGCTGTGTCCGCCGATGAGCTGTAGGTGATAGGCTCGTCGATCAGTGACGAATCCGGAGAAAGCGGTGCATAACCGTTGATCACCCGTAGTACCAACGGAGTCGTTATCGGCAGACGGGTGCCGGCCAGTACGTTCCTGCCATCGGCCAGTTCTACTCCGTCCGTCAGATTGATAAAATCGCCTGAGATATACCGCTCCGTGACCTGTTCGAAGCCCAATCCTTTCAAAATAGCGTGAGCCTGACGGCTGGACATGTCTTTCAGATCGGGTACGATTCCTTTCCGAGCCGATCTTGCATTGATCGAAAGAAAGATGATACGCCCGGGCTTGACCGTATTGCCACTGCGTGGAACCATTTCCACTACGACACCCGGAGCCAGAGATTTGTCATAAACGGAATCGACCAGTTCGTAGCGAAGATCGTGGCTCGAGAGCAAACGCTCAGCCTCTTTCAAATCTTTGCCGCGCAACTCCGGCATTACGATAGAACTGTTGTGCCTCGTGTAAATATCCAGTCCGAACATAATACCCATGAGGATAAGCCCTGAAGCCAAAATCATCAATAGCAGGTGAAATAGGACAGGATATTTATGACGAAAATTCTTTAGTTGCATGCCAACGGAATATTATTTTGTTCCAAAATACAGTTCAAAGTACGGAAAAAACCTGCAAACAGAAAAACAGAAGCAAGTACCGGAAAGGGTTGGCAGTCGGGAGCGGTTTGTTCCGGTTTTACTCCCCGGTCTGTCGCCTTCATCGGGAATGAAGGCCTTATCATCGATCTCCACCGGCTTATTAACCTGAGTTCGTCCTAAGACGAGCGATGTGGGTAGAGTGCACCCATCATGGAGGTGTCGATCTTACGCCGTGGCTCAGATTGGCCAATCGCTATAGCCGGCTATTTCTCAAATACGAACCAAAAATGCTCCGATTGTGGCGCGTGTTTCCCCGAAAAGTGGCGCGAGAATTCTTTCGTTCCGGCGCGTAAAATTTTTACTTCCCACGCCAAAACGAAAAACTTCCCGCGCCACGTTTTTTGGAGAGGCAAACGAGAAAATTCTCGCGCCTAAATCCATCGGATGCCAGACATCGCTACACTTCATTTCCATATATGTTCGATTCGTGGGGGAGCATTGTACCCCTTGCCAATGACTCTTTTATGTATTTGTTCTGTATGGATAAATGGTGGCGGATTTTGCGCTTCGATCAAGCATTTGCTCTGCAGTATGATGAGGGGCGTTTATTCGAGGAGGATTCTACCGGTGAAAAAGCCCCTTTTTGAAAGAAATGCCTGGTACACAGATTGGTATCGACAGCCGTTTTGCCGATTTGTTGTTAGATTTTGATCGCTTTTGTGTCGATTTTACCTAAAAATCGGGATTGTGAACACTGTTCAGGCTTTGTTCCTTTGTCATGTGCCAATAGCGATATCAAATTGACAAGGACAAAAAACGAGACGGATGCCCGTGCCAGAATCTTGCGAGCTGCACGAGAGGAATTCATGGTTAATGGATTCCGAGATGCTTCTTTGCGTACCATCGCTCGCGAATCGGGAGTAGCCGTGAGCAATATATACAACTACTTCGAACACAAGGACAGCCTCTTCAGGGCTGTGCTTCAGCCTCTCTTGGATGAATTCGGACGGATAATGGAAGATCACAACAGTGAGCACAATATGGATGTCTATATGCTCATGCCTGAAAAGTTCCGTGAAGAGACGACAAAGGAGTTCATGCAGTTTGCCCGACAGTTTCGGGCGGAGCTGAAGCTCCTCCTCTCGCAGTCCGGCGGTTCGTCGTTGGAGCACTTCAAGGACCAGGTCATCAGCAAGCAAATGCGATCAGGTGAGAACTATCTAAGGCTCTTCAAGGAGAAATACCCCCATGCCAATACTGAGGTAAGTCCCTTTTTCATTCGATTGGGGGCTACATGGTGGGTCAATGTCTTCATTGAGATCATAACGAACGAGACCCATACCGATGAGGAGATCAGCCAAGGCTTGTCCGAGTATATCGCTTTCGGCACGGCCGGCTGGCGAGCACTGATGCAGATATAATACAGAACATAAAAAACACAAATGAGACAAAGCAATGAAAATAGAACGCATTAACAGGTGGTTTCGCCATCGTGGCGAATGGATTATCCGCAGGCGTTGGATTGTATTGGGAGGTTTTTTCCTCTTTCTCTTTCTCGGATTCAATGGATTGCGTTTCCTCAATATCAAATCCTCATGGGAAGACTATTTCCTCGAAGACGATCCCATGATCATCAAGACGGAGGAGTTCAAATCCGTTTTCGGCAATGATAACTATGCCGCTGTATTGACCCGCTGTGACAATATTTTCACGAAAGAAAATCTGGAGCTGATCCGTCGTCTTTCCAACGAGATGCTGGACAGCATTTCCTATGCCGATAAGATTACTTCGCTTACGGACATCGAGTTCATGATCGGGAATGAGGAGGGGATGACCATCGAGCAGATCGTACCCGAAGAGATTCCTTCCGACTCTGCCGGACTGGCGGAGATCCGACACAAAGCATTCCTCAAATCATATATAGCCAACCGTCTGGTGTCCCGGGACGGTACCCTTACGTGGATTCTCCTCAAGCTGAATCCCTTCCCGGCCGATTCTGTATGGAACAAAGGGAAAGGCACCATCGCCCCCGAAATGGTGGTAGGACGCGAATTGGAAAACATTATCCGCAAGCCCGAATATGCCGCCTTGCACCCCAAAGGGGCCGGTATGCCCTATCTGACGGATAGGAAGATGGCTTGGGTGAATAGAGAGTTGCCTCTTGTAATGGGTATTGCCATTCTGCTGGCTATCATTGTGCTCGCATTATCTACCCGTTCTTTACGCGGAGTGGTAGTGCCCCTAATCACGGCCTTGTCCTCCATCGTCATGGCCTATGGACTGACGGGTTATCTCCGCTTGGGTATCGACAGTGGTATGATGATGATACCGATGCTCTTGGCCTTTGCCGTAGCCGTGGCGTACAACATCCATATCCATTCCTATTTCCGACGGCGGATGATGATACATGGCAAGCGCAAGGAAGCCGCTGTGGAGACCATCGAAGAGACGGGGTGGCCCGTACTCTTCAGTGCCCTCACCACCTTTGCCGCCCTTCTTTCTTTCCTGGCTATTCCCGTCGTACCGATGCACTTTATCGGCATCGCTACTTCTACCAGTGTCCTCTTCTCCTTTATGATTGCCATTACGGTGATGCCCACTACTTTGAGTTTCGGTAAAGACCGCCGGCCTAAAGCCTCCGTGGGAAAAGAAGGCAAGCATCGGCTGGACCGATGGCTCGAAGCCTTCGGTGCCTGGGTATTGGATCATGAGAAGTCCGTCTGGTCTGCTTTTATCATCATGACTGTGGTGATGATCCTCGGATTCCTGAAAATGGAGACGGCATTCGATATCGAACGGACGATGGGAAGACGGATAGAATACGTTAGTAATATCCTCTCCGTGAGCGAAAGCGAATTGGGGTCTCTTTACTCCTACGACATTATGATCGATTTGGGCGAGGAGGGGAAGGCCAAGACTCCCGAAGCTCTCCATGCTCTGGACAGCATCGCTCGTCATGCCGAGGCGTATCCCCTGACCAAGCGCACGACTTCTATCCTGAATATCCTCAAGGATCTGAACGAGACCCTGCACGATGGGAATGAGGTCTACTATCGCGTTCCCGATGATGCGGAAGAGGTGGCACAGCAGCTTCTCCTCTACGAAAACGCAGGTGGCAGCGAAGCCGAAAACTGGATAGACTACGAATACAAACGGCTGCGTCTGAAAGTGGAGATGAATTCCTACAATTCGGGTGAGGCCGAGTGGGAATTGCAGGACATTACCGACTATGCCCGTAAGCTTTTCCCCGAAGCAGAGATTACACCGGTGGGCAGCCTGCCGCAGTTCACCACGATGATGCAGTATGTGGTGCGCGGACAGATCGCCTCCTTCCTTATCTCGCTGCTTGTGATCGGGCTATTGATGTCCATCGTCTTCGGTAGCATTCGTGTAGGGCTTATAGGTCTTATCCCCAATATCATGCCCGCCATTGTGGTGGGCGGTCTGATGGGCATTCTGGATTATCCGCTGGATATGATGACTGCTACGATCATGCCTATGATATTGGGTTTGGCTGTGGACGATACCATCCACTTCTTCAACCACGGACACTTGGAGTTCGACCGCCAGCGCGATTATCGCGGAGCCATACTCAAATCGTTCCGGATCGTCGGCACGCCCATTTTGCTCACCAGTCTTATCGTCTCGGCCAACTTTGCCGCTTACACCATTTCCAAAGGGCACTCCTTCGTACATATGGGTATTCTATCGGTTGCGGGGATGTTCACAGCCCTTTTGGCAGACCTCTGCATCACGCCGCTCCTGTTCCGACGATTCCGAATATTCGGGAAAGAAGATTCTGCCGTGTCGGCATCCGGAGAGACTGAGCACGGACCTCAGTCGAATATCCCCAACGGTTAGGCGTATAAGGTAAAATGCCTATGAATTTTTGCCCACCGCAAGGGTCGGGGAAGACTAATAAGTAGAACAGCTAACAAAAACGAAAAAACGATGAAACGATTGGCAAAGACCTCCCTCCTGACAGCCATGGCGGCGATGGTCTCTTTCAGCATCTCAGCCCAGACCGGGCGCGACATAGCACAGCGCGTAAAAGACCGCCCCGACGGTGACACGCGCCGCTCCGAACTCACGATGAAACTCATCAACAAGCGAGGTGCCGTACGAGAGCGCAAGCTCATTTCCTACTCCATCGATACGGGCAAGGATAAGAAAGACAGGAAGACTATCATGTTTTTCCTCTATCCGGGCGATGTCAAAGGAACCGGTTTCCTCACATGGGATTATGATCAGATCGGCAAGGACGATGACAAATGGCTCTACCTGCCGGCGATGAAGAAGACTCGTCGCATCAGTGGAGCATCTGCCAAGAAGGACTACTTCATGGGCAGTGACTTCACCTACGACGACATGGGCAGCCGCAATGTGGACGAGGATACGCACAAGCTCCTCGGCGAAGAGACTTTCGGCGGGCATAAATGCTGGAAGTTGGAGTCCACGTCCAAGGATCAGCGCGATGTTTTCTCCAAGAAAATCGCTTGGATCAGGCAGGATTGCCTGATACCCGTCAGGGTGGAGTATTACGATAAAATGAACAAGCTGCATCGTCTCTTGGAGCTTTCCGAGATCACGAAGGTCGATGGCTTTTGGCTGGCACAGAAGATGGATATGTCCAATGTGCAGACGGGACATCGGACTGTACTGGAGATCAGGACGCCGGAGTTCAACCGCCCGATCGACGAATCCAAGTTTAGCGTTACCTCTCTCGAAAAAGGCTCTCTCTAAACCATGAAACCGCAGACAAACACGGTGCTACGCCTCCTGCTTTCGCTGGTAAGCATCCTCATCTTCCTCCCTTCTCGGATGTGGGGACAGGAAGAAGAGCGAAGCTCCCGATACGAGTTCAAAGGATTCGTGGACACCTACCATGCCGTACGCAGTACTTCTCCCTTCGATTTCATGAGTTCGCGTACGAGAGTGAGGGGCGAGTTGGAGAGATCGTTCGGCAATTCGAAAGTAGCCGTATCGGTCAATGCCACCTACAACGCTCTGCTGAAAGACGAGACCGGCTTACGCTTGCGTGAGGCCTTCTTCGAACATCAGGAAGACCATTGGGGCTTGCGCCTCGGACGGCAGATTGTCATCTGGGGGGCTGCCGATGGTGTGCGCATCACGGATCTGATTTCGCCGATGGATATGACTGAATTTCTGGCACAGGATTACGATGATATTCGCATGCCGGTCAATGCTTTGCGCTTTTCTGTCTTCAACGAGTCTATGAAACTGGAAGCCGTGGTGCTGCCCGTATTTGAGGGATACCGCCTGCCGGTGGATCCTCGCAATCCTTGGAATATCTTCACACACACATCCATTGCTCAGGGGATGAATATCGTCTGGAACGAAGAAGCCGGCAAACCGGCCATGAAGGTCGCTAATATCGAATACGGTGCACGATGGAGTGCTACGCTCTCCGGTATCGACTTCTCTTTGGCTGCTCTGCATACATGGAACAAGATGCCCGTCATCGAAGTACAGAGTATCGTGCCGATGGAGATTGTCGTCAGTCCTCGTTATTATCGTATGGGATTTGTCGGTGGCGACCTCTCCGTACCCATCGGACAGTTTGTTCTCAGGGGAGAGGCTGCATTCAACATAGACAAACACTTCACCTATAAGAGCTATGCCGAACAGCAGGGTTTCCAGACGATCAACTGGCTGGCCGGAGCCGATTGGTATGCTTCCGGCGAATGGATGATCTCGGGACAATTCTCGATGGAAAGCATATTCGGGTATAGGGATTTCATTTCTCAAAGGCAACACTCCGCCCTGCTTACCCTCAACGTTTCCAAAAAGCTCCTTGGTAGCATGCTCCAGCTCTCGAACTTCACCTACTACGACCTCACGAGCAAAGGGTGGTTCAGTCGTTTTGCTGCCGACTATGCGCTGAACGACCAGATACATCTGATGGCCGGATACGACTGGTTCGGCAGCAAGGGCAGCGGTATTTTCGATCGCTACAAAGACAATTCCGAACTCTGGTTCAAAGCCCGCTATAGCTTCTAATAACAACAGAAACGACCAATACAAATGAACGACACAATCAAAAAAACAAAAGCCTATATGGGCAACCGAGCCATCCTCTTGCCCGTTTCATTAGTGCTTTCGGGTCTCAACGGGCTTGTCTCCTTGGTACCGTTCGTGTTGATATGGCTGATCGTGCGCACGCTCCTTGGAGGAGAGGGCACCATCGAGGATAATCAGGTATTTGTCTATGCCTGGTGGGCAGTCGGCATAGCTGCATTCGGTGTCTTGGCCTATTTCCTCTCCCTTTCCCTTTCGCATCTTGCTGCTTTCAGAGTAGAGGTCAATATGCGTCGGGAAGCCATGCGCCGTGTAGTGCGTATGCCATTGGGTTACTTCGACAAACGCCTGAGCGGAAAGATGCGTAAGGTCATTGATGAGGACTCTTCGCAGACGCATACATTCATTGCTCATATCTTGCCCGATGTTATAGGCAGCATGATGGCTCCCGTCGGGGTGCTGGTACTGATCTTCGTGTTCGATTGGCGGTTGGGTATTGCCTGCCTGCTCCCGATTGCTTTTGCCGTGGGAGCCATGTCTTTTATGTTGAATCCGAAGCAAAATAAGTTCCAGCGAAGGTATCTCGATGCACAGGAGAAGATGGGGAGTGAAGCCGTAGAGTATGTGCGTGGCATACCGGTAGTAAAGGTCTTCCAGCAGAGCGTTTATTCCTTCAAGCGTTTCTACCAAAGTATCATCGAGTACAAGAAATTGGTGACCGAATACACTTTGGGATGGCAGAAACCGATGGCTTTCTATGTCATGTTCACCAATAGCTTTGCTTTTTTCCTCGTTCCTGTAGCCGTTTGGCTTATAGCCCAAACCGGCAATACGGCGAACATAATAGCCGATATGTTTCTGTACTTGCTGATTACACCCGTTTTCACGACCAATATCATGAAGATGGCCTACCTGAATCAGAACCTCTTTTTACTGAATGAGACAATAACCAGACTGGAAAATTTGACATGGGAAGAACCCCTTGCCACGCCCGAAAGGCCGCAAATTCCCGTCTCGAATGAGGTCTCTTTCGATCATGTTACTTTTCGCTATGCCGGTACAGTGCAGGATGCTGTCAGCGATGTCAGTTTTTCCATTCCTTCGGGACAAACCTATGCACTGGTCGGACCTTCCGGAGGAGGTAAGACCACTATAGCCCGACTCATCCCCCGCTTTTGGGATGCTACCGAAGGTAGTGTGCGAATCGGTGGAGTAGATGTAAGGGATATAGCCAAAGAAGAACTGATGGACAGGATCTCTTTCGTCTTTCAGAATGCCAAACTCTTCAAAACGACCATTCGTGAGAATATTACCTATGGCACCCCGGATGCTTCCGAGGGGGCTTTGTATCGTGCCATCGATCTCTCTCAGAGCCGTGAGATTATAGAGCGTTTGCCCGATGGGTTGCAAACGAAGATAGGGGCCGAAGGCACGTATCTCTCCGGAGGGGAGCAGCAGCGCATAGCTTTGGCTCGTGCCATACTCAAGGATGCTCCTATTGTGGTGCTTGATGAAGCAACAGCCTTTGCCGATCCTGAAAATGAGCAGCTGATACAGCAGGCTTTGCACGAACTGACGAAAGGGAAGACGGTGCTGATGATTGCCCATCGGCTGACGAGTGTGCAGCATGTGGATCGTATCCTTGTGATTGAGAAGGGACGAATCGTCGAACAGGGTACCCACGAAGAACTCCTATCACAAGGTGGTCTTTACAAATCCATGTGGGAGGAATACCGGCGATCCGTTTCTTGGACATTATGAAAGAAGAAATACACATAATTACCTCTAATCGAAACGAAACAAATCTATGATACGATATTTCCAACGCCGATTCGCTCTCTCTCGTAAGGGTGCACAGGATCTTGCCAAAGGCATTGCATGGACTACGGTTTTGAATGTCGGATTTATGTTGCCTGCCATATTCACTTTTCTTTTCCTCGAAGACTATCTGCAAGGATCCACCAGACATGGCATTGGGTATTATATAGCCATGGGAGCGGCTTTTATGGCGGTGCTCTTCGTCATAGCTCTCTTCCAATACACGAGCCTGTATACTAAGATATATGCCGAGAGTGCGAACCGCCGTATCACCTTGGCTGAAAAGCTACGCAAACTGCCGCTGGCTTTCTTCGGAGAGAAGAATCTTTCCGACCTGACTTCCACCATGATGGAGGATAGTACAGTGATGGAGACGGTATTCTCTCACAGCATCCCTCAGCTCTTTGCATCGTTGGTCAGTCTCTTTTTGATCGGTATTGGACTCTTTTGCTATAATTGGCAGCTGTCACTGGCTCTCTTTTGGGTTGTGCCTTTAGCGGCCTTGGCTATTATCTGTTCCAAAAAGATGCTGGACCAATCATTCCGCTCGAACTACCATATCAAACGAGAGGTCACCGAGCACATACAGGAAGGGATCGAGCACATACAGGAGATAAAATCATACAATGGCGAAGAAGAGTTTGCCCAGCGTTTCGATGCCAAGCTCCATGCCTATGAGAAGAGCCTGATTCGAGGTGAACTTGTCGTAGGTACCTTCCTTAATGCTTCCCATATTATCCTCAAGCTGGGACTGGCCTCTGTGATTATAGCAGGAGCTTATCTCTTGTCGGAGGGGGCTATCGATCTCTTTACCTATTTGGTCTTTCTGCTTATCGGATCGAGCATATATAATCCTATTGGTGAAGTGTTCAGCAATTTGCTTCTCTTACAATACCTCGACGTACGCATTGATCGGATAAGAGAAATGAATGCTATGCCGATGCAGGAGGGCAAAACGGATTGTGCGGTACAAAACTTCGATATCATATTCCAAAATGTAGACTTCTCTTATGAAGAAGGGAAGCAAGTATTGCGCAATGTATCGTTTACAGCCAAACAGGGCGAAGTGACAGCCCTCGTAGGCCCTTCGGGCGGAGGAAAGAGCACTTCGGCCAAGTTGGCAGCACGCTTTTGGGATATAGACGGGGGAAAGATCTTTTTGGGTGGGGAAGACATTTCACAAATCGAACCCGAAACCCTGCTACGTCATTATGCCATCGTCTTCCAAGATGTACTGCTCTTCAATGCATCGGTGGCCGATAATATCCGTATAGGTAAGCCCGATGCCACGGATGAAGAGCTGAAACGCGTAGCTCGGCTGGCAAGATGCGACGAATTTGTAGATCGTCTGCCGAATGGATACGACACTTTGATCGGTGAAAATGGTGAGAACCTTTCAGGAGGCGAACGTCAGCGCATCTCTATTGCCAGAGCCTTGCTCAAGGATGCTCCGATTGTGCTCCTTGACGAAGCCACGGCAAGTCTGGATGTCGAAAATGAAACCAAGATACAGGCCGGTATATCCGAGCTGATCAAGAACAAGACAGTCCTCATTATCGCTCATCGTATGCGCACTGTAGCCAATGCGCACAAGATCGTTGTCCTCAAAGATGGCACAGTGGCCGAATGTGGCAGTCCGACCGAATTGATGGTGATGAACGGTGAGTTTGCCCGAATGGTAGCGGCTCAAAAGTAAGAAACGGAAAGAGAGCTTTAGCCCCGTAGGGGCGAGTGTGCTAATTCAAGATGTCGGACAAACCGGCAAACAATCCGAAAACGGATATAACCATAAAAATGACGGCTACGATGCGGTTGAACCACCGTATGCCAACGACATTGATCCGATTGCGTAGCAGGCTGAAGAGATAAGTGATAAGAGACCACCAGCCGATCGCCCCCAAAGCGATACCCAACATGCCGGAGGTGTAACCGACTAACATCTTCCCGGGAATATCGGTGACGAAGTTGAAACGGGAATAAAGGGCGATAAAAAAGAAGATGATGAAAGGGTTGGATAGCGTAAGACCGAAAGAGCTTAGTACGGTATGCCATACGGAAAAGTTGTTGTCCTTGTCGTCCACCTTGAAAGAAGGGGCTGTCCGATACAGATATATGCCGAATAGAAACATGACCACACTGCCGAGAAGCTGTAGCCAAGCTTCATTGCTGTCGATGAAGTTCATTACCAAACCTATCCCCAGATAGGTGGCAGTGGCATAGAAGAGATCGCTAAGCATGGCACCGATACCGGTGTAGAACCCATCGCGTCGTCCTCGGTGCAGAGTCCTTCGGATACAGAGAACCCCGATCGGCCCCATAGGAGCCGACACGAGAATGCCGATGAGAATACCGTATAGAATTGAAGAGGCAACCATGCCGTAGAAAGGGAAAAAAACTCCTTATTGTCCCGCTATGTGGGATTGCAAAGATAAACATTCTACCCCGTTATATCCTAATCCGTTTTTTGCCGGTTTTCTTGAAAAGAAAAAGTCCGGAACGAGGAGGCAACCTCCTGATCCGGACTTTCGCATCAAAAAACAGCTTGATAATCGGCTTTCCTATTGCTCCGATCTACTGTCAGAACGCTACCTGCACCTGTGTTAGCAGGGCGTGTGTGCTGTTGTGCTCACCTTTCGGATTACTCAATACATACTGTGCCTGCAAGCGACACTTCGGGAAGAACCAGTACTGAAGGCCGGCTGTAATATTATGAACGTGTTGTCTTGCGTACAGATTCATAAAGTCATACGAGCCGATGATATCGAGGTTTTTGAACAGTCGGCCTACTCCGGTGGTGTAAAATCCTTTGGTAATCAAGTCATTGTCCTTTCCTTCAAGATATTCGGTACGCAGGTCGAAGTACTTCGAGCGAAACATTCCTCCTACACTCCAGCGAGATCTGTCGTATAAATCTCCGTCCATAATTTGCATGCCATCGATTGGGGCCGGAAGTTTTCCCAAAGCCACAGTCTTACCGCTTATGAAGCTGCCGGTAAAGGAAAGACATTCGAGTGGTCGGAGCGTAAGGCTGCCCTCCACGGTTTTATGCTTGGATCCATCGAGCGTATTCATGCCTTGGCCGTTGAGTACTCCAAGGCGATAGCCGAGCATGTCGTTGAAGAGATCGCCATAGATTTCCAAACCGATGTCGCGTCCGCTTTGAGCACCCATAAGAGGATCGGAACCATTTCCTGCTGCGAGGAAGTTGGAAATCATCGATCCGCATGAGATAGTTTCGATAATAGATGGAGATAGTTGGTTTTCGATCGAAAAAGCTGTTTTGAACTGTCCCAATCGTATTCCGAAACCCGAACAGGCGCGAAAAGATGTGTAAAGTTCCAAATTGGTGTATCCTTTCGCGAAATCAGGAATGAAGGTTACAGACCATTTGTTCGTGATGGCAATATCGGCACGAAGGGCGATGCGTTTCACGTCGAACGTGTTGTAGTTCTCCTCATCGGAATCCATCGCAGGGAGCCACAAGGAGGAAAATCCTGCCTGTGCATAACCGGCGAGGCTAACCCGTTCTTTGATTGCATTGAAAATACTGTTTGCGGGCTTTTGGGCGCAAATACTCCCTGCCCCCAGCATCACCAAGGATGCAGCTAATAGATGTTTTACTTTCATTTCTTGAGCGTTATTGTTTTGTTGAATGATAATTTTCTTTGTTTATGTGGCTAACTGTTCCTCCATCTGCACAGTGCGGTCTCAAGACCATCCACAAGCAAAAAAAGGAAAAAACCTGCCATCCCTAAAACCACGATGCCTACGTACATCTCCGTATAGCTGATACGCATCCATGCATCGACAATGAAGAATCCCATGCCCTTGTTCGTCCCGTATGTCTCTGTCACGAAGAGTACCGATATGGCTGTCCCGATGGCTACTCGTAGTGTAGAGAGTGCTTCGGGAGTAATGGCCGGCAGGATCAGATGGCGCATGAGCTGAGCATGAGTGGCACCCAATGAGGTAAGGACAAGGAAGCTCTCTTGGGGAATGTTGCGAAGACTGTCGCGCAGATTGACGATGATTTGGAAGATGATGATCAGTACGATCATAATTATTTTGGTCACATCGCCCAGTCCTGCCAAGAGCATGATGATCGGTAGGAGTGCTAATTTGGGGATAGGATAGCAGAAATAGACGAACGAATCCATCACACGGCCGAAGCTCTTGTAACGGAACATGGAGAGCGCGACAATGAGTCCCAAGACGAGGGCTATCGAAATGCCGATGACGATTCGTCGCAAGCTCGCCAACAGATGTGCGGACATGGACTGCTGCCATACCGTTCCTATTTTGGAGTAAACAGTAAGGGGATCCACCAGCACAGGGGTATTGAGGAGCAGTGCAGCCAGATGCCACAGGAGATTGAGCAGTAGAGCACCCACGAGCACTCGCCCCAGAAATCCTTTTGTCTTTCTCATACTTCGATCCGGTTCAGCATTCTACGGATGGTATCGGTATCCGGACGTTCGCACAAGCCTCTGATTCGTCCGGGCATGCCCCCTATGACGGCTACCCGGCTACTCATTGCTACGGCTTCTTCCACATTATGCGTTACCATAACGGTGGTGACCCGATGTTTATCCCAAAGTCCAAGGAAGAGTTGCCTGCTTTTCTCGGCTGTGAGCATATCGAGAGCTGCGAATGCTTCGTCAAGCAGGAGCAACTGTGGACGTTGGAGAAAGACTCGTGCCAGTGCCACGCGCTGACGTTGTCCTCCGCTTAGTTCCCTCGGATACCGATGCAATATGTCCGACAAGCCGAGGATGCGTACAATGCTCTCAAACTCCGGCATCTCTATGGCTTCCTTTCGCAGGGTATATGGAAGTACGATATTCTCACGTACTCGTTTCCATGGCAGAAGTCCATATTGCTGGGGAACTATCCCTATGGAAAATGATTTCGGATTCAGAGGTTTCCCATCGAATAGCACTTCTCCCTCATACTCTGTCAGCACGCCTGCCAAAACGTGCAGGAATGTCGATTTGCCACAGCCCGAAGGTCCCGTTACGGCAAAAATCTCTCCTTCGGGAATATTCAGTGAAAGACCGTCCAATGCTTTCACTTCCGTACTCCTGTGGCGATATGTAACGGCCAGATTGCGAATAGAGATCATTTGCCTAATGGAAGAATCTGCGTTTCGTCTGTCTCTTGATTATACCGGATTTAGCGGATCAGATCCTTGCCGGTATAGTCGCTCGGTACCAATTTCTTGGCGTGTAGCCAGTCGATAGTTTGTTGCAGATCTTCCATCGTGGGCTTCTGTCCATGTGTATAATCGGGCAGAATCACATCGTCTACCAAGGGTTCGGGTACACCGACATCTTCGATCAGGATATTTCGGATGGCATTTCTATCGTGTGAATGGATGTAGTCCACGGCCAGATCGTATCCTCGAAGCAGTATATCGATGGCTTCTTGCTTCTCTCTGATGACACTGCCGGCAAACATCGCTCCGGTTACGAATATGCCCAGATCCTGTGTGGAGACAAAGGACATCATTCCATCTGCCATCGCAATGGTAATGAATGGATCCGGTAGGACGGCTGCATCGATCTGTCCGCTGCGAAGCATTTCCAAGCGCAAAGGGATCTTATTGACCTCGGTCTTGGTTATGTCGCTTTCGGCCAGTCCTGCGGTATTGATGATTCGGTCGGTGGTGTACTCAATGACCGTATTGCGCGATATACCCAGATTCTTTCCTTTGAGGGTTTCCAAGCTCTCACCCGTATAATCTTTGGACATTACCAGCCGGAAGTATCCGTCGAGACGCATCACCAGTTGCAGATCGATGCCTCCGGCTTGCTGCATGGCTGCTCCCGTATAGTCGATGACAGTACCCTCCACATTGCCCGAATGGAAAGCCGCATCACGTTCATTGGGTGAATAAAACTTGACAATCTCCAGTTTCAGCCCGAGTGAATCGTAAATGCCGGTTTTCTGTGCTACAACGAAAGGCAGATAGTCCATGGAAGGCATGGCTCCGAGAGAGAGGGTATAAGGCTCTTTTTGTTTGTCTGCAGAGCTTTTCCTATTACCACATGAAGAGAGGGTGATGCTCAAAACAGCCAGAGCAAGGAGGGTAAAAAAAGAAAAATTTTTCATCGCGTTCTCTGATTGTGAAAGACTATGGTCGCATTCCAAGTATCGAAATGAGTTACAAAGATGCAAAGAATTACATACATCAGTTTATATCTTTGCACAAACAACATTTCCTATTCCAATCCTGCATGACAAATTCCTCTTCCCGAACGAGAAGTCTACCGTCGGAAAGCAAGATCGATCCTCTTCCTTATTTCCCTGAATTGCGAAGGCTACTGGCCGAATGGTACGATGCCAATAAGCGGGATTTGCCGTGGAGGCAAACGGACGATCCCTATTGTATCTGGATATCCGAGATTATACTGCAGCAGACGCGAGTGGAGCAGGGGAGGGACTATTATCATCGCTTTATCGAACGCTTCCCCGATGTCCGCTCCTTGTCTCTTGCATCTGAAGATGAGGTGCTGAAGCAGTGGGAGGGCTTGGGCTATTACTCCCGGGCGCGCAATCTGCATCGGGCAGCCCGTATGATAGTCTCTGACTTCGGAGGTAGCATACCTCGTACGAGGCAGGAGATACTGCGACTACCGGGTGTCGGGGATTATACGGCTGCAGCTGTTCTCTCCTTTGCCTATGATCTGCCTTTTGCGGCAGTGGACGGAAATATCTTTCGTGTCATCAGCCGACTGATGAATCTTGATACGCCGATAGATACCCCTGCCGGCAAGAAGCTTTTTTCTTCCTGGGCCGATGCTTTGCTCGACAGGGAAGCTCCGGCAAGGCACAATCAGGCCATTATGGAGTTTGGGGCACTTCATTGTACACCCACGTCTCCTTCTTGCCTGCTATGCCCGGTACGCCATTTTTGCATGGCCGATACAGCCGGTTGTGTCGATGCTTTGCCGGTCAAGAAAGGTGGACTTAGGATTACGAATCGCTATCTCTATTTCATTTATATACGGGTTATCACCCCCACCGGCGTCTACACTTATATTCGAAGGCGTCCGAGTGGAGATATATGGCAGGGTTTGTACGAGTTTCCCTGTGTCGAGCTATCCGATCATGCAGTTTTAGAGACCTTATTGCTGTCTCCCGAATTGGGTGGTTTGCTACGATCCGTTTCCGGTAGTATGGATAGCTTACCATTCAAAACATTCAAGCACCAGCTTACGCATCGCAACTTGTGGATTCATGGCTATAGGCTTACAGCCCGTCTCGATGAAGCTCCCGAACTGGATGGCTACCGCTGCATCCGAGAGGAACAGCTTGACGATTTTGCCTTTCCCCGTGCCCTCAATTTGCTGCTTGAGGCACTGCCTCTTTCTGATAATGATAGATGAATAGTGCATGTCTAAGTGAAAAATTTTTCTATCTCGAACATTGACAATATCGACGAATATTTGTTCGGAAACTATGAATTTTATACTCAAGTCTTTTTGTTATATTTGCAGCTGATAAAACACTTTTGTTCGATATTAATGATCGCTATTGAAAGTGCTTTTCGATTGAATAGAATTGCTTGCTAAATGACTGAATGATAAAAATATGCGCACTGAATTTCTCCACTTCTATAGCCGTTTTGGCTTATCCGTTTTTGTGTATTTATATACTTCTTGTCCCAAGGAGTCGATAGATTTCCATCGTGATTATGAGGTGTAAACCGGAATAACTCTCACTGATAGTGCAAACATAGATAAGGCACGCAACAAATTCGCTGAAGAATTTGTTGCGTGCCTCTTTTATATCACCTTCTTAAAAGGCTTTTTATGTCATGCATTTTATATATAAATAGAATTCGATTTATATATTTATCGGGATCAATTTATATATAAATCGAAAACGATCTATATACAAATCGAAAATGATTTATATACAAATCGTTTTCTTGTCTCCCCAAAGTCATGTTTCGATCTGAAAAAGTCCATTCTCCGAACTTTCAAACTTCAAAATTCGCTTCTTCTTAACCTCTTATTTGGAATCATTCCAAACTCGTCTTCGTTGTTGAAAACTTTTTTGGCACGTGTTTTTTCCCTACAAGATGATACAAAACAGGGAAGCCTCTTTTCCTTTTACGTGAGGCTCCCTTATTGTTTGGACGAGTGAGACTTCATGGAGATAACAGACAGTATGCGAATGGCTTCTGCCGCCATACGGCTTTCGAGATTGGAATCTTTCGAGCCGAAAAAATGCTCTCACAAGCGGAATTTTCGACATTTGCTTACGTCGAATCCAGGTCAGGCCGGTAGTGCCGGAATGTGCAACAGCTGACAAATTGCTTCCGGATATTTAGCATTAATCGGAGGAATACTATATTTGCGACCGAAAACAAGAGATCGCTCACAAAACGACTACTCTATCCGCCGATCAGGATTGCTAATCTTGCAATTGTCGATATTCTTTGTGCCGATGGAGTCGATCGACATTCTGTATTAGAAAGATTTCGCATTCGTTTTGCCGGTTCTCTTGAAGCTGTTAGAATCGAATCCGTGGTAAGACCACAAATAGAAAACCAATACTAATATGAAATTTTCATCCAAGAAAATCTTCGCAATCTTTGCATTGCTGATGATGGGGCATACTGTGCAGGCACAGTTTGTTCCGGCTCCGACCACAGGAGTACGTATGTCCGTAACGACGAACAAGGCAGTAGGGGAAAAGATCCGATTGCTGGTTCATTCCGTAGAGAAGAAAGGGATATGGATAGATCTCAATGGAGATGCTACCTATCAAAGCGGAGAGGAAATAACCCTTTTCGATGAGGAATACCACGAATATACACTGGGGGCGCAGACCATAACCGTATATGGCAATACGACCAGATTGGGGTGTAAAGAAACAGGTGCAACGGCTGTCGACGTAACGAAAAACCCGAACTTGACCTATCTGTCATGTACCAACAACAAACTGAAATCGCTGGACTTGACCCAAAACAAAAAGCTGTTGCGGGTCTGGTGTGATTCCAACGAAATAGAGAGTTTGGACCTGAGTGGCAATCCGGCTTTGATCATCCTCGGCTGTGACAGGAATAAGCTGACTGAGCTGAAGACCGACAAAAACCCCAAGTTGGCTAATCTATGGTGTTCCGATAATGAGCTGAAAGAACTGAATCTGACGGCCAATCCCCGACTCAATGACCTTTGGTGCTTTGGCAACCGGATCACGAAACTTGATCTGAGTGCCAATCCTCTACTGATAACACTTTGGTGTAGCGACAATGAGCTTTCGACCTTGGATCTTTCCAAGAATCCGGATGTTGCTTACGTTTGGTGCTCATCGAACAAACTTACATCCTTGAATCTGTCGGGGGTGAGGGGGCTGAGCGTTTTGGATTGTCATTCCAATCTGATCGCAGGTGAAGAAATGACAAAGGTAGTAGATGCTCTGCCCACACTCTCTCCCGGTGTGGGTGCTCAGAGCAAGTTCGTCGTTGTAGACCTCAAAGACACTGATGAGAAGAATATCTGTACCGTAAAGGATGTGGAAAAGGCTAAAAGTAAGAACTGGCGGGTATTCGACTTCAATGGTGATGCTGACAATATGCTTCCATACGAAGGAAGTCCGACATCGAGCTTGGCAGTAGATGCTCCCTCTATCAGGATATATCCCAATCCGGTAAGAGGATATGCGCTCGTCGAGATCCCCGAATTTCTTTTGGGGCAGGAAGCTGCTTTATACGATATAAATGGGGTAAAAGTCTATAGTTTCGCAGTAGAGACTCTCCGTCAGAACATTGACCTGACGCATCTTCCTGACGGCACTTATTTCTTCCGTCTCGATAACTATACCACTAAGCTCATCAAACAGTAAGCGAATCCTGCCATAGGCAACGAATAAGAGTAAGAGGGTATCTCTTGATAAATTGGAACTGCCAATTGACAAGAGATACCCTCTTTTTTTAAGATTTTACCTCGTTAAAGTCCGGCTTGCTTGCCTGTCCATGCCTATAAATCCGCTTGTGTATGTTTTAGGATGCAGACAAAAATGGTAGCATATAGTTAGTTCAACCATGATCAATCCGATCAAACTCCCCCCCCCTCAGAAAAATATCTTACGTGTAAACTATGCATGAGAATCGAATGTGTAATGCCCCCAAAGCAAAAAATCACTTTGTATGTTCCATTTT
This sequence comes from Porphyromonas sp. COT-052 OH4946, assembly GCF_000765965.1. Taxonomy (NCBI): domain Bacteria; kingdom Pseudomonadati; phylum Bacteroidota; class Bacteroidia; order Bacteroidales; family Porphyromonadaceae; genus Porphyromonas; species Porphyromonas sp. COT-052 OH4946. The sequence goes on from NZ_JQZY01000009.1 coordinate 298,433, forward strand.
AATAGTCTATCTTTGCGGCTGCTAATACAATAGCGAACGCAAATAATAAATTCAAAAGAATGGCAACAAAAATCAGATTGCAACGACACGGTCGCAAAGGTTATGCCTTTTACAAGATCGTTGTCGCAGACAGCAGGGCGCCACGAGATGGCAAGTTTATTGAAAGGATCGGTTCATACAATCCGAACACGAATCCTGCTACAATAGATTTGAATTTCGAGCGCGCTTTGTATTGGATCGGTGTAGGTGCACAGCCTACCGACACGGCACGTAATATCTTGTCACGTGAGGGTGTACTCATGATGAAGCATCTCCTCGGTGGTGTTAAGAAGGGTGCTTTTGATCAAGCTGCAGCAGAAAGCAAGTTCGAAGCTTGGTTGAAGGGTAAAAAAGACGCCCTTAACAACATGAAGATTAAGGTGAAAGAAGCTGCCGTAGCAGACAACAAGGTTAAGCTCGAAGCAGAGAAGGCCGTAAACAAGGCTCGCGCAGAAGCTGTGGCAGAGAAGAAAGCTGCTGAGGCCAAAGCTAAGGCTGAAGCAGAAGCCGCTGCCGCTGCCGAAGAGACTGCCCAGACGGAAGAGGCTCCGGTAGAAGCCGCTGCTGAAGAAGCTCCTGCGGCTGAGAGCGCAGAATAATTACCGACGAATTTTTCCAAATGACAGAGGGTGTTTCGCTTGCGATACACCCTCTGCTGTTTTTATACGACAGACTTTTTCCTTTTACCATTGCAATCAAAGATCAAGCAACGGAACGGCGAGATTATTTTCAGAGAGTGATAGAGAAAATAGAGGCTGTCTTTTCAAGGTGGGACAAATCCCCTTCGGGAGCAAAGCCAACTTGGCTATTATGATCGAAGAACAAAGGGAGGCCGCCAAGGACAAATCGTTCAACGGTACGGGTATCGACCTCGAAAAATCCTTCGCTCAAACGGGGAAGAGACGGCAGCGTATCTCTTGGGATTCGACGGACTCGATGTGTGAAACATGGAGGCATTGGCCTGATTTCTCGTATCTGATAAGAGCCTCTGAAGAATATTTTCTGTCAGATAACAGGAAAACAGTTGTGTATTTGCCGAAAATACATATCTTTGCAGCGCAATTGAGAGGAATCTTCTCCGTTGCTATGAGGATTGTCTCATGGTGTAATGGTAGCACAACAGGTTTTGGTTCTGTTTGTCAAGGTTCGAATCCTTGTGAGACAACGATAGAGAAAGGGTTGCATCGGATAAGCGTAAACTTCCGGACTGCAACCCTTTCTCTTTGTTGGTGTCGCCTCTTAAATCACCGTATTTGCCTCCCAAGTGTTCAGCAGCCATGAACTTCTGCAACGACGCTTACTAAATGCTCTCCCGCTCTGCCCTGAGAACGAAAAACAAAAAGTCCTGTCTGACGATGCAAAAGATAGCATGTCAGACAGGACTTTTCTTTGGAATGCCAATACCGACTTAATTAAAACAAGGCATCCAATTCTTTCTTGAATACGTCTTTGGACTGAGCGCCCACAAGCTTCTTTACCACTTCGCCGTTCTTGATGAACAGGATGGTAGGGATATTACGTACGCCGTACTTCATGGGCAATTCCGTATTTGCATCCACATCCACCTTTCCTATGATAGCTCGTCCTTCATATTCCGCTGCCAGTTCGTCGATGATCGGACCTACCATGCGGCAAGGACCGCACCATGTAGCCCAGAAATCCACTACCATCGGCTTGCCTTCTGCTACCAAGCCGTCAAATGTTGCATCTGTAATTTGCAGTGCCATAACTTTGTTCGTTTTTAATTGGTTATTATTCTTGTTTATAATGATTGGTCTATTCAAGTGCAAAATTAATCTCGCAAGCCTTCAATCGATTCACCAGTTCGGGGGATACTTTGATCAGCGATTTATGTTGTGCCAGCTCGACGTCGAAAGTTTCCGTATGGTCGTACACTTTGATAAATAACATCGTTTTTCCCGAATTGTTTGTCAATTCGTCCGATAGCGTTTCGATCAGTTCATTGTCGATCTTCGATGCCGGCAGCAAGATGGTCATCTTTTTGATCAAAGTATCGGCCACTTGCGGAAGCAGTTCTATCGTGTTTACAGTCAATTCCAACTCACCTTGTTTCCACTTATGAGGCTGGACGGATGCCCGAATGAGGAGATAGAGGCCTTCCTTGCAATAATTGCCGAAATTCACATGCGACTGTCCGAAAAGAGGTATTTCGCCGGTACCGGACAAATCCTCCAGCGTAATCTTCGAATATGGATTGTTCGAGCGGGATATGCCCTGAAATGCCTTGGTTACGATACCGGCCATAATCAGATTTTTCCCTACCAGGGACTCCAGATCGGCCAAGTCTGTTGCATGCGTATTGCAATAGTGGTCGAGGATCACTTGATACTGAGCCATAGGATTGGAGCTAAGGTAGAGCCCCACAAGTTCACGTTCTTTATTGAGTCTCTCCAAGTCGTTCCACGGTTCTGTGGGAGACGGTTGTGGACGAGGGATCATCATATCTTCTTCCTCTCCAAAGAGAGAATTACTCTGGCTGTGCTTTTCCTCCTGCACCACGGAGCCATAGCGCATCAGTGCTTGTATGTACGACTCCTCCTTACCCGTCAGAGGAGGAGCCATATATTCCTCTCGCGACAGACCGAAGCTGTCGAAAGCACCAGCCAACGCCAAGCTCTCCATCGTCTTACGGTTGCAAGCGGAGAGATTGATCCGCTCCACAAAATCGAAGATATCCTTATAAAATCCGTTGGCTTCACGCTCGGCAATGATCTGCTCCACGGCTCCTGATCCTACACCTTTCACAGCACTGAGACCGAATCGGATGTCTCCATCGGCATTCACCGAGAATTTCATTTCGGACTCGTTCACGTCAGGCACCAATACGCCGATCTTCATGGATTTGCACTCATCCATGAGTTTAGTGATTTCTGTGATGTTGTTCAAGTTGCGACTCAAGGCCCCGGCCATGTATTCAGCCGGATAGTTCGCTTTCAGATAGGCCGTTTGATAGGCTACCCAACTGTAGCAGGTGGCATGACTCTTGTTGAAAGCGTAGCTGGCAAACTTCTCCCAGTCCGCCCAAATCTTCTCCAGCACATCTTTGGGATGTCCATTTCGGGCTCCCCCTTCGAGGAACTTCACCTTGAGGACGTTCATCTTCTCGATGAGCTTTTTACCCATAGCCTTTCGAAGCTCATCGCTCTGGCCTCGGGTAAAATCGGCGAGCTTACGACTCAGAAGCATGACCTGCTCCTGGTACACCGTCACGCCGTATGTCTCTTTGAGATACTGCTCCATCTCCGGCAGGTCGTAATAGATAGGTTCACGCCCATGCTTACGCGCGATAAACGATGGGATATAGTCCATCGGTCCGGGACGATAGAGCGCGTTCATCGCTATCAAGTCCTCGAATGCAGAGGGCTGCAGCTCCCGAAGATACTTTTGCATCCCACCGGATTCGAATTGGAAAGTACCTATGGTACGTCCATCGCTGTATAGCTTATACGTAAGGGGATCGTCGAGCGGGATCGTGTCTATATTCAAGTTGATGCCATGGCGTCGCTTGATGTTGGCCAGAGCTTCCTTGATGATGGAGAGCGTTTTCAGCCCTAGGAAGTCCATTTTGATCAGCCCCGTCTGCTCGATGACAGAACCTTCGTATTGGGTGACCAGCAGTTCCTCCTTCGTGTCTTTGTCCGGAGCCGTACTGACCGGAACGATATCGCTGATGTCTGTTTTCCCGATGATGATGCCGCAGGCATGCACACCCGTATTGCGCACATTTCCTTCCAGCATTTGGGCGTATTTCAGGGTGTCGCGCATTACCTTGTCGGAGCTTAGCGATGCTTGCTTGAGTTCGGGAACAAATTCTATTGCTTTTTTCAGATTGACTTTCTTCTCTCCGGGAATCTTGTCCGGTACGAGCTTAGCCAAACGATTGCTTTCGGGCAAGGGCAACCTCTGTACGCGAGCCACATCCTTAATGGAACTCTTTGTGGCCATTGTACCATAGGTGATGATATGGGCCACACGTTCTTTGCCGTATTTTTCCGTCACCCAACGAAGTATTTCGGCACGCCCGTCATCATCGAAGTCGACATCGATATCAGGCATGGAGATACGATCGGGATTGAGGAAACGCTCGAAAAGCAGATGGTATTTGATCGGATCAATGTCCGTGATGCCCAGACAGTAGGCTACAGCCGATCCCGCAGCTGATCCTCGGCCGGGTCCGACAGAGACGCCCATACCGCGCGCGGCAGCGATGAAATCCTGTACGATGAGGAAATAGCCGGGGAACCCCATTCCTTTGATCGTTTCCAACTCAAAGTCGATACGCTCTTTTATCTCGTTGGAAAGATCCTCTCCATACTTGCGTCTGGCTCCCTCGTAGGTAAGGAAGCGCAGGTAGTCGTCATCATCCTTAAACTCGGGCGGAATCGGAAAGTCCGGCATCAGGGCCTTGTTGTCAATGCTGTAGAACTCTACCTTGTCAAGAATTTCCAACGTATTGGACAGCGTCTCCGGCAGATCCTCGAAAATGGTATTCATTTCTGCCGTTGTCTTCATCCATTCCTGCTTGGTATAACGCATCCTGTTCGGATCGTCCAGATCCTTACCCGTACTCAGGCAGATCAGACGATCGTGCGCCTCAGCATCTTCTTCATTGCAGAAATGGACATCGTTAGTGGCAATTACCTTGACGCCCAACTTCTTGGCAAGCTCGAGTATCACGCGGTTTACGCGCTGCTGCTGGGGGAAAACATCCTGATTGCCGAGCGGATTGTGCGTCTCGTGCCGCTGAATCTCCAAGTAGTAATCATCCCCAAAAATCTCCTTGAACCAAAGAATAGACTCCTCGGCTTTGCCGATCTCTCCGGCCATGATATGTTGCGGGATCTCTCCGCCCAGACAGGCCGAAGACACGATGATACCTTCATGGTACTTCTGCAACAACTCCTTGTCGATACGCGGACGATAATACTGCCCTTCGGTCCATGAATAGCTGACCATTTTGATCAGATTCTTATACCCCTGCAAGTTCTTCGCCAGCAGGATCAAGTGCCAACCGCTGGCATCGATGGAACGTCTGGGATGGTACGGGTCAGGAATTTGGCTGTCCTTGTCGAAGCGTGTACGTCGAGCGCAATAAGCCTCACAGCCGAGTATGGGTTTGAAGAGGAGCCTTTTCGTCTCCTCTATTTTCTGTTGTAGCTTGACGATGCGATCGCGCTCTTCGTCGGTCAGCAGATCTGCACTCTTCGAGTCGTTCAACTGATCCAGTTCACGCCTGCAGTCCTTCAGCGTAGCATTGTGCCCGCTATTCTTCTTCTCCACATAGTTGTAAAACTCCTTGATGCCGAACATGGCTCCATGATCGGTCAGAGCAATACCGGGCATACCGTCAGCAATGGCTTTGTCCACCAAGTCATTGATAGCGGCCTGTCCGTCAAGCAGAGAGAATTGGGAGTGTACGTGCAGATGTACGAAGGGTTCCATCCTTGTAGTTTGTCTTTCGGGCAAAAGTACTCATAATATGCCTACAAAAGATGAGATTTCCGACCGAGAAATGGAAAACGGCACGCCTTTTATCGGGAGAAAAGAGAAGGGAAAAGCAACATCCCACCCGCTGAGTGCCGGCAGACGGGATGTGTATGGGATTGACGTGTAGTTAGTCTTCGTTTGCGATGGTTATACAGCAGTTGTCGAGGCTTTGGATGATCGCGAGCGACTCCACTCTTATGCCTCTTTCTTGCAGGGCTGCTCTCCCATTCTGAAAGGCTTTTTCTATGATAAAGCCCATACCGACAATCTTAGCACTTGTCTGTTCGGCCAAGTCGATGATCCCTTGAGCTGCATTGCCATAGGCAAGAAAGTCGTCAATGAACAGAATGCGATCGTCGGCAGTCAGAAAGTCGTGACTGATACAAACGGTGTAGTCCCGACTTTTGGTAAAGGAATGCACCGTAGTAGTCAGCATATTGTCCATCGTCTTGGGCTGTTTTTTCTTCACGAAGACCACGGGCAGATTCATAATATAACCTACCATGATAGCCGGGGCTATACCGCTGGCTTCGATGGTAACGATCTTGTTGACTCCGCTGTCGGCAAATAGTCGTGCAAACTCTTCGGCCACCTGGTACATCAGCTTCGAGTCCATCTGGTGATTGATGAAGCTATCGACTTTCAATATACCGCCCGGATAGCACTTGCCATCCTGCAAAATCCTCTGTTTGAGCAATTCCATAAGACAATGATTGGGTTTTCTACCTGTCCGCCCATTTTATTTGCCGCGGATAAGTATATTAGAGATAATAGCTGCAAGACCACCGGTGGTGATTCCCGAAGAGAAGATCCCTCTCAGATCAGGAGATATGTTGCGCAAGATGTCCGGCATCAACTCGACACCTAAGCCCAGCGACAGACTAATGGCCAAGACCATCGTGGCTTTGCGGTCTATCTCCTGAGCTGCAATGATGCGTATCCCCGCTGCTGCTACCGTCCCGAACATCAAGAGCGTGGCTCCTCCCAATACGGGATCGGGCATCAGAGAAAAGATAAGACCGATACCCGGAAACAAGCCAAGCACGATGAGCATAGCGGCAATGTAATAGCCCACGCGACGACTGGCCACGCCCGTGAGCTGAATCAACCCGTTGTTTTGGGCGAAAATAGAATTGGGAAAAGAATTGAATACACCGGCAAGGAGGGAATTGAACCCATCGGCCAATACCCCACCCGATACACGTTTGATGTATTTATCGCCCTCCACCGGTTCGCCCGAAATCATCGAATTGGCAGTAATATCCCCCGTCGCTTCGATGGCTGTAATAAGATAGATGAGCCCTATGGCGATAAAGGACGAGATGTTCAGGCTAAGGCCGTATTTGAATGGGACAGGGATATTCAACAGCGCAATCTTCGTCGTCTCCATACCGGAGAGATCCACACGACCGAGGATGTAAGCTAAAGCATAACCGACGAGCAGACCGAGAACGATAGAACTCATACGAATGTATTTGTTCTTGCTCTTATTGAAGAAGAGGACGCTCACCAGGACGAGAGCAGCGATACTGAGATTTTGCCAGTTGCCGAAAGTCCCATCGCTCATAGCCGCATTGCCACCTCCACATGAGATAATCCCCACTTTGATCAGACTCAGACCGATCAGCAAGACTACGATTCCTGAAACGAGGGGCGTAATGATCCGCTTGAGATAACGGAAGCTGCGGCTGACGATCATCTCCACCGGAGCTGCTGCTATCGTACAGCCGAATATAAGCGGCAGACCGCCGGCCAAGCCGGCACTGATAATAGGGCCGATAAAAGAAAAACTCGTACCCTGCACGCACAGCAGTCCGGCACCCAAAGGCCCCACCCTTCGACATTGGATAAAGGTGGATACCCCCGAAGCGAACAGAGCCATGGAGACGAGGAAAGAAGTAGTCTCCAAATCCAGATTAAGTGCTCCTGCAATGATAAGCGGGGGGGTAATGATAGCCACAAAGATGGCAAGGAGGTGTTGGAAAGCTGCAAAGACAGCATCTTTGAAAGAAGGCTTGTCTTCGATCTTGTAGATCAGATCTATCTGAGGGGTAGCTTGATTCGGTGCGATGGCCATAGTACAATGAGTGTTTGTCCGATATTCCTTATTCTTCATCGTGAAGAGAGGCACAAAAATAATAATCAAAACGTACCCGATCACTTTACTGAACAAGAAATACGCATTTGCACATTGCCTTCTCATCGGTGCAGCCCTCTGATCATGAAGGAACAGCCTACGGCATCGCAACTTTCACAGCATACCTAACTAAAACATAAAACGCAGGCAAAACCTCGCGGAGAGTGAATTTTATTTCAGCACACGTCACACAACCGAAAAAACGGTGATTTGCCACCCCCAAAAACGTGGCGCGTAAAAGTTTTTCTTTTGGCTCGGGAAAAGAAAAAATCTCGAGCCAAAACGAAAAAAATCTCACTCCACTTTTCTCGAAAATACGAGCCACAATCGCAGCATTTGAGGTGCGGAAATATTTCTACCACGTTCAGACAGCTGGCGGATGATATCCGACCCCGGTTGTATTGTTCCCGTCTTATTTCTTTTGTGATTTTGTTGTTTTTGATATAATTATTACCTTTCGGCATGTGTCATATGATGATGTATTTCAGAGATTTGTTCTGTGTATTCATGGATTGTAAATGGAAAGGAAATCTGTAGCCGAAAGATGCGGATGAAATAAAATGATAAATAAACTAATAATCGAAAAGGAAATGAAAACAACAGTTCAACAAATTATTCTGTGTCTGGCTTTAATGATGTTAGGAGTATTGGGTGGAAATGCACAGAGCTTTTGGGAAGAAATAGTTCCTCCTTTTATCAGTAATGAGCCTAACGTTAAGTATATAATTCCCAGTATGGGGATTGATTCAAAGGGAACAGTCTATGTAACCGTGACAAAAAGGACTCAGCAGGGAGCAAATTATACTTCTGAGCAATTAGGTATATACTATCGTCCATTAGGAGATAATGCACAATGGTGGGAACATGATCCGTATTTTGATGACAAGTTAGTTACGGATATTCAGACAGATGCATACGGCAGAGTTTATGTATGTACGACTTCTTCTCGGGATCAAGAGTATCAACTGTATATAAACGAGCAGAACGAATGGAGATGTATATTCAAAACACCCGTGGCTACAGATGAACATGGTATGACCGTCTTCCGCTCTTCGACAGGGGTGACTTATATAGGTACTACACATCACATCTTTGCATCAGGTGTAAATGATTTCGAGTTCAACTCTATCTATGAAGACTCTACTCCTATGAGCTGTCGCTTTGCAGAGGCTACGAATAGTGGCACCATCTATCTGGCATTGATGCATGAAACCACAATGTCTACGACTATCTTTACTTATCAGAACGGTGAGTTCGTCGATATATCGGAAAGTGAATTGAGTAACTCGATTATTGCATCCATGTGCTCGAATAAAGAAGGTGATATAATAGCTCTTGTTACTTCATATACAGAACTTATGAGTGGAACCCTTGCGATCAGAAAAGCAGCTGAAGGAAAATGGCAACCTGTTGGCGGAGATATACAGAATGCGATCGTTCAAAATATATGCATGATGGACGATAACAAGATTGCTTGTGAAGTCTTTGGGTCTCCTATTGGGGTAGATGGTCGGACAAGAGTCTGTGTCTCTGATGCATCTGTCTTTGACTTTGAGTGGTATGAAGATGAAATATACGGAGGCCTGATATTTGACACTTTCTTCTATAGCCCTTGGGACAAACTTCTTTATGCGAAAGTTGGTGGAATAATGCTCAGGAGCAAAGAATCTCTTATAACCTCTTTCATTTCTCCGACAGTTGTACAGGGAGTGGATGTCTATACTTTGGCCGGGAAGATAAGGATCGAAAGTGAAACTCCGGTGTCTGAGGTATTGCTTTTCGACTTGGCTGGCAGGATGGTACTTCGGCAAACCGTTGATAATAAAATCTATTCGGATATAAATATTAACGGACTAAAGCGAAATGGTATTTATATAGTCTCGGTGCGACTCTCTTCCGGACAGGTATTCAGTCATAAGGTGCAGATATAGCCGATCTGTTGTAGCGTGATCACTTGACCTTGTCTCTAAAAAGCCTCTTGGGATATGTCTTTTGACCTCTTTACCAAGGGGCTTGTTCTATTTTACATGAATGCAGCTGTCAGCAGAAAGATACATGGTTAAGGGGTTGTCTTTCATGCTTGATAGATGGTAATTGTCATGTGGCTGACTTTGCTTTCGGAGTGTTTTGTCCGAAACCTCGTATATTTGTCAGGACTAATCCAAAGCAAAGCGAATGAACAATAAAACTCTGCAACAGATAGGAGAGTATACAAAATTGATGCAGCGGACATTTTCTCTGCCTAACAGGTGGAGGATGTCATTCAGGGAATTGATTAAGGAGATAGATAAGCTCGGAGTCGATTCGGTATGGATCGTAATTATCATTTCGTTCTTCATCGGAGCCGTTATCACCATCCAGCTTTCTCTGAATATGACCTCTCCACTCATTCCGCGCTTTACGATCGGTTATTCTACACGTGAGATCATTCTGTTGGAGTTTTCTTCCACGGTTATGTGTCTCATTTTGGCCGGTAAGGTGGGATCAAGTATTGCCTCCGAATTGGGAACCATGCGTGTGACAGAGCAGATCGATGCTATGGAAGTGATGGGTGTGAACTCGGCCAATTATCTGATCCTGCCTAAAATCATCGGATTCATGCTCTTCGTTCCGGTTCTAAGTATAATCAGTATGGCCACGGGTATTGTCGGTGGTTATCTGGCCTGTTCGCTGGTGCCGAATCTGCCTCGGAGCGACTTTGAGTATGGTTTGCAGCTTTTCTTTTCCCCTTACAATGTGTTTTACTCCATTATCAAGTCGGTGGCTTATGCTTTCATCATATCGAGCGTGGCCGGTTACTACGGTTATACAGTGAAGGGTGGAGCATTGCAGGTGGGGAAAGCAAGTACCAATGCCGTGGTTCAGTGCAGTATATTGGTGCTTGTGGCGGATTTGCTCCTCACTAATTTATTGCTTGCGTAAATGTTATACTAACGTATTATGATCGAAGTCAGAGAAGTCAGTAAGCAGTTCGAAGATAAGAAAGTACTCAACAATATCTCGGCGACATTCGAGACGGGCAAAACCAATCTGATCATCGGACGCAGTGGAGCGGGTAAGACCGTCCTGCTGAAGTGTATCATTGGGCTTATCGCTCCCACATCGGGAGAGGTATTGTATGATGGTCGAGATATTACGGTTATGAGTGAGAGTGAGCTGAAAATCCTGCGTCGTGAGGTCGGTATGCTCTTTCAGGGCTCTGCGCTCTTCGACAGTATGACGGTCATGGAGAACGTTATGTTTCCGATGAATATGTTTTCGAGCGATAAGCCGGCAGTCCGTCGCGAGAGGGCTAAGCACCTACTGCATCGGGTGGGGCTCTCCGATGCCAGACATAAGTATCCCAGCGAAATTAGTGGCGGTATGATGAAACGGGCTGCCATCGCCCGTGCGATTGCTTTGGGGCCGAAGTATCTCTTTTGTGACGAGCCTAACTCCGGTTTGGATCCGAAGACTTCGCTCGTCATAGACGATCTTATACATACTCTTACACAAGAGCATGGTATTACCACAGTAGTCAATACTCATGATATGAACTCCGTGAAGACAATCGGAGACAAGATTATCTACATCCGTCATGGCAGTAAGGAGTGGGAAGGATCGAGTGCAACGCTGAACTCTTCGGATTGTACGTCGCTCAAGAACTTTGTCTTTGCCAAGACAATGGAATACTGATGCTCTGTCAGCCGAGTATCTCTCGTCCTTTTCCTTCTTTCCATTCGCTCTCACGAAGCAAAATCGTTGACGAAAATTATTGACCGGATAAAAAAGAAAAACAATCGGATGAAAGGAAATAATCAGTTGTGCACACTCCTAAAGCTGTGTTTGCTCTCCATGTTGGCTTTCGGCACAGCAAAGGCACAGATACAGATAGTCGGTGCACCGAGTATGAAAGCTCTGGACGATTCTCCCAATCGCTTGCAGGTTTTTATGCTGCATACACTGAATCCCGCATCTGTCACCCTGCGTTTTGCCGGAACGAGTACAGGAAAGTTGTATCGCTATACGACCAAAGCCATCGAAGCGGAAGAGGTGACTACAGCTACCTATTCGGATGGTATGTGGACGCTTACGGCTCCTCAACTCAACTGTGGTTATTTCATCTCCGGTGATGGGAGACTGCCTCAGTACTATTGGATAAGCAACTATGCAGACTATTCTCTGACCGTTTCTGCTGTTACGGGGAAACCTTCTGAGACGTCTCCCTGTATCTCGATGGACTTAGCTGTGGATGCAGCCATCCCGCCTATTCCTTATAATCAGCCTAACGGTGTGCCCCGCCGCTTGGATCGGGGGGTGCGGATTTCTTATTCGGATATGGAATGGGATGCCGAAGCTCGTTTGTTTCGGCCTTCCATGAAGGAAGTTGAGGTTGAAGCATCGGATGACGAACGAACTCTTGTGGTGTCGGCATCGTTGGCAGACGCTGTCTATACGATTCATGGCGATCGCTTTACCAAGGAGCTGTCGCTGCCTTTCACTGCTATTGCCACGGATGAACTTCTGACACCGAAAGTGGAGGTGTATGCTTTCGTGGACAAGCTGGAGGATGGGAGCGCAATAGGAGATAATACGCCCGAAGAGGGAGATGCTTCTCTCGTGTCCGCTCCTTTCTCTGTAACGCTTGCTGCATACGGCAACGAGCCTTCGGCCGCAAACTTTGTCTGGCGTATCTATCGGACAGAGGAAGGGGCAGAAAACAGCATTCTTGTTTATAATGGAACCACTACGGACTTTACATTCCGCCAGGCCGGCGTGTATAGTATCCTCTTACAGGCGACGAATCGGACGGGAACTTGTACCGATGAGGTTTTGTTGGAAAACTATTACAAAGTAGCAGAGTCCAGTCTGACTATACCTAACGCTTTCAGCCCATACGGTAGTCCGGGTGTGAACGATGTATTCAGGGTAAAGCATTCTTCACTCGTTCGTTTTGACGGACGCATATTCGATAGTTGGGGAAAACAGATTTTTCGCTGGACCAATCCTGATGAAGGTTGGGACGGTAAATATAGAGGTAAGATGATGCCTACGGGCGTATACTATTACGTAATTGAAGCGGAAGGGGCTGACGGAATCAAATACAAACGAAAAGGGGATATCAATATCCTCCGACCTGCACACGAAACACCCTTGGAGGGAAACCTTCCACGATAGCAAAAAACGAATCGACCTTTCCAATTGTTCTAATACCATGAGCAATGTATGAGGAAGTGGTCGGAAATATATGCGCGATACAGTTATAAACGTAAAAGACAAGATAGCTCTACACGATGCTGTGGAAGTCTATGGAGCACGGGTGCACAACCTGAAGAATATCGATGTGTGCATTCCGCGTCATAGCCTTACTGTCATCACGGGAATGAGCGGCAGTGGAAAATCTTCACTGGCTTTCGATACGCTTTTTGCCGAAGGACAGCGACGGTACATAGAAACTTTTTCGGCTTATGCCCGGAATTTCCTCGGTGGTGGCATGGAACGCCCCGATGTGGATGAGATAAAGGGGCTGAGTCCGGTCATTTCCATAGAACAGAAGACGACCAATCGGAATCCGAGGTCGACCGTTGGTACCGTTACGGAGGTGTACGACTTCTTTCGTTTGCTTTTTGCCCGTGCTGCGGAGGCTTATTCTTATGCCGGAGGTAAGAAGATGGTGAAGTACACCGAAGAGCAAATCTTCCACCTCATTTTGGAAAAGTACGATGGGCGAAAGATAGCTTTGTTAGCTCCGGTGGTTCGCTCGCGTAAGGGGCATTATAAGGAGCTGTTCGAAAGGCTTCGTAAGAAAGGCTATCTCCATGTACGCGTGGATGGTGAGATTCGTGAGATTTTGCACGGGATGAAGCTTGATCGTTATAAGATGCATGATGTCGAAGTGCAGATCGACAAGCTGCGCGTGGCACCGGATCAGAGCAAACGTATAGCGGAGAGCTTGGCACTGGCTATGCGTGAGGGCGAGGGGCTTCTGATGGTGTTGGATTCGGAAAAAAACGAAGTGGGACATTTTAGTCGGATGATGATGTGTCCTGATACGGGAATTTCGTATAGCGATCCGGCTCCGCACAATTTCAGTTTCAATTCCCCTCATGGCTATTGCCCGCGCTGCAAGGGCTTGGGTGAAGTGAATCTGCCGGATATGGACAAGATCATTCCATTTCGTGAGAAGAGTATATACGAAGGTGGCATCGAGCCATTGGGTAAATACAAGAACAATCTTTTCTTTTGGCAAATAGAGGCATTGTGCGAAAAGTACGACGTGACGATCAAAACACCTTTGCGCGATTTGCCGGAAGAGCTGATCGAAGATATTCTATATGGTACGGATGAGTTGCTAACGATCAACAACAAGGCACTGGGACAGTCGAGATATGCTCTTACTTTCGACGGTGTGGCTAAGTATATACTGATGCAGGCAGAAGAATCCGATGCCTCGGCGACTGCACAGAAATGGGCAGATCAGTTTCTCAAGACTACGACTTGTCCTGACTGTGCCGGCAAGCGTCTGAACAAAGAAGCTCTGTCCTATCGTTTGGCCGGCAAGGACATTGCAGAAGTGAATGCAATGGACATCAAGACTCTTATAGAATGGGTAGATTCTTTGGATGAACATCTCTCGGATACGCAGCGAGCTATTTCTATAGAGATACTGAAAGAGATACGGACACGCTTAGGATTTCTTAAAGATGTGGGGCTGGAGTACTTGACGATGAATCGAGCCGCAGCATCCTTATCCGGAGGAGAAAGTCAGCGGATTCGTTTGGCTACCCAGATAGGAAGCAAGCTGGTCGAGGTCTTGTACATATTGGATGAACCGAGTATCGGTCTTCACCAAAGGGACAATCTTCGGTTGATTCATTCGCTTCAGGATTTGCGTGATATAGGCAATACAGTGGTAGTGGTGGAGCATGATCAGGATATGATGATGCATGCCGACTATGTAATAGACTTAGGACCACGAGCCGGTAGACATGGTGGTGAAGTGGTGTTTGCCGGCAGTCCCGAAGAGATGGTGCAGGCTGATACGCTGACTGCCGATTATATAAGTGGACGAAAGCGTATAGAAAAGTCGATCGGCAGGAGAGACGGCAACGGGAAAACGATAAAATTATTTGGAGCCAAAGGCAATAACCTGCAGAATATAGACGTTATCTTTCCGCTGGGGGTATTTATATGTGTTACCGGGGTCTCCGGTAGTGGGAAAAGTACATTGATCAATAAGACTCTATTCCCTGCTATCAGCCAAAAACTGTACCGCTCTTTGCAGGATCCGATGCCCTACGACCGCATAGAGGGGTTAGAGCATATAGATAAGATAATAGCCGTGGACCAAAGTCCTATCGGGCGGACGCTTAGAAGCAATGCAGCCACATATACGGGATTGTTTACCGATATTCGTGCTCTTTTTGTCGGTCTGCCCGAGAGTAAAGCTCGTGGATATAAGCCGGGGCGTTTTTCTTTCAATGTCAAAGGCGGACGCTGTGAGGTTTGCAAAGGTAATGGATACAAGACGATCGAAATGAATTTTTTGCCTGATGTATTTGCTCCGTGTGAGGGATGCCGGGGGAAGCGATACAATAGGGAGACACTCGAAGTCCGTTACAAAGGAAAGTCCATTGCGGATGTTTTGGATATGACTATCAATAAGGCTGTCGAATTTTTCGAACATGTACCTCATATTTTATCCAAGCTTTCCGTTTTACAGGAGGTCGGTTTGGGCTATATCAAATTGGGACAGCCATCTTCGACTTTATCGGGAGGAGAGTGCCAGCGAGTCAAATTAGCTGCCGAGCTGAGTAAACGCGACACGGGAAATACACTCTATGTATTAGATGAACCGACTACGGGTTTACATTTCGAAGATGTACGAGTCTTGTTGGGGATCCTTAATCGCCTGATAGAGAGAGGGAATACGGTGATAGTGATCGAACATAATTTGGATGTGATCCGCTGTGCGGATTATTTGATTGATATAGGACCGGAGGGAGGAGCAGGCGGTGGCTGGTTGCTTTACCAAGGGAAAATGGAGGATATAATAGAATGCAGGAATAGTTATACAGCTCAATTTGTAAAAGCCGAACTCGAAAGAGGCCGGATGGGTGCTGTACACATGAATTCTGCAGACAATATATAATGTAAAGTAAAGGAAGGTTTATTCAATGAAAGAACAGAAATTGTCTAATCGGTTTTGTCCCGAAGGCATGACCGTAGAAGAGTGGCAAGTAGGATTAAGAAGAGAATTTGCTGAACAGAATCCTTTCGAGGTTGAACATTTGGATGATAATCGGATATGGGGTGATTATTTGGTGGCAAACGGCCGCAACCGATACCGAGTTGCATTCCGTGGTGTTCGGAGCGAACGGAATTATTGTTCTTGCCTGGATTTTAGAACGAATGGGCTTGGAACATGCAAGCATATCGAGGCCGTAACGCTCTTTCTTCAAGATCAGGTACCCGGTTACCCTTGGGGCGAATTTGACTATACACCCGAGTATAGTTCCATCTACGTGAGCTATAAAGGCGGCCGGAGCATCAAGATGCGTGTTGGACGCGAAGAGACGGCACGCTTCGAGGCCTTGCGTGCTCGCTTTTTCGATGAGTCAGGCACTTTGCCTCCTGAGAATTACAGCTTCTTACCGCAGATTTGTGATGAGGCCAAGGATATTGCCGCTTCATTCCGTTGCTATGAGGATGTGTTCGATCTGACTCAGGAACATTGCCGTAGGACGGAGTGGCAGGATTATTTGCGCGAGACCAATCCGGACAAGCGAGTCGATAATGAGTATACAGCCGATATGCCGGAAGAGATGCGTAGGCATGTATATGATTTGGCTTATGAGGGACATGGCGTGATGGTCGGTGTTCCTTCCGATGTAATCGTTCGCGAAGTCGTTGCCCTTGCCGATGTATATCTGCGCGATCAGCCCGGAGCTACGGGATATGTGATTATCAATGATCCGCAGCGTTTCATCCTTTGGCGAAATGCCTTTGCAAATCCTGTGCTTCGCCGCTTGCCCATCGAGGTGATGCATGCTTCGGCTTTTGTTAAGAAGGTGGCTAATAATGTCCCCCCTTGTACATTCATGTTTGTGGAGCAGGCTGCTCGTTTGAAGGAGTGGCGAGATCCTGTTTCGGTGGCTATCAAGAGGATGCAGATCGACCATCTTTATATGAATCTGGAGACCATCGAAGATCTCACCCCCGTTCAGTTCTCCTCTGTGGTACAGCATATAGATCCGTTCATCTTAGGTCCGTTCTATCGCTTTATCCGAGACTATCGTCCTATCTTCCCGCTTAGAAATGATGGCTCCAATCTGCCTGAGGATGTGCGTGATTTTATGTTCCTGTACACATCCGATTCGATTAGAGAAATGAACGAAATGCTTCCTCCTATCCGTACGGCAGAAATCTTGTTGCATGGTACTGATGCGGAAGAAGAGATAGACAAACTCCTGCGTCATCTCAATCGTGTTCTCTCGAATGATACGCTGCGAGAAGTGTTTCTTAAAAGAATCAGTATGATTGTCGGGGCATCGTAATGTCCGAAGATTATCTCTCATCATTGAACGACAGCCAAAAGGCTGCCGTTCTTTATAATGACGGGCCTGCCTTGGTGATAGCCGGGGCAGGCTCCGGCAAAACACGGGTACTCGTTTATAAGTTGCTGCACCTGATTCGCTCCGGCTACGATCCCGCAAGGTTGATGGCACTGACCTTTACGAACAAAGCTGCCAGAGAGATGAAGGAGCGTGTGGCAAGCGAGATCGGGCCTGCTGCTTACAGGATACAGATGGGTACATTCCATTCCGTTTTCTCTCGTATCCTTAGAGAGAATGCCGCACACCTCGGATATACTCGTGACTTCAGCATTTACGATACGAACGATACCAAGAGCTTGCTCCGTCATGTGATGAAGCGCATGAATATCGATGATAAGGTATATCGTATCAACGCGGTACAGCATCGTATATCGATGGCCAAGAATCAGCTGATCTCTCCCGAGTCGTATGCTGCCAATAAGGATCTTGCTCGATATGACATAGACTGTCGAATGCCTCGGATGGCAGAGATTTATTCTCTTTATACCATGCTGTGCAAGCAGAATAATGCCATGGATTTCGATGATCTGCTTTTCAAAATCAATGTCCTTTTTCGTGATTTCCCTGATGTCTTGCAGACCTACCGTGACCGCATCGATTATTTGTTGATCGATGAGTACCAGGATACCAACTTTGCACAGTATTTGATCGCTCGGCAGTTGATGGGAGAGAAAGGTAAGGTATTTGTTGTGGGGGATGATGCTCAGAGTATATACAGCTTTCGTGGTGCCAAGGTGGAAAACATTCTGGGCTTTTCAAAGTCGTTCCCCGGGAGCAAGCTTTTCAAACTTGAGGAGAACTATCGGAGTACGCAGAGCATCGTCAATGCAGCCAATAGCTTGATTGCTCACAATGAGGGGCGAATCCCTAAGCAAGTTTTTTCGAACAAACAGGTAGGCGAGCGTATTCGCCTGACGGGCTGCCTATCGGGGTATTTGGAGGCTTATACGGTAGCGGACTCGATCGTCGAGCGACGCTTGCAAGAGCATTGCCCTTATTCCGATTTCGCCATTCTGTACCGCACTAATGCGCAGAGCCGAGTTTTCGAAGAGGCGCTCCGCAAACACAATATTCCTTTCCGTATATATGGTGGGCTTTCGTTCTATTCGCGAAAAGAGATCAAGGACGTTCTGGCCTATTTCCGTCTGATCGTAAATCCCGATGATGACGAAGCACTCAGGCGTGTAATCAACTATCCCAAGCGAGGAATAGGGGATACCACTCTGTCTCGTCTTAACGAGATAGCCGCGGCTTCTTCACGTTCGTTGTGGGATGTGCTGTCCGAATCGCAGGAAGGCCTTCCTGATCTTAGTGCTACAGCCCGACGCCGTCTTAGTGAGTTCGTCTCTCTCATCCGTGAACTTCAGGAGTCCGAATACGAATCTCTGTATGAGCAAGCAGCCGATGTGGTCAAACGGAGTGGGATCTCGGCCGAAATTTTTTCGGACAAAAGTATCGAGGGAATAAGTCGGCAGGAAAACCTCAAAGAATTACTCAACGGCATCGAGGAATACAGCACTTCTTACGCCGAAGAAAGGGGAGAGAACCCCTCCTTGGGAACGTTCCTCAACGAGGTCGTACTCCTGACAGACCAAGATACAGAGGGAGTAGCCGGAGATTATGTCACCCTGATGACGGTACATGCCGCAAAGGGACTTGAGTTCAGGCATATTTTTATCGTTGGTATGGAAGAAAACCTTTTCCCTTCGATGATGAATGCTACCGAACAAGGTCTTGAGGAGGAGCGTCGTCTCTTCTATGTGGCTATCACTCGTGCCAAAGAATCCTGTCATATCAGCTTTGCTGCGGAACGCTCCCGAAACGGGCGAACAGAACGTTCGCGTCCGAGTCGCTTCCTGCAAGAACTTGATGATGCGTACGTTGAGCGACGTGTACCGCAAGAAATGTTAGGGGGACACTGCCAAGGTGACGAACTCCCCATCCATTTTTCTCGGAGCGATGCTTTCGAAAGATTGCCTCAGCCGGAGCCGATTCGCAGACGGCTGGTACGCATCGGCTCCTCCCCTGTTCATGAGGAGCGGATGGTTCATCAGCAGATAGGAGATTTGCGTGTGGGCGACACGGTGGCACATGCACGCTTCGGAATCGGAATCATCGAATCCCTCGAAGGCGAAGGCGACAATGCTAAGGCAGAAGTCTCGTTTCAGCAGGTGGGACGCAAACGCTTATTGCTTCGGTTTGCCAAGCTGTCCAAAGTAGAAAAAGATTCGATCTGAACTACAGGATACCATTGATGAAACTTTTCACCCCTGTGTAATACATCAGTTCAAGCAAATGTACAGAGAGGTATCCTGTTTCTGCTTGGATCGAGCCGATGTTGAAGCTCGGAAATCGGTCAATTGACAATGAAATCTCCAAGAAAATGCCGTGCGACAATCTCATCTATCGGTTTAACAGCTCGCACGGAATCTCCCACTCCCCGAACCTGCCATCCGACACAGAGCAGATAGCATCTTCCATCAATAGACTATAGTATCCTCTCGTGTGAGACCATAGTATCCTCTCGTATGAGACCATAGTATCCTCTCGTATGAGACCATAGTATCCTCTCATGTTAGTTCTGTATCTTAGGCAAAGATCGAAGAGCAGATGTATGGTTGCCAAGTAAACAGAGATTTCCCCAAGTTTCCTTCAGGTATATACTTGAGGTTCGCAGAGACCCACATGAAGCTCTCCTCTCTTCATCAAATCAATGCTTGTGTCCGTCTTGATCAATATGAGGGGGGTGGAAGGGTTATTGCGCAAAGGTCTCTATAGGGCGTAGCTCGCCCCCCTCCGGCATGTGTTCCCAAAGGCTATAAAACAGTGCGGATTCGATCCGAGGGAAACATGCAATGTGCTGTTTATCAGCGTATTGCATTCTTAGTGGGGAGATTTTCGTTTATTCACGTGTATTTATGACTGGAAAATACATTTCCAATCAAAAAGGAGTGTTTGTGTGAAGAGAAGAGAAAAGCTATAAAGCACCGAAATTGCGTCGGAAAATAGCTTCGAGTTGTTGTTTGACGAGGATGAAATCCTGCTCGCGTCCGAGTTCACGACCGATGGAAGTCACCCCTCTATCCGAGAATCCACAGGGATTGATCAGTTTGAAGTAATCGAGATCCGTATTGACATTGAGGGCGAAGCCGTGCATCGTTATGTGGCGACTGCTTTTCACCCCTATTGCGCAGATTTTGCGAGCACGCCCCGGTATATCAGGATCCAGCCATACACCGGATGCTCCGGCCGAACGTTCGCCTTTCAGACCGAATATGGCAATGAGATCGATGATACACTGCTCAAGCATTTCGATATAGGTGCGTAAGCCGATACCGTATTGTTCGAGATCGAATATGGGGTACCCCGTGATTTGTCCCGGCCCGTGGTAGGTGATGTCCCCTCCTCGTTCTATATGAAATAGTCGGATGCCGCGACTTTTCAGTTCGGATTCGGACAGCAGCAGATTTTCTTCATGACCCTGTTTGCCTAAGGTTAGGACCGGTTCATGTTCACAGAAGAGTAGTGTGTTTTGCGGTTTCCTGTTTTCCAATTTGTCTGCTACAGCATCATGGAAGAGCTTGCGTTGCAGGGTCAGTGCCGATTCGTAATCGATGCGTCCGCAGTCTTGATAATGGTACTCCGAACGGGACACATGCGACTCGAAGTCCTTAATTCTTATCCTCTTCTCGTCGATTATGGCTTCCAGCCCGTCGTATCCCGAATGGATATGTGGAGGAAGAATCTCCAAATGCTCCTGATGCAGAGGTGCATGGTGGGAGAGGTGGATCAGGACACTTTTCGGATTGCCGATTTGTCCTATTGTGTCAATAGCTTGCTCTATGGTCTGGTGCGAAGGGTGTTCCTTTCGGTAGCGAAGGCCGTTGATAAAAAGAAGTCGGCAGCCTTTCAGACACTCGATTTCTTCTGCTGCTATATCCTTCATATCGGTAAGGAAAGCCATCTCTCCTATCTTATATCCGAGTATCGGCAGCCTGCCATGCATGATGCGAAGAGGCTCTACTATCAGGTCTGCTACTTGAAACGGCATGCCGGGTTTTACTTCGCACAGTTTCAGTAGAGGAGTACCCGGATAAGGATTTTTGCGGAATACATAGTGCAGTCTGTCGCGTATGGAGTCCAGTACGTTCTGTTCGGCATAGACGGCAAGCTCACGATGCCAACAGATGGTGCGCAGATCGTCGAGTCCACCGACGTGGTCGAAATGTTCGTGAGTCAGCAAAATGGCATCGAGCGAATCGATGCCGGCAAACAGAGCTTGTTGGCGAAAGTCCGGGCTGCAGTCGATGAGGATTCGTTTCCCTGCATCCGTGATTATAAGAAGAGAAGTACGGGTGCGCTTGTCATGCCTGTCTTCGCTACGACATACCCTACAATGACAGCCGACTTCGGGGACGCCGGTACTGGTGCCTGAGCCTAATAATATGCAACGCATGGGGCAAAAGGCTTGCTACTTGATATATTATAAAATGTATTTGACCTCCGGATGGAGAGTGATTCCGAATTTCTGTCGGACACTGCCTATGATCTCTTCTGCCAAAGCACCCACCTGAGTGCCCGTAGCTCCGCCATAGTTCACCAAGACCAAAGCCTGATGTTCATAGACGCCTACTGCACCGGAGCGATGCCCTTTGTATCCGCATTGCTCGATCAGCCATCCGGCCGGCACTTTCACGCTGCCGTCCGGTTGGGGATAGCTTGGTATGGAGGGGTATTCGGTTTGCAGGGTATTGAATTTCTCGGCAGATACCACCGGATTCACGAAGAAGCTGCCCGCATTACCTATTGTGGTCGGATCGGGCAACTTGGAATTGCGGATGCGTATGACCGTATCTCGAATCGATCGTAGGGTAGGGGTGATTCGTTCTTCTTCCAGGACCTTGGCCAAGGCTTTGTATTCAAGTGAGAAAGAGGGCTTCAGGCGCAGACGATAGTCCACATACATAATAGCCCATTCGGCATAGTTCGGTTCTTTGAAGATACTGTATCTGTATGCGTATCGGCAGTCTTCGTTGCGAAACACACGAGATTCTCCTGTTCGGTAATGACGAGCATGAACCGCCTCGATCAGCTGAGATACTTCTACTCCATAGGCTCCGATGTTTTGGACTGCCGAGGCCCCCACCTGGCCCGGTATGAGGGAGAGATTCTCTATGCCATAATAGTTGTTCTCTACGGCATAGGCGACGAAGTCATCCCATACCATACCCGATCCTACACGCAAGAGAATACTGTCCTGATCCTTGTGCAGTTCGGTGATACCCTTTACTTCGGAATGAAGCAGTATACCATGAAAATTAGCGAGGAAGAGCAGATTGCTCCCCTCGCCAATCGTTTGTACGCGACATTCTTGAAAAAATTCGTCTTTCACAAGCCGATCGATATCGGCGTCGCATGTGTAGTCGATCCACCAATCCGTCCGGGCTGCAATACCGAATGTGTTGCGTTTGGAGAGTGGATAGTCTTGTCTGATGTCCATTAGTTAGCACGCTCAAGCAGCCATGCATCCTGAAAATTCGGGGCATAGCGTTCCTTGATGGCCTCACGGGCAGCGATGGCCTCTTCGCGTGAAGGGAAGCTGGCTACGATTACGCGTAGCATCCCCTGTTCGTTTTCTGCCAAAATAGGGGTATAACCTTCAGATTCCAAGCGTTCTTTCAGAGAACGAGCATTCGTTGCATTGCGGAAGCTGCCTACCACTACGCTGAACCGATCCAATCGAGAAGCATCTTCTCCACTGTAAGCAGAGAGCTTTTCCTGACGGATCTGTACATTGATAGCCGGTTTAGAAACTATCGGACGAGTTTCCGTATCCTTGTCTTCAGCTTGGGCAATCTCACGTTCTTTGGCCTGCTCGTAAGCTTGGCGGTAGGCACTTTGCTTGGATTTGCATGAGCCGAATGCAACCGTCATAGCTATGGCGGCTGCCAAAACAACCATCTTATTCATCTTTTTTTCTGTTTGAGTTATTAATACTCCCATCGGCAAAGATAGAGTTTTCGATGAAAACAGCCATACTTGCAACAGGGGTGCACATTCCCCCTCCGCATGCCACACTTTTTAGCGAGCGAACAAAGCTTAGAGCGTCTTCTAGGTTATTTTTATCCTTGCCCGTTGAGTTCGAGTTCCTTTATCAATCTATCAAAAACACTTGGGGTATTAGGAAGTTTAGATTGTAGTTGGGATGAGACATACTCGGATAATTGTTTCATATCAGGAATGAGAGGCCATTCTCCCTCTGGCATTGGCACAGATAATGGACAACCTGCAGAAATAAAGAACCCAATAGGTTTTTTATCCTGAGAGAGAGTTTGACGAAGAGCCCTAAGATGCCTTGTTAAATCATGCGTTAGTGTAGTCATCGTATTTTCTTTTATGTTTTCAACTTTTTTTGATGTCATTTTTACACATACACCATCCTTTGAGGCAAATTTTAAAAATCCGTACTTTTTGCATAAATGATTAACCCTTTCACATCCACCCCCAATATCTTCGCAATCTGGAAGAGGGTTTTCGAGGCTTGGTTGACGGCGGTTGCAGACATAGGCATTGACAATGCTAAAGCTCTTGCCGAGTTTTTCGGCAAGCCATGTTTGCTTAATACCTTTCTCTTCAAGCACTTCTTTGATTCGATTCATAGGTTTATCCATCTCTTTCAATATTCTTTGTTTAATAGCGCAAGGATGTGAAATGAAATAGCATAGAAAAAGGGAATGAGGATTTATTTTCTCATTCCCTTAAATCTTTTAATGGGTGTAGAAGAGAAGCATTTATTTCCGTTGTTTTATGGATTCTGCTTGCTTATGAAGTTCGTTTGCCTGCGATGTATTCAGGTGGGCTCGCTCTGTCTTTTCTACTTGCTCTTTGACTAATCGTTCGTAAGTTTCCAATTGTTCTCGGATAAGTGCAATCTGCTCTTCGTCTCTCTGATAAGTAAAAACCGTTTCCAAGTCCATTAGTTTTTCCTGATTGGCTTCTCCATACATTTTGATGTAGCGATACTTCAAATCATTATCCGATAGTTGGCTGTTTTGTCGTATCTGCCAGAAGTTTCCAATCAATGAAAACAAAATAACAAGCCCCATACAGCAAAGAGTGATAACCGTTTTACTATTCTTAAAGTCAAGACTAAAGACATGTTCTTTACGGATAACAGTACGACTCTCTTTGCCCATCTCATCAATTTTCGCAATGGCTTGTAGAGTCTCTCTTTTCTCTGCATTCCATCCATCCAGCTTCTCAAAGACTGTTTCTAGTCCTGCCACTACACTCTTGGTAAGTATTTCTTCCAAGACTCTGATTTGTTCGGGAGAAAACACCTCTTGCTTTGAAAGTGTATTCATCTTCCAAAGAAGCTCTTCGATTTTACTCAAGTCGATTGTTTGTTGTTCAGATCTTCCTTCTAAGGAGAAAGCCATTTCCGTAAGACTTTGCTTCAATTCCTCAAATAGACCATATACGGCCGAAGTATCCATTCTATCTGATTCCATTGCACAATGCAAGGATTATATGACTATGTTCTTTCAAGTCATTTTTGCCTATTGAGGCAGTGTTTCTCAGCGGTGGTATTCTTCCCCCTTACCCCGACCTTGTGGGTTATTTCCCACAGGATCGGGGATTTTTTTGCTTATTTGGCTCCTTGAAGCACAAGCAGCCCCAGAATACGCTTGAGATTGTAGGCCATAGCTTCAAGGATATTCTGTGTATGTGTTTTGGCTAACCCTCGGTAGCGACATCGTCCGCTCAAGAACCACCGACGAATACTACCGAAGGTGCGTTCTATGAAGCACCTTGTCTTACTTATCATACGATTGAATAACTTCTGACTCTCGCTAAGGACTTGCCTCCGACTAGACTTGAGCATGATGCCATCAACCAAGCCCCGACGAGCCAAGTACTCCGAATTCTTTTTGCTACAGTAGCCCTTGTCTGCTAATACACTTACCCCTAACGACAACTCTGACTTCTCTACCAATTCGGGCAAAACAAGCGCGTCTGCACAATTAGCCGGGGTCGTGATGAGCGCCTCTACCAAACCTTGCGCATCCGTAAGGACATGTTTCTTATACCCATATCGATAATGCTTGCCTTTGCGTACCCAACGAACCTCTGAGTCAACGCCCGGCTTACCTCTTTTGAGCTCATAGTGATAAGCCGCCTCTTGATCCAACGCATCCTGTGAACGTGCATCAGCTCTATCTTCTGCCACTTCTATGACCACCCGACCATCAGGCGAATAAGGGCTGTCTACAATGCTTGCATCAACGATGGCTCCTTGGTCAATACGGCTAATGCCATGTTTCTTGAACTGCTTATTCAGCTCACCAAGCAGCCTATCCATAATCCCCAGATGGGTTAGTTCCGTGCGAAAGCCACTGATGGTGCTATGATCAGGAGAGGGGAAGCCAAGGTCTAAGCCAAGGAATTCACTGAAAAGCAGAGAGTCATTGATACGCTCCTCAACCTCATAATCGCTCAAACCATACCAAGTCTCTAGCAAAAGAATCTTGAACATCAGCAAGGCATCGTAGGCAGGGTTACCTACGGCATTCTGAGTCTTGGTGTACTTCTTGTTCAGCAGGGTGCGGATACCTCGCCAATCAACACAAGCATTGATTTGGCGGAGAAAGGAGTGCTTCATCCGGTCGCGACACCAACCTGAGTATATACTTGTAGAAAGCCGGGAGCCGGTTCGGTTGGTTTAGTTGCCATATTGATACAGTTAATTATGTGTAAATATGCTATTTATCAGTGATATATACAACAACCACAACCCCCAAAAGACGCAAAGTGCCGTGCAATGGTCTCATAAATATNACAGTTAATTATGTGTAAATATGCTATTTATCAGTGATATATACAACAACCACAACCCCCAAAAGACGCAAAGTGCCGTGCAATGGTCTCATAAATATACGACTAAAATCGATAGAAAACGAAGAAATACGAGAAACTATCAAAAACAAAAATCGCAGTAAGTAATTAACTTACTGCGATTTACTATTTGTTTGGTACTCGTTTGTGAGCGGAATTACTTCACTTCTTCGAAGTCTACATCTGTGACGTTCTTGTCGTCAGAAGGCTGATCGCCGGCAGATGGACCTTGAGCACCACCGAAGTCCGGACCGGGTTGTGCACCGCCTTGAGCTCCGGCATTCTTATAAAGCTCTTCTCCTGCTGCGGAAAGAGCAGCTTGCAGTTCGGCCATGGCCGTATCAATAGCAGCTACATCCTGTGATTTATGCGCTTCTTTCAGCTTGTCGAGAGCAGCATCGATCGGAGCTTTCTTATCGGCAGGGAATTTGTCTCCCAACTCCTTCAACTGCTTTTCGGTCTGGAAGATCATGCTGTCAGCTTGATTGATCTTGTCGATACGTTCTTTCTCCTTCTTATCGGCTTCGGCATTGGCCTGCGCTTCTTCCTTCATACGCTTGATCTCATCGTCGGACAAACCGCTGGAGGCTTCGATGCGGATATTCTGCTTCTTGCCAGTAGCTTTGTCATGAGCCGTTACGTTGAGGATACCATTGGCATCGATGTCAAATGTTACTTCGATCTGCGGTGTCTGACGGGGTGCAGGAGCGATACCGTCCAAGTTGAAACGGCCGATGCTCTTATTGTCCTTAGCCAAAGAGCGCTCACCCTGAAGCACATGAATCTCTACCGAAGGCTGATTGTCCACTGCTGTAGTGAAGATTTCGCTCTTCTTCGTCGGGATAGTCGTATTGGCATCGATCAAGCGAGTCATCACGCCACCCATAGTCTCGATACCGAGCGAAAGCGGTGTAACGTCCAACAGCAAGACATCCTTTACTTCACCGGTCAGAACACCACCTTGAATAGCGGCACCCACAGCTACCACTTCGTCGGGATTCACACCCTTGGACGGAGCCTTACCGAAGATCTTCTCCACAATCTCCTGAATAGCAGGAATACGTGTAGAACCTCCTACAAGGATGACTTCGTCGATATCGCCACGCGACATGCCGGCATCTCTCAGGGCCGTTTCGCAGGGAGCCACACATGCCTGAATCAGACGATCGGCCAACTGTTCGAACTTAGCCCTTGTAAGCGTCATCACCAAGTGCTTGGGGATGCCATTCACCGGCATGATATAGGGGAGGTTGATCTCCGTAGATGAAGTGCTGGACAGCTCTATCTTGGCTTTTTCGGCAGCTTCTTTCAGACGCTGCATAGCCATAGGATCCTGACGAAGATCCACTCCTTCCTGAGACTTGAACTCTTCTGCCAACCAGTCGATGATCACGTGGTCGAAGTCGTCTCCTCCGAGGTGCGTATCACCGTTGGTCGATTTCACTTCGAAAACGCCGTCGCCCAATTCCAAAATAGAGATATCGAAGGTACCGCCACCTAAGTCGAAGACAGCGATCTTCATATCCTTATTGGACTTGTCCAAACCGTAAGCCAAAGAAGCTGCCGTAGGCTCGTTCACAATACGACGAACTTTCAGTCCGGCGATCTCTCCAGCTTCTTTCGTTGCCTGACGTTGAGCGTCGTTGAAGTATGCAGGCACAGTGATCACGGCTTCTGTCACTTCCTGACCGAGATAGTCTTCGGCCGTCTTCTTCATCTTCTGAAGGATCATGGCCGAAATTTCCTGCGGCGTATAGAGGCGACTGTCTATATCTACGCGCGGAGTATTATTGTCCCCACGTACTACCTTGAATGGCACTCTGTCCACTTCTCTGGAAACCTGATCGTAGGTTTCGCCCATGAAGCGCTTGATAGAGTATATCGTTTTGGTCGGATTGGTGATGGCCTGACGCTTGGCCGGATCGCCTACCTTACGCTCGCCACCATCCACAAAAGCCACCACCGAGGGCGTTGTGCGCTTGCCCTCACTGTTCGCGATAACGATAGGTTCGTTACCTTCCAATACAGAGACACATGAATTCGTTGTGCCTAAGTCAATTCCAATGATTTTTCCCATAATTCTATATTCGTTTTTTGTTGTTGTCTGATTTTCTTTCGTTGTCTATGTAACGACGAAAGGGTGATACGCTGTAACATGAACAATTTGCGTGCCAAAAAGCAAAGTACGCCTGATACTGCCAAAAGGTGACAGAATGTCACAATATGAAGCCGCACTGTGACTCGAAAACCTGACGAATGCGACTCCACGCCCTGCTGTAGCTTCAGCTCTGACTATATAAATTACTATAGGAACTAATTCGGTATATAGCTTCCCTCAATGTCGTGTGGCAATCTTATATGATAAGAACACTCAGTCTCTCGTAGAAACGCCAATTCGACAGCTTTCCCGAAGTATCCCCATGCAAAGGATAGGGATGAATCCCGATGGATTTATGTTCTCTGCTTTTACGAACCGGTTTACGACAAAAATAGAGCCTAAAGCGTGAAAAAGCGGAACCACTCTTTTCCCTTCTGGCGCGAGAAATTTTTTCTTCTCTGCACCTGTTTCTATGAAGAAAGCCGATAAAAAGAAGCGAGCCACGAAAGTCCGATTACAAACTTCGTGGCTCACTCCTATTCTTGAATGCTGTCGTCTCCTCGGGGGGGGTATTTGGCCGATGGAGTGGGGGAAGAGTCTTATTCTTTAGCGTTCAGCTCTTCCATCTTCTTATCGATCAGCTTGATCTTCTCGATCATCAGACGGATGTCTTCTTCCAGTTTTTCCTTCTTGCGCTCCATTTCTCGCATCAGGCTATTCCCACTTTTACTGGATATGCTGAGGAAACCCAGATTGTTCGTATAGGTCTGCAATTCGTTGCGCATGCGATCGAGGATACGTGTCATACGATCACGCTCATCGTAGAGCTGACCTTTGCCACCGCCTTCCAGTTGTTCTAAGGAGGCATTGTACCCTTCGAGGCGACGATTGCTGCGTTCGATATTGAGCTTGTCGTACAGGCCATCGATCAATTTTCTGTAAGTCTTATTGATAGCATCTTTTTCCCTGAACGGTACAAAACCTATGGCATTCCAGCGTCCGGCCAGAGCATTGAGTCTGTCGATGATACCTTCGCCGGCCTCTTCCGAATCCAAAGCCTCCAGCTCAGCTATGATCGCTTTCTTGCTCTTGAGGTTTTCGCGTTCTTCGGAGCGCATATCACCCTGTTCGGCTTTTTTGCGTTTGAAGAATGCATCGCATGCAGTTGTAAAGCGCTTCCAGATCTCATCACTATACCGATGAGGAACGGCTCCGATGCTTTTCCAATTTTTTTGGAGTTCGGTCAAGCGAGCAGAGGTTTCTTTCCAGTCGGAACTCTCCTGGAGGCTTTCTGCCTCTTCCACCATGGCCAGTTTCTTCTTGTAGTTATTGGTCAGCTCTTCGCGCTTGCCTTTGAAGAAAGCCGTTTTTTTATTGAAATAATCATCGCATGCCGCACGGAAACGCTCGTAGATCTTCTCGTTGTCGCTTCTGCGGGCATAGCCTATGGTCTTCCACTTGGCCTGAATCTCGAGTACGGCCTTTGTCTGTTCGTCCCATTTGGCCAGCGAGTTCAGTCCGGAGGTGTCTATCGCCTCCATCTCTTCGCAAAGCAATGTTTTCGCGGCCAGATTTTCCTGCTCGCGTATCTTTTGCTTTTCGAAGTGTTCTTGATACTTCTTATTGATCGTGGTAGACGCAGCTTTGAATCTTGCCCACACCTCTTCGCGGAGTTCGCGGGCTACCGGCCCCAGTTCGCGCCATTGATGGTGCAGCTCTTGCAGTACTCTGAATGAGTGGATGACGTCGGCATTCTCCGTGAGGGCTTCGGCCTGATGGATCAATTCTTCCTTAGCCTCCAGATTCTTTTTGAAATCGTAGGCGCGGAATTCATCGTTGATCTGCTTCAGATCATAGAACTGTTCTACCAGACTATTGTATTCTTTGGTTATATCCGTAGCATTTGCTTCCGGCACGGGACCGGTCTCCTTCCAGGACTTGCGAATCTCATGAAAAACAGGGCTGATCTTGCCGAACTCTTCGTTGCTGCCGAGAAGATCTCTCAGCCGTTGCAAGAGGGCCTCCTTCTGAGCCAAATTGCTCTCACGCTCCTTTTGCATCGACTCTATCCGCGATTGGTTCAGTTCGCGGAAGCGCTGTAGCAAGTCTTTCAGACGTTCCTCGTTCAAGTCCGCCTCGGCCATAGACGAAGTCGTACTGTCGGCCAATTCTCCTGCACGAGCCTGCTTCTTCTTATAGAAAGCACTCTTGTAGGCCTCTACTTCCTGTCGGCGAGGTAGCTCTTCTCCTTGGAGTAATGTGGCCAAGCTATCAAGTAGCTCAAGCTCGGTCATGTCCGCCAAACGGGCGTTTACGCTTGTTTTACTTTCTTCGGCTGATTTGGATTCGTTTTCCAAAGGAGTCGGATCTGCCACTTCCAGGCTTTGAACCTCCGGCAACCGGTCTGTTGTCGTAGGTTTCAATTCTTCGGATTCGGGCTGTGCCATTGAATCCGTGAGAGGGTTCGTAGGGTTTTCCATACGTTACTGCTTTAATGTTCACATCCACCGAAAACCTCCTGTCCGGAGAGATACAATTCGGCGCTTTTCCAATACAACGGAAGGTAATTATCAGATAACGATTCCGTCTTCAAAAGACCAAATTAAAGAAAAAATATTGACAGACCATAATTTGGAGAGTGTTTGCCCCAAAGTGCTCATTCCAGAAGTAAGAGCAACACTCTGGTAAATCGGTCTATCGATCCCTCAGCGTCAGGATGGCTTCGTTTGGGTCGACCCGATGATCAGTAGGCTTCAAAGTCTTCTACACGCTCTGAGCATCGATAGAGCCCGAGTCTGTCAAGTGTACTGCGATGAGTCTTTTTACATGTTACAGGCACCGATGGCCTGTACTCGCTCTAATGCCTTTTAGGGGATTGAGCTTTTTCCTTACATTTGTCCGCGATGAAGCCCTCTATGAGGAGTTGGATGTCACTGTCCTGAGAGGCTTTCATCCGAATGAAATTATATAGATAAACGATTAAATGATAGTTAGATATGTGCTTCGAATATCCTCATGCTCCTAATCTTTTCGGCCGATTGAGCCGGCCGATATTATATGTATGCCATGTTGGCATACGGATGAATAGTATAATCCCCATGATCCATAAGCAGCAATAAGGTCTCTTACAGTCCCTTCAAAAGAATAAGGCACCCACATGATTCAGCTCGAATCATGTGGGTGCCTCTGTTTTATAGCCTCTCGAAGTGGCCTTTTTAGGCTTGCGATTTATATAGAAATGACTTTCAATCTATATATAAATTGAAAACGATTTATATACAAATCGAAAACGATCTATATATTTATCGTAAACGGTTTGTATATAGATCGTTATCTTCTCTCCCAAAAGTCATATTTCGACTTGAAAAAGTCCGTGTCCTCAACTTTTCGACTTCAATATCTACTTCTTTTTACCTGCTTATTTGGAATCATTCCAAACTCCTCTTCGTTGTTGAAAACTTTTTTGGCGCGTGTTTTTAAGAGGAGAGGGCACGTTGTATTGGAGCCAATGTGTATTGGCTCGTAATTGTGCAATATCGTTTCCTGATAATGTCAGAAGGGGTTGTCGATTCCTGATGCTTCGGCGAGGAAATCGGCCTCGGATGTGCCCGAGGAATAGGGGCCTGAAAGGAGAGGATTGTCCTCCGGAGGAGGTAGGGGTGGGGCGAATGATCCGTTGCCGACACCCATTTCCACGGGAGAACCTCCGATACGGGAGTGGCGTTTGACCATGCTTTCAGCCTCAAGAGGGAGGAACTTGGCAAACTCGCTGCGGAAACGCAAACGCACATCATCCACAGGCCCGTTACGATGCTTGGCGATGATAAATTCGCCTATGCCCAAAAGGGAGTTACCCTGCTGGTCTTCCGTGATCTTGTAGTATTCGGGGCGATGGATGAAGCATACCATATCGGCATCCTGTTCGATGGCTCCGGACTCGCGCAAGTCGGATAGCTGCGGACGTTTGCTGTTGATGTCGCCCTGACGGGTCTCGACACTTCGGTTGAGCTGGGAGAGGGCGATGATGGGTATCTTCAGCTCCTTGGCCAAAACCTTGAGAGAGCGTGAGATAGTACTGACTTCCTGTTCACGATTGCCGAATGACATTCCGCTGGCGTTCATGAGCTGAAGATAGTCGATGATGATCACTTTCACGCCGTACTCGCGCACCAGACGGCGCGATTTGGTGCGCAGTTCGAAGACGGAAAGAGAGGGCGTATCGTCTATATAGAGAGGTTTGTTTTCGAAGTCTTTCAGTTTGGTGTCGAGTTGTACCCATTCGTGTGATTCGAGTCGGCCGGTCTTCAACTTCTCACCCGGAATCTCACAGACATTGGACATCAGACGCTTGACCAGCTGCACACTGCTCATTTCCAAATTGAATATGGCTACGGGTATATTATAGTCGATAGCCATATTTTTCGCCATGGAAAGCACGAATGCGGTCTTTCCCATAGCAGGACGGGCAGCAATGATGATCAGATCGGAAGCTTGCCAACCGGCCGTGAGCTTGTCGATAGCGGGGAAACCGGATGGCTGACCGCTGAGTCCTTCCTTACGGTTGGCTGCAATTTGGATTTCGCCCAAGGCCTCTTTGATAATCGGGTCGATAGGCTGGACGTCCTGCTTCATGTTGTGCTGGGAGATCTCGAACAATCGTCCCTCGGCCTGCTGCAACTGATCCTCTATGTCCTCCGTATCATCGTAAGCCTTCTTCAGGACTTCACTGGAAAAGCCGATTACCTCACGGCTCAAAGCTTTCTGCGCCAATATCTTGGCATGGTATTCCAAGTTGGCCGAGCTTGCCACTTTGAGCGTCAGACCGGCTATATAAGAGGGGCCGCCGACGGCATCGAGATTGCCGTTCTTCTTGAGCTGCTCCGTCACCGTGAGCATATCCACCGGCTTCTGATTGAGTGCCAGTTGGGTAATGGCTTCGTAAATCAGCTCATGGGCCTTGAGATAGAAAGTCCTGGGGCGCAACATTTCGCCTACTTGCATATAGGCATCTTTTTCCAGCAGGATAGCTCCCAAAACAGCCTCCTCCAATTCGGGAGCCTGTGGCGGAACACGTCCCTCCAACGGAGCTGTAATGCTCTCCGGAGCAGGATGTTTGGTGCGAGACTTGGTAGCGGCCATAGTGATGGGACTGGATTGTGAAAAGGCTTCGGATCAGTCCAGTTTGAGGACAGCGAGGAAAGCTTTCTGAGGTACTTCGACCGTACCTATCTGCTTCATGCGTTTCTTTCCTTCTTTCTGCTTTTCGAGTAGTTTACGCTTACGGGAAATATCACCACCATAACACTTAGCCGTCACATCCTTGCGGACGGGCTTGATCGTTTCGCGAGCGATGATCTTGGCCCCGATAGCTGCTTGGATGGCTATTTCGAATTGCTGACGCGGGATCAGTTCTTTGAGCTTTTCGCACATGCGCCGGCCGAATGTGACACTGTTGTCCACGTGTGTGAGTGTCGAAAGGGCATCGACGGGTTCGCCATTGAGCAGAATATCGAGTTTCACCAGCTTGCTCTCTCTGAAGTCATGCAGGTGATAGTCGAACGAGGCATATCCTTTGGAGATACTCTTGAGCTTGTCGTAGAAGTCGATGACGATTTCGCCCAATGGGAGGTCGTAGAAGATCTCTACACGACCGCCCGATATATATTCTTGCTTCACCAACACCCCTCTTTTGCCCAAGCAAAGTGTCATGATAGGGCCGATATAGGCCGTATTGGTGATGACCGAAGCTCTGATAAAAGGCTCTTCGATATGATCGATAAGCGTGGGTTCGGGCAGTCCCGATGGGTTGTGGACCTCCTTACAGCCGCCTTTCTTGTCATAGACTTTGTAAGAAACGTTGGGAACTGTCGTGATCACATTCATATTGAACTCCCGATCCAATCGCTCCTGCACGATCTCCATGTGGAGCAAACCGAGAAATCCACAACGAAATCCGAATCCGAGAGCCACGGAGCTTTCGGGCTGGAACGTCAGCGATGCATCGTTGAGCTGAAGCTTTTCCAAAGAAGCGCGCAGGTTCTCGAAGTCTTCGGCTTCGATAGGATATACACCAGCGAAAACCATGGGTTTTACCTCTTCGAATCCTGCTATGGCCTCTTTGGCAGGCTTCGCCACATGGGTGATCGTATCGCCTACCTTGACCTCGCGGCTTGTTTTGATACCGCTGATGATATAGCCTACATCGCCGGTCTTGACCTCCGAGCGCGGCTCCATATCGAGCCTGAGTACTCCTACTTCATCGGCATCGTATTCTTTCTCGGTGGCAATAAACTTGACATGATCTCCTTTGCGAATACTGCCATTCACCACCTTAAAATAGGCAATGATACCACGGAACGGATTGAAGACCGAGTCAAAGATGAGGCATTGGAGTGGAGCATCGGGATCTCCGGCAGGGGCCGGTACTTGTTCGACGATAGCGCGAAGGATCTGATCTACTCCCTGACCGGTCTTACCACTGGCACGGATAACCTCCGAACGATCACAGCCCAAAAGCTCGATGATCTGGTCTTCCACCTCTTCGGGCATGGCACTGGGTAGATCCACTTTGTTCACAATGGGGATGATGGTCAGGTCGTTTTCGATCGCCATATAGAGATTGGATATGGTCTGTGCCTGTATCCCTTGGGCAGCATCGACGATAAGCAATGCCCCTTCGCAAGCGGCGATGGAGCGAGAGACTTCGTAGGAAAAGTCCACGTGCCCCGGAGTATCGATCAGGTTGAGCACATACTTTTCTCCATCTAACTGATAGTCCATCTGAATGGCATGGCTCTTGATCGTTATACCTCTCTCTCGTTCCAAGTCCATATTGTCCAAGACCTGATCTTGCAGGTCTTTGCCGGAGACGGTGTTGGTATATTCGAGCAACCGATCGGCCAAGGTACTCTTGCCGTGGTCGATATGTGCAATAATGCAGAAGTTGCGGATATTCTTCATCGATGTTTGTTGAAATGGAACTCTTTGATGCTGATGTATGACCTTTTTTCGGTCTTTACGCTCGCAAAAATACAAAAACAGACAGAAAAAGTGACCAAAATATCTCGACCGTGTTTCCGGTTTACGAACCTAAAATTGAGATTTCCAACCCATCTTTGCAAAGTCGGATACGATGGAGGAAGATACGGAGATGCCAATTAAGATTTAAATGTTGTCTTTTATTGTTCGTTTCACAAAAAGGTGTACATTTGCAGCACCGGAAGCGATAATGCTTCGCCACTGTCTCATGGTGTAATGGTAGCACAACAGATTCTGGTCCTGTTTGTCAAGGTTCGAATCCTTGTGAGACAACAAGAATATTGATAAGCTGTCCCCTTTCAAAGGAGACAGCTTTTTTATTTGCTTGGAGCAAACTCTTCTCGGACAATATCGTCAAACTCTTATATGCACAAAAGCGGCTGTTCTTTTTGCTCAATTCTGAAACAAACGTGCAAAATCAACGCCAAAAACCTTATATTTGTTTCCGAAACAAGATACCGTTAGAATTTTAGGGTAATCGAAAATACTTAATGAGTGTGGCGAAAACAAGAGAACTGATGATCGATGTAGCACGTCAGCTCTTTGCCAAAATCGGCGTGGAAAAGACCACGATGAACGATATCGCCGATGCGGCAAACAAGGGACGACGCACGCTATATACCTACTTCAAAAGCAAAAAAGATATCTATTTTGCAGTTGTCCATAAAGAGCTGGACGAACTTTACAGCTCCTTGGAGACGGCTGCAATCGTGTCTATGCCGCCGGCTAAGAAGCTGATGCACTTCATCTATACTCATTTGGAAGCAATCAAAGAGATCGTCGTCCGTAATGGTACGCTTCGTGCCGATTTTTTCCGAGATATATGGAAGGTGGAGACTGCCCGTAAGGAGTTCGACCTCAAGGAAGAACATCTGATCTGTTCCATTTTGGACGAAGGAGTTCGGCTCAATGCTTTTTCTATACCCGATACCCATATTACCGCCAAGATCTTGCTCCATTCAATCAAGGGGCTGGAAGTGCCCTATATCAGCGGACATCTTAGGCATGCCGGAACGATCGCATTCGAGCGAATCAGTGAGAATGTGGAGCATCTGATCTTCCACGGTATCTGTCTATCTCCGGCAGTAAACACCGGTGAAGAAGAGACTGGCAGAGAAAGTATTTAAGAATTTAACGATCAATAAATCAACTTCGCGGACATACAGATCGTATCGGTCAGTATTTGTCCACGACAAATAAAAATCAAAGTATGAAATTATTGGAGAACAAGGTAGCTCTCATTACGGGAGCCGGACGCGGTATCGGCCGTGCCATAGCTTATAAGTATGCAACGGAAGGTGCCGATGTGGCCATTACGGATCTGAATATCGATGAGGGCGTACAAGCTTTCGTAGAAGAACTCAAACGGCTGGGAGTACGTGCTGCGGCATACGCTTCCAATGCGGCTGACTTCGATGCCGCGCATACAGTGGTGGAACAGATCAAGGCTGACTTCGGCCGGATCGATATTTTGGTGAACAATGCCGGTATCACTCGCGATGGCCTTATGATGCGTATGACCGAGCAACAATGGGATGCCGTGATCAATGTTAATCTGAAGTCAGCGTTCAACATGATTCATGCTGTGACTCCCATCATGATGGGACAGCGTACCGGCAGTATCATCAATATGGCTTCTGTGGTAGGTGTATCGGGCAATGCAGGACAATCCAACTACTCAGCCTCTAAGGCCGGTATGATCGGTTTGGCCAAGAGTGTTGCCAAAGAACTGGGCTCACGCGGCGTGCGTGCCAATGCAATTGCACCGGGCTTTATCATTACCGATATGACTGCCGTGCTTAGCGAAGAAGTGAAGAAGCAATGGGCTGCACAGATACCTCTGCGTCGTGGTGGTACGCCTGAAGATGTGGCTAACGTGGCTACTTTCCTTGGCAGTGATCTCTCTACCTATGTGACGGGACAGGTAGTCCACGTTTGCGGTGGTATGAATATGTAATATAGGATCAGAATCAACCTGTTCGGTTCATAGGGCTGTCGTTATGGAAATCGTTTACGAAGACAATCATCTGATCATAGTCAATAAGGCTGTTGGAGAGATTGTTCAAGGCGATAAGACCGGCGACAGCCCTCTGTCCGAAACGGTCAAGCAGTGGATCAAAGAGAAGTATGCCAAGCCGGGCAATGTCTTCCTCGGTGTAGCCCATCGTTTGGATCGTCCCGTAGCAGGACTGGTCGTTTTCGCCAAAACGAGTAAGGCTTTGGCACGACTCAATAATATGTTTCGAGATGGGGAGGTGCAAAAGGTATATCGTGCCATAGTCAAACAAAGACCTCTCAAGGACAGAGATACACTCGTTCATTATATCAGTCGAAACGAAAAACTGAACAAAAGTTTTACTTCGGTACGTGAAGTGCCGAACAGCAAGAAAGCATCTCTTTCTTACCGCTTATTAGCTTCGTCCGACAACTACCATCTTTTGGAAATAGAGTTGCATACGGGCCGGCATCATCAGATTCGTTGCCAGCTCGCAGCTATAGGTTGTCCTATTAAAGGTGATTTGAAATACGGATTTGGGCGCAGTAATCCGGATGGAGGAATCAGTCTGCTGGCCCATCGAATTCGTTTCACTCATCCCGTCAGCGGTGTCCTCATCGATCTCACTGCTCCTCTTCCACCCAATGATAAACTTTGGTCTTTGCTTACTTCTAAAGCAGGCGATCAGTGAATAGAAAATCTATTCGCTTAGTGAGTAATCTCGTCGAGATTGACGAGTTTGTTCATGATGGCGTAGATCGTCAAACCACTGGGGCTGTGGATCTGTAGTTTCTTTGCTATGTTGCGTCGGTGGGTTATAACGGTATGTGTAGATAAGAAAAGCTCTTCCGCAATCTCTTTGTTGGTCATACCTTTCACCACGCCTACGACGATCTCTTTCTCCCGATTGGTGAGCGTCTGTTGTTCTTCTCCGCTCTCTTCGGGTTCCAAGGTCTTTTGATAAAGTCTTTCCAATAGCTGTCTTAATTCCTCTACTGTGGCGTGGACGGACAGTGTATCGTCATAGTTGTGTAGCATATTGCTGTCGATCGGCGTAGTGAGCAAACCCACATAGCGCGACTGTGGACATGCCTTGTCTGATTCGTTTCGGGTCAGTCCCGATACGAGTGGATTCATGAAAACGATATCGGGACAATAAAAGGAGATTACATCTACCCAACCATTATCGGCCGGCGCATCTATGAATTGTATCTTGTAGCCGGTGATTTTCTTTAGTAGAGCTTCCAGCCCTGCACGAATCATAGGTAGCGGTTCTACGATCGCTACCTTGAGTGAGATGATGTTCATAATCCGCTTTCCTTTTCTATTTTACGAATCAAAGGCACGAAAAGGTGGTCTTCGACAAAGTTGTGTGCAGACAGATCGTCTTCCGAAGAGAATATGTCGTGCAGTACGCTGTTGAGTTCGTAGCCGCTTGATGTCGGGTAGTATTTGATCAGCAGGTTCTTAAGTTCGGAAATTTTCAGCTCTATCTGATCGTGGCGTTTGCTGAATATATCGATCCTGTAGTGCGAACGTTCGTCCAACTTTCCGGCTAAAAGCTTTTCCACATAGGGGAAAACTGTTTTCTCTTCGTAGCTCATGTGCTTGCGTACTTCCTCCACGTATTCATCATAGAATTGACGAATGACGAACACCACCTCGGATGGGCAGTTGGACAGTGCGGCTAAAAGATCTTGACGGAGCGAAGGCAGACGGAATTCGAGAAAATAATTGTGCGACTTGCGCAGATAGTTGATCAGGGAGGGAGCTGACAGATCCGACAAGATTGCCTCGGAAGGGTGCTCGGGACGGTTGATAAGTGCGTTGATGACAGCCATGAGGGTATTGGTGTTTACCTTATTGTCCTCACAGACTTCTCGTATGCTCTTTTCTCCGAAACCAAGTGAAATACCAAAGCGCGTAATGACCAGCAGCAAGTCGTAATTCTCGCATATTAAGTCACTTAGCTTTGTATTGGGTGAATATGATTTCTTTATGTGATGCGTTGTCATACGAAAAAATATTGTTTTGTTTCGAACAAAAGTATAGTTATTCCACCTAATCGACAATCCCCACATATAGGTATCTGCCTGAAATCAAATGATTTCGCACTTGATCGTTCTCTTTTCTTATACCGGTTCGGCTCAAACCTCTTCAAGACGGGATGGCATCTATTTCGTCAGACTCCTATAGAGAGGTCTTTGTCTTTCTTTTCGTCTTCATCGATTTTGTGCTGCTTTTTAGTCGCATATTTATGAGAATAATCCATACTTTTGCAGCGAATTTTAATGAACCCAACTAACTTAAAGCAATACGGAGGTAGTAGAATGAAGAACATCCTGATTATCGGCTCTACCGGCCAGATCGGATCGGAGCTGACTATGGAGTTGAGAAAGCGTTATCCTCAGGGAAACGTTGTAGCGGGTTATATCCCCGGTGCAGAGCCTAAGGGCGAACTACTCGAAAGCGGTCCTGCCGAAATAGCAGACATCACCAATGCCAAACAAATAGCAGAAGTGGTGGATAAGTATAAAGTAGATACGATTTACAATTTGGCAGCCCTTCTCAGTGCCGTAGCAGAAGCCAAACCTCAGTTAGCATGGCATATTGGTCTGGGAGGACTTTTCAATACACTGGAAGTAGCTCGTGAAAAGAATTGTGCAGTGTTTACACCCAGCTCTATCGGTGCTTTCGGCAATGATACTCCTAAGGACAAGACCCCCCAGGATACTATTCAGCGTCCCAAGACCATGTACGGAGTAACGAAGGTCAGTGGCGAGCTTTTGAGCGACTACTACCACAAGCGTTTCGGTGTAGATACACGTTCGGTTCGTTTCCCCGGTTTGATCTCCAACGTCACCCTCCCCGGTGGCGGAACGACAGACTATGCCGTGGATATTTATTATGCAGCTGTCAAAGAAGGATGCTTCACCTGTCCCATTAAAGAAGGTACTTATATGGATATGATGTATATGCCCGATGCTCTTCGCGCATGCGTGGAGCTGATGGAAGCTGATCCTGCCCGTCTGGTACATCGCAATTCGTTCAATATCACTGCCATGAGTTTCGA
The DNA here is from genome assembly GCF_000765965.1 of Porphyromonas sp. COT-052 OH4946. Taxonomy (NCBI): domain Bacteria; kingdom Pseudomonadati; phylum Bacteroidota; class Bacteroidia; order Bacteroidales; family Porphyromonadaceae; genus Porphyromonas; species Porphyromonas sp. COT-052 OH4946. The sequence goes on from NZ_JQZY01000009.1 coordinate 338,813, forward strand.
ACCCTCGCAGATAGCGGCAGCCGTGAAGAAGTTGGTACCTGATTTCGTTATGAATTACGAAGTCGATCCTCTCCGTCAAGGTATTGCCGAGTCATGGCCAAACTCATTGGATGATTCTTGTGCTCGTAGCGAATGGGATTGGAAGCCGGAGTACGATCTCGACTCCATGTCTGCTGATATGATCCAGATACTGAAAGCTCGCTACGGCAAGTAAAAAGTCTTTTTAGCTGCCGATACCGATTGGCAAAATACCTATAATTGCCCCACATGCGGATCTCTGTATGTGGGGCAATTTTTATTGTGCCGATCTCCTTAAAAATGTAGTCCACAGCATCGACACCATTCAAGTTTTTGCCGGTGAAAAGGTGGAATCGGATTTTTGTAGAAGGGGAACTTGGCGAGGATCAGTCCATGAGGGCTTGAATCTCAGGTAAACGGCCGGCACGGACATAACGCTTGCTGAAGTACGAACTTCGTTGCAGCGATTCGATGATGATACCTCTACTATTGGTGTTGTGCAGCATGATCAGTTCGTCACCGCGAACTTCGATCAGCAGTGCCACATGGCCGATAACCCCTTTGCGGTTCTTACTGCCACGGAAGAAAAGCAGGTCGCCCGGTAGAGGATGGCGTACGGGAATGGTATAGTTGTATAGTGCCGATGAAGAGCGTGGAATATGAATATCGTAGCAGGAGTAGAGGTAGGCCACGTAGCCGGAGCAATCCATCGGCCAAGACGATGGCCCCCGATACCTGTAGGGTTTGCCTATCAGCTTCTTGCCTCGGGCTATCAGGTCGGTAACGATGTCCTCCGCCGTTCGGAGCGAATGGCTGGTGGCAGTTGTATGGTGAGGTTTACCGGATATGCTTGTCGCTTTCTTGCTCGTTCCGCAGGAATACAGCAGACCGGTAAGGGCGAGGAGCAAACAAGACTGCCGGAAAAGGCATTTACAGATCGATATGCATTCTTTCATTGGCGGCAATAGTCGGCTTGAATACGCTTTGAGCTTCTTCCAGCAAGCCTTGGACATCCTTGTATCTGCCGGAGTAATGCCCGATTAGGAGGCGTTTGGCTCCTGCAAGTCGTGCTATTTCGGCCGCTTCTTTGGCCGTACTGTGGAAAGTCTCTTTGGCTCTTGCCCGATCCTCCTCCATAAAAGTGGCCTCATGGTAGAGCAAATCCACACCTTGAATAATAGGGACGATGGAGGGATAAAACTCCGTATCCGAGCAGTAAGCATATCGTCTGGGCGGTGTGCCCGGGGTCGTGAGGTGTCGGTTGGGGATGATCCGCCCATCCGGTGTCGTGTAGTCGGATCCTTCTATGATGAGGGGATATTCGGCAAGCGGAATATTGTAGAACTCGGCAGCCGCTCTGTTCAGATGCCTTGCACGGCATTTTTCTTCGAAGAGGTAGCCCGCTGCAGGGATGCGGTGGCTGAGCGGTATGCTATAGACTTTGACGGATTTGTCCTCATGCACAAGCGCATGTCGGGAGGCATCGATCGTATGTATCTCCACCTGATAGGGCATTCGGTGACAGAACTGCTCCAATATGGGGCTGAGAAAACGCTCTATTCCCTCCGGCCCATGTACATGCAGGGTGCCGGTACGTCCCAACAGACCAAGTGTGGAGATAAATCCGGGCAGGCCGAAACAGTGATCGCCATGCAGATGGCTGATGAAAATATGGATGAGACGCCCGAAATGGAGCTTTTCGAGTCTGAATTGTCGCTGGACACCTTCTCCGCAATCGATCATGTAAAGTTTGTCGCGTAGGTCGATTACTTGCGAAGAGGGATGGTGGTGTGTGGTCGGCAGGGCAGATCCGCAGCCCAATATATGTACACTGAATGCTGCCATATTGCGCAAAGATATATAAATGTATCGCTCGGCTACCGCCGTTCGGCAAAGAAACTACGCATCAGATCCTCTGATTCGTCCGCCAATATACCGCCTTCTACGCGGCATTTGGGGTGGAGTGCATGATCGGTGAACAGCCTGTAGCCCACTTTGGGTTCGGAAGCTCCGTACACTACTCGTGGTATTTGCGTCCAGCGAAGTGCGCCGGCACACATCAGGCAGGGTTCGACAGTCACGTACAGTGTGCAGTCGCGGAGGTATTTCCCCCCTATGGCATCCACAGCCATCGTGATGGCAAGCATTTCGGCATGAGCCGTAGGGTCGTTCAGGCTTTCCACTCTGTTGTGAGCACGCGCAACGATCTGCCCCTTGCAAACGATCACGGCTCCGATAGGAACCTCTCCTTCGTCAGCGGCCGCTCGCGCCTCTTCAAGTGCAAGCCTCATATAGCGGATGTCATCTGTGGCAAGGGTAGGGGCTGTCATCGCATTTCCTCCTCTCGGAAAAGCAAAGGAGTATCACTTTCTAATCGGTGTATTACCTCTTTCATCAGCGTTTCGCGGATCCAGCGAGAGCGGTTCTCCACCTTGAAACGGCTGCAATAGGTTTCGACGGCCTTGTGCTCCGCCTCGTTCAGTCGGATCTGGATGGTTTTCTTTCGGAGCATCGTGGCTCGCGGGAGTACATTGTGCCGGTTTTTCCTGCTCATATTCAGTGGTGCAAATATAGTCCCTTTATTCTGCTGCCGGCCGGTCTGCGTCCGCTACTCCGCGGAAAGTAAGGCGGTGATGCGGCGAAACTCCGAAGCGACGAATAGCAGATTTGTGTGCCGGCGAAGGATAGCCTTTGTTGCACTCCCATCCGTACATCGGGAAGTCCTTATTCAGAAGGAGCATCGCGTCGTCCCGATAAGTTTTGGCCAAAATGGAAGCTGCTGCGATGGAGCGATAGCGGGCATCGCCTCCCACGATGCAGTGGTGGGGGATTTGTTCGAAAGGATCGAACCGATTGCCGTCGATCAGCAGCCTTTCGGGGCGAAAAGGCAACTGCTCTATGGCGCGATGCATGGCGAGAAATGAAGCTCTGAGGATATTGATCTCGTCTATTTCCTGTACACTTACGATACCTATCCCCCATGCGATAGCCTCGGATTCTATGACAGGGCGAAGGGTGTAGCGTTGCTTTTCGCTCAGTTGCTTCGAATCATTCAGCAGGGGATGAGAGAAGTCGGCCGGCAGGATCACAGCCGCTGCATAGACGGGACCGGCCAGACAGCCGCGACCGGCTTCGTCGCAACCGCATTCACGCAAGTCATCGTCTATATAGCGAGAGAGAAGCATGGGGAAGAAATTAGAACATGCTTACTACGCGCTTCAAGGCTTGGAGGAATTGCTCCACTTCCTCCTCGGTGTTGTATAGGGCAAAGGAGGCGCGAGCCGTGGCATTGAGTCCCATGCTTTCGAGCAGCGGTTCGGCACAGTGGTGTCCGGTGCGGATGGCTATACCAAGCCGATCGAGCAGCATGCCGAGGTCATAGGGATGAATGTCCCCTATGAGGAAAGAGAGCACACCGCTCTTGTGTTCGGCTTCTCCGATGATACGGGCATTGGAGAAAGCTCTCACGCCTTCGGTGGCCATGCGCAGGAGTTTGTCTTCATGTGCGGCTATGGCTTCTAAGCCCAATCCTTCGATGTAGTCGAGAGCTGTGGCCAAAGCCGTGGAACCGACATAGTTCGGTGTGCCGGCTTCGAACTTATAGGGCAATTCGTTGTAGGTGGTCTTTTCGAATGTCACCTTGGCGATCATCTCTCCACCGCCGTGGTAAGGGGGCATCTTCTCCAGCCACTCTGCTTTGCCATACAATACGCCTATTCCTGTAGGTGCGTACACTTTATGGCCGGAGAAAGCGTAGAAATCCGCTCCCAACTCCCGCACATCTACCCGGCAGTGGGCGATGGCCTGTGCTCCATCGACCAGAACGGGTACTCCGGCGGCATGAGCCAAATCCGTTATCCGGCGTATGGGATTGATGGTGCCGAGCACATTGCTGATGTGGGCTATCGAAACGATTTTGGTGCGTTCGTTGAGTAGAGACCGGAAATGCTCCACATCCAGTTCGCCCGATTCAGTCAGCCGGATCACTCTGAGCCGAGCACCGGTACGCTCGGCCAAAAGTTGCCACGGGACGATGTTCGAATGGTGTTCGAGGGTGCTGATGATAATCTCATCGCCGGAACGGACGAAAGCTTGGCCGAACGAAGAGGCCACCAGATTGATCGCCTCGGTAGTGCCACGCGTAAAGAGCAGCTCTTTCGGGTCTTCTGCTCCGATGTAGCAGGCTATCCGCTTGCGAGCATTCTCGTGCTGCTCCGTAGCCACCTGACTCAGATGGTGTACGCCGCGGTGGATGTTGGCGTTGAATGTGCGGTAGGCTCGTTCGATTTGGTCTAATACCGCTATGGGTTTTTGCGTCGTGGCGGCATTGTCCAGATAGATGAGGGGTTTACCGTGTACCCGGGTATGGAGGATGGGGAAGTCTTCCCTGATTTTTTGAATGTCGTACATAATGAGCTATACTATATACTATGTATGTAACCTCTTCGGGGGGAGGGAGGAGAGAGAACCTACCACTTCTCGCGGTGAAGAATCTCCGAGGTTTCTTTGCGCTTCTTGGCCCTGTGCGGATCGGCGGAATAGCCGAGCATGATGTTCATGACTACGCGACGTCCGGAGGGGATACCCAGTATTTCGCGAATCTTGGCTTCGTTTACCCAACCTATGATGCAGCTACCGAGACCTTCAGCCGTGGCAGCAAGCGTGATGTGTGCGGCAGCTATGCCGAGATCGATATTGGCATAGTGGATTTTTTTCATTTTTCCGCCGATAGTAGCCGTGAAGTTGGCTTTCTCCTCTACTACTACGATGTGTACGGGAGCCTGACGTGTGAAATGATTCATACCCAATAGCCGGGACGATGAGGCTTCCGCCAACTGTTTGCGAGTATCGGGATCGGTGACGACTACAAAGCTCCAAGGCTGCGAATTGCAGGCTGAGGGGGAGAGACGCCCCGCTTCGATGATGCGCTCAAGCACGTCTTCGGGTACGGGGCGGTCGGGATCGAACTTGCGATCGCTCTGCCGCTGTTCGATCAGGGAGTAAAAGTCGTTTGGGTTCATTGGTATTGGAGCATCTTGCTGAGGTATTTCCCCACGATGTCGAATTCCAGATTGACCACGCTACCTGGGACAATGCGGCAGAAATTCGTATGGTCCCGAGTATAGGGGATGATGGCCACACGGAAGCTGTTCATGCCGGAGTCGCATACGGTCAGGCTCACGCCATTGACGCATACGGATCCTTTCTCCACGGTCATATAGCCTTGGCGAGCCATCTCCTTGTCGAGCTTGTATTCGAACGAATAGTAGTGGCTGCCGCCGGCTTCTTCCACTGCGGTACATACAGCCGTCTGATCTACGTGTCCCTGCACGATGTGCCCATCGAGTCGGCCGCCCATCATCATGCTTCGTTCCAGATTGACGAGATCGCCTATTTGGAGGAGTCCGAGGTTGGAGCGTTCGAGGGTTTCGCGTATGGCGGTCACGGTATAGGTGGTGTCCGTCTTGCTGACTACGGTGAGGCATACGCCGTTGTGTGCGATGCTTTGGTCTATCTTGAGTTCATTGACGAAAGAGCACGTCATCGTGATGTGCAGATTGTCATTTTCGCGATGGAGATCTGTCACTTGGGCATATTCTTCTACGATTCCGGAAAACATAATTGTCGTTGTTTTTAATTGATGAAGCGGTACAAAACTACAGAAAATATAGTGATGGTAAGGGAAATACCTATCGATAGGAGAGCAAACGCATGCCAAACAGCTATCTCATGGAAATGTCGTTTTTATGGTGTAATTCATTGTAGAGCAGTCATTTGTGGGTATCATCGTAGGGTGTTTCTTGCTCCATGCAGCGGTGCAGGAAGCAAGAAACGGCCTACAATCGTGTCCTGCATCAGTGTAAAGAGCAAGAAACGGCCTACAATCGTTTTTGGGTGGGTTTGCCGAGAGGAGGCGTGTCGGTTCTCAGCGGAGGACTTCGGGAACGGCCGGAGCAATGGCGCAGAGCAAAGCCTGACGCGTGGTTCCTTTCTGTCCGATGACAACGATGTGTGTTGGGCCGAAGAATACATTCGCCACTTCGGGCGCAGACAGCTCCTCTATTTCCGATGCGATGCGGGTTGCATGGCCTTCGACCGTATTGAGCAGGAGCGTCTCTCCTGCATTGGCCAGTCCGATAAACCCTTCGGTGCGTCCGATGCGAAGTTCACCGCGAGGGGAGGGTGGACGACTGTCTTGGGGCAGACTGTACACTTTTCCCCCCGAAGGCGAAGTCGATTTTTCTATGCCGAGGAGCTCCAGATCACGCGAAAGTGTGCCCTGCGATACGGAAATGCCTTCGGACAGTAAGGCTGTTTGCAACTTCTCTTGAGTGGAGATTTCCCCTCGCAGGATATGCCGACGGATGGCATCGAGCCTTTTCTTTCGCATTTTTCCCCGTATAGTTTTCTTTAGGCGGTCATAACCAGATAGACCGTATAGCAGACGAAGAGCGATAGGAGGATGCTGCCTTCGAAGCGTTTGATCGTTTTGTCGCCGAAGAAAAGACCGAAAATATAGAGCAGGATTGTCGCAAGGATGAAGATCCCGTAGTCCACGACCGTAATGCCTTGGATCCTTATGGGGCTGATGGACGCACTGACTCCGAGGATGAGCAGGATGTTGAAGAGGTTGCTACCGACGATATTGCCGATGGCCATGCCCGGACGCTTCTTGATGGCAGCCACCACGCTGGTGACCAATTCGGGCAGGGAAGTTCCTCCCGCTACTATGGTGATGGCGACAACCGATTCGCTTATGCCCATCCGTGCAGCAAGCATGGCTGCATTGTCCACGAACAGATCGCCCCCGAAGACGAGAGCTGCCAGACCGCCTATTACCATTATTATGGATAGGGGCAGGCCAAACAGCCTTACCTGTCCGGGGGATTCTTCCCCTTTGGACATATTGAAGGTGTAGAATAGAAATATCAGGAAGAAAGCCAGCAGCACGAAGCCTTCGGTACGGGTGATCACATTCTCTCCGGCCATGTCGAAGAGACGGTCGTTGGCCATGAAAAACAAGACCGCGGAGGAGAGGATGGTCAGGGGGATTTCGATACGGATCGTACTGTTCGACATGGCCAGCGGTATGATCAGGGCCGTAACTCCCACGATAGCCAGAATGTTGAAGATATTGCTCCCGATGACGTTGCCGATGGCTATATCGGCACTTCCTTTCAGAGCTGCCATCAGACTGACGGTGAGTTCGGGTGCCGATGTGCCGAAGGCCAGTACGGTAAGGCCGATGACCAAGTCCGAGAGCCGGAATCGCTTGGCAATGGAGGCTGCGCCATCGGTGAGGAAATTGGCTCCGCCAACGACTAAGAGCAATCCGAGGATTAGAAGCAGTATGTTCGGTATCATTGTCTTGTAATAGCTGTTTGTTCGTGGAATGGACTACAAAGATGCGTTTTTTTCATTATCGATTGTCCTCAATCCCGGCTGAGCAATGCGGAGTATGCTTCTTCATACCGGTCGTAAAACAGACGCCACTCTGCATGGGATGCCGTTTGCATGGCTGCCTGCCGGTAGACCGTTCGGTCGGCAGTTTCGGCCGGCCAACGACATAGCAGCTCGGCGATGGCTTGTACGGCTTCTGCATAATTGTCGTCGGTACGCTTGATGACGGCTACACCGGTGCTGAAGTCGTCCCGACTGCCCCGCTCCTGCATAGCCCAAAGTCCGAAGCCCGAAAGGTCGGTCGTCACTGTGGGGATACCGAAGGCGATGCTCTCCAGCGGCGTATATCCCCACGGTTCATAGTAGGAGGGAAAGACGGTCAGATCCATGCCGATGAGCAAATCGTAGTAGCTGAGACCGAAGATGCCGTCCTTCCGATTCAGGTAACAGGGGACGAAGATGAAGGAGGCCTCTCCGGCACTGCCGGCGGATTCGCCGAGTCGTTTCGAGATAGTCTGCTCCTGTGCGTCGTACAGCCAATGCGTCAGGAAAGGATAGGGAAGCGGTTTCTCCTTATACTCCGTCGGATTGGGATGATTTAGCAGATATTGCAGGTCGGCACGTGCTCCGGCTACCCATGCCGGCACGAGGATGAAAGCCAAAGCCGGGGTGCGAAGTTTGCCTGATCGTCCGGCATCGGAGACGGCATCAATGAAGAGGTCGATACCTTTGTTCCTGTACTCGTGGCGTCCGCTCGTTGCTACCAGCAAAGTGTCGGCAGGCAGTTGCTTGCCGGTCAGATGTTCTGCTACGTGGAGCAGTCGCTTTCGCGCTTCGGTGCGCCGCCTTTCGTATTCTTCTCCTTGCGGTACGAAGTTCGGTTCGAATCCATTGGGCAGTACCATCGGATTGCGCTCGAGCAGCTGTCGGCATTCTTTGGCCGTGAGTTCGCTTACCGTGGCAAAGGTATCCGATTGGTGAGCCGCCGCCTTTTCTATCCCGTGCTTGGCTTCCACACCGAGTTCGGCTGCCATTTGATCGCCGTTGTAGCCCGGCATGTATGTATACAGAGCTTTGTTGTTGCCGGCGATAGACCGCCCTGTGGTGGTGGCATGTGTGAGGAAAAGAGTTTTCAGACGAGGCGTTTTCCGCTTGCTGTAGAGGAGTCCCATGCCGAGCATCCATTCGTTGAATATGCCTATGACCGGTTGGTCTTCGGGGCAGAGGTATTCGCACAGACTGTGCATCGTTTGAGCTGCGGCAATGCCGAAGAGCGAGGCTTCGTCATAGTCGCCGTACCCCTTGTCGCTTTGGATGCCGAAGTGCTCCCACATCTCATAGTAGAGCTTTGCTTTCTGTGCATAGAGGGATTCGAAGTCCACCAGTACTACAGGGGGAGTACCGGGAGTTCGCCAGCTGCCGCACACATATCGCAAGTCCAGCGAAGGTGCTGCATCGCGATGCCAATCCTCCAAGATGGCAGGGACTGTATTCTCAAAATCGGCAGGTAATTCTTCCTGCTCCGTTAGCAGGGGGCCTATGAAAATGATACGTCCGTCGTGGCGTTTCATCATCTCGTGTGCCCTTGATGTAAGCACAGTGTATATACCACCCTGCTTATTGCAAACCTCCCAGCTCGTCTCCAACAAGAGGGAAGGGTTGGGGCGAAAATCATTCATTCGATCGCAATTCGTTTGGGAAAGTTTTTTCGGTCTTATCCTCCGACCAACCGCCATACAAAGGCCACGGCTACGGTGACAACGAAACCCGTGGCAAGCGGAATCAAGGCTGCCAGCAGTGTCCACTTCCGGCTCCCCGTCTCTTTATATATGTTGAACAGAGTGGTGCTGCAAGGATTGTGGAGCAGGCAGAAGAGCATGAGGTTGATACCCGTCAGCATAGTCCAACCGCCGGCTTCGAACAGTCGTGCCGTTTCGGCCGCACCATCGGCTTCGAACATGACGCCGGCACCGGCTCCTCCGTCTATTCCCGTAGTCAGGACGGTCAGCATCAGGATCGTGGGTATCACTATTTCATTAGCCGGAATAGCCAATACATAGGCCAGCAGAATGACACCGTTGAGTCCCATCAGCCACCCGGGGCCGTCCAGCAGGTCGATCAGATATTCGGCTATCCCGATTCCGCCGATTTGAATGTTGCAGGTGAGCCAGATAAGGGCACCGGCCGGCGCAGCAAAGACAACGGCACGCCACAAAACGACGAGCGTACGGTCTACTATGGACTTATAGATCGTCTGCCAAAACTGTGGCGGACGGTAGGGTGGAAGCTCCAGATTGAACGTGGATACTTGACCTCGCAGCAGCGTCCGGGAGAGTACCCAAGAGAAGAAAAACATGAAAGCGATACCCAGCAATGCGATGGCCACGACCGACCCGATGCCGATCACGCCACGCAGATAGGCCGGTACGGCAGGCGTGAGGAAGACCGTGGCAAGGAGTATCTGCGTAGGCCAACGGCCGTTGCACAGGGAGAAGTTGTTGGTCAGAATAGCTATCAGCCTCTCCCTTTGGCTGTCGATGATGCGCGTATTGATGACTGCCGCCGCATTGCAGCCGAAGCCCATCGTCATGGTCAGAGCCTGCTTGCCGTGCGCACCCGAACGACGAAAGAGTTCGTCCAGATTGAATGCCACTCGCGGAAGAAAACCGAAGTCTTCCAATAATGTAAAGAGAGGAAAGAAAATGGCCATCGGCGGCAACATGACACTTACGACCCAAGCCGTAGCCAAGTAGACACCATCGATGAGAAATCCGCTCAACCAATCCGGCAGGAGATCCATAGCTCGTGTCTTCAGCAAGCGATGGAGAATACCTACAAGGCTGTTGCTCAACCACTGGGACGGATAGTTGGAGCCTACAATGGTAATCCACAGTACGAAGGCCAACATGAGCAACATGATGGGAAAACCCCACTTCCGGCTCGTAACGATGCGATCTATCTTAATATCCAGAGGTGTTCTTCCGCGTTTGTTGGCCTGAGTGACCACTTCTTGGCATATTTTTCCGGCGTCGGAATAGAGTGCTTCCGAGAGCTGGTCATGCAGGTCTTCGCCGAAGTTGCGGCGAAATTCGTCCACCTCTCCTTTCAGCTTCTCCGCCAGAGCTTCGTTATCGGCATAGAGCATATTCTCCACCCGTCGGTCTCCCTCCGTAAGGCGAAGAGCTAACCATCTGCTATTGGGCGTATCGGGATGAAAGAGCCGGATGGATTCGGCCAAAGAATCGATCTTCGCATCTATTTCGGTACCGATGCTTATCAGCCGATGCGGAGTACAGCGATAAATCCCTTTGGCCACCTCGGACAGGGCCGACAGGAGATCGGATATGCCTTCGCCCGAACGTGCACTGGCTCCTACGACAGGGATACCCAGCCTGCGCGAGAGACCTCTCAGGTCGATCTGCACGCCGTTCCGTTCGGCTTCGTCCATCAGATTGGCACATAGGACGGCACGATCTGTTATTTCGAGGATTTGCAGGATCAGATTCATATTCCGCTCCAGTCGGGTAGCATCCGCCACGATGAGGGTAACATCGGGCTTGCCGAAGAGAATGAAGTCGCGAGCGATCTCCTCATCCTCGGAAGTAGAAAGGAGAGAATAGGTACCCGGAAGATCCACTATCTTGTATGAAGAGCCGGCATACGAGAATGCACCTTCGGCTTTCTCTACCGTTTTCCCGGGCCAGTTGCCGGTATGTTGTTTGAGTCCGGTCAGAGCATTGAATACCGTGCTCTTGCCCGTATTGGGGTTGCCGGCAAGGGCGATGGTAAAGTCGTATCGTTCCGCATCGGTGCCCAAGCGCCGTAGTTTATTTCCGCTGTGTGCGGGACAGCCGTTGCAGGCTGAAGAAGTGGCAGCACTCTTTTTCATCATTCGATTCGAAGTTGGTCTGAGCGTTTTGTTTTTTACCTGTATATAAGGATATAACGAGCTTGATCGTGTCGCAGGGCGATGGCTGTTCCTCTGACCACATAAGCCGTCGGATTGCCCAAGGGGCTGGTCAGATCTATGGCGATTCGGCTACCGCGTACGAATCCCAAGTCCAACAGCCGTCTGCGATTGGCTCCCCGACAGGCCTTACTGATGCCGGCTATTGTAGCTTCTTCACCCTGACGAAGCGTAGTGAGCTTGACGGTCTTCTGCGCCAAATCTATCATGCCTTCGTCCGTACAGGGCATTACGGTCAGATTATGTGCAGCCTCCCGTGGTAGCAAGAATTGCTCCCCCTCGAAAGAGAGGTGCACTCCATTTGTATCGGTACGCAGAAGGTGGAATACAGCACCCCGGAAGAGGCCGATGGTTTCTATCTGTCGGTACAGGTCGGTAGGCTCGTCTTCGATGTGGATCACTCTCACGTACGAATCGTCCGGCAGTTCGTCGGCATATACTCCTTCCACCGACTGCACTTCACCCTCTTCCGTCGGGATGGGATCGCCGTGTGGGTCAAAAAGCGGATTGCCGAGGCGGACTGCTATCCGCTTCTGCTCTTCATCGGACAGATAGTGCTCCTCCTTACAGGCTTGTGCATGCCATTCGCTGGGTTCGTAGCCGGAGTGTTCGGACAGGTATTTTTCCAAAAGCCTGTGGCGTCGAATCACCTTGAGCGCATATTTCCGTCCGCTTTCGGTCAGATGCGAGTCCGGAGGAAGACAATAGCCTTGTTTGTGCAGCAGATCGAGTATATACTGTTGGTTGCTTACCTTCAGTCCGGTCAGTCCGGCCAGTTGGTCTGCATTGACGGGCAGACCATCTTCTTCCAAAGAATAGATGGCTTTGAGCGTATCTTCGGACAGACGGCGTACATCGAAACGAAATGGAAGATTCGAGAATAAATTCATGCTTCTATAACTTCTATTATTACCGAAGTGTTCGGCCTGTTGGCCTGCGGCACAACGTTCTCAGTATGACAAAGATGCTTATTTTCATCGAAGAATTCGTCAAACCGCAGGCTCTCCCTCGCTCTTTTACCTGCATCGAGGTATCCGGATGCAAAGTTGTACCCACAAGAGCCGTTTCATTCTCTTTCCCTGGCCATTCTTTTCCCATTGTCTATCGAATCATGAGCGATTTCCTCTATTCAAATCCCATTCATTGACGGTTTTTGGGATTCTTGTGTGAAAGGCTTTAAATAGTTGGTATAAAGTGTTATATTTGAGGCAGTAAGATGGAGGACTGAACGGGGTTACTTTATGGTGTTTTTTAGTGCATGATTCCGCTGTTGAGGAGGATGATATGCAATCGGTTTATGGAATATAGATAAGAGCTATAGTTTGATAAAATCTGCGAATTACATATAAGAATCTTGCTCTATATATTTGTCAAATAAGTAATACGAATAAAAAGAAAAATGAAAGCAACTATACTATATCAGAGCAAGAAAGGCCGTACTGCCGGATGGGCAAGAGCTATGGCCATGTACTTGTGGAGTAGGGGGGTGAATGTGAGCTTCGGAGCACTTTCTGACTTTAAGGACGATCAGATCAAGGACTCGGATCTCCTTATGCTTGGTAGCTGGACTTCGGGGTGGTTCGTCGTCAATCAGCATCCCAGCCATCTTTGGGTAGAAGGCTCTCGCAAACTTCCGGCGACATTGCCTCCCAATCTTGTCCTTTTTGCTACTTATAAGGTGCGTACCGGTGCCATCTTCAACAAGATGAAGCGGCATCTCAATTTGTCGGGTGTCGCTTGCATCGATACGATGCGCTCTCGTACCGGTATCCTCTCAGAGGATGACAAACGGAGATTGGATCATTATATAGAGAAGATAAAGACACTTCACGAAAAAAGTAAATGACATCTTGTTTGGACATTTAATTACTTAACTTAAATAAGAGACAAAACAATGGAAAAGAACAAACTTACTACAGCTGCGGGTGCCCCCGTAGCAGACAATCAGAATGTGGCCACTGCAGGCAAGCGTGGTCCTATGCTTCTGCAGGATGTCTGGTTTTTGGAAAAGCTGGCTCACTTCGATCGTGAAGTGATCCCCGAACGTCGTATGCATGCCAAAGGTTCGGGAGCTTTCGGCACATTTACTGTCACTCATGACATCACCAAGTACACGAAGGCGGCTATTTTCTCCGAGATCGGCAAGCAGACCGAGCTGTTTGTACGCTTCTCGACTGTGGCTGGAGAGCGTGGTGCGGCTGATGCGGAGCGGGATATACGTGGCTTTGCTATCAAGTTTTATACTGAGGAAGGTAACTGGGACCTCGTTGGAAACAATACCCCCGTATTTTTCCTGAGAGATCCTCTCAAATTCCCCGACCTGAACCACGTAGTAAAGCGTGACCCACGCACCAATATGAGGAGTCCTCAAAACAACTGGGACTTTTGGACACTTCTGCCCGAAGCTCTCCATCAGGTGACTATCACAATGAGCGACCGAGGTATACCTGCCAGCTATCGTCACATGCACGGCTACGGAAGCCATGCATTCTCGTTTATCAACGCCGAAGGAGTAAGACATTGGGTGAAATTTCATCTCCACACTCAACAGGGTATAAAGAATCTGACAGATGCAGAGGCGGAAGCATTGATCGGGAAAGATCGTGAAAGTCATCAGAGAGACTTATTTGAAAGCATTGAGCGTGGCGACTATCCTCGTTGGACGCTCAAGGTGCAGATCATGACGGAGGAAGAAGCCAAAGCTTTGCCGTATAATCCTTTCGACTTGACAAAGGTGTGGTCGCAGAAAGATTTTCCCCTTATCGAAGTTGGCGTAATGGAGCTGAACCGCAATCCTGAAAACTACTTCGCCGATGTGGAGCAGTCGGCATTCAATCCTGCCAATGTGGTGCCCGGCATCAGTTTCTCACCTGACAGGATGTTGCAGGGGCGTCTGTTTTCCTATGGCGATACGCAGCGCTATCGGCTCGGCGTGAATCATCACCAAATACCTGTAAACAGGAGTCGTTGTCCTTTCCTGAATATGTATCACAGGGATGGAGCCATGAGGGTAGATGGCAACTTCGGTTCGCGTCTTGGCTATGAGCCTAACAGCTATGGGCACTGGCAAGATCAGAATGAGTACAAAGAGCCACCCCTCGAACTTGATGGTGCTGCCTATCAATGGGATTTCAGGGAAGATGACAGTGACTATTATTCTCAGCCTCGCAAGCTCTTCCATATCATGTCGCCGGATCAGCAGCAGGTACTATTCGACAATACGGCTCGTGCCATGGGTGATATCCCCAAAGAGATCAAGCTGCGCCATATAGCGAATTGCTACAAGGCTGATCCGGACTATGGCAAGGGAGTAGCAAAGGCTTTGGGGCTTGACGTAAACGAAGCACTGTAAGCGATACAGTCAGATCATAGAAAGTTGCTAAAGCGATAAATAGGCTAAGCATACCGACATAGATCGGTTCGTGCTTAGCCTTTTTTATTTCCTTTTTTGCCATTAACCGGCTTAAAAATACGCGCCAAAAAGGTTTTCAACAACGAAGATGAGTTTGGAATCATTCCAAATAAGCACCTGAAAGGAAGAAGATTTTGAAGCGAAAAAGGCAAGAAGAGGAAGTTTTTCAGGTAGAAACATGACTTTTGGAAGAGAAGATAACGATCTATATACAAATCATTTACGATAAATATATAGATCGTTTTCGATTTGTATATAAATCGTTTTCCATTTATATATAGATAGAAACTCATTTCTATATAAATCGCAGGCTGAAAAAGGCTTTTTCGAGAGGTGATAAAACAAAGGCAGCCACCGAGTTCCCCATAGAACTCGGTGGCTGCCTTAGATCTTTGAGGAGACTATGGAAGCGTTATGCCTCTTTATTCGTCATAGAGATATTCTTGCTTAGTCTGAATATTGTAGTGGCATGATAGGTCCGTAGGCCATAGAATCGGTCTGATGAGCCGGGGAATGTATGTATGAGGGCAGTGTGCATATTTGTTGTTATTTAGTCGTAAACGGTTTGTTAATATCGTTCTATATCAATTCGATAAACACTTCAAGTGAAGAACTTGATGCTTTTGGTGGGTGCTTTGTCGGCCCACAAATATAGGAAAAGTCTCTAATCGTCGGGAATAGAAAGTCGCATTGCAAATATTCTCCATTTCGGTCGGCTTGGGTCGTTTTTTTCCGAAAGAATTTTCACTGTGAGGAGGAAAAAATCCGATTATTTTCGATCCAATCATTTGGTCGTTATGGAATTATTACTACTTTTGCACCTGGGTAAGTCCTATACGGCATGCTCCCTTTGATTCCCCCAGGGCTTGATCGCAGCAAGGGTATTAGGTTGTAGCGGCGCGATATAGCCAGCTTACCCATCCGCCTCTTTAGCTCAGCTGGCCAGAGCACGTGATTTGTAATCTCGGGGTCGTTGGTTCGAATCCGACAAGAGGCTCGAAAAGAATTGCACCGATTTTCTCAGTATGGTATGAGAAGTCGGTGCATTCTTTTTTTGTGGCTGTCCTTTTTCTTTCGATGCCTCGGCCAAGCTTCCTCTAAAGGGCCGATAGTAAAAAAGGCAATTTTGGAGCCATCGTTTGTTGCGGATAATCCTTATTTTTGTACTCATTTAAGGGATAATAAAGTTCATGTCGAGGAAAAACCATACCCCCTATCTGTTGCTTTGGATTACGGCTCTTCTACTGATCGTTTGTTTGCCGTTGGAGAGCCAACGCAATCGTGCGTTTACGGTGGTTATCGATGCCGGACATGGAGGGCATGATTCGGGGGCAGTCGCTCATGGTTTTCGTGAGAAAGACATCAATCTGGCTGTGGCTTTGCGATTAGGACGACTGATCAAAAAAAGTCATCCCGATGTGAAAGTGCTTTATACTCGCGAGAAAGACTTCTTCGTTACCTTGATGGGGCGTGCCGAATTTGCCAACAAGAATCACGCCGATCTTTTTATCAGTATCCATGCCAATTCGCAAGAGCGAGGCCAAAGTGCTTATGGTACCGAGACCTATGTGATGGGGCATGAACGCAATAGTAAAAATATGGCGGTAGTTCAGCGTGAAAATGCCGTTATATTGATGGAGAAAGACTATAAGACCGTCTATAAGGGATTCGATCCTCGCTCCTCCGAGAGTTATATTATGTTCGAGCTGATGCAGAATACGTATCAGGATCAGAGTATCAGACTGGCTCAGCAGATCCAAAAGGGATTTGCTGCCAAAGGACGTTACGATAGGGGCGTGAAGCTTGGCAATCTGGCCGTACTTGTGTTTTCAGCTATGCCGAGTGTCCTGATCGAATTGGGCTTCGTGAGCAATCCTGCAGAGGCTCGCTATATGGGTTCGGAAGCCGGACAAAGTGAATTGGCATCGGCCATTGCTAAGGGCTTTACTCGCTACAAAGAGGATTACGACAGACGTTCGGGCAAGGTGCTTGCTCCTGCACCGCAAGCCGCCGAAGAGGATCATAAGGATGATATAGAAGCTGAAGAGAAGGACGATTTTTCCTCAAAAGAAGTGTCCGATGACGAAGACAGTATAGCTTCTGAAGAAGCTCCCAAGCGTCAGGCCGTAAAACCCGATGCAGCCATCCGATCCGCGAAGAAAACCTATAAAATACAGATCTTGTCCTCCAAAACGAAGCTGAAGAAAAACGACAAGCGGTTGAAAGGGTATAATGTGAGTATTGAACAACATGGCAGTCGATTCTATTATCTTACAGGAGCGGCTTCGACTGAGAGTGAGGCACGACGCCTTCGGAAAAAAGTTAGAAAGAATTTCCCTGATGCCTACATTGTGGTTTATGAGGGGAATAAGCGTGTGAAAGAAATATATTGATATCGACAGAGAAAGCAGTATTTAGAGGTAACAATACAAAGAAATGAGAATAAGTAAGTCTACAAAGATCGGAGCATTGACTCTCATTGCTCTTTTCCTTCTGTACTTCGGTCTGAACTACCTGAAAGGATTCAACGTTTTCAAGCGACAGAATGTGTATTACGCTTCTTTCCCTGAAGTGAAGAACGTCAACATTGCCAGTCCCGTACTCGTCAATGGTTATAAGGTGGGGGTGGTAAAGTCTCTTAGTTTCGACTATCAGAATGGTCGTTCTATCATTGTGGGTATCGATCTCGAGTCCGAATATCGTATGCCCAAGGGGAGCCATTTGGCTATCCACCAGACTGCTTTGAGCGGAGCTGAGCTTCGTATCATGCAAGGCGACCCTCGAGATGGATACTTGAATCCGGGGGATACCATTCGGTCTGAAACGCCGGACGATATTATGTCTATGACTTCGACTAAGATCGTTCCTTCTGTCGTGAACATGATGCCGAAGGTGGACTCTGTGATTGTAGGCCTGTCGAATATGGTCAATAACCCCAATTTGGCCGTAATGATGGAAAATATGGTGGCAACAGCTCAGCGACTGAACCGCTTGACTGCTTCTTTGGATAAGTCCATCGGGACACAACTGCCTGCCGTCATGGCCAATACACGTACCATCACGGATAATGTGGCAGAGCTTTCGGAAGAATTGAAACAGCTGAAACTGGAGGCTTTGATGGCCGAATTGCAGGCTACATCGGAGAATCTCAGAAGTTTTTCCGATCAAATTCGCAATTCTAACGGTTCGCTTGGGATGCTCTTGAACGACAAATCGCTCTATATGCGACTGGATAGTATGGCTTCGAGTGCGGATGCACTATTGCGCGACCTCAAGGCCAATCCCAAGCGTTATGTGCACTTCTCTGTATTTTGATCTTGCGTGAATGAGGACAGCATTTAGCAGATATTTGGATCTCGTGGGACGAGTTTCTTTCTCGTTCTTGCTTTTTATCCTCTCGTTGCAGTTTGTTGGCTGTAAGCAGGATACAAAATCGGGAGCGGGGCATTTGCTTGTATTGATGCGTGAAGCATACGAGCAGGCCGATTACTCCGGTGTTCGGATTTTGGCTGATAGCGTTCATCGTCATTACGCTACGGATACGGTTGCTCGCAAGGAGGCTTTGCACCTCAGTCGACAGGCTGAGTACAAAGAGTGTGAGCGCAATCGTGCCTTTGCCGATAGTGCCCTGCTTGTACTCTCAGGAAGGATCGACAGTGCCTCCCGCTCTTTCAAGACCTTGGCCATGGAAGACAGAGCACCGGAATTCTTTCTGCCCGGTTGGGGTGAAGCATCGGGGCAGGAACGTACACGTCTGCGTTGCAGCGCGGATACCCTTGGCCATCTCAATGTTTTGAGCGTATATGCCGGAGCCAAAGCTATCAACCATACTGCTATTCGGGTGAGGGATGTGCTGTCGAAGTCCATGCTACAGACTCAAGATATTCCCTACGATGGTGCGCTTAACTATCGTTTTGCCGATTTGGGGTTATACTATGAAATGGTGACCTATCCGTCAGAAGAGACGGCCAAACTCGGAGAGCTTTTTGTTCAGGCCGAGGCCGAAGGACATACCCTTCGGATAGATTTTATGGCCAAAGGAAAAGTAATGCATACATTCCAAATATCCGGAGCGGGTGTTAAAGCCTTGTCGGAGACTGCTCGTCTCGGACAAATGTACAGCACTCGTACTGCTCTGATCAGAGAGAGGGAAAAGGCTGAAAAGCGTATCCGCTATCTGAGCGACAAACTTGCTCCATCCTCCCGATAAAGGTCGCCTATTCTCTCGCATCAATCATTTACCAAACATTATCATGTCTGAAGCGTTTTCGGTTCGGTTCGTCCGCTTATTGCGGCAGAATATGAACGTTGTCTTTCTCATACTTGGTATTTTGCTCCTATCCTTACTATATCCATTGGTGAAGGATTGCCAGGTTTTTGATCCTAAGAAGGATACGCCACCTTTTTTCGTGTGGATTTTTGTTTCTGTTATGGGCGTTTTTACGCTTGCTACCGGTCTAAGAGCTATTTCCCGAATGGATGCTACTCTCTTTCGCAAGCTGTTGCTTGTTTCATTTGTAGCGGCAGCTGTAGGCCAATTTTTGGGGTTTGCCATCGGTGCCGTATGGCTCTTCTGTGGTCTTGCGTATATTTATGGGATTGTTCATAAGAAGTTCTATCTCCCGGCAGGTATCTTTATTCTGCTGGTGGCTTATTACCTGTTTCAGGCTACAGGGCTTATCGGATCTGCCGAGACTAAAGATGCTCTGCATACGCTCAAGCAGCGACTTCCCCTATTGGGTTTGCCATTAGCCTTGTGCTGCTGGCGTCCTACAAGAACTGAATGGGGCGTATTTCTTTCTTTTTCTTTCCGCCTTGTATTGGTATACTTATCATGCATCATTCTCGTCTCTTTGCTTCTGAATCAGTACTATGATCAATCCATTTTGTCACCGTTTTCTTTTGACAAATTCTATCTGAAGACTCATATCCCGACACTGGCAACGAGCTTCTGTATGCTCCACTGGACGCATTTCGCTCATCCCACTTATATCTTCTTGGGCATATTCGCTATTTTTATGGCAGTCGCCGTACGTCAGTATCTCTATCGGGAGCAAACGGTATCTACGGTGGAAATAATCTATGGCTTGGTCGCCTTGTCATGCTTTGCTTTTATTACCCAAAGCCGCTTGGCCATGCTCTTCATTCCCTTGTCGATCATGTTTTTTTTCTTGGTACGAGCCTTTTTCCTATCCCAGAAAAAGAAACTTTTATTCGCCTCTTTCGTGCTTATCATTGTAGGCGGTTTTATCTTCAACGGCCTCTTGTCCCATCGTTTTTTCGCTGATGGAGAACGCATGCAGATGCGCGATATAGCGATGGAAGCTATCGATCGGCATCCGTGGACAGGTATTCGATTAGGAACTATGGACAATATATTGCAGGCGCAAATCGATACGGATATTTTGTTGAAACATCCGCACAACCAGCTTTTGGCCGATGGCATGCAGCTTGGTATTCCCGGGATGGTTGTTTTGGTTGTATTCGTGGGCGGTTTGTTTTATTTTGCCTATCGCGATCGCCGGTATGATTTTCTGCTTTTCCTGCCTGCTATCCTCCTGACAATGGCAGTCGAATCCCCTCTTATCTTCGTTCGTGGAGCCTATCTGTTGGCATTTTGGTTCTCGGTATTTGCCGTTTCTCCGACTCGAAAGAGAGACTTTGCTTGAAAGAATTTTTTAAGTTTGTCCTGATCCTTAGAAGATCAGGGTCTGTTTTCCGTACGGCTTGAAAAATGAAAAAGCAAAAGCAAAAACAGGGAAAGCTATTTTATTCCATAAGCGAAGTGGCGCGGATGTTCGATCTGCCGGATTCCACTCTTCGTTTTTGGGAGAAGGAATTCCCTGCACTAAAGCCACATACTTCCAAAGGCGGCACTCGTCGCTATACAGCCAAAGACATCGAAATGGTGCGGCTCATTCACCACCTTACCAAGGAGAAAGGGCTTACACTTGCAGGTACGAAGCAAGCTCTCAAAAACGATTATGATGGTACTACGCGCAGGGAAGAAGTCATCAGCCGTTTGAAAGAAATCCGTCAGGAACTATGTGATATCCGTGATGCCATTGATCAATGGGAGCGGAAGAATATATACTAAGGGAAGAACTGCTGTGATGAATCCCGAATTTGATCTCCTTCTGAAAGCATGGAAAGGAAGTGGACTCGCTGCCGGTATGAAAGAGGATGAGGTCAT
The DNA here is from genome assembly GCF_000765965.1 of Porphyromonas sp. COT-052 OH4946. Classification (NCBI taxonomy): domain Bacteria; kingdom Pseudomonadati; phylum Bacteroidota; class Bacteroidia; order Bacteroidales; family Porphyromonadaceae; genus Porphyromonas; species Porphyromonas sp. COT-052 OH4946. Next base: position 359,804 of record NZ_JQZY01000009.1, read on the forward strand.
AGCCCTGCTTGAGAGTTGTTCATATAGGACTGAACGGCTGAAAGCAGAAGAGCTATACGCTATCGGTGGAGATAAGCTGCAAGACCTTCGGATCGTGGGCGCAGGAGAGATTCGCGCTGAGATGGTGGGACCTTCCGGTAAGCAGATTCTGATAGATACACTAGCCACCGGTCGTATCTTGGCTCCGGCCCTTCTTTTTGCATCGGAGAATATTTTACCCGTTACCTTATTGGCCAATGAGGACAGTATTCTTTTCCGCATCGGGAAACAAGAGTTCAAAGGGACGATGCATAAGTACCCTGCTCTGATGGAGAATTTTATCGGCATGATTTCGGACATCAGTGCTTTCCTCATGAAGAAAATCCATCAGCTTAGTTTACGAAGTTTACAGGGCAAGATCGGAGACTATCTGCTTCGACTTTATACCAAAGACGGCAGCAGTCGGATCGTTGTCGAATCTTCATGGAAAGAACTTGCCGATCGCTTTGGCGTGAACAGGCAATCGCTGGCACGCAGCCTTTCTCAACTTGAAGAAGAGGGCATTATTAGGGTGGACGGCAAGAGTATAGAAATACTCCAGCCTCAACGATTGTCGAGGCTGGAGTAATCAAATCAAGTCTTCTTGATTATACATGTTTTTTCTTCTCTTGGTCATCGACCGGAGAGGAATACCTACTGCAATGCTCCCAGTCTACTGCCGCAGGCATTCACACACGTTCTCATGCAATCAGCGTCTGAATGTCTTCCTCGACCGTACCGATACCGGCTATACCGAAGTTTTCTACCAGTACTTTTGCTACGTTCGGGGATAGGAATGCCGGAAGGGTAGGGCCTACATGGATATTCTTGACTCCGAGGCTGAGGAGAGCGAGCAGGACGATAACGGCTTTCTGCTCGTACCATGCAATGTTGTAGACGATCGGAAGTTTATTGATATCATCCAATCCCATTACTTCTTTCAGCTTCAGGGCAATAACTGCCAGAGAATAGCTGTCATTGCATTGTCCGGCATCAAGAACGCGAGGGATGCCACCTATATCGCCAAGCTGCAATTTATTGTATCGGAACTTGGCACATCCCGATGTAAGGATAACCGTATCGGAGGGAAGAGCTTCGGCAAACTCCGTGTAATAGTTGCGCCCATTCTGCCGGCCATCGCAACCGCTCATCACTACAAACTTGCGGATTGCTCCACTGCTGACCGCTTCCACCACTTTGTCGGCGATGCTCAATACCTGATGGTGTGCAAAGCCTCCAATGATGGTACCGCTTTCAATCTCTGTGGGAGGCTGGCAAGTCTTGGCCAAGGCAATGATTTCGCTGAAGTCCTTGCGGCCGTGCTCATCGCTTTCGATGTACTTGAATCCCGGATAGCCCGCAGCATTGGTGGTAAATACCCGATCCTTGTAGGAGGCATTGGCTTTAGGCGGTACGATACAGTTCGTGGTGAAGAGGATAGGGCCGTTGAAAGTTTCGAACTCCTCGCGCTGTTTCCACCATGCATTGCCGTAATTGCCGAAGAAGTGTTTGTATTTTTTGAATTTGGGATAATAGTTGGCCGGTAGCATTTCACTATGCGTATACACATCTATTCCCGTCCCTTCGGTTTGTTCGAGCAGCATCTCCATATCCTTCAGGTCATGACCACTGATAAGGATACCCGGGCGCGAACCGACACCGATATTTACTTCCGTGATTTCCGGATTGCCAAAGCTCTCGGTATTGGCTTTGTCCAGAAGAGCCATCACTTTCACTCCGTAAGAACCGGTCTCCAATACAAGAGCTGTCAGTTCATCCGCTGAAAGCAATCCCATCGTCACATCGTGTAGCGCGCGTTCTGTGAAGGCATTGATCTCTTCATCCACGTAGCCGAGTCGATCCGCATGCTCCGCATAGGCTGCCAATCCTTTGAGTCCATAGATCGTCAGCTCTTTGAGAGAGCGTACGTCCTCGTTTGTCTCCCTTAGAATACCTACGCCAAGAGCCAACTGATCATATTCTTCCTGCGTTCCCTGCATCGTTACCGCTTCGTTTTCGGGAAGCTCTACACCTTCAGCAAGAGCCAAATGGTGCAATTCCGCTTTGAGTGCAAATGTTTTCTCTACGCGTTTGGCTATGGAAGAGTAGTCGAAGTTGGCATTAGTGATCGTGGCGAATAGAGATTCCATGATCGTCTTATTGGCCTTTCGGTAATCGGCTTTCACTCCGGCACGCCTCATCGAAGTTGTTATGATGGCAATGCCTTTGAGGTTAAAGACGAGCAAATCCATCAGATTGGCTGTACTAAAGTCCTTACCGCATACCCCTTTGAGGATGCATCCCTTATTGCCTGCTGTTTCCTGGCATTGATAGCAAAACATTTTCTTTTCCATTGTCGAGTCTCCTTCTTTCTTTTGTTAATCGATCGTTGTTCTTTGATGACACAAAAGTAGAAGCTGCTATCCGCCTGAAATGTCGCCTATGCGACACGGAGCCTTTATTGAAAAAAAGCTGTGGAAAAGTTTTTGGTGCGTATTTGGTGGTTATAGGGCATAAAAAAGAGGCGTCATCGACGCCTCTTTTTGTGGGGGGGAAAGAACCCGGTAGGGTGGGGAGCTTGTGTTTGATTTGTGGAGAAAAGCTCGCCACTATCGATCCTCGTTGATTCGGGATAGGGACAGTTGTCGTTATTTGATTTGTTCCAATGCTTTCAGGGCGTTGCGGACTTCTTCGGCCGATTCTTTGGCTTTCTTGCCGTCAATAACGATGCCGTCGAGGACTGTCGCTTGAGGTGCCAGTCGCTTCATCTCGTCCAAACACTTGCCCATGCCGCCACCGCCATGTGTGACAAAGGGGATGATGGTCTTGCCCTTGAGGTTGTGCTGATCCAGAAAGCTCATTACGGCAGGAGCCAAGGTGTGGATCCAGTTGGGCGAACCTATGTAGACAACGTCGTAGTCGGCTATGTCTTTGACGGACTTTTTGAGTTTGGGACGAAAGCCTTTCTTCAGCTCCTCTTTGGCCTGCTGGACGAGGGCTTTGTAGTCTTCGGGGTAGGCCTGCTCCGGTTCTATGCGGAAGAGTACGCCTCCGGTAGCCTTTTGGATGTGTTCGGCCACTGCTTTGGTGTTGCCACTGTGGGAGTAATAGACGATAAGCGGTTTTTTCGCTGTCTTCTTCTGCGCTTCTGCGCCAAACGCTACTGACAGTGTAGCTACAATCACGAATAAGAATGTTCTGAGTTTCATAGTAGGGTATTTTTATGATTTTCCACGGACAAAGGTATTCGATTAGGTCATATAAGCTGTATGGAGTCTTTATTTTCTTTCTTATACCATGTATTATAATGAGTAATTCTTGCCTTGGATATAAACGATGAGAGTGGAAAAATGTAAAAAAGGACAAAATGTCAGTCTTTAGGCGTTGGCATGGTTGTTGGATTTTGTTTGGTAACAACAAACACAGCAATGAACATTAACAACTACACAATCAAATCGCAGGAGGCTCTACAGCAGGCTGTGGAGCTGACCCGTCGGCACGGACAGCAGGCCATCGAACCGCAGCACCTGCTCAAGGCCGTTATGGATCAGGGCGAAAGCCTGACCGATTTCCTTTTTGCCAAGATGGGGGTGAACAAGGGCAGTATTGCCACGGCTGTGGACAAACTGATCGAGAAGCTGCCCCATGTATCGGGTGGCGAACCCTATCTGTCGCGTGAGACCAATCAGGTGCTACAGGCAGCGGAGGATGCAGCGCACCGGATGAAGGACAAATACGTCTCGTTGGAGCACATCGTGCTGGCTATTTTGGCAACGCGATGCGAAGCGTCTGCCCTGCTCAAGGATGCCGGAGCCACCGAACAGCTCCTGGAGTCGGCCATCGAAGAGCTTCGGAAGGGGCGCAACGTGACCAGTCAGAGTGCGGAGGAGCAGTACAATGCACTGGAGAAATATGCTGTCAATCTCTGCCAGCGTGCACGCGACGGCAAGTTGGATCCCGTGATCGGTCGTGACGACGAGATCAGGCGTGTGCTGCAAATCCTCTCCCGACGTACCAAGAACAATCCTATCCTTATCGGTGAGCCGGGGGTGGGCAAGACGGCCATAGCCGAGGGTCTGGCTTACAGGATCATACGTGGCGATGTGCCGGAGAATCTGCGCAACAAGCAGATATTCTCTCTCGACATGGGTGCCTTGATCGCCGGAGCCAAGTATAAAGGTGAATTCGAGGAAAGGCTGAAAGCCGTGGTAAACGAAGTAACCGGAGCCGAGGGGGAGATCATCCTCTTCATAGATGAGATCCACACCCTTGTCGGAGCCGGCAAGAGCGAAGGGGCGATGGATGCGGCCAACATACTGAAGCCGGCTCTGGCTCGGGGCGAACTCCGTGCCATCGGTGCCACTACGCTGGACGAATACCGCAAGTACTTCGAGAAGGACAAGGCTCTGGAACGACGCTTCCAGATGGTGATGGTGGACGAGCCGGACGAGCTAAGTTCCATCTCCATCCTTCGGGGTTTGAAGGAGAAATACGAGAATCACCACAAAGTGAGGATCAAGGACGATGCCATCATCGCGGCCGTGAAGCTGTCGCACCGCTACATTACGGAGCGGTTCCTGCCCGACAAGGCCATCGACCTGATGGACGAGGCCGCCGCCCGTCTGCGTATGGAGGTGGATTCGCTGCCGGAGGAGCTGGACGAGATCTCGCGCAGGATCAAGCAACTTGAGATCGAACGCGAGGCCATCAAGCGAGAGAATGACGAAGAAAAGGTACAGCTCCTCGACAGGGAAATAGCCGAACTCAAGGAGAAAGAGGCTTCGGAGAAAGCCCAATGGCAGAACGAAAAGGACCGGATCAATCAGATCCAGCAGCTCAAGATAGATATAGAGGAGCTGAAGTTTCAGGCCGATCGTGCCGAACGGGAGGGCGATTACGGACGAGTGGCCGAGATACGTTACGGGCTTATCAAGCAGAAGGAGACGGAGATCGGCACGATACAGCAGCAGCTGCACGAATTGCAGCGTGGCGGCTCCATGATCAAGGAGGAAGTGGAGGCCGACGACATAGCCGACATCGTGTCGCGCTGGACGGGCATCCCCGTCAGCCGTATGCTTCAGAGCGAGCGCGAGAAGCTGCTCCATCTGGAGGAGGAGCTACACAAGCGCGTGATCGGTCAGGACGAAGCCATCCGCGCCGTGGCAGATGCCGTCCGCCGCAGTCGGGCCGGTCTTCAGGACCCCAAGCGTCCGATCGGTTCGTTCATCTTCCTCGGTACTACAGGGGTGGGCAAGACGGAGTTGGCGCGAGCCTTGGCCGAATTGCTCTTCGATGATGAGAGCATGCTTACGCGAATAGACATGAGCGAGTATCAGGAGAAGTTCAGTGCCACGCGTCTGATCGGTGCGCCTCCGGGGTATGTGGGCTATGACGAGGGTGGCCAACTGACGGAGGCCATTCGCCGCAAACCTTATTCCGTGGTGCTTTTCGATGAAATAGAAAAAGCTCACCCGGATGTGTTCAACGTATTGCTGCAAGTCCTCGACGATGGCCGCCTGACCGACAACAAGGGGCATGTGGTAAACTTCAAGAATACGCTCATCATCATGACGTCGAACCTCGGTTCGGACATCATTCGCGAGCGGATGCAGAACCTCACGGCGGAGAATCGCCAGTCCCTCACGGCTCGGACGGCCGATGAGGTGATGCAGCTACTCAAGCATACGATTCGCCCCGAGTTTCTGAACCGTATCGACGAGACCATCGTCTTCACGCCGCTGACCGAGCAGGAGATCTACGAGATCGTCCGCTTGCAGCTCGATGGTATCGTGCGCCAACTGGCCGATAACGACGTGGTGCTCCACTACACGGAGGCTGTCGTGGCCTTTGGCGCCAGAGAGGGCTATGATCCGCAGTTCGGGGCGCGTCCCGTGAAGCGAGTCCTGCAGCGATTCGTCCTCAACGAGCTGAGCAAGGCTCTCTTGGCCGATGCGGTGGACAGTACGCGTCCCGTACTCATCGACTGCATAGACGGGTCGATCGTCTTCCGCAACGAATAGTAGCCTCCGGCTGTCTTATTCCTCTTATTCCTTCAAGGTTCCTTCGGGCATGTGGCTTGCCACTCTCCGGAGGAGCCTTTTTTGTGTTTCAAGGGGTGTCTTCGAGTACATCCCTAAGGGGTCTATATAGAGAGGATACTATCCTCTCATATGAGACCATAGTATCCTCTCACATGAGACCATAGTATTCTCTCTGTATTTATCATGATTTTTTCAAGAAATGAATTTCACTTTATCGACAGAGGAGAAAGTAAAGGGATGGCCATATCGGTCGGATCCGTCTGTGGTTTTCACTTTCCATACAGCCGTCCCGGAGCAAATGGAGACGGGGGATTGGAAAAAGGACCGTTTTCCCGAAAGAGGAGCAAGGTTTTCCTTCGCAGAGTTTATCGGGTTACCTTCCGGAAGTAGCTGTAGAAGAGGATGCCGAGCAGTGTCAGACTGATGGGAAAGGCCGACCAGATACCGGCCAACTGCATGGGCGTATTGCCCGATATGAATACGAATCCCAGCAAATAGGAGAGTATCGGTGCCAGCAATACGTGGCAGAAAGCTGCTGCCGGAGCCAGAAAACGGACGCGCTCCATTCCTCGCAGAGCATTGGCATAGATGGCTTGGAGGGCATCTCCGAATTGGTAGACGACGACAGGGATCAACGTAAGGGCAACGATACGCGCCACCTCCTCGTCGGGCGTGAAGAGGAAGGAAAAGCTGTGCCGCGTGAGCAAAAGTAGTACGACCACGACGCAGGCGGTCAGTGCGGCCATTCGGTAGGCAGTGGCGGCTACGCGGCGGACTTCATCGGGTTGGCCGTGCAGCTTGAAGTGACTGATGCGGATGGTGGTGGCAGCACCAAGCCCGTAATAGACGAGGTAGCCGAGCGTGGTGATGACGCAGACGATCTGGTGTGCCGCCAGAGCCTGATCGCCGAGCCGCCCGACAAAAAGGACGGCCATGGTGAAAGAGGCCGATTCGAGTCCCATCTGTACGGCAACGGGGAGTCCGACCGAGAATAGGCGGCGATAGGCGCGGCGGATATGCGTCTGCCGGCAGAAGGCACGGCGGATCGCTGTCCATGAGGGTCTGCGATAGAGGAAAAGGACGATAGTGGCGAGCATCAGCAGACGGCTCAGCAGGGTAGCATAGCCCGCTCCGAGGAGTCCCATTTCGGGGAGACCGCCTTTGCCGAATATCAGCAGATAGTTCAGTCCGACATTGAAGAGATTGCCCGATATGGTGATATACATCGGGGTGCGCGTATCGCTCATGCCGTCATAGAACTGCTTGAAGGCATTGAATACCGTGACGAGGAAGAGACCTCCTACCTGCACCCAGTAATAGGGGATGGCGAGAGGGCGGAGCGAGGGTGGGAGGTTGAGCGTATCGAACAGGGGAACCATCACTGCTGCCACACCTGCGAGGAAGAGTCCGATCGCTATATTGAGGCGGAGGCTGTGCCGGAGCAGGATGCCGGCTTTGAAGTACTGCCCTCTGTGTTCGGCCGATGCCACCAGCGGCGTCAGTCCGTATGCGAATCCGATACCGAGGATGAGGAGCAGACCTAATATATTGTTCACAAAGGAGGCCGCGGCCAACTCTGCCGTGGAGTGCTGCCCGACCATGATATTATCGGCAAAGCTGACGAAGATGATTCCCAGTTGGCCGATGATAATGGGTAGCCCGAGGCGGAGCAACGCCCCGTAGTGGCCGGTCTTTTGCGTAGTAGCATCCATAGCGTGCTGCGAAAGTACGCCTTTACCTCCTAATGAGAAAGGATACGAAGCGATTCTTCAAAGTATCGGCAGAGGAAGGGGCTGTGTCAAAATTCATTTTGGCATAACCTGTTTTAGGTGCCTAAGAGTGCGAAAGTACAAGGCACTAAGACCGATTAGGGTACGTGACTGAAACCGAATGTCGCAAGCAGTGCAGTAATTTGCGCATGACGATACACCGTCAATAAGAAAAGAGGCCGATCATCGTAATACCGGACGAACCGATATTGATGACAGGCCTCTTCGATAAGGTCGTTGGCAAATAAGGGAAGGAGGGTTTACCGGTACAATCCTTTACCTGCCAGAAGGGTATTGGACATGAGCGATACGATGGTCATCGGACCTACTCCGCCCGGTACGGGAGTGATGTACGAGCACTTGGGTGCCACTTCATCGAATTTGACGTCGCCCGTCAGGCGGAAACCGCTTTTGCGTGTCGAGTCCGGTACGAGTGTGGTACCTACGTCCACGACCACGGCCCCGGGCTTTACCATATCGGCTGTCAGGAATTCGGGCTGCCCCAAAGCTGCAATAATAATGTCGGCCGTCAGGCATACTTCTTTGATGTTAGGGGTGCGACTATGGCAGATGGTGATGGTGCAGTCGCCCGGTTCTCCCTTTTGGAGCAAAAGCTGCGATACGGGCTTGCCTACGATATTGCTGCGTCCCAATACTACGCAATGCTTGCCTCTGGTAGGGATATTGTAGCGGCGAAGCAGTTCCACTATTCCCTTCGGTGTGGCCGAGACGAAACCGGGCAGACCGATGCTCAGACGGCCTACGTTGATGGGATGAAATCCGTCCACATCCTTGCGTGGGTCTACTGCTTCGATGATCTTCTGCTCGTCGATATGCTTGGGCAGGGGGAGCTGTACGATGAAGCCGTCTACCGTCGGATCCTGATTCAGGCGGTGCACGCAGGCCAGCAGTTCTTCCTCCGTTACATCGTCTTCGTAGCGAATGAGCGAGGAGGTAAAGCCCACCTCTTCGCAAGCTTTTACCTTGCTGGCCATATAGGTCTCGCTACCGCCATCATGACCTACGAGCACGCCTGCCAAATGCGGACGGCGACCACCTTTCTCCAGCAGCTCGTTTACTTCGGCTGCAATCTCTTGTTTTATTTCGCCGGAAATCTTTTTCCCGTCGAGAAGTTTGTATGTCGTTTCCATATGTTAGACAACCGCTTTGATCTCAACATTGTTCTTCGCTCTTCCGTCAGCGATGCCGATGCGCTCTCGCCTTGCACTCACTCCGGCTGTCCGAAGAAGTCTTTGCGGCCGGTATCTCTTTTATCTCTTCATCTTCGGCATGCGCGGCATCTTCGGCATTTTGCCACCTTTGAATCCCTGTATGGTCTTCATCATTTTACGCGTCTGGTCGAACTGCGTGATCAGCTTATTGACATCCTGTATGGAAGTGCCGCTACCCATTGCTATTCGCTTGCGACGCTGTCCGTTGAGGATAGAGGGATGGGTGCGCTCATGGGGCGTCATGGAATATATGATGGCTTCGATGCTCTTGAAAGCATCGTCGTCTATATCTATATCCTTGATGGCCTTTCCCACTCCCGGGATCATGGATGCAAGCTCTTTGAGGTTACCCATCTTTTTGATCTGATGTATCTGGGCGAGGAAGTCATTGAAGTCGAACTGATTCTTGGCTATTTTCTCCTCCAGTTTGCGAGCTTCCTTTTCGTCGTATTGCTCCTGAGCACGCTCCACAAGCGACACGATGTCCCCCATGCCGAGGATACGGTCGGCCATACGCTCGGGATGAAATGCGTCGATCGCTTCCATCTTCTCTCCCGTACCGACGAACTTGATGGGCTTGTTCACGACCGAACGGATCGAGAGAGCAGCACCGCCTCGAGTGTCTCCATCGAGTTTGGTGAGGACAACACCGTCGAAATCCAAGCGTGCGTTGAACTCTTTGGCTGTATTCACGGCGTCCTGACCGGTCATCGAATCCACTACGAAAAGGACTTCGTTCGGCTGGATGGCCGCCTTGATAGCCTCTATCTCGCGCATCATTTCTTCGTCGATGGCCAAGCGACCCGCGGTGTCAATGATGACAACGTCGTTCCCCTTGGTCTTGGCTTCGGCGATGGCATGTCGGGCTATCTCGACCGGCTTTTTGCTGTCCGGTTCGCTGTAGACGGGTACTCCGAGCTGCTCGCCGAGGATCATCAGCTGCTGGATGGCCGCAGGACGATACACGTCGCAGGCCACGAGCAGAGGTCGTTTGCCCTGCTTGGACTTGAGCATATTGGCCAGTTTGCCGGAGAAGGTGGTCTTACCCGAACCCTGCAATCCGGACATCAGGATTACTGCCGGACTGCCTTTGAGGTTAATATCCACAGAATGTCCGCCCATCAGAGCAGCCAATTCGTCATGAACGATCTTCACCATCAGTTCGCCCGGACGGACGGAGGTCAGTACGTTTTGGCCGATGGCTTTTTCCTTGACCAAGTCCGTAAACTGCTTGGCAACGACATAGTTCACGTCGGCATCCAAAAGGGCACGACGTACGTCTTTGAGAGTCTCGGCTACATTGATCTCGGTGATTCTCCCCTCACCTTTGAGGAGCTTAAAAGAACGGTCGAGCCGTTCGCTCAGATTTTCAAACATAGGAAATGATAGCTTGCATCTCTCCTCTCGCGATCCGATTCATAGCCGGAGAGGAGGGGAGAGATTATATTGCTGTGATTATTTCAGAATTATCTTGTTCGTTGCAGTATCGGGAAATACTACAGCAGGCTTGAACACCTTGGCTTCCTCCATCTTCATCCAGGCATACGCCATGATGATGATAATATCGCCCGGATGAACGATGCGAGCAGCTGCTCCATTGAGACAGATTACCCCCGAACCTCTTTTGCCCGGTATGGTATAGGTCTCCAAGCGTGCTCCGTTGTTGTTGTCCACGATTTGGACTTTCTCTCCGGCGATGATGTTGGCAGCATCCATCAGATCTTCATCGATGGTGATGCTGCCTACATAGTCGAGGTTGGCCTCCGTAATGGTTACGCGGTGTATTTTGGATTTTAATACTTCGACGTACATGTTGTTTTGCAATTCTCTGTATTTTTTACGACTGCAAAGTAACGGTAAATATATGTATGTACAACAATCGCACTTGTATTCAGTATATCTATATCTCTCTGTGGCAAACATTGTTCGTATGGGATGCAACCGAGAATTGCTGTACTTTTGTTCGGACAGATCAAGTGGGAGTAGCTGCCTGCGCTACCTCAAGACAAATTCAAATTTGCAGTCGAAATGACAATCGAACAATTATATGCAGCCTATCTGGCTCATCCTACGGTGACTACCGACAGCCGCCAAACACCTCCCGACAGTATTTTCTTCGCTCTCAAAGGCGAGCTGTTCGATGGCAATCGGTTTGCCCCCTCTGCTTTGGAGAAAGGATGCGCCTTGGCTGTGGTGGACGACTCTTCAGTCGTTCGTGACGAACGCTATCTCCTTGTGGACGATGTGCTGACAGCTCTCCAGCAGCTGGCTGCTTTTCACCGCAAGAGTCTCGGCACACCGGTTATCGGTATCACCGGGACGAATGGCAAAACCACGACAAAGGAGCTGATGGCTGCTGTCCTTTCCACTACTTATCCTGTACTCTATACGGAGGGCAATCTCAATAACCATATAGGAGTGCCTTTGACTTTGTTGAGGCTCAAAGCCGAACATCGGATAGCTATTATCGAGATGGGTGCCAATAAGCCCGGAGACATTGCCGAGCTGACGCGTATAGCTCGTCCTAACTTTGGACTGATTACCAATATCGGTCGGGCGCATTTACAGGGCTTCGGCTCTTTAGATGGGGTAAGGCGTACCAAGGGAGAACTTTATGATTTCATTCGAGCAGAGGGTGGGATCCTCTTCTTGAATTTTGATGATGATACCCTCGTCGATATGTCGCAGGGACTGCAATCGGTCTCTTACGGTACCTCGGCAGATGCCACGGTTCGAGGACGAATAGTTGCAAACAACACGCCTTATCTCTGCTTCGATTTATTCGGCTCATCGAGTGAGCAGAGGATTTGCACCAATCTTGTGGGCGACTACAATCTGCCGAACGCTTTGGCTGCCGTCACGGCAGGACGCTTTTTCGATGTCCCCGATGAAGCTATCGTATCGGCTCTTGCTACTTACAGACCGAGTAATAATCGCTCCCAATGGATCGAAACGGAGCGAGGCAATTCCCTGATTGTGGATGCCTATAATGCCAATCCGGTGAGCATGCACGCGGCACTCGACAATTTCGATTCCCTGCATACCGATAAACCTCTTGTGCTTATCCTCGGCGACATGAACGAACTGGGCGCAGAGAGCAAGCGTGAGCATATGGCTCTTCTCGAACGTATCAATACCGGTCGGTATCGGCGGATATTGCTATGCGGTCCTTGCCTGACGGCTTTGGCGGATAGCTTCCCCAACGGAGCAACGGGATTTGCCGACAATGTTGCTCTCGAAGAGTATTTGAAAGCTCATCCCATTCACGATTCTCTCATCCTGCTCAAAGGATCGCACGGTATCCACCTCGAAAAGATAATTCCTCTATGTTGAAGCAAACCCTTGCTCAAAGGCAGCAACAAAATCTCTCTGCACAGCAGATCCAGCAAATCAAACTCTTGGAGCTTCCTGCCATTGAGTTGGAAGAGAGGATACAGAAAGAACTGGAGGCTAACCCTGCTTTGGAAGAAGGAGCGTATGATGATGAGGTATCCGGCAGTGTGGATGGAACCGAAGACAATCTGATGGGGGATGACACCTCCGACCTCTCATTGGGCGATTACCGTACCGAGGAAGATATTCCGGAATACAAGCTGCGCGAAATACAGGATCGCAACAGCCGACGAGAGGAAATACCTTTTTCTTCCGCTGCACCTTCGATCAACGATCGTTTGGTCGAACAGCTGAAGTTCCTGCCTCTGACGGATCGACAGCAACAACTTGCTCCTTATATTATTGGTAACATAGAAGAAGATGGCTATCTGCATCGCGATCTGGAGGAGATTCTGGACGATCTCGCCTTCCGTGCCGGTATCGAAGCGGACCAAAAGGAAGTGGAGGAAGTGATAGGATTGGTACAGAGCCTCGATCCTCCCGGTATATGTGCCAGAGATCTCAAAGAATGTCTGCTACTTCAGTTGGAGCGATTGCCGGATACGACAACTCGGCAGACAGCCCTCCATATTCTTACGAACCATTATGACGACTTTGTCTCCAAACGGTTCGAGCAGTTGCAGGAGGAGGCATCTCTTTCCGACTCGGAAATGAAGGAAGCCTTCGGGCTGATCATGCAGCTCAATCCCAAACCCGCTAATGGATGGGGAGACGATGCCGAAGCAGCCATGAACAGGGTATATCCCGATTTCATCGTCGAGCGTATGGGAGATGATCTGGTCGTGTCGCTTACCCGTGGTGGTGATATTCAGCCCTTGCGCGTCAGTAAGGTCTATCAGGAGATGATGCAGGATTATCAGGGCTCTGCTAAGAATCGCTCACGCGAACGCAAGCAAACACTTCTTTTCGTCAAGCAGAAAGTGGATCAGGCACAATGGTTCATCGAAGCCATTCGTCAGCGTCGGGAAACCCTACAGCGGACGATGGAGGCCATAGTACGGCTACAGGATGCTTATTTCAGAAGTGGAGAACTTGCCGATCTGAAGCCTATGATTCTGAAAGATGTGGCCGATCCGACGGGTTACGATGTCAGTACGATCTCTCGTGTGAGCAACAGCAAATATGTACAGACCGACTTCGGAATCTTCTCCTTGAAGCACTTTTTCAGCGATGGCACTGTCAATGATAAGGGAGAGGAAGTATCTACACGTGAGGTCAAGCGAGTACTTGCCGAAGCCATCGACTCCGAGGACAAGAGATCTCCCCTGAATGATACCGAGTTGGCTGAGGTTTTGGCCGAAAGCGGTTATCGACTGGCTCGTCGTACCGTTGCCAAATATCGGGAGCAGCTCGGTTATCCCACAGCGAGGATGCGGAAAGAAGTCGTATAGAAAGGCTCTGTCAGACGTACGTACTCAGGCGAATAGTAGCCTGTGGCAGGATGAATGATGAGAGTATCGGTGAGTGGCGATCGGTCGATAGCAGTATCGGCAGGTCGCCATTCGCTTAGGAGGCGTTTAGGTCCTTTATGGGGTAGGGTATGCACCTCGGTCAAGCGAGACGGGACCAAACGATAGGTAGCTGCATACAGGCGTAAATCCTTTAGCCGGTCATGGGGTGTAATGAGTGCCAATCGCCCTTGCGGAGAGAGCAATTCGGAGGCACGGCATATCAGTTTTTCCAATGGCAGGGTTTCTTCATGTCGTGCCATGGTACGCTGTCTGTCGGGAGCATGCAGGGAGGACTTGAAGAAAGGCGGATTCGAGGCGATCAGGTCGAAACGTTGATTTCCGATAAGGCTTTCGAGCGATGAATCCAAAATATCTCCCGAAGCGATCGCTATTCGATCGGAAAAAGGAGAGGCAGCAGCGTTTGCGCGAGCACATTCGGCAGCGGCAGTATCTATTTCTATTCCCTGTACCCGGGCCTGTGGGAATCGCTGTGCCATCATTAAGGCTATCAGCCCTGTGCCCGTGCCTATGTCCAGACAATGCCGGGGCATACTTCCGGCTGCATCCCCTCCGGCCCATGCTCCGAGCAGGACGCCATCGGTACCCACGCGCATGGCACAACCTGTTTGGTCGATGTCGAATTGTTTGAAGGAAAAAATATCTGTCGGCATAAAGGCGGTACAGAATGAAGAGTCATTGTTTCGTTGTATCCTTTTCGGATTTCTCCCCCTTCCACCATCGCTTCGTCCGCTCTCCCAGTTTGGCTTCATGCGCCGTGTGCATTTGAGGAGTCCAGAAAGAGACGTCAGCAGCTTTGTCGGGCAGATATTGCTGTGAGACGAAGTGCTCCGGAAAATCGTGCGAGTATTTATATCCCTTACCATAGTCGAGGTCGGCCATCAGACGGGTAGGGGCATTACGCAGGTGCAGGGGTACAGGGAGATTGCCTGATCGACGGACATATTCGAGAGCGGAGTCGATGGCCAAATAGGCTGAATTGCTCTTCTCCGAAGTGGCCAAATAAATGGTAGCCTCGGCCAATGGAATACGGCCTTCGGGCCAGCCGATCCGGTCTAAAGCCTCGGCACAGGCCGTGGCGATGAGCATGGCGTTCGGATTGGCCAGACCGATGTCCTCCGCAGCCGATATGATCAGCCTGCGAGCGATGAATGAGGGTTCTTCCCCACCATCGATAAGGCGCGCCAGCCAGTAAATAGCCGCATCGGGATCACTGCCCCGAATACTTTTGATAAAGGCGGATGCTATATCGTAGTGCAGTTCGCCTCCCTTGTCGAAAGCAGCAGGGTTTTCTTGCAATCGCCGGCGTATCTTTTCGTTGGTAATGACGAGCCGGTCTTCTACTTCGCTTGTAGCCAGAAGGTCGAGGATGTTCAGCATCTTTCGCGCATCGCCTCCGGCATAGAGAAGCAGAGCTTCTGTCTCCTCCAGTACAGGATGCTTGGCGGCCAGCAGTTCGTCCCGATCGATAGCCCTGTGTGCCAGTAGCAGCAGATCCTCATCACTTTGGGGTTTGAGCACATAGACCTGACAGCGCGAGAGGAGCGGACGTATCACTTCGAAACTCGGATTTTCGGTCGTGGCACCGATCAGCGTCACTATCCCTCGCTCTACGGCTGCCAGAAGCGAATCCTGCTGACTCTTGCTGAAACGGTGTATCTCATCTATGAAGAGGATGGCGCGTCCGCCTTTGTCGAACAGATTGCCACGATTGGATTCGATGTCGGCTATCACTTCTCGCACTTCTTTCACACCGGAGCTGACCGCACTCAATGTATAGAAAGGTGCATCCACTTCGTGAGCAATGATTTCGGCCAGCGTGGTCTTGCCTACTCCGGGAGGCCCCCACAGAATCATGGATGGCACCTGTCCCTGTTCGATCATCCGCCGGAGCACAGCTCCCGGTCCGATCAGATGCTGCTGCCCCACATAGTCGACCAGCATCTTGGGACGCATTCTCTCTGCCAAGGGTATTTGTTTCATGCCGCTAAGGTACATAATTGGGATACGATCCGCATGTACGCGAGTGGAAACTGCCATTAAACGGGAAAGCGAGAGGAAAGTCTATAGAAGTATCATTTCCTTATTTTTACAGAGCAGATCAATCGCTAAAAAGACGAAGAATACCCATGCCACACCATCTGTTGTCATTGACTTCCCTGCTGAGGTGCAGACTTCACCACTTCTTCCTATATATTATTATAATAGTATCGGCAGGCTATTCAGCCACGGCACAAACGGTGATCAAAGGTCTTGTCCTCGCAGCGGACAATGAAGCCCCCGTATCTTATGCATCCATCTATGTCGCTGAAACAAAGAGCGGAGTAGTGGCGGACGAGAGCGGACGATTTATCCTCCGCCTCCATCCGGGACGCTACCGGCTGGCCATCCGTTCCATGGGATACACTCCTCTTGAGACAGAGTTGCTCGTGGGCGAGAAAAGCGAGGAGAAGACTTTCCGACTCAGCTCCGTCATCTATGATCTGAAAGAGGTGGAAGTGATAGGTAAACGGCCTAAAGAAGATCCTGCCTATCCCATCATGCGCGAACTCATAGCGCGCACTCCAGTTTACGAGCACATGGTAAAGAGCTATCAGGCCAAAGTCTATACCAAGGGTTCGATGCGGCTGGATAAGCTGCCTTTCTGGCTACGCTATAAGAAAGCAGATGGCATAAGTGCAAAGGATCTGGAGAAAAAACGCTTCGTCATAGAGAGCCAAGCCTCTCTGGAATTCCGGCATCCGAACAAATACAACAAGCAAGTGCGCGCGATGCGCTCTTCGATACCGGATGACCTCAAATCTGATACAACGGATTATATGCAGATTATCTCGACCAACATATATGCCAAAGAGTTCAGTCTTGATGGAATAGTAAACATGGCAAGTCCTATACGGACGGGTGTACTGGAATCGTACACCTACAAACTGGAGGGTACCAGCCGGGAAAAGGAAAGAAAAGTGTACCACATCAGCTTCAAAGGCAGAAGGGACGCCATGAGGGGCGAACTGTGGGTGATCGATAGCATCTGGTGTCTGCAGGCACTAAAATTGGAAATTAAGGCTTACGATATGATTCGGTACAAGGTCGATATAAGTCTCAATCCGCTCGAAAAGGATGTGTACCTGCCCACCACCTATGCCATCGGTATGGAGATGCAGTCGATGGGACTGAAACTGGAGTACCAGTACTTTTCGTCCTTGGTGTACGATTCGCTTGAGATCGACCGCAAATTGCTATCCACTGCCCGAAGAGCTGAGGGACTTCGCTTCCGTACGAACCGCGAAGTAAACCGCCACCTTCGGATGCTCGAATCCCGATTGGATACGCTGGGCTATCATCTGCCCGACAAGTATATGCTGCCCGATACCGAATTGCAGGCCAAGGTCCGATTCGATTCACTAGCTTTCGATCGCGACTCTTCCTACTGGGACGCTGTAGTGACGGCACCGCTTACCGATGAAGAAGCACAGAGCTATGCCAATCGGGACAGTCTGATGCAAGCTTTTGAGAAAAAGCGGCGGTTCGGTGGCGGTCGGGAAGGCGAACGTACCGGCCGTACTTCCATCCTCGGTGCTATCCTCGGCGGACATGACTATAAAATGGGAGAGGGGACTACACTCGGATTCAACGGCCTTATCCGCGGATCGCTCTATGACTACCGCTATACGGATGGCTTTTGGTTGGGACAGAGCTTTTTCTTCCGGCAGAAGTTTTCCAAAGGTGTAGACCTGACGCTGCGCCCTATACTATATTATACTACTCATAGGCGGAAGCTATACTGGGATGTCCGTGCCGATTTCCGCTACGCTCCTCTCTCGGGTGGACTACTCTCCCTATCGGCAGGCAGGCAGAGTGCAGACCTGACTGGCCCGTTTGCCAATACGGACTGGCGCATACAGACTTTCCTGACCACCTTAGTAGACGGTCGTGGTCATCTGATGCTATATGACAAGAAGTATCTGCGCTTGAGCAATCAGATAGACCTATTGCCGGGCTTGCAGCTATTCCTCTTCGCTGAAGGACGCCATGGCAGCCCTTTGGCCGAAAATCGTGTATGGGGAATTTTCAAGAAACCGATTAAAAACAAATTAATCGGCGGCATCGCATCTTCTCCCGATAGCCTGCTCTATTCGATGCCCGATCACAGAAGTCTGACGGTCGGGGGCAGCATCCGCTATAATCCTGCACCCTATTATCGTTTGGACAAGGACGGACGTAAGCGGTATGACGGGGTCGGTACACGCGCTCCGCTATTTGGGCTCACTTACCGTCAAGCCATACCGCTCGGACGAGAGCACGACAGCGACTACATCTACCTATCCGGTTCGGTACGGCAAAATCTCCGACTCAATCCGTTGCACTCGCTCTACTACCACTTCACGGTGGGCAGTTACTTTCGTCGGCATACGGTACACCTCGACGAACAGCGCTATCTCAAAGCTGACAATGCTTTGTTTCAAATAGGAGGCACGCTCCACGACAGTTTCCAAACCCTCCCTCCTTATTCTTATACGGATCAGAACTTTCTCATCCTTCAGACTCGCTGGTGTTTCCCCTCATTGATCACTAATCCGTTGGGCATCCTATTCGCTTCGTTCCAGTCCAACCTTCATCTGAATACGTATTGGGGATGCCACAAAGACCGGATGCCTTTCTTCGAAATAGGCTATTCTCGTGGTACGATCGCACAAATCGGCATCTTCTGTGGCGCATACAATTTCCATAAAGATTACGGCCTGATGCTCCGCTATACGATCAACTTTCCGACATTTTGAAAGCCGAACAGAATTGTCCGTTTTGCAGCTTTTTCCCCACTCTTTTCCTTGCAGAACAGGGGCTCTTCTGCTATCCTGTAGAGCGTATGGAAACGAGCTGTAGGGCGTAGGGAGATAATCCGTAGAGGACAATGAGGAGCTCCCTAGAACATAACGAGATAAGCCGTAGAGGATAACGAGCCGGCCTCTACGGCGTAGCTCGACAAGCTCTAGAGCGTAGCTCATTGACCCCTACAGCGTAGCTCGATAACCCCTAGGGCGTAGCCGGAAGTCTGCCGGAGATGTCTTCACGAGCACGACTATGCAGCTCATGATCTGTCGGATATGCTGGTTGCAAAGAGCTTGCCGTATTTCCGTAGCTTTGCAGAGTGTTTAAGAAAAGTACTCCTCCTAACGTCTCAATGATTTGATATGAGTCCTCTCGTAGCTATTCTGACCGTTATCATCTATTTCATTTTCCTTTTCGGTATTTCCATCATCACGGGCCGCAAGGCGGATAATGCCGGCTTCTTCGTCGGCAATCGCAAATCCCCGTGGTACATGGTGGCTTTTGCCATGATCGGCTCCGGTATATCGGGTGTGACCTTCGTATCCGTGCCGGGCATGGTGGCCGGCAGTGGATTCTCCTACTTGCAGATGGTACTGGGCTTCGTGGCCGGACAGCTGATCATTGCTTTCGTGCTGATCCCTCTCTTCTACCGGATGAATCTGATGTCCATTTACGGCTACTTGCAAGAGCGGTTCGGATTCTCGTCCTACAAGACGGGGGCATGGTTTTTCTTCATTTCCAAGATGCTCGGTGCGGCTGTCCGTCTCTTCCTCGTGTGCCTGACGCTCCAACTGATCATATTCGAACCGTTCGGTTGGCCTTTTTGGACCAATGTGTGTCTGACGATGCTCCTCGTCTGGCTGTATACGTTCAAGGGCGGAGTGAAATCGCTGATCTGGACAGATTCGTTCAAGACCCTCTGCCTCATCGTCTCGGTCGTACTCTGCATCGTCTATATTTCTGCCGACTTGGGCGACAAGTGGGGTGGGCTTTCCGATCTTATCGGTGGGAGCGACTACTCCCGTATGTTTTTCTTCGATGATGTGAACGACAGACGCTATTTCTTCAAGCAGTTTCCGGCGGGCGTATTCACCGTAATAGCTATGACGGGTCTGGATCAGGACATGATGCAGCGCAATCTGAGCTGTAGGAACTACCGCGATTCGCAGAAGAACGTCCTCACCGGTGGCGTGATGCAGTTTTTCATCATAGCACTCTTCCTCATGCTCGGCACCCTGCTCTATACCTATGCCGACAGCCACGGCATCCCCCATCCGGCCAAAAGTGATGAACTTTTCCCTCTCTTGGCCACGGGTAGCTATTTTCCGCCTATTGTCGGTATCCTGTTTATTTTGGGACTGGTGTCGTCGGCTTTCTCCGCAGCCGGTTCGGCTCTGACGGCTCTGACCACTTCGTTCACGCTGGACATCCTCCAAGCAGACAGCCACCGAACCGAAGAGCAATCGGATCGCATACGCCATCGCGTGCACATCGGCATGGCTGTCGTCATGGGGTTGGTCATATACTTCTTCGATATGGTGAGCAGCACGAGCGTCATCGATGCCGTCTACGTACTGGCCAGTTACACTTATGGCCCGATATTGGGGCTGTTTTTCTTTGGCATCGCCACCAAAAGGGCGGTACGGGACAGATACGTCCCTCTGGCAGCCCTTGCCGCTCCGGTGCTCTGCTACATTCTCCAGAGCCATTCGGAGCAATGGTTCGGCGGCTATAAATTCAGTTACGAACTCCTCATCTTCAATGCCCTCTTTACCGCTATGGGTCTGGCCTTGTTGAGCAGGAAAAAAGAAATACGATCATGATTCTGATTGGAGACAGCGGTTCCACCAAGACGGATTGGTGCATGGCCAAGGAGGGAAAAAGCCTCGGACGATTCCAAACGTCGGGTATCAATCCCTTTCAGCAGGATAGGGACGAAATAGACACAGCCTTGTGCTCGGATGTCCTGCCGGCCATAGGCCCAAAAGCCACCTCCATCCGAGCTGTACATTTCTACGGAGCAGGGTGTACACCGGCCAAAGCTCCTATACTATACGAAGCCTTGGGCGGTATGCTGCCCTGCTGTGGCCGCATCGAAGTCGCCGGCGATATGCTCGGCGCAGCCCGTGCTCTCTGTGGCGATACCGAGGGGATAGCCTGCATATTGGGTACGGGATCCAATTCCTGCCTGTTCGATGGTCGGGAGATCAAAGCCAACGTTTCCCCACTGGGCTATATCCTCGGAGATGAAGGGAGCGGAGCCGTATTGGGACGGCTCTTCATCGGCAGCCTGCTCAAGGGGCAGATGCCGGAGGGGCTGTGCGAAGCTTTCCTGCAGGAGTATGATCTGACGTCTGCCGATATTATCGAGAGTGTCTATCGAAAGCCTTTCCCCAACCGTTTCTTGGCCGGATTCTCTCCCTTTATCGCGCAGCATTTGGACATTCCGGCTGTATATAGCCTTGTACAGAATAGTTTCGACGACTTTCTTGTGCGCAATGTGCTCCGATACAATCGCCCTGACCTCCCCATCCACTTCATCGGCTCCGTAGCTTTCCACTATCGGGAAGTGTTGAGCAGCGTCATCGAAAAAAGAGGCTTGACGCTCGGATCGGTACTGCAAAGTCCGATGGAGGGACTTATACAATATCACTGCAACGATCATGTTTGAGAAGATTACCGAACAGCCATCCCTGTACGACCGACTGGAAGAAAAGTCGACCAGAGAGATCCTCGAAGACATCAACCGCGAGGACAGGAAAGTGGCCGAAGCCGTCAGCCGGACTATCCCGTTGATCGAACGATTGGTCGAACAAATCATACTACGCATGGAGCAGGGTGGGCGACTCTTCTACATGGGAGCCGGCACCAGTGGCCGCTTGGGTGTCCTGGATGCTTCGGAGATCCCCCCCACATTCGGTATGCCCCCCACATTCGTCATCGGGCTGATCGCCGGAGGGGATCGTGCCCTGCGTAATCCGGTAGAGAAAGCCGAAGACAACACCGAACGCGGCTGGGAAGAGCTTTTGAGCCACGGAGTAAACTCCTCCGATACGGTCATCGGCATAGCGGCATCGGGGACTACACCCTATGTCATCGGAGCCTTGCGAGAAGCACGCAGACATGGAATCCTGACGGGATGTATCTGTAGCAATATCGGATCTCCGCTGGCTGCCGAAGCGGATTGTCCCATCGAAGTGATAGTAGGCCCGGAATACGTGACGGGTAGCTCACGGATGAAATCCGGTACGGCGCAGAAAATGATCCTGAATATGATCAGCACCTCCATAATGATTCGTCTCGGACGGGTAAAGGGCAATCGTATGGTCAATATGCAACTCAGCAACAACAAGCTGATCGATCGGGGCACGCGCATGCTGATGAGTGAGTTCGACCTCTCCTACGAAGAAGCCCGTACCCTCCTCCTTCGCCATGGATCTGTCCGTATCGCCTCCGAAAGCATGAAGCAAAAGCCACCCGAGAAATAGAAACTTACACCGGCAAAAGGGAAAAAAACCGTTCGGGGATGTTGCATCTATCGATAAAACCACTATATTTGCACCCGAAACGAAGAAAAGAAGAACGGCCGCGTAGCTCAACTGAATAGAGTAGCTGACTACGGATCAGCCGGTTACAGGTTTGAATCCTGTCGCGGTCACTTTTTCTCCTTCTATTGTTTCAGGCTTTTACGATGGCCGCGTAGCTCAACTGAATAGAGTAGCTGACTACGGATCAGCCGGTTACAGGTTTGAATCCTGTCGCGGTCACACAGTATCTGAGGGAATCCATTCGAAGGGTTCCCTCTTTCAGTATATACCCCGTACGGACGATGCTATTCGACGAAAAAGAAATTCTCGCCATTACGCGATGGGCTAAGCTCTATGCCGACCAATCACCCGACAGGATTCTGCTGGGGAGCAATGATATTCCCCCGGAGTATCGGGCTGCGGTAGCTACCCAAATAGAGCTTTGGCCTCGTCTGAAGAACAAGCTGCCCCGGTGGGCCGGTATCAGTTCTCTGTACATTCCTTCACGGCTCTCTTTGGAGCAATCCTCCGGAGCTGTCACGAGTTCGTACAAAAGCCGTTTCGTCGGAGAAGGGGCCAAGGTGGTGGATCTGACCGGCGGACTCGGCATCGACTTCATGGCCTTGATGTCCAAAGCGTCCCAAGGCATATATATCGAGCGAAATGAAGAGACGGCAACTGCAGCACGGCACAACATACCGCTATTGCTCAACGAAGGGAAAGATGTAAATATCCTAACAGGGGATTTCAAAGAGTATTTACAGCAGATAAAGACTTTTCGCCCCGACTGTATCTACGTGGATCCTGCCAGAAGGTCGGGAGCGGATAAGCGCGTCTATGCCATAGCCGACTGTGAGCCGGATCTCATCCCATTGGCTGCCGAATTGCTGCCGTTCTGTGGCAGTATTCTGGGCAAACTATCTCCTATGATCGACCTGTGGGACACGCTTCAGTCTCTTCCGCACGTACAGGAGCTACACGTAGTGGCCGCCCACGGAGAGGTAAAAGAACTATTGGTCAGAATGTCTCTAAGCAAAGCTGCTATTCCTCCCGAAAAAGTACCGATCCACGCAGTCAATCTTCTTTCGGAAGATACCGCAATACCCTTCATCTTTACAATGGAGGAAGAGAGAAGTATCTCTATTCCGTATGCCGATTCGATAGAAAAGTACGTATATGAGCCACATACTGCATTGCTAAAAGCCGGAGCCTTCAAGACCGTAGCCTATCGCCTTGGCTTACGCAAACTGCATCCCAACAGTCATCTTTACACGTCGGAAGTATATGAGTCGGCTTTCCCCGGGCGTACCTTTGTTCTGGAAGAAATTATTCCCTTTTCCTCTTCCGTGCTTAAACAGCTTCACAAGACAGTACCACAGGCTTCCATCAGTTGTCGCAACTTTCCTCTTTCTCCGATCGAACTGAGACAACGCAGCAAGATGGCAGACGGTGGAGAAAAGACACTGATGGGCACGACAATGGCAGATGGGAAAAAGGTGTTGCTACTACTTCGTAAGGCAGAGTAATTCATCCTCCGAACAAAACACAAGAAGTCGGGCGTTTTTCACAGATAAATAAGATCAAAATCCATACAAAAAAAACGGGATTGCTTATACAAGCAATCCCGCGCGCACCCATTACAATAAAAACACTATTGAGGAATAAGTAAGATATTTTCCCAAAACAGTATCTCTGTTTTTATCTATCGCAAAGGTAAGAGGTATTTGAAGAGATTTTCTACGGGTTCCTCTGTATTTTTTCTACGTATATATACGTATGCATATTCCCTTTCATATGATATTATCACAGGGTAAAAGAGTAGAAAATAAAAAAGATGTATACTACTCTTGGAAATAAACTCTGCGGACACGAGGCGAGATACCTGTGAGCACCTCATAGGGGATAGTATTCATCTTACGGGCAACTTCTTCGATCGGGAGTTCTTCTCCGAAAATAATGACAGGGTCACCCTCTTCTGCCGGCACGCCGGTAACATCTATCATACATATATCCATACAGACATTCCCTACAATTGGACAGCGGTGACCGCGGACAAGTACTTCTCCTACTCCACAACTCAAACGCCTATCCAGACCATCGGCATAACCGATAGGTATAATGGCTATTCGAGATGGTTGCTGTACCCGTCCTCTACGTCCATATCCGACCGTATCGCCCGAAGAAATATCCTTGATTTGCAAAATTGTAGTCATCAGGGTGGCTACCGGTCTCAATCCTTGTACACCGGATGCCGTTACTCCATACAAGCCGATGCCAAGACGAATCATGTCGGCACGGTAGTCGGCAAAACGCTCTACCCCTGCCGTATTCAATACATGACGGAGAGGTATATAGCCTAATGAAGAAGAGAGAGAGGCGAAAACAGTATCGAAAGACAGCAGTTGAGATCGCGTGAAATCATCCAAATCAGGGTCATCGGCACCTGCAAGATGAGTAAATACAGAGCGAATGCTCAATCCGGCATCTTTAACAAGTATCTCACCGAGCTGTGTCATCTCAGACGGTAAAAAACCAAGCCGGTGCATCCCCGTGTCGATTTTGATATGAACAGGATAGCCCGTGAGACCGTTGCGTACGACAGCATCTGAAAAAGAAGCGAGAAGGGCAAAGCTATAAATCTCAGGCTCTAATCCATAGTCTATGAGTGTCTGAAAGGCATTTCTTTGGGGATTCATCACCACGATAGGCATATTGATACCCCTTTCCCTAAGCTCCTTACCTTCGTCCGCTACAGCGACGGCTATATAATCCACACGATGCTCCTGCAGCGTCTTGACAAGCTCGTAGGAGCCTACGCCGTAGCCCTGGGCTTTGACCATACAGATGGTTTTGGTGCCAGAAGGAACTAAATTGCGATAGAAATTAAGATTATGGGTGATGGCCGATAAGTTGATCCTTAGCGCAGTCTCGTGCACCTGCTGGACAAGCCGTTCCGTAATCTGTTCGAAACGATACTTGCGTGCACCTTTAAGCAGAATGCAACTGTCGGAAAGGTGTTCTATCTCACCGGATGCCAAGAATGTGGCAACGTCTTTGAAAAAAACGGCAGACATGCCGGCAAAACAAGTGCGATTCGAGGCTATTTCCTCTCCGATACCGACGAAAAAGTCAAGAGCATAGACTTGTAATTGTGCTGCTACATGCCTGTACAATTCTTCGGGAGGCATTCCGCTTTGCAAGATGTCGGACAGAATCAACACTTTCTTTAGGCTTGTTTCGGCAGTACGTCTTCGTTGGAAGTCCAAGGCCAGCGTGAGCGAATAGACATCATTGCTGTAAACATCATTGATGATCGTATTGCCATGGTCTCCGGCCTTAACTTCCATTCGCATTTCGACAGGCTCTAAACCTGCAAACCGCTTTCGTGCAGATAAGACCTCCGGACACAGTACAGAAATCAGTGTGATGCAATGGATCATATCTTCTATGGAAGCAGCATCTGTGAATGGCAACACAAGAGAGTAATCTTTGCCGAGACACCGAAAATCAATCTCGGTGCGATTATCTTTCGATTCCAATCTGCATATGTACAAATGAGCTTCGGGATTCGTCCGGCTCCATGACACCCCGGCTCTTGCCAAACCAGAAGAAGAGATAGCTGCTGCTATCTCTTCGCTGTCGCCGTTATAGACAATGGTATGACAATGGAGGAACAAGCGAAGCTTTTCCTCCAGTTTCGTTTTTATATCCGGGAAATTCTCCTGATGAGCACCTCCTATATTCGTAATGATACCGTACGAGGGGCGTATTATGCCCTCCAGACGTTCCATTTCCCCCATTTGCGATATGCCGGCCTCAAATATACCGAGAGTGTGTTCCTCTGTCATTTGCCATACGGAAAGAGGTACTCCTATCTGCGAGTTATAGCTTCGGGGCGAGCGGACAATGCGATAGTCCTTGCGTAATAACTGGTAAAGAAACTCTTTGACGATTGTCTTGCCATTGCTTCCGGTAATTCCTATCACAGGAATATCGAACATAGAACGCCTTAGCGCAGCTATCCGTTGTAGAGAGTCCAACGGATGCGCCACACGCATCCAATTTGCTTCCGGCATTTTCTCTGTCAAATCTTCGGAAAGATCCGAAATGACAAAATTCCTTACCCCCCTGTCATACAAGTCTCGGATATATAAATGGCCGTCGCCCGATGCGGTACGTATAGCAAAGAAGAGGGTGGTGGCAGGATCGGACAGTGTACGACTATCGGTAAGCAGGTATACGATCTCGTTGTCGCTGACGATTCTTGCCTCTCGAGGAGACAAGTGCCTGCATAATTCGGAGAAAAGGAACATGGTCATGAATATGCTATTAAATCGTACATTGGAATATCAGGATTCTATCCCATCCGCAATATCGTCTAATACTAAGTCCGGATACTTACGTAGCAATGCACTGATGAGTGTCTGTGTTTGTTCTTCAAACAGCATGGCATCAGGGCTATCCGGGTGTAACGGTCTGTGCGCCATACGACGTCGGAGTTTGAGACAGGCCTCCATAGCCTCACGGTGCTCCTTTCCCACAAAAAGATCGGTAAAGCGTTCACGTATGATCGAAACGGCCAAAGCAGATGGATGAGTCATATCGTCTGCATAATAGCGATAGTCACGCAGTTCGTCCATCATTATCTCATATGCAGGGAAATAATAAAGATGCTCCGGGAAATGCTCTGTCAAAGCCTTACAGAACAGGACGAGAGTGGCTTTGCTTTGCTGATTACCTACAGCTCCATCGCGAAGATGACGTACAGGGCTGACCGTAAGGATGATCTTACGCTCCGGATAAGAAGTTGTCAGTCGCTCCATGAGAGGAATCCATACAGCCAGTAAGTCATCGATACTGACCATATGCCTGCGGAAGAGCCGTTCGGGCAGTTTATGACAGTTGGCCACCACTTTATTGTCATGAATACTGTTGTAGACAAAAGCTGTCCCCCAAGTAAAGAAAAGCCTGTCCGAGCCAAGTAAAGCTTCGCGACCGGTGCGCAAGCGGTCATTGATGTGCTGCAAGGTTTCTCCTCTTTTCGCGTGAGAAAAGACTCCATGATGGTCGAAGCTGTGAAATAAGCCATCATATTCGAACAGTTCATCCGCCGCATAAGGTGTAGCATCGAGCAATCTGCCGATACACCTTCCTATGGATAGGGGATTGTACATGATTCCAAAAGGATTGATCTCTGCACGGAATCCGGCTTGACGCATATAAGAACCGACTTCCAAACTAAAGCAGGACCCGATGAAAAAGAGTCTGTTGGCGTAAGAGATTAACTTTTCGCTTATCACCGGATTGTCAACTGGGGTAGTTAGCTGTATCATCGACCTACAACCTTGTTTCTGCACAAAAGAACAAAAAAGAGAGCAATTAAAGCCGGATTGGTCGTAGGTTTCATTTTTCTAATGACCGATACCGGCTAAATGGGGTATGCTCCATCTTATATCGGTTTAGTTTATGGCACCAAAATTTTTGCGTTCGTTAGTCCTAAAAACATGGCGCGAAAACTTTTTTCTTTTGGTTCGGGAAGTAAAAAATTTATGCGCCAAAATGAAAAAAATCTCGCGCCACTTTCTCCCGAATGAGGGGCGAGAATCTGAACTTTTTTGGTGCGTATTGCCGAGCCGGCAGGTTTTGGGTACTGCGCTGCCTCAATAATAGGAATGTGCTGCTGTCTGGATGTCGGGGTCAGACTCTATCCGCCAAGCCATGTAGGCCGTACATCGAACTTGCATTAGACTATCAGGATCTTTGTCCCAAATTACCAGTCTCGTCCTTAGCTCCTTTTGTCCGAAAAAGAAAGGCTGCCGAAGTTTTACACTCGGACAGCCTCGCTTATTGAGATAACCCTATTCCGATTCATGTGCTATCAGCAGGTGAGAACGGAATAAGGAAAAGATGTTTAGAGGAATTTTTTCAACTCTTCTTTTTGTTCTTTGGTCAGCATTTTAATCTGATCCGCTACAGATGTAACAGCGATATTATCTTTAGCTATTCGGCAGTTGGCCAAGTAATTTTCATAGCGAGCGATCGCTGCATCAAGCTGAGCCATTCTTTCGGCAGGTTTTGTACTCTTAAAGTAAAAACCCATGGAAGCTTTTTGCTTCTTTTGTTCAGGCGTTTCAGCCCTTTTTCCACGCTTTTTTTCCATAGTCTATATTTCTAAATGAATTGTTCGCTATACAAAAGTAAATAAATTCTTTTAAAAAGAATAGTTTATTATTTAGATAGGCTTTATTTTTTGGACAATCACAGGGATAGCATTGGGATCATTATCCGATTTTTGAAGAACATTTTCAAAATCCTTCGGAATAGAATCCGTTTTTATCGATTCTAAGGAAGGGGGCTATAAAGACCAAAATACTTACTTTTGCCGGTAGAAATAATCCACCAATTCAAAAACGATAACGTATGAAAAAATTGTTATTCGCAGCCGTAGTGCTGCTTGCAGGTCTTACATCCTGTCAACAGAAAGGTTATACCATCACCGGTACAGTGGATAGTACGCTGAACCTGGATGGAAAGATGGTTTATATCCAGCTGTCTCAAGACAACAAACTGGATAGCACGACGATCCGGAACGGTGCATTTACATTCACCGGAGAGCATATCGACACAGCTAAACTGGCTTATATCGTGACGGCTTCTCCCGAACAGAACGTAGCTCCGATTATCTTCATCTTGGAGGATGGCAAAATATCGGCTAAAGTCGGAGAATTTGCAGCAAAGGGTACTCCGCTGAACGATAAGAATTTTGAGTATTCCGCTAAACTTAACGAGTTGGAAGATAATTTCAGGATGAAGATGGAAGAGATTCAAGCTGATACGCTTCGTCCGGCCGAGGAAACTCAGGCATTGCTCGAGAAAGAATACACAGCTATGTTAGGAGAGAAAAACAAAATCACAGCCGATCTGTACGAATCGCATACGAACGATGCTCTTGGAATACGTCTCTTCCAGAATATTCTCCGTGGTGAAAGCTCTAATTCCAATGCTATTGTAGAGGCACGTAAAAAAGCCGGCCCTATTGTTTTGGCACATCCGAACATCGTGCGTCTGCTTGCTATGATTGACAACTTGGCTGACACGCAGCCCGGCAAAATGGCTAAAAACTTCACCGGCACAGATGCCGAGGGCAACGAGGTGGAACTATTCAAATATGTGGGACAAGGCAACTATGCTGTGGTAGACTTCTGGGCCTCATGGTGCGGTCCTTGCCGTCGCGAGATCCCTTATATAGCTGAAGCTAATGCTAAGTTTGGAGCTAAAGGTCTGCAAGTAATCGGAGTGGTGGTTTGGGACAAAATGGAAGATCACCTCAAAGCCAAAGAAGCCCTTAACGTAGTTTGGCCTCAGATTTTTGACAGCAAGAATGTTGCAACGGATATGTATGGCATACAAGGGATTCCTCAAGTTATCCTGTTCGGTCCTGACGGCACCATTGTAGAGCGCGATCTTCGTGGCGAAAAGCTCATCGAAAAGTTGAGCGAAATCTATAAATAACATCGGGTATTTAAACTCGGAAGACCGAAACGATTTTAGGAGGAGGCCTTGCGCAGGCTTCCTCCTTTTATTTTTACTAAATAGCTTATTGCCTATATTTGGGGCGTTGAAAAAAAGCCTGCATAAAAAAGAAGAAGGGAAGAAATGAAGGCAAAAGAAAATGTAAGTCGGAAACAATGGCTATCCAACCGAATAGTCCATATCCTTACGATTTTATATATAAGCGGTACTCCTATACTGTTACAAGCCCAGCAGCCTATTGTCAATGATTTTGTTCAGTCCGGCGAGCGACTCGACTATACGGTCTACTATAAATGGGGGGCACTGATGCCTCGTGCCGGTGCCGCTTCGCTTTCGTTCAAAAAGGCGGACAAAGGATATCGATCCCGTTTGCTTTTCAGGACGGCTCCTTTCTTCGATGCTATCTTTAGTATGAGGGATACTCTCGACTGTAATCTTGATCAAGACATGCGTATCATGAATGGTCAGAAACACGTAATGGAGGGAGGAGATTATACGATAGATCTCATTCATTTCTCTCGGCAAGAGGGACGCAATCGTATACATACCACACGATTCCGCAACGGAGAGGCAAGGATAGACACGATCGAATTTGTCGATCAAACTTCTCTTGATATGATAGGTGCCATACTTTACCTTCGATCGATTGACTGGTCGAGTGCTTCCAAAGAGATTATAAAGACAAAAATCTTTGCCGGCAAAAAGGGAATCGACTGTTTCTTTCAATACGAAGGGGCTGACGTACAGAAGACTAAACAAGGCATCAGCTACCGAACTCATCGGGTATCTATGCTTATAAATGAACCTGAAACATTCAAGAAGCCTCAAAAAGCTATTACCGTATGGTTCACGAACGATGCCAACAGAATACCGGTGCGTATCAGAATGGAGTTGAAAATCGGGGCTGCCGAAGTCTATCTGAAGTCAGCTGAGGGACTGCGCCACCCGCTATCCGCACGAGTCAAATAAGACTGTAGAAAAGAGATATAAACACAAAAGAGAAAATGGAATCGCAGCCGTATTTTTGTGGTGCGTCCATTTCAAATTATTTTGAGCGTATCTCTCTTATTACCCGTGTTTTTAACTATCTTTGCGACCGCAAATAAGGCGTCATTTCTGTTCGTCTTTCTTTTCAAACAATAACTATAACATAATAAGGTATTATCCATGGATCTCATTCAAGACGTTATTAAGCGTGCTCAAGAGAACAAGCAACGGATCGTTCTGCCCGAAGGGTTGGAACCTCGTACATTGGAAGCTGCCGACCGCCTCATGGCCGACAAAGTTGTAAACATCATTCTGATCGGCAATGTCGACAAGGTGAAAGCCAAAGTGACAGAACTCGGTTTGAAAAACTTGGACCAGGCTGTGATCATCGATCCCAATAACCACCCCAAGAAACAACAATACACAGATCTTCTGCTGCAAATCCGTCAAAAGAAAGGGCTGACTCCCGAAAAGGCGGCCGAACTCGTAGAAAACCCTCTTTATCTGGGTTGTCTCATCGTAAAGAGCGGAGATGCCGATGGACTGATTGCCGGCGCACAGAATACTACCGGCGATGTACTTCGTCCGGCCCTTCAAGTCATCAAGACAGCTCCGGGCATGAGTAGCGTGAGCGGTACTTTCTTACTCTTCACCAAGGCCAAAGAATATGGCAAAGACGGACTCTTGCTCGTGGCAGACTGTGCGGTTATCCCCAATCCGACATCGGACGAGCTGGCACAGATCGCTGTAGCTACAGCTCGCACGGCAAAGGCTATTGCTGACATTGAGCCCCGTGTAGCCATGTTGAGCTTCTCTACGAAAGGCAGTGCAAAGCATGAAATGACAGACAAGGTCGTAGAAGCTACTCGTAAAGCTCAAGAAATGGCACCTGATTTGATGATCGACGGCGAAATGCAAGCCGATGCCGCTTTGGTAGAAAGAGTGGCAATACTCAAAGCTCCCGGAAGCAATGTGGCAGGAAAGGCCAATGTACTTGTATTCCCGACGCTTGAAGTCGGCAACATCGCATACAAACTTGTAGAGCGTCTTGGACATGCAGAAGCCGTAGGGCCTATCCTGCAAGGAATGGCTGCTCCTGTAAACGATTTGAGTCGCGGCTGCTCGGTCGAGGATATATACAGGATGGTTGCCATCACGGCTAACCAAGCTATCGCAGCCAAAGAACAATAATAGAGAAAACCAACCCTATCAAACCCCTAAAAATCAACTAAACGATATGAAAGTATTGGTATTGAACTGTGGTAGTTCATCCGTCAAATATAAGCTACTCGAAATGCCCAAGGGCGACGTATTGGCTCAGGGCGGAGTAGAAAAATTGGGTCTTCCCGGCTCGTTTCTCAAACTAACCATGCCCAATGGCGAGAAGGTAGTGCTGGAGAAAGATATGCCCGAGCATACAATAGCCGTGGAGTTCATTCTCTCCGTACTCAAAGATGAGAAATATGGATGCATCAAGAGCTACGAAGAAATCGATGCTGTAGGCCACCGTCTCGTTCATGGAGGAGAGAAGTTCAGCAACAGTGTGGAGATCACACCGGAAGTAATTGCCAAAGTAGAGGAATGTATCCCCTTGGCTCCGCTTCACAATCCTGCTAACCTCAAAGGCGTGGTAGCCATCGAAAAGCTGCTCCCCGGTATCCGTCAGGTCGGTGTATTCGATACGGCTTTCTTCCAGACCATGCCCGAACATGTGTACCGATATGCCTTGCCATACGATATGTGCAACAAGCATGGTGTACGTCGCTATGGATTCCACGGCACCAGCCATCGCTATGTCAGTGCCCGTGCTTGCGAGATTTTGGGTCTGGACTACAACAAAACTCGTATTATCACGGCGCATATCGGCAATGGTGCTTCCATCGCTGCCATCAAAAATGGCAGGGCTCTGGATGTATCATTGGGGATGACACCCGTAGAAGGACTTATGATGGGTACCCGCAGTGGAGATGTCGACCCTGGTGTTCTTACTTTCTTGATGGAAGCAGAAGGTCTGGATGCTGCAGGAATCTCTGAACTGATCAATAAGAAGAGTGGTGTGCTCGGCGTAAGTGGCATTTCTTCGGACATGCGTGAGATCGAAGATGGTATTAAGAATGGCGACGAAAGAGCTATTCTGGCCATGACCATGTACGACTATCGGATCAAAAAATATGTGGGAGCTTATGCAGCTGCCATGGGTGGAGTCGATGTGCTTGTATTCACCGGTGGAGTGGGTGAAAATCAATATTCTACACGTGAGAAGGTTTGTTCCGATATGGAATTTATGGGTATTGTCTTCGACCCGAAGGTGAATGATGGTATGCGTGGAAAAGAAATGGTAATCAGCAAGCCAGAAAGTAAGGTAACCGTGATCGTGGTTCCCACCGACGAAGAATATATGATTGCCTCCGACACCATGACAATCCTCAGCAAATAAAAAGACCGATCTGACACTGAAACGGGGCATAACAGTTCGTTTCGAGAGTCTCAAACCCCAATATAGTAAAGGGCGTGCCAAGATGAAGAATTGGCACGCCCTCTTTATTTTTTGCCGGATCTGCTATCAAACAATGGGAGATCGGAGCAAAAGATCCGAACCAGCTGAGTATATGGATCCATCCGATTTATGTATCAGCCCTTGTCCTTTATGTCTTCGAAGTCCACGTATTCTCCTTGGTCTTTGTCAAATCTTCGTTTTTCCAGTTCGTCGAGTTCGACCTTTTCACCCGGTGAAGGCGTTTTTGTGGTTTGCGTTCCTTGCCGTGAAGAGTTCTTCTTCTGATCGAAAAACATCTGACGAATGGCGAACATCTTCATCAGAAATCGGATTACCCAGTAGATAAAGAGGACAAGGAAGAAAGTGCCTATTAGTTCCATATTATGATCATGCTTTTTTTGTTATTGTGCCTATAGCAAGGCAATGAGAGAATACATGGCTTCTGGATCACTTCCGTTCGCGGTCGATACGCTTTGTTGCGATAGCCATCAGCAGATAAAGTACGATAGCGGGCGAAAATCCACCTATTCCCCAGACTGCTACGGACAGAGCCGAAGCAATGACCAGTATATATCGCCATTCATTGCCACGCCACGCCAGCGATCGAATCTTCAGCGCAAGCATGGGCAGCTCGCTTACCATCAGATAAGAAAAGAGGAAAACGAGCGCAAGCGTGAGCACAAGCAAGGGCAATCCCGTGATGATCGGACTGCTATCTAAAGAAAAAAGGTCTATGTATGCGATCCAAAAAAGAGCATTGGCCGGAACCGGCAGGCCGATAAAGGAGGTAGTCTGACGCGTGTCGTTGTTGAATTTGGCCAAACGCAAGGCGGCAAATGCAGCCAAAAGGAATACGCCATAGGTGGCAAAGCGATACGAAGGCTCCACTACAGCCTCCAAAGCTGCATACAAACACATGGCAGGAGCCACGCCGAAGCTCACCACATCAGCCAATGAATCCAGATCCGCTCCAATCGATGACTTCGCATTGAGAATCCGGGCTGCCATCCCATCGAAGAAATCGAATCCGGCAGCCAAAATAATGAATCCGGCAGCAACAGTCTGATCGCGGTACTCGATCGCAGCTATTATAGCCACACAACCTGCCAGCAGATTGAGGCAAGTAATCGCATTGGGAATATGTCGATGGATATTCATGCTACTCGGGCAGTCGGGCTATTAGCGTTTGATTGCCGACAGTCTTCTGGTCCATCTTAACCTCTACCTGAGAACCGAGGGGCAAGTAAACATCTACTCGTGAGCCAAACTTGATAAAACCCATATGGGCATCTACGGAGCATATATCCCCCACCTCTGCATAGGTAACGATACGGCGAGCCAAGGCCCCTGCAATCTGTCGCGCCAGTATGCGAGCCCCTCTTTCCGTTTTGATAACGATAGCCGAACGCTCGTTGTCGGTGCTGCTTTTAGGAAGGTAGGCTGCGATAAAATGACCGTTCTTGTGGGATACGTGCGTAACCTTGCCTTTGCAGGGGAACCAATTGGCATGAACGTTGAAAACCGACATAAAAATCGACACCTGAATACAGCGTTCATGGAGTATTTCGTTTTCGGATACTTCTTCGATGGCTACAATCTTGCCATCGGCAGGTGCCACAACGGCACGATCGTCATTGGCAAAGGGGCTGTGTCTCTTAGGGCAACGAAAAAAGTTGATCGTAAGCAGATAGAGGAAAATGGCAATGATCATTACCAAATAGGATACAAAAGAAGTCCCAAGGAAATAAAACAGGCTCAAGCATATCCCTGTGAAGAGGGTTGCCATGGATACTAAAAGGCCGGTACTTTCTTTATGAACCTTCATGTCGTTCTCATCATAGTTGAAATGAATCTTGTAGGATTGTACGCAGGAATGATACGCTTCTTCCGCGGTCTCCATTGATACAAAAGTAGCGTTTTTTCTCTTCTTCCAGAGCCGTTTGATTATGCTCCGTATTGAGAGAATGCTGAAAAATCTTTTAAGATTACAGCCCAGCACGACAGATTGAGAAATGGAAGATGTATTTTCCAATAGTAAATTTTATTTGAGGAATCGGCACTTTGTGAAAGTGCGGAAATATATGGTAAAGATGTCAACAAAATGATCACCTTTGCAATAAAGATGGGCTGTGTCAAAATTCTTTTTGGGTACAACCCACCCCTTTAGATGGGTAAGAATGTGTAAAGTACAAGCCGAATATCGCAAGCAACGCCGTAATTTGGACATTATGACACACCGTCAAAACAAAAACATCAGATCAAACGTGTAGGACACAAATCTATGGAAACAAGACAATCTCACACTCACACTTGCTGCTCGGAGCACCAACATGATGCTCATCACCATCAAGAGCATCATCACCACGGACACCATCATCATCTCCATCACCACCATGGCGGCAGTGGAAGCAATTTGCTTTTTGCTTTCGCCATGAATCTCTTCTTTGCTATTGTAGAATTGGTCGGTGGTATTTTCACCGGCAGTGTGGCCATCCTGTCGGATGCTTTGCACGATTTCGGCGATTCCATTTCCCTCGGTGTTGCCTGGCGACTACAGAAGCTGTCTGAAAAGGGGCGCGACACCTCATTCAGCTATGGATACAAACGTTTCTCCCTACTTGGAGCTTTGCTCATTTCGCTTATTCTTCTGGTAGGATCCGTTTTTGTCATTATCGCTGCCATCGAACGTCTTAGCGTACCGGGAGAACCCAAGGCCGGAGGAATGCTTGTGCTGGCCATATTCGGACTCGCTGTCAATGGTTTGGCCGCATTCAGGCTGAAAGGAAGCTCTTCGCTCAATGAGCGCGCCGTGATGCTGCACCTTATGGAGGATGTGCTCGGATGGGCGGCTGTCCTTGTAGTCAGTATCGTTATGCTCTTTGTCAATGCCCCGATCCTCGACCCGATACTTTCTCTATGTATCACAGCGTGGATTCTATACAATGTGTACGGCAATCTGCGCGAGACCTTCAAAGTCATGCTGCAAGGTGTGCCCGACGGGATAGACTTAGAAGGATTAAAAACGGACATACTCTCTCTGCCGCATATACGTAGCGTTCACGACATCCACCTGTGGACACTCGACGGAGAGTCGCACGTGATGACAATTCACGTTGTGTACTGCCCGGACGATTTCTCTTCGCCACAAGCTGTATTCGATATGAAAGAATCGGTACGGGAGAAGTGCACTGCCCATGGAATAAGGCATGCTACGATAGAATTGGATCCCGAGGGTTGCTCTTGCGGAATGGAGGGTTGCTAACTTTCGATTGCTCTCAAGACCCACTGTCCCGTCAGCCGTATACCTTCTTCTGAGGGTCTGCGGCTGATGTCTTTTCGTTCGATCTCCGTTTGCATCCCGTATGCCTCTTGATCAGCTATCCATGCAGCGGCCGCCTCCAAGAGGTAGCATCCCATATCATACAAAGAGAGGGACGCTACAGGCATAATGTCTTCATCGCTTAGATGAGAGTAGAGCACGACCTCCAAATCGCCTTCGGGCTGCCCTCCCTCCACATCGTGAAAAAACAAAGAGAGGTCGATCCAAGGATCTCCCGATACGATCCACTCGCCTAAAAGAGATGATACGGCTTCGTACAAGGCATCGGCTTTTTCATCTGTGTAAAGCAAAGCCGGGTAGGCCCCTGCCATGCCTAACGCATTGAAGTACTCCGTCCACGGAAAGTATGTGACAAGACGACCTATGGAAAGGTTTTCGGCGTGGACATTATGCTCTCCGAAAACGATAGGCTCGTTGTCTTGCGTATCAGTCATCATTTAGCTTGGCATTAGTCGATATGTACAAGCTTTCTACAGCAAATACAGCGGAGACAGGCTCCACAAAAGCGAGTCTTCCGGTTCGCTGGACTAAGAGCAAAAGAATAAGATGAGCAATTGTGCAGTCAGCACCCTCAAGAACATGGTCAGAGGATAGACCGTGGCGTAGCCTACGGCCGGAGCATCGTGGTTAGTCGTGTTGTTGGCGTATGCCAGTGCGGGAGGGTCTGTAGTACTTCCGGCCAACATCCCCATCAGTGTAAGATAATTGATCTTATATCCTTTGCGAGCGATAAATCCGATGATCAGAAGAGGCAGGAGGGTGATTATAAAACCGTATCCGATCCATGTAAAGCCACCTTTGTTTACTATCGTATCGACGAATCCCTCCCCGGCTCCCAATCCTACGCAAGCCAAGAATATGGTGATACCGATTTCTCTTAGCATTAAATTGGCACTGGGTGTCGTATAAGTCACCAGCTTATACCGATAACCGAACCGGCTCAACAGAATAGCCACTACCAATGGGCCACCGGCAAGTCCCAGCTTGACGGGCTGAGGAATACCGGGCAAAACGATCGGAAGCGAACCCAAAAGGATACCGAGACCGATGCCGATGAATATGGACATCAGGTTCGGTTCGTTCAGCCGCTTGACGGAATTGCCGATCAGTTCTTCCACCTTAGGCATCACCAACTCACTGCCCACTACAGTCAGACGATCGCCCACCTGTAGCGGAAGGGAAGCCAATGCTACCATCTCAACTCCGGCACGGTTCACCCGTGTCACATTCATGCCATGTAATTTGCGTAGCTGCAATGAACCGAGGGTCTTTCCATTCAACTCGGACTTCGTGACGATGAATCGGCGGCTCACCAAATGCGACTCGGTAGGTATCCACTGCTTCCTGTCCATCTGTACCTCAGTCCCGATGAAGCTGCTGATCACCGCAGCATTGTGCGGATTGGTAATAACGAAGACCCTGTCGTTTTCATTTAGAACCGTATCCGAATGTGCCAGCGAAATACTGTTGGTGCGCGAATCCATCGTGCGCGAAATCACGTAGTCATGACCTTTGAGCAGTTGGCGTACTTCGGCCAGCGTTTTGGAGAAAACGGCCGGATTTTTCACAACCAGAGAGAGTGCGATAGCTTGATTTTCGTCGCCCTGCTCCAGATTGTCCATCTTTTCCTTTTCTTTTGCCACACTGATCTTGAAAATGGCACGTACGATCAGCATCGATGCGATGATCCCCACCACTCCCAACGGATAGGCTACGGCATATCCGAGTGTAATGGTCGGATCGCCCGTTCCTGTGAGGTCGTGGAATGTTTGTTCGGCAGCTCCCAGACCCGGTGTATTCGTCACGGCTCCGGACAGAACGCCTACCATCGTAGACATGGGGATGCCTGTCACGAAGTGTAGAACCACGGTGGTCAGTACGCCCAGGAAAACTACACCCATGGCAAGCATATTCAGGGTAAGCCCCCCCTTACGAAGAGAGGAGAAAAAGCCCGGGCCTACTTGCATCCCCACCGAGTAAACGAATAGGATCAGTCCAAACTCTTTGAAGAAATGGTGTACATCGGGGTGCAGGTGCATACCGAAATGCCCTAAGACAATCCCTACAAAAAGAACGAAAGTAACACCCAGGGAGATTCCGAAGATCTTTATCTTTCCCAACCAAATCCCTAAGGCAATCGTAATGGATATGAGGAGAATAGAGTGCCCCACTCCTACGCCGAAAAGCAAGTCATTCAGCCATTGCATATTGATCGAAATAGCTTTTAGTTTTAGTTGATTACTGTGTGCTGTTATTTCTATGGGTCGAGATCGGCTCTACATCTTAGTGAGCTAAAGACGATACACCGGAAATTCAGCTAAGTGGTTTTATCATTTTATGCCCTGCCAATAGAGACGATGATTCCCATATTGAAAGCCCTACAAAAGTAACATTTAATTTAAGTCCTGACATGGGGGCAGAATAGATTCGTTCTTCCGAACCCTGATGATCCGCTCCAAGCACACGGCAATAAGTATGATAGGGGAGGGGGAGAAATGATAAGACCCTTAGGTCTGCCTTGTGTGGAGCTCATCCCACCAAGACAAGACCATAAGGGTCCGCTCACAATACACTCCAATTCCTGGCAAAAGAATCGGATCGTTTCCGCTGCGTCGGAAACAGAATTTTCCTCGGGGGATTGAAAGGGAAAGAAACGGATCCTTGTGGCAGTAAAGTCGGATTGACCACAAGAGCATTCTCTCCCGGCTTTTCCTCGAAGCCGCAGACAAAGACTTTGCAGGTCTTCTGGCTCACCCCATACTTCCGACTCCTTCCCATCCGCACAGAACGGACAGTGGATATAAATGCCGGAAGCTTAACAAGGTTTACAGCAGCGGGACTGCTCGGGATTTTCACCCGATTCCCTTTTAATCATTACCGCCGATCCTGTTAGGAAAAGGCAGCTCTGAACAAAGTCCGCACAAAGATAGAAAAAATATCCTTCGAGACAGTAATACGTCAGAAGAAGAGACAGGGCAATCGCATTTGAGCTGTTATCACACTTATAAACCTAACGATTGCTACGTCCGGTTATCAAAACAAGTACGCATTAATGTACTAGAGTCCCAAATTATAGAAGAAAGAGGCCAAGGATACAAGCTTATTCTCCAAGCGAGCTATGACAGAAACAAATCCTCTGTCATTCACCAAGAAACGACACTGCAGGTGCTGGCGGAGACATACGCTCTGAGTGGAAAGTTGCTCAGCCGGCCGTTCAAATGGATGGAACTGTCTCTCAATGGAGAGCTTTCGGCAAGACGGTGGAGGATTTCGGATAGGCCTATCAATCAGACCGACCGGATTTGGGGAGCTCAATTGGCTGTATTCCCGGGCAGTCAAATCGCAATCACGGCAGGGGCGAAATGGAACAAACGCCATATGATACAAGACGCTAAGACACGAGGCGACTTCTATTCCATGTCAATAAAAAAGACAAGCAAGCATTGGGTAGGGAAGGGACACTGAGCTTCATCTACTCGGATCCGGGTGAGTACCGGACTCTTTCGTTGACGGATGATGCAATGGCCACCTATTCGAAGTACAGTCTGAAAGCATACAGCCTTTCTCTTACGTTGCAGTATCGGTTTTAGTGCAAAACCACTTGAAGTAGGTCAAATATTTCGACATAATTGCTGATTTTCTGAGCTCTCCGAATTCTTAGATGTCGCGCGTGTTTTCCGGAGAAACACGCGCCGTAAGTTTCTCTTTTGGGCACGAGATATTTTTCGCTCTGGCGCGGGAATTTTTTGCTTCTCGCGCCAAAACGAAAACGTTTACGCGCCACGTTTTTAGAGGTGATAAGCCACAAATTTTAGGCGCGTAAACTAAAAGCGGATTATGATGAGATGATGTGTTCCCCTTATGTCGGGTTCACGTTGATGACGAGTGGGGGGGGTATGCCTGTCGCAGGTTGATCACCGTTTTCTTGCCGTTGCGATCTGTGAGTAGCGATAAGTCTTTCATGCGCGTTACATACATGCGGTACTTTCCCAGTTTCTTATTCTGAAAATAGCCGGCATAGCCGAATAGACCTCCATTGCCGAATGTACGAATCGAGCTTTTGAGATCGTCTTTGACGATAGGCACTATTTCCACTTCCTTCTTGTCGAAGACTAATTGCCCCCATACTTGCTTGACGATTATTTGCTTCTCTGTCACCTCTGTATAGCGTGGAATAATAGCTATACTCCATCCTACAGCAGGAAGAATAATAACCCACAAGGCAACTGCCAAAGCCCACATGCCGTTGTACCAAGCCGGGACCAGAGCAATGGCTAACACTATAATAACGAGGACAGAGAGAATCCGCTGCCAGATACTGAGGGGATAGTATTGCCGTCCTGTTTCCATGAGAGTTTTATTTGAGGGATGATGGATTGCCTTTTTCCTTCACCGTTTTCGAGGACAAGGCACAATCGGATTTGGACGAGCAGCCGGAGCATCCACCGCCAGAGTCTTTTCGCTTCCAGAGACGTACCAAACGATAAACGATCAGGACGAGGACAAGGATACCCGTTATGGCTGTGAGGATATTCTGTATCATATCTTTGGGCTTATACGGTTTAGAAGAAGAGTATCCCTATCCGGTAGATAAGGAACGATACGACCCATGCCAACGAGCAGGAGTATACAATGGAGAAAGCTGCCCACTTCCAATGTCCGCTTTCACGTCCGATAGCGACCACGGTAGCGATGCATGGAAAATAAATCAGCACGAAAGCCATCAGTGCCAAAGCAATGATAGGGGAGAATGTATGGTTGCCTTCTGCGTCGCGATCCTCTCGGATACGTTCGCCCAGTCGCCGGGCAGCTTCGTCGCTATCGTCACTGTCGCCCGTATAGATGACACCGAGGGTACTCACTACGACCTCTTTGGCTGCCATACCAGTTAGCAAGCTTACACTCATTTTCCAATCGAAACCGATCGGTGCCAATACGGGTTGAACGGCTTTGCCGAATCGTCCGATGTAGGATTGTTCTTGCTGTTCGATATGCGCTTTGCGATTCAGCTCTTCTATCTGAGATGTCTTCTCCTCTTCGTCCAGCAGCGGATTACCTTCTATCTGTTCGATTTGGGAGATCAGTACTGCCTCTTCGGAGTAGCGAGGGTAATAGCTGAGGAACCAAATGACGATCGAAGCAAGCAGGATGATGCTACCCATTTTGCGCAGGTATTGTGCTGCCTTATTCCACATATGTACGATTACGGAGCGAGAGGTCGGCATACGATAGGGGGGGAGTTCCATGACGAAAGGAACATCTTCCACCTTGAAAAGTGTTTTTTTGAAAAGACGTGCCAATAATACAGCCAACAGAATACCCAGAAAATACAATCCGAAAAGCACCAAGCCGGCCGAATCGGGGAAGAATGCACCGGCCAAAAGCAAATAGACCGGCAGACGGGCACTACAGCTCATTAGAGGTGTTACGAGCATGGTGATCATGCGACTTTGTTTGCTTTCGATCGTGCGAGTGGCTATAATGGCAGGAACGTTACAGCCGAACCCCATGATGAGGGGAATGAACGATTTGCCATGCAGTCCCATTCGGTGCATGATCTTGTCCATGATGAAGGCTGCACGTGCCATATAGCCGCTGTCTTCCATCAGCGAAATGAAGAAATAGAGGATGAGGATGTTCGGCAGGAAGACGATCACACCGCCTACGCCTCCTATCACTCCGTCCACGATCAGATCCTTGAACGAACCATCGGGCATGAAGGTATTTACCATGCTGCCTATCCAACCTACACCTGCTTCGATCCAGTCCATCGGATACTGGCCGAGAACGAACGTAGCCTCGAACATGATAAACATGAATAGGAGGAAGAGAGGGAAACCCAAGACGCGATGGGTGACGATATGATCGATCTTATCGGTCAGGGTCTTGAGCTGTTTGTAGCTGCTTCGGTAAGTTTCTTTGAGGGCTCCGGCGATGAATCCGTATCGCTGATCCGTGATAACGCTTTCGGCATCGCTCGCCACTGTCAGATGTTCGTCGATCTCTCGTAGGGCGAAGTCTCGGGCCGAAAGGATGAAAAGACCTTTGGGCTGTTCGCCTACGAAGCGATTCATCTCCTTATCGCCTTCCAGCAGTTTGACAGCTATATAGCGTGCTGGAAGGGAGTAGGGTAGAGAGAGCTGATTTTTTATTTTCTCTGTCAGAGCTTCTACGGCCGGTTCTATGATGCTGCCATAGTTGATACGAATGGGACGTATGATTTTGTTTCGTCCTTCATGAATGGAGATAAGCGTATCGAAAAGCTCCGGCAGGCCTTGTCCCGTACGCCCCACCGTCGGAACCATGGGGATACCGAGCATAGCGGATAGGGCAGGATAGTCGAAGGTGTCGCCTTTCTTCTCGAACTCATCGAACATATTCAGTGCGATGACAACAGGCAAACCCATTTCTTTGAGCTGGAGGGTCAGGTAAAGATTGCGCTCCAGATTACAGGTATCTACTACATTCAGCACCAGATCGGGACGGGTTTCCTCGCTTAGATACTGGCGGATATACAGTTCTTCAGGACTGTATGGAGAAAGAGAGTAGGTGCCGGGCAGGTCGATAATCTCTATCTTGTAGTCCTTGTGCCGGAAGAGACCTTCTTTCGCTTCTACCGTCACGCCGCTATAGTTCCCTACATGTTCATGGGCACCGCTGGCGCGGTTGAATATGGAGGTCTTACCGCAGTTGGGATTTCCTATCAGGGCAACGCGTATTACATGTCCGTTCGGCTTGACTCCGGTTTCGATCGTCGAACCATCTATGTCCGATTGAAGGCTCTCTGTAGTATTTGCTGAAACCAATCCGTTAGAAACGGACATAGCAAACTGCTCTCCTCCATCGTTTCCCGATGATGAAGAAGTAGCATTAGAGGATATAAGCTCCACTTCTATCTTGGCTGCATCCTCTCTCCGTAGAGAGACACTGTAGTCCATGATACGGTAGTAGATCGGATCGCGCAATGGGGCACAGTGAACAACGGTAATCGTCTTGCCATGCACGAATCCCATTTCCAAAATCCGTTTGCGGAATACGCCTCGACCTTCTACGCGTACAATTACTGCTTGATCACCCGTATGTAATTCTGATAATCTCATGATAACGCAAAAATAGTAACTAAACCAATCAATAAAGGAGAAATACAGCTTATAAAAATACTTCGCTTTTCGGTGCTTTCCACCGTTTTATGTCCTGGTAGTTTTAGTTGCGAATTTTTATTGCGGAATAAAGCGCTTCCCTTAATGAAGGAAAGCGCCCTTTAACCTTTGGAAATACTAAAAAATAATGCAAGAAGAGAATATAGTCGGATCGGGGTAGGTGCCCTCTGCCCACCTATATTTTCTTTTCGAATGTGAAACAGGGATAAGGAGATTCTTAGTCTCAAACTCAGAGATTCGAGCTGCTTCTAATGCCTGCTGATACGCTACGCAACAGCGATCTTAGTACTCAAGCATTCGAGGCAGTGCCTTTGCCTGACTGATCCAGTCCTCTACCATTTTGAGTACGGGCAGGCGACGCACCAGTTTTTTGCTTTCGTTCACCTCTGCCATCTTCTGTGTCAGATTTTCTGCTTTCCGGGTGGCAAGCTCCTTCACAGTGTCTACTCCGGCTGCTTCAAGGAGTTCAGCGTATTCACTTCCTACTCCTTTGATGCGAAAAAGGTCTACCATATTGGCAAACTTGAGGATTTTGGCTTCATCGATACCGCTTTTCTCGGCCAGAGCTTTCCGGTTTGCTTTTGTTTTGCACGCTTGCAGGAGTTGGTCTGTCATGTTGATTCCTGCATCATTCAGTTT
The DNA here is from genome assembly GCF_000765965.1 of Porphyromonas sp. COT-052 OH4946. Lineage (NCBI taxonomy): Bacteria > Pseudomonadati > Bacteroidota > Bacteroidia > Bacteroidales > Porphyromonadaceae > Porphyromonas > Porphyromonas sp. COT-052 OH4946. The sequence continues at coordinate 404,236 of NZ_JQZY01000009.1, forward strand.
ACCGGCCATAACGGGACCGATACCTTCTACTTCGATTACTTTGTAGTTTGCCATAGATAAAAGCTTTTTATTAATACTGCATTATACTAACACTCTCTGATTGATCGATTGATTCAATCTTGTTTTGTAAAGATAACAAAGACATTAGAATATTAGTTTTCAAAACAATCTTTTGTTATATTTGATCGATTAACAAATTATAGTCATGAAGCGGGATTTGGACGATTTTATTTTGACCGGGAAAAACGAAAAGGCTGTATTTTCCTTGAAAGTCTATAGAGGAGACGGCATGGTTCTTTTGGCTATGAATTGGAAAAAGGGGCGTCCTCCTCGGGATTTTGTCGGTTTTTCCATAGAGTACAAGGAGCCGGATGGCGATCGCTACTATGCTTTGAAGAACAGGCTTTCTTTCCTCAATCAGGATGGAACCGTGTGTAAAGCGGCTAAGTCTTCCCTTTTGTCTCCTTTCCAAATGTTTCGCTGGGTACACTTCCCTCGCAATGCAGATAAAAACGGAGCTTTCGTCTATGTGGTAAAACCCGTTTTTATGAACTATTATGATGAATTGAGTTATGGAGAGGAGCAGCGAGTGGAGGTAGTATTGCATCGTGAGACCTATCCGGACTGCCTCGATGTGGCATTCACTCGCGGATTCATTTCATCTCAGGCTTTTGTAGATCGGTTTTCGGATGGAGGTGGTGTGGCTGCATTGCTGCCGAAAGATTCCAAGTCGGGTATCGACTTTGTGCCTACTCATCCGAAGGCTTCTGCTGCACTCTCTTGGATGGGTTTCGAGGCTGTAGAGGCTCTGCTCCGTCTCTTGGACGACGCGATAGCTGATCAAACGGCCGAAGTAAGGGTGGTAGCATTCGATCTCAATCTTCCCGCGATTGTGGAGCGGTTTGTACAATTAGGCGAAAGGCTGTCCATTATCATTGACGATAGTGCAGAACACAAAGAACATGATTCGGCTGAAAGCATCGCCTTTGAAAAGCTGCTTTCCTCGACCATGGGTAAGGCAAAGCGACAGCACATGGGGCAATTGCAGCACAATAAAACAATCGTAGTGAACGGCTCTAAGGTAAAAGCTGCAGTCTGTGGATCTACTAATTTCACTTGGCGAGGCCTGTACGTGCAGTCCAATAATGTCGTTGTCGTTCGAGGAGAGGAGGCTATAAAGCCGTTTTGGGATGCTTTTGATCATTATTGGAATTGTTCGGTACCCAAATTCGGCAAGACAAGCTCTGCTCTCTGGAATAATCTCAATCTTCCGAAGATAGATGCTCAGGTATCTTTTTCTCCACACTCCAAAGACAATGCTTTGTTGGATACTATTGCTGCTGATGTAGCCGGTACGGAGTCGAGCCTCTTTTATTCACTCGCTTTCCTGTCGCAAACCACCGGTTCGCTGAAAGAAGAAATAGTACGTGTGCTGGAGAAGGACGATGTGTTCGTCTATGGTATCTCGGATAAAAGAATGGGAGGGCTCAATTTGCAAAAGCCCAACGGCAATCTTATGCCTGTGTATCCGCAGGCCATCAATAAAAACATGCCGGAGCCATTCAAGTCAGAGCCGACCGGAGGAGGTGGCACGCGTATGCATCATAAGTTTATAGTGATTGACTTTGATAAGCCTACTGCCCGTGTTTATCTGGGGTCATACAATTTTTCTACGACTGCAGATCGCAAGAACGGTGAGAATCTCCTGTTTGTCAAGGATCGAAAAGTAGCTATATCCTATATGATCGAGGCTTTGCGAATCTTTGATCATTATCACTTCAGGGTCAATCTGGCACAGGCCGAAGAGTGTAATATACGATTGTTCCTGACGAAACCTCCCCGCAAGCAAGATGAGAAAGCATGGTGGGAAAAGTTCTACACCGATCCCAAGAAAATCAAGGATCGTGAAATGTTTGGCAAAGAGTGAAGCCCGTATAGCTTCATAAGTTGTCCGCTTTTTGAACATCCATAATAGAGAAAGGCATCGCAACCGAGTTGCGATGCCTTTCTTTCTAAGCGAATAGATTAGGGGATATTAGTCGAGGATTGTTACCCAACCATGAGTGTCGGGCTTGTCACCGTACTGGATGGCACGAAGTTCGTGATAGAGCTTTTCGCACCACGGACCCGGTTTGCCGTCCTTGCTGATGACGTACTGTTTGTTGTTCTCCAAGTCGTCGATCTCGGAGATAGGACTGATCACGGCTGCCGTACCACAAGCACCTGCTTCTTCGAAAGTAGCAAGCTCTTCTTCTGCTACCGGACGACGCTCTACCTTCAGACCCAGATCCTGAGCCACCTGCATCAGACTCTTATTTGTGATAGAGGGCAGGATAGAGCTGGATTCGGGAGTGATATAAGTATTGTTCTTGATGGCGAAGAAGTTGGCCGGACCGGCTTCGTCTATGTACCTCTTTTCTTTGGCATCCAAGAAGATAGCTGCAGAGTAGCCCATTTCGTGAGCTTTCACCGTGGGGATCATACCTGCTGCATAGTTACCGCCTACTTTGATCGTACCCGTACCCAGAGGAGCTGCACGGTCATACTCGCGGAAGATGGCCATCTTGGTCGGTTTGAATCCTTCTTTGAAATACGGCCCTACGGGCGTTACAAAGACGATGAAGAGATACTCGGGAGCCGGCTTCACACCCACTTGTGCACCCAGTCCGATAACAAGCGGACGGATGTAAAGAGAAGCTCCGCTTTCGTAGGGAGGAACGAAACGCTCGTTCATCTTTACGGCCTTGATTACAGCTGCTTCGAAGATTTCCTGCGGCAACTCGGCCATTACCACACCTTGGCATGATCTGTTCATGCGCTTGGCATTCTCGTCCATGCGGAAGAGGCGGATCTTGCCGTCTTTGCCACGGAAAGCCTTCATCCCTTCGAATGCTTCCTGCCCATAGTGGAGGCATGTGGCAGCCATGTGCATCGTAATCGTTTCCTCTGAGGATACTTCAAGCTCTCCCCATTTGCCATTGCGATAGTAACAACGCACGTTGTAGTCGGTCTTCATATAACCGAATGAGAGCGATGACCAATCGATATTTTCCATAATCCTAATTAGAATAAGATTGTTTATGATTAAGATGATAATTGCAAATGTCTTTCATTCAGCAACTCTGCAAAGGTAGCAAATAATCAGTCTGTTATTTGGTTTTGGTTCGATAAATGAAAGCAGGTATGCGAATGTCTACTTCGGACGATACCAATCCACTAACATTCGCACTCCTGTGGTTATGTCGATTCGGTGCTTCCAGCCTAAGGCATGGAGTTTGCTTACATCCGTTAGTTTGCGCATCGTGCCGTCCGGTTTGGAGGAGTCGAACTCGATAAGGCCTTCGTAACCGATGGTCTTTGCTATCAGCGAAGCCAAATCGCGAATGGAGATTTCCTCCCCAGTGCCGATGTTGATATGGCAGTTGCGGATCTCTTGGGTCCCGTGGGAGTACATATCGGAGAAGTCGCGGTGCTCCATGAGGAATACGCAGGCATCGGCCATCTCCTCGCTCCATAGAAATTCGCGCATCGGACGACCTGTTCCCCATAGGCTTACCCTTTCAGCTGTGATGCCGTACCGCTTGAGCAAGGAGAGAATATCATCGAAAGAAGAAGACCCGTCGATGCCTTCGACGCGACGTGCAGATAAATCTGCTCTAACTGCTTCCTCATCGTGGCGAAGCAGGCAATCGGCCAAATAAATCTTCCTGATCATGGCCGGAAGCACATGGCTTCGCTCCAAATCGAAATTGTCGTTGGGTCCGTACAGGTTGGTCGGCATCACAGCTATATAATTGGTACCGTATTGGAGGTTGAAGCTCTCGCACATCTTCAGTCCTGCGATTTTGGCTATGGCATACGGCTCGTTGGTGTATTCCAGCGGAGCTGTCAGCAGTTCTTCCTCACGCATCGGCTGATGGGCATCGCGCGGATAGATACAGGTACTGCCGAGAAACATCAGCTTGCTGACACGGTGCCTGTAGCTTTCTCCGATGATATTCTGCTGGATACCCAGATTGCGATAGATGAAGTCGGCACGGAAACGATTGTTCGCCATGATGCCTCCCACATAGGCAGCTGCGAGAAATACGTATTGAGGCTCTTCCTTGTCGAAAAACTCTCTGACGGCTACGGCATCGAGCAAGTCCAGCTCCTGATGAGTTCGCCCGACAAGGTTGGTATAACCCTTCCGGCGGAGATCGTTCCAAATGGCTGATCCGACCAAACCGCGATGACCGGCCACATAGATTTTGGCATCTTTATTCATCGTAGGAATTGTCTATTTCGGCTCTTATATGCAGCTTTTGGACAAATCTCATGTCTGCTTCGACCATGATTCGTACCAGCTCTTCGAAAGAGGTCTTTGTCGGATTCCATCCCAGTAGCGTCTTGGCTTTGGTAGGGTCGCCCAATAGCTGATCCACTTCGCAGGGACGGAAGTATTTCCGATCCACCTCTACCAAAACCCGTCCCGTGGCGGTGTCTATGCCTTGCTCTTCCACTCCGCAGCCTTTCCACTCCAGTGCTATGCCGACTTCACGAAATGCCAGAGTAGCGAACTCGCGTACACTGTGCATCTCCCCTGTGGCGATGACGAAGTCTTCCGGCATATCGTGCTGTAGCATCAGCCACATACACTCCACGTAGTCGCGAGCATAGCCCCAGTCGCGACGGGCATCCAGATTGCCGAGGTAGAGCTTGTCCTGAAATCCTTGCTTGATGCGAGCAGCGGCCAGCGTGATCTTTCTGGTGACGAAGGTTTCGCCGCGGCGTTCGCTCTCATGGTTGAAGAGAATGCCATTGACAGCAAACATGCCGTAGCTCTCGCGATAGTTCTTCGTGATCCAGAAAGCATACTGCTTGGCCACTCCGTACGGCGATCGGGGATAAAACGGAGTGCTCTCTCGTTGGGGCACTTCCTGCACCTTGCCGAACAGCTCGGATGTAGAGGCCTGGTAGATCCGTGTTTCTTTTTCCAATCCGAGTATTCGCACCGCTTCCAAGAGGCGAAGCGTGCCCACGGCATCGGCCTCTGCCGTGTACTCCGGAACGTCGAACGAGACCTTGACGTGGCTTTGAGCGGCCAGATTGTATATTTCCGAGGGGCGAGTGGTCTGAATGATGCGTACCAAAGAGGAGCTGTCCGTCATGTCCCCATAGTGCAGATTGATCAGCCGCTCGCGCTTCATATCCCGTACCCATTCGTCCAGATAGAGATGTTCGATTCGTCCCGTATTGAACGAAGACGAACGGCGCAGGATACCATGCACTTCGTACCCCTTTTCTATCAGAAACTCGGCGAGGAAAGAGCCGTCCTGCCCTGTGATTCCCGTGATTAATGCGACTTTCTTTTTCATAATCGGAAAGGCCGGATTCCTAATCTTGACCGGCTCAAGCAAATAACATGATTTCCTGCAAAAGTACTCATTCCTCCCACGATAATGTAGGATAGTTTGTTTTTCCTCTGAATATTTGACAATGGAGGATTTGCCCTTGCTGCGAACTAAGTATCAGGTAGGGCATCCTCCAGAAGCGATCAACCCATTGGAATAGGGAGATATATTGACGTGAAATTTGAAATTCGGGAGTGAGAGACGATAAGGCTTGTAGACTGATACTACTGAATTGATCCCGAGGCTTGACGTTTATAACTTACTGCCTTCATATTTTACGAGCGAGAAATGTTCGGATTGTCGTTCGTGTTTCCTGAAAAAATGGCGTGAGATCTTTTTCGTTTTGGCGCGTAAATTTTTTACTTCTCGCGCCAAAACAAAAAACTTCTCGCGCCACATTTTATCGGATAGCAAACTCGAAAATTCCGGCACGTAAATCGACCGAACGATAATATGGCTCTGCTCTTCTAAGGTGGTTGGTGGTTGGATGGAGCAGATCGTAATAGCCGTCCGGTTATTGATCCTTCGTGGCATAGATAAGTTCTCGTCTTATGTCAGACTCATGCTCCAAATTAAGGTGTGGCAAGACTGCTTTGGCGGTGAACAAAAGGAGGTGTTATTCGGTTAATGGATATAGAAGTAAATAATCATCGGGTTTCGCTGTGTAGGCCCGAATAATAAATTTACAGAACAATGAAAATAAGCGAAAACGTAACAAAAGCGATCAATGACCAAATCAAGGCCGAAATGTGGTCTTCAAACCTCTATCTGTCCATGTCCGTGCATTTTGCGCAGATAGGGTACAACGGCTTTGCCCATTGGCTCAAAAAGCAGAGCCTCGAGGAAATGGAGCACGCCTACGATATGATGGACTACCTCCTGAAGCGTGGCGGTGAGGTGAAGATAGAAGCTATCGATGCCGTGCCCCAGAAGTTCGGCTCTGTATTGGAGGTATTCCAACAGGTGTACGAACACGAATGCAAAGTGACCGAAATGATCGAAGGTGTCGTAAGGGCTGCCTCCGAAGCCAGAGATATGGCATCGCAGGACTTCTTCTGGAAGTATATCCGCGAGCAGGTAGAAGAGGAAGCCACTGCTGCCGAAATCGTCGATACGATCCGTCTCTCTCAGGAGCAGAATCTGATCTTCATCGATCATCAGCTCGCTCAGAGATAAACCCCACCTGCCGTTGGCAAAGGTCGGTACCAAAACAGAGAGGCTTCCTTCTCCGTCCCGAATGGACAAATGAAGGAAGCCTCTCTTATTGTATTTATACCGCTTCTCTATTCGACAGGCTTATACTGTACGAATGCCTCTATGGCTTCATAGGAGGCCAAGCCGAGCTTTTCGTACAGGGTGGCCGTTTGTCTGTTCCGATCCTCTGCCCTCTGCCAGAAGAGCCTTTCGTCATCGCCAAGGAAGGGTGCGGACTCCATTTGGGACTGATGCTTGAGGATGCTGTTTCGTTTGAAGCGGAGTTCGTCCGGACTCATCGGGACAGCCATCTCTATGTAGTCCATTTCCCACTCTGCCCAAGCTCCGCGATACATCCATACGCGACAATCTTCCTTGAACCAAGGCTCCTCTTTCAGCTCGTCTATAGCTGCTAAAACGGCGTTCAGACAAACGCGATGCGTGCCGTGCGGATCGGCCAAATCCCCTGCTACGAATATCTGGTGTGGCTGTATCTCTTCCAGTAGAGCCATGATGATACGCACGTCTTCCTCTCCCAAAGGATTTTTCCTGATCAATCCCGTCTCATAGAAAGGCAGATCGAGGAAATGAACATGATCTTCCCGCAATCCCAAGTATCTGCATGCCGTTCGGGCTTCTTCGCGTCGGATGGTTCCTTTCATAAACCTGATATCCTCCTGCTCGGGATCCCCTTCTATCTTTTTGTGCATGAGATAGTGCCGCACTTCTTCTGCTTTGGCCAGAATGGGGCTGCTCTCTTGCCCGTACCGGCGGCATACATTTCTGAGGTACGACACGTATCGAATCACTTCTTCATCCCCTACGGCTATGTTGCCGGAGGTCTGGTAGGCTACATGTACATCGTGTCCCTGATTGACCAGTTTGTGGAATGTTCCACCCATCGAAATGACGTCATCATCGGGGTGTGGACTGAAGATAACCACCCTCTTGGGATAGGGTAGTGCTCTCTCCGGCCTGCTGCTGTCATCGGCATTGGGCTTTCCGCCCGGCCAGCCGGTGATGGTGTGCTGGATGTCGTTGAAGAGCTTGATGTTTACCTCGTAGGCCGAGCCGTATTTGGCCAGCAATTCACCCAGTCCGTTCTCCGTATAGTCCTTGTTCGTCAGCTTCAGGATGGGCTTGCCGGTCAGTCCGCACAGCCATACTACTGCCCTGCGTATGAGCTGTTTGTTCCAGATACAGCTCGTCACCAGCCAAGGACGATTGATCCTCGTGAGACAAGACGATGCCGACAGATCCAGCACGATGGAAGCATTGCGATGTAGTTGCAAGGACGAAGCCGGAGAGGCCTCGCAAATCTTTCCTTCGATAGCTTGGGCTATTACTTCCGCTTTGCTCTCTCCCCATGCCAGCAGGGTCACCTTGTGAGCTTTCTGGATGGTAGCCAGTCCCATACTGATAGCCGATGGGGGGATGGTGTCGTGGGAGCTGAATATGGTCAGAGCATCGTTGTGCTCCGTATGGCCGAGTACGACAAGGCGCGTGTATGTGTTGGGATGCGTCCCCGGGCTGTTGAAGGCGATACTGCCGGCCGATCCGATGCCGAGGAGCATGTGTCTGATGCCACCCAAGCTGTCTATTTTGGATTCGTAATCCTGACAGGCTTGCAGTAGGTTTTCTTCCGAAGCATATACATCGGGTGCCATAATGTTCTCCGGCAGGATGTCGATATGGTCGAGAAAGTCCTTGCGCAACTTGGCCAGACAGCCCAAGTTCTCGCTCACCGGCGGATAGTATTCGAATACGGTGAAGGCAATCACGTTGCGGAAGCTGAGTCCTTCGTCGCGGTGTTTTTGTATCAGTTTGTCATACACGATGACCGGCGAATTGCCTCCGGACAGAGCCAGTGTGTAGTATTTGTGTTGTGCCTGCGACTCCCGTATATCTTTGGCTATTTCGTTGGCAATGACTTCTGCTGCTTCGTCGTTGGTGCGGTATATATTGGTCGGTATATTCTCGAACCGACGTAGCAGGGTCTCTTCGTAAGTATTCTGCGGACGGTAGTATCGCTCCGGTATTTCGGATAGAGAAATCATGGAGCTTAGGTTCAATCTCATGTTCTTATCGTTTTGTTGTCAATGTTTTGTTTCGATTATCTCTTTTGGGGTAGGACCTCCGTCAAATGGTCTGTCCAAGTATGATTTATAATGGATAAGAGGTGTGCCAGACGTCCGACACACCTCTTACGGCTTTAGGGAACGATATTCATTTCATCCAACAAGCGTTGGCAACCGCCTACTTTGTCTATCACAAGCAGGACATACCGAATATCGACAATGATACTGCGCTGGTAGTCAGCCAAATATTGGATGTCGCCACCGACTCCCTCCCAATTACGGTCGAAGTTGAGACCGATTAGATCGCCATTGGCGTTCATGACCGGACTACCCGAATTGCCACCGGTTGTATGTGTGGTGGCACAGAAGGCTACAGGCATGCGGCCGTTGCGATCGGCATAACGTCCGAAGTCTTTACGCTCGTACACGGCTTTCAACTTGGGATCGACTACGAATTCCCAATTATCGGGATCTTCTTTTTCCATCACGCCATCCAATGTGGTTTGATGTCCGTAGTAAACATTGTCACGGGGTGAATAGCCCTTCACTTGACCATAGGTGAAACGGAGTGTGAGGTTAGCATCAGGGAATTGATCCTGATCGCCATCCATTGCCAAGAGACCTGCAATGTAGGTGCGTTGTGCCCTTAGAATGGGATCGTCATAGGGACGAAGTTCGTTGTAGAGTTTGCGGTATTCGTCGAAAACCGAAGAGGCGAAGAGTACCATGGGATCTTCGGCAAGTTTTTCTGCAGAAGGTGCTGCTGCAAAGGCATTGAACTGCGCTTCGCTACCGAAAACGGAACGAGCGAATATGTCGTCCACATAGGCCTGAACATCTCCGGCAAAGCGATCTTTCACGAGGCGCAAATGGAGAGGCAGATTCTCATAGGGTATTTCTTTGAGGTACTCCGTTAGCATGGCTACGGCCACTTTCTTGTCCACCTCTGCACTGTAGTCCTTGTTGGCAAACTTGCTGTAGCGTGTACGAATCTTTTCGATCGCCTCCTTGCGAGCCGAAGCATCATTGCCTTGCAGAGCTTTCATTTCATCTTCTGTAGGGATAGGAGAACGGGCAAACTCGATCCCACGGATGATGCCCTCTTCTATCATCCAATAACGACGGCGCAGATCCGCACGCTTGGCTACCGTAGCATCGATTTCATGTACGGCTTCTTCATATTGAGGAGTGCCCTGCTTCGCTCCCCATGCGATCAGCCTGTCCTGCATCGCCTGTTTGTTTTGGCGCAGACCGCGTGTCTTGATCGCCCAATTGGCACCTATGGCACGTTTGTAAGCATTCTGTGAGGCGGCATATTTAGCTGAATACATGATTTTGATCTGAGGATCGGCCAGCATTTCCCTAAGCATGACACCCTGACGAATATCACGCATACGGATGCGAATATCGTTGTCGATGCTCTTCCATTCGTCTACTTCCGAAGCCGTGAAATAGCGGTGCGTAGTACCGGGGAAACCCATTATCATGGCGTAGTCGTTCTCTTGTACTCCACCAAGAGAGATGTTGAAGAAACGCTTTGGCTTGAGTGGAACATTGTCTTTGGAGTATGGTGCGGGATTGCCATTCTTGTCCGCATAGATACGGAAGATGGAGAAGTCGCCTGTATGACGAGGCCAGATCCAGTTGTCCGTGTCGGCACCGAATTTGCCTATGCTGCTGGGAGGTGCTCCCACCAGTCGAACATCCGTATAAGTCTTTTTGGTAAACATCAGGTAGAGATTGCCCCCATAGAAGGCTTTGATCTCTACGGAAAGTCCCGGATTCTTGGCAGAGAAGTTCTTGCCGGCCTTTTTGTCAGCCAACTTTTGCAGGTACTTCGGAGAGAGGTAGTCCATGCTGTTGGGATCTTTGATGGCTTTGAGTTCTTTCTTGACGTAGTCCGTAACATCTTCGATCTTGTCGATGAATACCACGGAAATATCCTTGTTCGGTAATTCATCTGCTTCGCTCATCGCCCAAAATCCGTCTTCGAGGTAGTTGTGTTCGAGCGTGCTGTGAGCCTGGATCATATCGTATCCGCAGTGGTGATTGGTCAGTACGAGTCCGCGATCGGAAACGACTTCGCCCGTACATCCTCCATCGAATAGTACTACGGCATCTTTCAGCGATGTGCCGTTGGGGTTGTAAAGGTCGTATTCCTTCATCTTGAGGCCGCGTTCTTTCATCTGCGCATACTTCCGTCCGAGCTGTTGCATCAGCCACATACCCTCGTCAGCATGAGCTATCTGGCTCAGGCAGATAGCTGCAAAGAGGGGGAGCAATAGTCTTTTTTTCATTATTACTTCGTTTTATTTTGTGTGTCGATTGTTCTTTCTTGTGTGTCCTTGTGGATGGCATTCCTCACTTCTGAATGCCGGCAATGAATGAGTTGTAGTACCGCCTGTCTCCCGTTATCTCACTTCCGATCCAATCGGGCAGCTCTATGCTTTCGTCCTCAGTGGCAAGCTCTACTTCGGCTATTACAAGCCCTCTGTGCCGGCCTTCGAATACATCCACTTCCCATACATGGCCTTTGTGAGGGACGCAGTATCGCTGCTTCATGATATAGCCGGGAAGGCATAGGGTAAGCATCTCTTTAGCCTCTTCGAATGGCACGGAATACTCATACTCCGATCTGCTCAATCCCCCTTCATTTGTTTTCCCTTTGATGGTGAGATAGGCTTCATCATTACACAATCGGATGCGGACGGTGCACCGTTCGTCAGCCACGAGATAAGCTTGTGTAATGCTGTGTACGGCCGTAGCCTTGGCTTTGAAATCGTCGTTTAAGACCAGGAATTTTCTTTCTATTTCCATTCGGCAGGAACTGGTACTGTCCATCAATGAATAATCACCATCGTAGCACCGAAACCATATTCTCGGAAGGAGGCATCCTGAAAGCGATGTTGTTTGTAGCGTGTGCGCAGTTCTTTTTCTATTGCCTGACGCAATACGCCTTCACCTTTGCCATGAATGAAAACAATCTTTTGTCCCTTACAGGAGGCATATTGTTTCATGACTTCGTGAAATTTGTCCAGCTGGTACTGCAATATGTCCCCATTCTTCATCCCTGCCGTGGTTTCGAGTAGTTCGCCGGCATGAAGATCGATTTCGATAATCTCCGGTTTTTTCTCCGTAGAAGCCTTTCGGGCCGGTGTGGGCGCAGCCCTGTCGATCTGCTCCTTGGTCTTCATGGCCTGTTCGATAGCTTCCGGATCGAAGACCTTTTCCACAACAGGACGATCATCCTCCATTATGGGATAGACCAGGGCTTTGTCTTCGAAGAAATCATTTTCTCTGAAGCAATGCAGTTTGACGAATTTGATCGTATCGAGTCTCAATTCCACTGACATGGCCGGTTTCAGAAGGAAAGTTTTCCTTTCCTTGTATGCGGTTATTTGCAGACATATCCTTTCCATGTCTTGCAAATCTGCAGCGGTAAACTCCTCGATGAACAGTTTGGTATTCGGGTCTATGCTACCGGCAGCTCGCATCTTCCAACCGGTGGACATTAAGGAGAGGTAGTTGTATTGGAGGCAGTAATTGCTATCGTTGATCAGAAAACATTCATAAGGCTCTGTCCCCAAGCGTTGTTCGTTTATGGGCAGATAGGCCAGATATACATTCAGCTTGTCGTGTCCTGCCAGTTCGGTATGCAGCAAGCGCGGTTTTTCCTCGGACTGTGTTGGCTTTCTGTCGGAAGCAACGGCTGCTTCTTTGTGTCGTTTGTTCCGCTCTTCTTTTTTCGATTCCTCTTCTCGGCGTTTTTCCATGGGCGACTTATAGGCGGGAATAAAGGTGTCATTATCTCCGACTGTCACACATTCCTGGATCGGAGTAGGTATTTCGAATCCGTCTTCTCCTTCCACCCAAGCGATCCTCCCACTGATGCGGCGGACGATCCCTCCTCCCTGTGAATTGAGAAATCGCACACGGCTGCCGATGGTGATATTATTTGTACTCATTGTTCTAAGCAGGTCGTATTCATAGTTTATACTCCACAAAAATACAAAAGAACGAGCGGTGTATCAAAAGGATAAAAAGAGGGTGTGCAAAAATCGCCTGATTGCGATCTCGACACACCCTCTTTGCTTGGATTAAATGTCTTGTCTACCTTGTCGATCGTCCGATCAGCTCAGTTTGTGGATGATCAGACCGGAACGAAGTTTCGGCTCGAACCAAGTAGTCTTGGGAGGCATGATATTGCCCGAATCTGCAATGTCCATCAGCTGCTTCATCGATACCGGATAAAGAGCAAGAGCAACACGCATTTCGCCGCTGTCTACACGCTTTTTCAGTTCTCCCAGTCCGCGAATACCACCCACGAAGTCGATACGCTTGTCGGAGCGGAGGTCCTTGATGCCTAAGATCTCATCCAGAATCAGATTGGAAGAGATCGTAACGTCCAGTACGCCGATAGGATCGTTGTCGTCATAGGTGCCGGCTTTTGCTGTCAGCGAGTACCATTTGCCACCGAGATAGAGAGAGAAGTTGTGCAGCTTGGTAGGACGATATTCTTCCGTCCCTTTGCATTCTACGTCGAAGTGCTGAGACAGTCTCTGCAAGAATTCTTCGTCACTCAAGCCATTCAGATCCTTCACCACGCGGTTATAGTCGATGATCGTGAGTTGATCGGCAGGGAAGCATACAGCCATGAAGTAGTTGTACTCTTCATCGCCGCGATGGTTGGGATTATTCTTGGCTTTTTCGGCACCCACCAGGGCAGCAGCAGCCGAACGATGGTGACCGTCAGCGATATAGAGTGCCGGCATAGCAGCGAATAGCTCCGTGATACGTTTGATGTCGGCTTCTTCGTCGATCACCCAGAAGTGGTGGCCGAAACCATCGAATTCTGCCACAAAATCATATTCGGCCGGACGAGCGGCATATTTCTTGACGATAGCGTCCAGCTCTTTATTTTCGGGATAAGCAAAGAAAACGGGTTCGATGTTGGCATCGTTCACACGAACGTGCTTCATACGATCTTCTTCCTTGTCGCGGCGTGTCAGCTCATGCTTCTTGATCACGCCGTTCATATAATCCTCTACGTATGCACCTACGACAAGGCCGTACTGCGTTTTGCCATTCATGGTCTGGGCATAAACGTAGTAGCTTTCTTTTGCGTCTTGTACGAGCCAGCCTTTTTCTTGGAACATTCTGAAGTTCTCGGCAGCTTTTTCATACACATCCGCATCGTGCTCATCTTTTCCTACAGGGAAATCGATCTCCGGACGGATAATATGATAGAGCGACTTCTCGTTGCCCTTCGCTTCTTCACGAGCTTCTTCTGAGTTGAGAACGTCATAGGGGCGAGATGCCACCTGTTCTACGAGTTCTTTCGGAGGACGTACTCCTTTGAATGGTTTTATGATAGCCATATTGTCTGTCGAAGCAAATTATTTGTTTACACGGAATTTTTCGTTGCCGTTTTTGATGAAGTCAACGATTTGACGAGCTGCAGCCAGACCGGCATTGATGTTGGCTTCTGCTGTCTGAGCACCCATCTTTTTAGGAGTGGTGAAGTAACGACCTTCGAATTTTGCCATTTCGGCATCGTTTGCAGGCTTGATGTCCGTAGCGTATTTGAAGTCGGTGCGCTCAGCCATAAAATTGCAGATACCTTCTTCATCGATTACTTCTTGGCGAGCCGTATTGATCAGGCAGGCACCCTTAGGCATCTTCGACAGGAGTTCGGCATTGATTGATTTTACAGTCTCGGGAGTCTTCGGGATGTGAAGCGAAACTATATCGCAGGTTTCGAACAGAGCATCGCGAGAAGCAACGGCCTTTACTCCGTCTTTCTCAATGTCTGCTGCAGAGATGAATTGGTCGTATGCATAGATTTCCATGCCGAAACCTTTTGCGATACGTGCCACGTTGCGACCTACATTGCCGTATGCGAGGATACCCAGCTTCTTGCCCATGAGCTCAGAACCGGATGCTCCGTTGAAGAGATTGCGATACATGAATACGAGCATACCCATTACCAATTCGGCAACGGCATTTGAGTTTTGTCCCGGTGTATTCATCACGCACACATTGTGGGCAGTAGCAGCAGCCAAGTCTACGTTGTCGTAGCCGGCACCTGCACGTACTACGATTTTGAGTTCTTTCGCTGCATCAAGCACCTCTGCATCGATTTGATCGCTACGGATGATGATAGCGTTAGCATCTTTCACGGCATCGAGGAGCTGTTTTTTGTCGGTATACTTTTCAAGCAGGGCAAATTCAAGACCGGCCTCTTCGATAATTCTTTTGATTCCGTCTACGGCTACCTTGGCAAAAGGCTTTTCAGTAGCCACCAATACTTTTGTCATGACTGATATGTTCGATTAATATGTTTGTTATGAAAAAAGAGATAAGAGATTGCCACAGTGAAGTCGGGCAATCATCTTATCTCTTTTGATTGATTCACGATTAGTGCTTAGCTTCGAATTCCTTCATTACGCTAACCAAAGATTGTACGCTTTCGATAGGCAATGCATTGTAGAGAGAAGCACGGAAACCACCTACAGAGCGGTGTCCCTTGATGCCTACCATGCCGCGTGAAGCTGCAAACGTAGCGAATTCTTTCTCCAGCTCTTTGTACTCATCCTTCATCACGAAGCAAACGTTCATGATAGAGCGATCCTCGGGATTAACTGTACCACGGAAGATCTTGCTGCTGTCGATGGCATCGTAGATAAGGGCTGCCTTGTCCAGATTCATCTTTTCCAACACCTTCACACCACCGAGTTCTTTGTACCACTTCATCGTCTGGAGTGCTACATAAACGGGGAATACAGGAGGCGTGTTGAACATAGAGTCCTTCTTGATATGGATCTGATAGTTCAGCATATCAGGCAGAGGACGATCTACCTGTCCGAGTACGTCCGTTTTTACCAATACGAAAGTAGCTCCGGCCGGTCCGATGTTCTTCTGAGCACCACCGTAGATGAGGTCGTACTTGGAAACGTCTACCGGACGAGAGAAAATGTCGGAAGACATATCTGCTACAAGGCGAGCCTTCGTGTCGAAGTCCTTACGAATTTCAGTACCGTAGATCGTGTTGTTTGTCGTGAAGTGGAAGTAGTCTACGTCCTCAGGAATAATGAAATCTTTGGGGATGTATGAGAAGTTCTTGTCTTCAGATGAAGCCAAAACCTCTACTTCTCCGCCATATACCTGCGTCATGATCTTCGCTTGTTTGATGGCGTTTGTTGCCCATGTACCTGTATTGATAAAGGCTGCTTTCTTCTTTAGCAGGTTCAGGGGTACTTGGTAGAATTGGAGGCTGGCGCCGCCACCGAGGAAAAGTACTTCATAGCCTTCAGGTACATCGAGAAGTTCTTTGAAGAGATTACGAGCTTCGAGCATTACAGCGTCGAACTCTTTGTCGCGGTGAGAAACTTCAAGAACAGAAAGACCCGTTCCTGCAAAATTGAGACATGCTGATGCAGCATCTTTCAAAACTAAGTCATTGAGGATACAGGGTCCTGCGGTGAAATTGTGCTTCTTCATCTGAGAAAAACAATGTTTAAGTGGTTAGTTATTAGTAGTTTTTTCTTGTTCTACAGTCATTAGATGCATAGGTGCATCTTTTACCAGCACAAAGGTACCAAATAAAACATATCGGCAAACTAATTCCTTAGAAAACAGTCGTATTGCCGAATATAGTCACGAGACAATGAGTGACCTGAAATGGTTTTCGGCAATAGAGCCTATCTTCTTAGGTGTAGTTACTTCTTTTTTCTTCTCAGTTTTCTGATCACTTCACACACCCGTACTAAGTCTCTTTCCTGTAGTAGAGTACCGCTTGGCAGACAGAGCCCGTTCTCGAACAGTCTTTCGCTTGTACCGTTGCCATAGAATGGGCAGTCGGCGAATACCGGTTGCATGTGCATTGGTTTCCAAAGGGGGCGGCTCTCTATATTGTCAGCTTCCAAGGCGAGACGTACATCCTCTCTGCTAAAACTTGCCTCTTCCGGATTGATTTCTATACAGGTGAGCCAAAAGTTAGAGTCAAAGTCCTTCGAAGGATTATCCATGACCGTTACACCTTCGATGTCGGCCAATAATTCCATGTATCGCCTATGGTTATTCCTGCGTTTGGCAATATGATGCTCCAATACGTGCATTTGTCCTCGGCCAATTCCTGCACATATATTGCTCATTCGATAGTTGTATCCGACGTGAGTATGTTGGTAGTGAGGAGCGTTGTCCCTGGCCTGTGTAGCATAGAACATCACCCTCTTAGCTGAGTCTTCGTCGGGGCAGATCAAGGCTCCGCCACCTGAGGTCGTTATCATTTTATTGCCATTGAATGAGAGGGCTGAGTATTCAGCAAATGTGCCGCAATATTCTCCCTTGTATTGAGATCCTATAGCCTCGGCTGCATCTTCCAATAATGGAATCTGATACTCTTTAGCGATGGCTGTGATTTCATCCATTTTAGCCGGCATGCCATACAAATGCACGGGGATAATGGCTTTGGGCTTTTTGCCGGTCTTCGCTATTCTGTCCTCGATGGTTTTCCGAAGGGCTTGGGGATCCATATTCCAAGTCTCCGGCTCACTGTCGACAAACACCGGATTTGCACCCTGATAGATGATCGGGTTTGCTGAAGCGGAGAAGGTAAAGCTTTGACAAATGACCTCGTCCCCTCGCTCTACACCCAGCATAACGAGTCCCAAATGTAAAGCAGCCGTGCCGGAACTGAGTGCTACCACTTTTTTCTTCTCTGTTTTTAGATAGGCTTCCAGGTCAGCCTCGAATCCATTAACATTAGGCCCTAAAGGTACCACCCAGTTTGTTTCGAAAGCTTCTTTGATATACTGCAGCTCTTCACCTCCCATCTCAGCCAGCGAGAGCCAAATACGTCCCTTATTCATGTGTTTTCTTAATTTCAATGAGTCTATCACATTTTGAAAATATAAGGCCATTTTGATATTGTAGATATTTGCTAATATCTTTTTCGCCTCGTAGCCAAGCCATATAGCAACTGGTGCCTTTTGCCCCTCCCTCGTGAGAGAATGGATATCCTCCCCCAAACCGGGCGTTTAGCTCTAATACATAGTATTTCCCATCCTTAACTAATACATCACAATCCAAGTTGCCTATATGTTTTAGATTTTCGGCGATTGTGCGACCAATATGTTCAAGCTGTTCGTTTATAACTGTTTCTGCCTTGTCTGTTTCTCCCGCACGCATGCTTAATTTCTTGCGAGCAAAAGTACCTACATAGTTGCCTTCAAAGTCATTAAGGATATCCATTCCGTATTCCTCCCCTTGTATCATTTCTTGATATAGGATCGCTTCGTCTAAAGCATTAGCACTTGCAGTGGAAAGAATCGTGCGATGTAGTTTGATTCGTGAAAGAGTATCTACAAGTTCAAACTCTTTTTCTTCCTGTGGAAATTCTATGCCGATCGAAGCACTTCCCCAACGAGGTTTTATAACAATCGGGAAAGAGATGTTACCATGTTTGTATGCCTCCATGAAAAACTCTTTTTTTGTGAATGTAAGCGGGGTTTCTAAGCCGATAGATTTCAGAAAGCAAGCTGTTTTATTCTTGTCGAAAGTCAAGTCAATTACACGATCATCCGAAATCAACAGTTTACATCCTAATTTTTCAAAATTATTTTTATTGGCAGATAAAATAGGTAATTCCAGATCATTCAAAGAAATGATGGCTTGTATATTATAGGATTTAACGATCTCTATCAGAGTAGGAACATAAGCCTGATCATATACAGATGGAACTATAATTGGAATATCTGCTTCTGCCATACCTGGAGCTGTATAGCTCATGTCTGTTGCAATGATGTTATCATCCCCACAAAAAGACTCTCTAAAATAATGTAGCAAATAATTGCGACGCCCAATACAGGTAAAAAGTATATTCATTTTTTGAAATGATAAATGTATTAATCAAACATTATGATCTTTTTTCATTCGTTCTTCTTTCAAATTTGTTTCCACTTGATTCGTTTCTACAGAAACATTTTTACTTGCCATAACACAATAAAACGACATAAAAAAAATCTTTATATCCAAGCAAAATGAAATGTGTTCAGCATAATAAACATCAAGTTGTAAACGATCGTCCCAGGCTATAGTATTACGTCCCTTAACTTGTGCTAAACCTGTAATGCCAGGTCGTATACTATGGCGTAGTCTTTCTTTTTCATTGTAATAAGGTAAATAAGAAACAAGTAAAGGTCTGGGGCCAATAATTGACATATCTCCTTTTAATACATTCAAAAGCTGAGGTAGCTCATCAATAGATGTTTTTCGAATGAATCTTCCTATTTTAGTCAGCCTTACACTATCTGGCAAAAGATTCCCTTCTGCATCTTTTTCATCAGTCATACTCTTAAACTTGTATAACTTAAAAATTCTCTCTCCCTTACCGGGTCTTTCCTGGATAAAGAAAACGTCTGCTCCATTATTAGCAATGTATAGCCATACAGATACCACCAATATGACGGGAGATAATACTAAGATCGCAACCAAGGCGAGGCAAAAATCGAATATTCGTTTAATTCCGTTCTTGTACATTTTGCTTATAATTGCTATGTAATTAGTCTTTGATATTCTGATAAGATTGCTTCCCAAATGTTTTTTTGCTCATAACGATTTAAGATTAGAGGGCGAGCTTCCTGAGCCATCTTGACCGTAGTAGAAGTATTTTCGATTAATTTTCTCATTGCTTCATACAAAGCTTGGGTATTGTGTGTTGGGACAATATACCCATTTTCTCCTTCTATAATAATTTCATTACATCCATTTATATCTGTTACAACAGATGGAAGAGACATAGCACAAGCCTGAATCACCACATTAGGGAAGCCTTCTCGGTAACTAGGAAAAACTAGGGCATCGGATGCTGCTAACCATGGACGAACGTCAGCCTGCCATCCTATTTCAGATATCGCTTGATTATCTTTGATAATTAAGATCGTTTCTTTCGAAATGGGATCTAGATCTGGTTCTTGTCTGCCAACCAATAGTAGTTTACATTCGGGATGCTCTGATTGAAGATGTTGAAATGCTTCTAAAAGTTCTTTGATGCCTTTGTCTCGGACAATTCTTCCAACAAAAATGAAAATGAATTTCCCTCCAATTTCTTGTCTTATCTGTATCGCCTCTTTTTTTATGGAATCAGTTAATGAAAAATACTCTATATCTATACCATTGATACTTCCATTCAAAATTTTTTTTAAAGGTTTACTTGTTATTCGCTCTCTTTGTAGAGTAGCAGCGACGCCATCTCCTTCTGGAATAACTTTAGTAGCACAAGCACAGGTAATTCGCTCCATCGTGATAAGTAGCCATCGAAAGAAGCCTGTTGCAGTTTCGAACCTCAAACCGGTTACCGTGTAAATGCGATGAGGAACTCGACAAAATTTGGCAGCAAGCATTCCTAAAAATGAGCCTTTAGGTGTATTTGCATGAACGATAAACGGCTTCTCTTCCTTGATAACTCGTATTAGCTCTAATAAAGCTTTGATGTCTTTAGTAGGGTTTATAGGACGCACTAAGTGTTTTATCAGGATAGTTCTAATACCTTCTTTTTCGCCCGTATTCTTTGCTTTATCTTCAGGTTCTCCGGAAACTCCAATTATTTCAAACCCATTTTCTGAAAGGAATCGGAGTTGTCCTATGAGAAGATCGAAAGATACCGAAGATGTGACGATTCTTAAAACCTTTTTCATTGAAGTCTTTTTAGCTGCCTTGAAAGTGAATTTTTTTTTCTATTTTTTTATAACCGTAGTATAAGGACGCTAAGTAAAAATAAAACACAGGCGTCCTTAATCCAAATGTAGAGAAGCCATATAATAATGGACCTGCAGCAATAAGGATTAAATGTAGTGGGAGTCTTTTTAGCATGATTAATAAATGCGAAACAAAAAATACAAATCCTATTAGCCCATAGTAGAAGAGCAATCCCATCCAATTTGAATGTATCTCCTCTGTTCTACTAAATCGGCTAAATCCCCCATGACCGGATCCGAAAAGTAAGTACTCAGGATATTGGAAAAAGAGATTATAGCCTCTTTCATCCAATTGTTGACTTGTATCTGTGCTTTCTGTTCGCTCTAATATAAAAGAAATGGAATCTGATTTCTCCCAAAACCTAGATTCTATAAGTAAATAGGATAAAATTGCGATAAAAGATATAAATGTAATGAAAATAAATAGGTTGAACTTAGAATTGTTTTTTGTCTTAATATTCTTTCTTATATATATAAGGTAGCCAATGAACATTGGAAATAGCCCCAATAAAGCAGATCGAGAAGAAGAACTGATGCAAATCACAAACAGTGAAAAACCTCCTATTATTAACCATTTATTGTTTATCCCCAATAAGCATAGAATAGAAAAGCAACAAAGAGCCCAGTGTGCCATTTGGTTAGGATCATTGAAAAAAGCATTATATCTGGGGAAAAAATCGTATCGACCTATTCCAATAACATAGAAAAAAACAGTGAGGATTAAAGAAATCAGAATAGGCTTCTTGACATATTTCGTAAGTGCTTTCTCTTTTTGTGTGAAAAAAGTAGCTGCCGACAAAAAGATCAAAAAATTGAAAATATTATACAGGATATTGGGTAAGAATGTTTCGTCGGAATATATGAAGATGTATATTGTGTTAATAACAATAGTATATAGAGTGTAAACCGCAAATAAAGTAATTGGTTTTTCGTTTAATGTCTTAAATGTAGGTGTTTTGAGAAACACTGTTAAAATAAATAATAAGGCCAAGACGTGAGCCGGTTGAGGTTGTCCACTTGGGAATATATAAAACTGTAGCGTTAGCAAACATAAGGAAAGCAAAAAGAATATTCTATTTTTCTTTTTGTCTCTTTCCCTTATCGAAGTGTATAAGAAAGCACTATTCATTATTTGATCATTGAGTTATGGTTTCTTGGTTTTCTCACATGAGGCTTATACTTAATGGCTCTTTTAATGAGGAAATATACATATCTCTTTGCAGACAATCCTATGTCATAGATATTCCAAGAAACTCCTTTCATAGCCTCTTGGGCTGCATCTTTTTTATAATTGACAGGTTGCCTACAACTGTTATTGGGAGTACCGATCTCATATATAGATGTGATAGCAGGTGTATAGGCTACACTATATTTTCGTGCCAGTCTGTACCAAAGATCCAGATCCTCGCCCATCGAATAGTTTACATTAAACCCTTGTATCGACAATAAAACCTTTTTTTCAATGCAGACACATGATGTATGTATCACATTTGCTTTGATAGTCGCTTTGAAGTAGTTCCGTACAATCCCCTTTTTTATATCTCTTCTATTGACATAGACTTCTCCATCAGGAAATCTACGCACGAAGTTTGTTACGAAAACGCTGGCTTGTCCAGAGTATTCAGTAATTAAGATATATAATTCCTCAAGATGATTATTTTTCCATTTATCATCTCCATCGAGGAATGCAATGTATTTTCCAAGAGCTCTTTCTACTCCTTTATTACGGGCTGCAGATACTCCTGCGTTTTCTTGATGAACCATTATTATACGTGGATCTTGGATCTTCCCTACAACTGAAGGGCCGTTATCTCTTGACCCATCATTTACTACTATAACTTCAAAGTTATCAAACGTTTGAGATAATACCGAGTGTATGGTTTCAGAAATAGTTTCTTCTTTGTTGTATAGAGGTATCACTACAGAAAAAAAGGGAGACTTCATATTTTGAATTTTATTTTAATAGGAATTCGTATAAGAGAGCGAAAAGCTTCTCTTTGTATCCTGCTTTATGTGAGAGTAGGATCGTTTTTCTATTCAATGGATATGATTTAATTCGGGTTATATACTCTTCGTATTCGCCTGTAGGTATCGTCGATTTTATTGTCCTGAGTGTATGCGTGAATCCTAACAGCCGATGATTGTATATGTAGGTGTTTGGAAATTGCTTGAGGTAATCGAGATTCCGAAAAGCAACACTCATCATATCTCTCGATTTTTTCGCGCTTTTCGCTGCAGTTATAGAACCCTCCCTTTTCAAATAATAATGAACTCCTATCGAAGAAATACCTATTCGGTTTACTGTTTCCGCTAAATCCGGTAGAATGTAGGAGTCTTCGTGTAGCATGCCCAATGGAAATCTTATTTCTTCCCATATAGATGCCTTGTAGATAGCCGATTGCAACAGCAGAAAATGTCTCGACCACAGAAAATCGACAATAGATTCTTTCCCCTCTTTTATACAAGGTTTTAGGTGAGCTTTGAACGGCCTCTGTTTGCCTGTATTATCTTCTTCCAAAGATATCGGAATTACTACCATATCAACCTCCGGGTGATTCTGCAAATACTTGATATTTGCTTCATAAAAGTCAGATGATACGTAATCATCACTATCGATAAAGGACAAAAAAGAGCCTTTAGCAACTTCAATACCAGTGTTACGGGCAGAGCTTAACCCTCCGTTTTCTTTATGTATCACTTTTATACGGTTATCCTTAAGGGCATAGTCATCACAAACAGCGCCGCATCTGTCCGGTGAACCATCATCGACCAAAATTAGCTCGAAGTCTTCAAAATCTTGCCCTATAATGCTTTTTATGCATTTTTCTAAGTAAGGCTCTACCTTATATACAGGGACAATAATGGATAAAATAGGATTTTTATTCATGTATGTAGCTCAGTTTGTTTTTGATTATATGAAATATACGCTGTGAAAAGTCTTTCATGCCTTTGTCTAACAGAAAAGTGATAGCGTACACGAAGAGAAAGAACAAGAGGAAATGTTTCAGCAAAAATATCGCCCATTTGGTGAATGAAAGTCCTGCATGTATATCAGCGGGGCCAAGCAGCCAATGAGTTGTAAAGCCTGATAATAGAATAACTGCACAGTAAAATAGATACTTGAGATAATACTTCCTCACGGGAATCGACAAGCCATTTCTACATAAGAAGTAGGGTTTCCAAATATGGACAATGAGTATTAGGCTGATAAGCACTCCGGATAGGATGCCTGATAGAGAAAAAAAGAGTCCTAATAAAATAGACAATCCCAGATTGAGGGCAGCCTCTGTAATAGGAGCCCATATATCTCTGAAAAGACCATAAGCGGACAAAAAATCATCGCTGATACGCGTAATGCTGGCGAATGTAATGCCAACGATCAGGAAAAATGGGATTTCTTCCAAAAGATATTCAGCACCTACCCACAAAACAATAAAACTATTTCCTCCAATCCATAAACAATAGGTGACGACTCCTGCTATAAGCATACGGCAGGCAAAATATTCTCCGAAAACCTTTAGGATGGATTCTCGTTTCCCTTCCGCGATAAGGTTTCCTAAAGTTGGTATTATGCCACTGAAAATGGCCACCAGAAGAGAGATTAACCCTGATACTATCAGCATATAATTGCCATAGATGGCAACAAGTGTTAGGGTCGTATAAGCATAGATGATCAGAGGTGAGGTCTGATTGAGTACATACCCTGCAACCTTGTGGAAAAACAGTTGTTTGCTCTTCGTAAGTATTACTTCATGCTCCTTATATACGCTTTTTCCGATCCGGAAAGAAGTTTTCAGCCAAGGATAGGTCTTTCGAACGGAATATTCGAGCATGATTGCAATTAGGAAAGCAAATACAAATTCGACAACTAACCAGCCCTGATAGCTCCATGGCGAATAGTATAGCACCAGGATTTGGATAATAAGCTTGAGGAAGGTTAGACCTTTGGTAATATAGGTTATTTTGTATTGCTTTTGATCCGCGGATAGGATAATCTGTCTGTAATTGACGAAGTAACCCGAAAGAGAAGAGGTTAGAAAGACTATATAGGTGGCATAGGCATACCATAACGGCAGATCTGTTTTTTGAAATATCCAGGGAAAAAAAAGCATAAGAATCATTCCCACGATGATGATCAAAATAGCGATATTCCTGTATAGCCATCCCTGAACTGATACGATCTCGGTGATACCCTTTCGATTATTGTCCAGCAGAGGTTTGAACAATGCAAAAGATACGGCAGTACCAATCCCTAATTCTGATAGGTTCAAAAGGCCGAGCAAATTTGTGATTGTTGTATTCAAGCCCAATACCTCGGTTCCAAGGGAATCGATAAAAACTTTACGGGAAAAGAAAGTAGTCACTAGTATAAGAAGAAAATAGCACAGAGAAACTTTTGTGTTCTGTATGCTATTATCTGTGCGACTTTGCTTTTGTGTCTTCATGAAAGTTTATAAACGTACTACAACTTATAGCATTTTTCTCCTTTGGGATGAATGCCTTTCACGTCGTAGATAACAGTATTGGCTGTGCATGATTTTTCGAGATCGATAGCAAAGAACTCTCTATGACCTACAGCAATAACAATAGCATCGAATTTCCCCTCAGGATATTCATTACAAACCTTTATCCCATATACTTGCTCTGCTATAAAAGGATTTGCCCAAGGGTCGTGTACTACAATATTTTTCGTGTATTCTTGGAGGGTACTGTATATGTCTGTTACTTTAGTGTTACGGATATCCGGACAGTTTTCTTTGAATGTGAATCCTAATATAAGAATGTGTGCATCTTTGACCATGATGCCGGCCTTATTCATTTGTTTGATAGTCTGCATGGCCACGTAGGAACCCATGCTGTCATTCAGCCTTCTTGCCGACATTAATATTTGGGGGTAAACACCAAATACTTGTGCTCGCTGGATAAGGTAATATGGATCTACTCCAATACAATGACCACCGACCAAGCCCGGCTGAAAAGGTAGAAAGTTCCATTTTGTGCCTGCAGCCTCTAATACTTCGTGAGTATCAATTCCCATTGCATTGAAAATCTTCGCGATTTCGTTCATAAATGCAATATTTACATCTCGTTGCGCATTTTCTATGATTTTTGAAGCCTCTGCAACTTTTATCGAAGGCGCTTTGTGTGTGCCATTGACTAACACGGTATTATATACTCTATCCACATAGTCCGCTATTTCCGGAGTAGAACCGGAGGTTACTTTTTTTATGTTCTCTACTGTGTGAACTTTATCCCCCGGATTAATTCGTTCGGGGCTGTATCCGGCAAAGAAGTCCACATTGTATTTGAAACCCGAAACTTTCTCGATAATCGGAATACATTCGTCTTCGGTTACACCCGGGTATACTGTGCTTTCGTACACCACCACATCTCCTCGGTCGATTACCTTTCCGATTGTTTCGCTGGCTGCCAAAAGCGGCCTTAGGTCGGGGGTGTGATTGTGATCTATAGGGGTAGGAACTGTTACAATATAGAGGTTACAGTCTCTAATATCCTCAATTTTTGCTGTGCAAAGCAATCCTTTTAGTAGGGCCTCTTGTAATAACCCATCTCCAATTTCCCCTGTGCTGTCATGTCCTGACAATAATTCTTCCACACGGCTTGGATTGATGTCGAAGCCGATTGTGGAAAATTTTGTAGAAAATAGACGAGCTAGTGGGAGACCTACGTATCCCAAACCGATGATAGCAATCCTAATGTTATTCATCTCTTTTGATGGATATTATCAACGTCTCACAGAGTTTCATTATTCCGCGATGAGGATCGTTTTTCTTGTGTATATGGTGCGGTTCCTCATACTTGAAATGTATCAAAATGTTTAATTTCGACATCTAATCTGAGGTGCTGTGCAAAGGTAGAATTTTTAGGAGGAAGGAAAAAGGAAAGGCCTATTAAAAAACATGAAAGGAAGAATAGTGAGAAGGGTGCGCCGGATCTTTCGGATCGACGCACCCTCTTCGTTGGTTGTTAGTCTTGTGGACTATCTATTGGTATCTTGGTGGAAGTAGTTGGGTTAGAGTCCTCCTCCGCCTGATCCCTGCTCGCCACCACCGGTTTGAGGGCTATCACCACCCGTATCGGTGCCGCCTGCATTGGATGAGGCTCCTGTCGGAACCGGCTTGCCGTACTCGGCAAACTTCAGATCCGGAGCGATCAGCGTACAATCCCGTTCGCGAGTGACTGTATTGTACCGACACTCAGCCCTGAAATTGACCCGAACGGAGTTGAACTGGGAGGCTTTCACGTCCTCTTTCTTCTCCACACCCGATCCTTTGGCCTGTGCAATGAGACGGAAACAGCCGATGCCGTCGAGCTTGATCTTCTTGCCCGAAGCCAATTCCCTACGCATGACGATGCCCAAATCGCGCAGGATACCGAATACATCGCCTCGGCTGGCTCCCGAAAGTTCTGAGATTTGTTCTGCGATGTGCAGGGTGGAGGCAGTGCTGCCGTTGATGACTGTCTGCGGATACCAGAGCTTCTTGCCTGTTGCCTTGTGGGCAATACAGGATTGTCTTCTTTTGAAGAATAACATAATAATTGAAAGAATTAAAATTTAATAATGCGTACTTTTTCTGTCCATTGATTTAATAATAGCAATCGAGAGATCGATTCGGCGCCATCCTCTTCTCTCTGTTTGCACTGCAAAGATAAGGGTAAAGAATCCGATCGTCCAAATGTTTTGCGGGAAAAAGTTTTCAACAACGAAGGGTGCTTTACGCTTTATATATAAAACGACTTTTTTCTTTGTTGGCAAAAGGCTTTGAAGCAGTCCCTCGGCTTTCGGAAAGGAGCCTGAAATCCGATTGTTCGGACTTGTCCGAATGATTTATATATAAAGCATTTTCGATTTGTATATAAATTGATTTCTACTTATATATAAATCGTTTTCATTTTATATATAAATCGAAAACGTTTTATATATAGATCGTCAGCCGTTCGATGGGGAAAAGAAAGCGAGGAAACTTTTCTTGAAAGCATAAAAAAGCAAAGCACCCGCTCGGAGTTCGACAGGAACTTTGGCGGGTGCTTTGCTTTTTGTCGTGTGGGAGAGGTTCCCTTTTGTCTTTTATTCTTTTACTCTACCGATGTAGGAACCGTCGCGGGTATCGACTTCGATGATTTCTCCCTCCTGAATGAAGAGGGGTACGCGTACTTCTGCTCCCGTCTCCACGGTAGCGGGCTTCAGCGTGTTGGTGGCGGTGTCGCCTTTGAGTCCGGGCTCAGTGTAGGTCACACGCAGCTTAACGTGCGGAGGCAGTTCGCAGGTGAGTACCGTTTCGCTGGCGGCATGTACCATGGCTTCGACCATATCGCCGTCTTTGAGGAACTGAACGCCGTCGATGCTCGCACCGGGTATGGTGATCTGCTCGAAGGTTTCGGGGTGCATGAAGTTGTATCCCATCTCATCCTGATAGAGGTACTGATAGGGACGTCGTTCTATTCTGACTTCTTCGACCTTGACGCCGCTGTTCCAGGTCTTATCGAGGATACGTCCTGTAGCGACGTTCTTGAGTTTGGTACGGACAAAAGCCGGGCCTTTGCCGGGCTTGACGTGAAGGAATTCGACGATGAAGTAGTACTGTCCCTCTATTTCGAGACACATGCCGTTGCGAAAGTCTGCAGTNTTTTTATTGATGACGAAAGGGGTAGGGGGCGGTTATCGAAATGCTGCCGATCCTTCGGAATGCAGGCTAAGCCCCCCGTTGCAGGTGCAAAAATAAGAAAAATTGTCAGCGTGGCAGGAAATCTATCGGTCTGAAACAGGGCGATTGCATTTGAAAATTTTTAGTCTCTTCCCTATAGAATTTGAATCTCTGACATATGAATTCATGGTTGTTCTGATAATTGAACGTAGCAATCATGTACATTAGTGGTTCAAATGCGATTGCTCTGCGGCCTAAATATAGTGGTAAATTGAAAATAACAAACTGAAAAAATCCTACGAATAAAAGGATAGAAGAATATCTGTGCAGAATACATCTTGAAAGACCACTTTTTCAGCCACCTTTTCGGGCAATTCCAAAGTCTATATCCCCAATTGTAAAGAGTAATAAGTAAATAATTCTTGGCAAATTTGGTATTCTCTGTTATTATGCAATCAACAAGAAGACTAAGCCTTGTCTAGCCGAAAGAGACAGAAAGTCTATAAAGTTTTTCTTGTTAGAGTATTCCCTGATATCTAGGTAATATGTTCGTCTTGATGGAAAAATATTGGAGATGTGTACAACCTATTGTGCAATTTCTACAAGGAATTGGGTAGAGACGATATCAATGTGTGCTCACTTAACTTCAAATGAAACTATAAGGCATTTCTGAGACCTTGGTCGAAGAATCAATTTGAACTAATGAAAACTAACTCTCTGGGAAATCTGGCTTTTAAGGATCTATATATGAAAGAAACTAATCCTTTTCAATCGGATTGTATGGTGTTTCCGATTGAAGAATTTTTCCATCAATCTCAAAATGTAGATTTTGATAACTTTTCTTGATTTCATGCCAAGATTTATCTCTTTCATAAAGGAATTCATAAGGTGTATTCACTCGATATATGGGGTCATAATTTTTTACCAACAAGACTGCCATTATAACAAAAACATACTCATTATTAGAATCTCGAATCTCCATGATTAAGCCAGGTAAGCCTCCAAAGACATATGGCCCCACAGGAATAGGAATATCTTCTGAATACCAAGCCTGATAAATCCGTCCTCTATAAGAGCATGTAGCTTTTTTACATCGATATCCTTTGATATTCTTTTCTTCATTCAGTGAAATTTCCCAGTTAAACTGTGGGGATATTTCTTCATAAGTGAAATATTCACCGAATTCAGTTCCTAATCTTATTGTATTGATGTCCTTTTGGGGATAATTTCTAAATACTTGGTTTCGGAATATAATTTTGGAATATAGAGAGTACTGGAAATTTGTCACCTCACTTTTGGCAAGAGAATGATTCTTTCTTCTTGCTGTTTCATCTCTAAGGGAATCTGTATAATGCTGATAGAAATCAATAAATTTACTCGTTTTTGATCCTATCTGTAGCAGTGTTAATCCTCTATTAGGGATATTTTGTAAGCTGTCCTGCTTAATTTCAATTTGGTAGTATACTCTATAAATGCATTTATCAAGGAAAACTTTATCAAGAGTATCTGTTTTGAAAGCTTCCAAAGTTATTTCCTGAGCAGAAGAGGAATAGATACCAACTGTAGCAAGTAAAATGTAAAATAAAATGCGAAATAGCGTCATTGGATTTTCATATTATGGGGGTTGGGGAGCCTCTAGAGAATAGAGAATATATAGAGGCTCCCTTACAATGATCACTTAATTTTTCTGCTAGGAATGGGATTTGAAGATGCTTTGGACTCTAATGTCTGAGGAGCTTCTGCATTCAAATTTTGACCCACTTTAAAACATGGAAAATTAGAAGCGCAGAATCTCTTTGCTGCTTGCATAACTTGATTCATTACATTGTTGTAATCTGTCTCATCTCCCTGTATTTTCAAGATGAAATCGCAACTCCTGCCGTCCGTGCAAAAAACCATTACATGAGTTTCTCCTCCGTTAGGCGTTGAACAAGTGACTGCAGTAACATCGGCTGCGTTTGCGATAGAAAACGCTCCTGCCAATAAGACTGTCAAAAAGAATTTTCTCATTTTCTTGTTTTTTTGAGATTATACATGTTAAAAAGCTTTCATATGCTAATGTCGTGAATTCTTTTGATATATACAAACATTTTTGGAGTTTAGTTTTTTCTTGATATGTTATTGAGGTCAACTTCAACCCAGATTTGTCGTTAGGCCTTACTTTTCTAATGACGGCCATTAGAGATTTTTCTTAGTAATCTGCTTAATATCTGCTACTTATCTTCTTATAAAAGTCACATTAGCATCCTAATTTCATCTCACCAATCGGATGATGTGAAGTACATGCTTATTCCAGATATAACTCTTTTTCCTTCAAAGGAATAAGTAGAGCCTCGATTCCATACGCTATTCTCTAATGACCAATCTGAGTTCAATTTTCTTGATTGTTTGGATGTAAATTGATCAAAAAAGTAACCCCTTGGCATATATTGTCTAATGAGAACATTCTGATGTGTAGCACACTCGATGGAAAAAACTAGTATTTGAAGTAAGAAAGAGCAATGTAATTCGTTGAATTTGTACGAGTTGTATATTGACTGGATCACCGCTTGGGTAAAGTTATTATTTGTTTGCTGTGATCAGAAGATAGGCAAGGAACCGGCTGGACCGGTCGGTAATGGTGAGGGGAAGGTAGCCGGCACGAAGTCTGCCATCCACGATAAGGGGGGGATAGCTGCGCTGCATCGTTGAATCCCATTCGTGTGCTTCGCCTTCGGTCCGAAAACTCTTAACTTCGAATACACCTCTTCGACCTTTCTCTATCCAGAGGCCGTAAAGCAGGATAGCTGCCACCCCCATTGTGTATCGTACATTGATCTCGATACAGGGGTGCAGAAACAGGCTGTCTCTCTCGGCATATACGGCCATGTCTACTCCGATATAGCCGGTGTACAATGAGGCGAAGCGTTCCCGTAGATAATCTTTCACAGATGCAACAGCCTCTTCATGTGCTTGTGCTCCGACCGCTTCGGTCAGTTCGGTAGTCAAATCGGTTTGCGTGGCGAGCCGATTGCCCTGATAGGCTCCTCGCTTGTTGGTGTCGAAACGAGACCATCCAACGAAGTAAAGCTCGCCTTTTCCATCCGAATAAAACTCGGCTGCCCAGTCCTGACGGACATCCAATACCGGCTCCACGCTGAATGAGCCAGCGCGGAGGAGGGCCTTGGCCAGCAGGTCGATTTCATTGTCGGTAGGGGAGGGACTCAGCCAGATCAGTCCCCGTCCGGATGAGCTGGAAGGTAATTTGGCCAATAGAGCTGAGTCAGGAGGAAAGTAACGATACCTTTCCTTCAGAAAATCATCGATGGATGTAAACCAATGGGCAGCTATTTCGCTGTGTCCGATCGCTTCGAGGCAGCGTGCAGCTTCACGACGGTGACTGCGTTCATACAGCTCATGTGGATAGGGTGGGGATGAGATGGTGGTGAGCCAAGGATAGCGATGCTGAAGAGCGGCCAACCAGACGGGTGACTGTCCCCACATATCCAAGGTATAATCATTCGAGAGGTGGGCCGTGTCGGTGATTTGCAGTAGCCGGGCTTCGGGTTTGAGCGGATGCGTCTGGGGGACAGGGAGGGTTTCCTCAGGACAGAATACAAGGTCCTGCCTGCTCTTCGTCAGCCAAGCCGGCAGGAGTCCCAAATCGCGCATCATCGTTCGTACTACGGGAGGCGGTACGTAGGGTTTCTTCCCTATAACCTCCGGCACCATTTCATGGCCGGGGTTGAAGAGCAAGAGGCGCGGATGCTTTATTTCCGTCCGAAGTCGGCCGGTATCTCCATCCAGTCGACGGTATTCCATTTATATATAGGGTTGGTAATCCGGTGGGTAGAGAGCCAATGCTCTGCACGCTCTATGAGGTCGAAGACCGCTGCATTCTTATCTGTGCGAGCAAGAAGAGTTTTACATTTTTTCTTTCGAACCCAGCCGATAGCCGTCATGCTATCCGAATAGATAGGGTAGTGAGGTCTCTTCATTTTCTCCAAAAGAGCCAAGGCGTGAACAATGGCCAGAAATTCTCCGATATTATTCGTGCCTCCTTCCAGTGGGCCTACGCGAAATACTTCGGCTTTGGATGCTGTCAGTACTCCTCGATACTCCATCGGGCCGGGATTGCCACTACAGGCTGCATCCACGGAAAGGCTCTCCCAGATAGGCCCCGATTGTGCTACAGTATCTGTATCGGGATACTTATCGGCACCGTGCGTCCCGGTGGATCCATAGGCTTTGCGGTAGAACTCTTCTGCCCCGTCTTCATAGGCCCTTAAAGCATCACTTTCGGTAGTGAAGCTCTTGTAGCGAGCTTTATTGAATCCTTCCGTTTGTGCTCGGCATTCATCCCAGTTATCATAGACACCGGGTGTATGCCCTGCCCATACCACATACCACTTCTTTGCCATCAAGGTTAGGTGTTTATCCGCCGGCTACTAATAGAGGTTGCCCTTGTACAGGTCATTGAAATTAACCGCTTCGCTTTCTGCCTCGACTTCCGGCAGCTTGGCACGCCATTCGTCCGCTTCTTTTGTCTGTCCCTGATTCTCCAGTATCTCAACGAGCATCAGTGTCAGATTGCGCTGCTCCGGCATTTCTTCGATGGCTTCGCGCAGGAACTTCTCGGCTTCGGCTGATCGGCCATCTTTGATCATGAGCGAAGCAATACCACGGTGACCCTCTTCGTTGAAGGGATCCAAACTCAGCAATTCCTCATATGCCTGCATGGCATTTTGTGGCTTCCCTTCGAGCATAAAAATACGGGCACGAAGCATGGGCACTTGTTCTTCTTCGGCATCTAATGCTGCTACCAGATCCAGATCTTGTGAAGCTTCGTCGTAACGCTCCAAATCTATGAGCATACGTGCCCGAAGCAATCTGGCCTGAAGAAAGGATTCGTTTTTTTCGATAGCTTGTTTGAGCAGGCAAAGGGCATCTTGAGGGTTCTGCATGTCTTTCATGGCACAGGCTCCATAGTAGAGGAAGAGAGCCTGCTCTTCGACCTCGGATGTGGATTCAATGCCGGCGCGACAGTCTTCGAGAGCACCCGATGGATTGTTTTGTTCGAGTCTCAGCTTCGCACGGTTCAGCAAGGTCGCCGTATGTGAGGGTACCTCCTCAAGGAGTGAGTCCATCTGAGCCAATGCTTCGTTCAGCAGATGACGCCGAACTAATACTTCCGTCAGGTAATAACGGGTCTCAAACTCGGGGCGTAGCTCCAAAGCCTTACGCAAGGCTTCCGTAGCAAAGACCAGTTCTCCCATATTCATGGCTCTGATGGCATCGAACTTGAGCGTGTCGGCTTGGCGTACGGCATGCTCCGGCTCCTCGGCGTGGTGGCTATTTTCGATATTTACCACAGTCGGTTCATTCACATCCGTATCGGAAGATACAGTTGCTTTTTCCTTTTTAGAGTCAGTGCCAAAGAGGCTTTTCAAAAATTTCATTATAGACAATCAAAAACTAAGGAGTATCTTTTTCAGGTGATTCGTCTTTGAACCATGAGGCATACATGCGGTAGTTGTGAGCAATGCGGAAATTCATTTCACGGCTCTGCTCGGGGTCGACTTTCTTGACAAAACGTGCAGGAGCACCGGCATAAATGCTGTTCGGCTCAATCTGCGTTCCCGTAAGCACTACCGAACCGGCAGCAATGATGGCTCCTTCTCCTACGACCACATGATCCAGCACTACGGCACCCATGCCGATAAGGGCATAGTCGCATATCTTGGCTCCGTGGATGACTACATTGTGCCCGACAGATACGTTGTTACCGATTTCGATAGTGGATTTTTGATAGAGCGTATGCAGGACGGAGCCATCCTGGATATTGACATTGTCACCGATCCGAATGGAATTGACATCGCCTCGCAATACGGCATTGAACCATACACTACAGCCTTTGCCCATGACCACATCGCCTACAATAGTGGCATTATCGGCGAGGAATGTATCCTCGCCGATAATAGGGGTAAAGCCCCTAACACTCTGTATTAATGCCATTTTTTGTGGTTAGATAGTACGGGTTTTTTCTTTGAGCCATGCACTTTCCTCGGCTGTCAGTTCGGGAGCGAGTGTGTTGTACACCCACTGCTGGTAGTCATTGTACCACTTCAATTCATCTGCCGTGAGTAAGCTCTTTTCGATGAGTTCGTTGTCGAAGTAGAAAGCCGTCAGCGTTTCGAATCCGAAGAATCGGCCGAATTCTGTCTCTACGTTCAACTTGGTCACTACGAGGTTTTCGATTCGGATACCGTATTTACCTGAACGATAAAGCCCCGGTTCATTGCTCGTAATCATTCCGATTTTCATTTCGGTAGGATTCTCATCCATGCGAATGTTCTGCGGCCCTTCATGGACGTTGAGGAAACAACCCACACCATGTCCCGTGCCATGAGCATAGTTCATTCCATTGTCCCAAAGGGCTTTGCGTGCCAGTACATCGATCTGACTACCGCGCGTACCCTCCAGATACTGTGCCGTGGCAATAGCGATATGCCCTTTCATTACAAGGGTATAATCCCGTTTGAGTTCGGACGATGGTGTGCTCAGAGCGACTGTACGTGTGATGTCTGTAGTGCCGTCTTGATACTGTGCTCCGCTATCGAGGAGGAGTACTCCTTCTCGTTTGACCACGTGGGCAGATTCGGGTGTGGCGCGGTAATGAATGATAGCACCATGATCCTGATAGCCGCATATCGTATCGAAACTATCTCCGAAATAGAGGGGCTGAGCAGCACGGAATGCTGTGAGCTTTTCGCCCAATACCACTTCGTCATGGTTGCGACCGGCTTCCCACTCCTGCTCCAACCACATAAAGAATCGGGTAAGGGCAACGCCATCACGTACCATAGCGGCACGAACTCCGGAAAGCTCTTGCTCGTTCTTGATGGCTTTCAATGCAGTAATTGTGCTGACGCCGTCTATTTTGCGACAAGCAGCAGGAATAAGGTCGTAAAGTGCGCGAGTAATGCGTTTCTTGTCGATAAGCAGCCTTTCTCCGGCAGGCAGTGCAGGGATATATTCATATATGGCTTCGTAGGGCATAATCTTGACTCCGCCTTCTTCCATGGCTGAGCGAACTTCCTTCGTAATCTTCTCCGAGAAAGCAAAGAGGACAGATTCTCGAGCCGATACATAACCGAAAGCAACTCCTACGGGGTTGCACTCCACATCTCTACCACGAAGATTGAATATCCAAGCCAATTCGTCCAACATGGTGATAATCGTGGCATTGGCACCTTGTGCAGCCAGTTCTTTATTGACACGTGCGATCTTGTCTTTCACGCTTTCTCCTGCATACTTCACGGGCTGCACGAAAAGCTCTCCTCGAGGGATTTCGGGACGATCTTGCCATGCTTCATCGAAAAGATCCTTATCGGTCCTTAATTTGATGCCGTATATATCCAAAGCTGATTCGGTTGCAAAGGCAGCACCTGCCGGAAAGCAACGTCCATCTATACCCACTGTTTGGCCGGCTTTCAGCTCGGCGGCAAGAAACTGTTCGATGGAGGGAGTTCCGGGGATACCTTCCTTGTAGAGGTCGATAGAGGTACCTTCGAGCTGTTGGCCTGCTTGTAGGAAGTAGCGTCCGTCCGTCCATAGGCCGGCCTTATCTGCTGTGACCACTACAGTACCGGCCGATCCGGTGAAACCGGAAATCCAACGGCGACCTTTCCAGTGCTCGGGAGTATATTCACTTAGGTGGGCATCCGAACTCGGGATGATATAAGCATCGATATGCTCATGACTCATGACTTTGCGCAAAGACGCGAGACGCTGCAAAATATCGTTTGTCATTGTTGTTTAAAAGGTTTTTGGGGAATTGTTTATTATGGGTTGATTATTTTAGTTCTGACAGGGTTGGTGCTCAGGCCGCAAGAGGTCATTGACCGTCTTGACCGGAGCAAATGTACTGATAGGTACTTCTATGAATATCGTATTCCAGTCGTCCATGGCCCCGTTCCACAGCCCCGGTCGTTCAAGGGCGAGCAGCTTACGCCCGTCTTTGCTCTTTTCGGATATGAAGGCCGTTTTGGGATTAACGAACGATTCGAGGTTGAACGGTTCCCCTTTGTAGTTGCGCAAAGAGCAAACCAAATCCACAGGATTGAAGTAGGAGCCTTGTTCGAACATAGCTCTCTTTTGGGGATCGGACATGTCGATCTGAGTACTTTCCAGTATCTGCAAAGAAGAACTGCCGTCTGCTTCGCGAATGATAAAAGGCCCCCCACCGGGTTCACCCTGATTGCGCACCATACCGCAGACACGTATCGGACGGTCTAATTTGCGACGAAGCAGTTCCAAGAGGTCTTTGTCCTCCATCAGGTCTATATTCGAGATTTCGATGCAGAAATTGTCCCGAAGGAAATCGACGATCTCCATCAGTTGGGCATGAACGACCTTGGGCCTTTCCAGTAGTTGGAGATAGTTGAATATATGCTCTCTGGCCTTTACCAACACGCCGGCGATGAGCTTCTTATATATAATGGTGTCGCACTTGAGAAAGTCGGGGACTACATTGTCGATATTCTTGATGAAAACGATGTCAGCATTTGTCTCCTGAAGATTACGAATGAGTGCTCCGTGGCCACCCGGGCGGAAAAGAAGCTCTCCGTTTTCGAGGCGGAATAGCTCGCCCTCCGGAGTTAGTGCCAATGTATCGGTAGATGAATCTTGTACACTGAACGAAACTTCGTAGCGGATACAGTATTCGTCCTCCAAAAAACGCTGGCGTTTATCTATGTTGTTTTTGAATTCTTCGATGTGCTCGGGCGAAACGGTAAAATGTACCTTGACCTGTCTTGTGCCGCTGCGCTCATAGAGTGCTCCTTCGGCCAAATGCTCTTCGGTGGGAGTTCTGGCTTCTTTTCCATAGTGGTGAAAGAGGAGCAAACCTTTCGGGAGATTGCCATAGTTAAGCCCTTTGGGATAGAGCAGATTCTCCACCACAGTCTTGTATTCTTTGGAAGCTATGAGCTTGGGTACAGTGCGCCAAGCATTGCGCAGGCATGTCTCGTTAAGGGAGTCATAGAACGCAAATCGAGTAAGGTGTGCAAAGAATGCTTTCTCTGCATCCGTAGTCGGCTCATTGTAATCGGCATCGAGGAAGTTGTACAAATCCTTGAACATGCGCGAAGCGGCACCGGATGCCGGTACAAACTTGACAACGTTGCAGTTCGGACTATTCAAATATCTGTCCCATTCCAGTAGATAGGCGGATTTGTCATCCTCATCCAAACGCATGATTCCATTCTCTAATGAAGCAGGTCCAATGATATTAGGATACGGGAATCCATATCTGAGGGCTTCCACCTGACGCATTGCTTCTTCCGGTGTGATGCCTTTAGATTCCAGTTGGTTCAGATCATCGTTGTTGAAGAGGGAAGTAGTCATCAAAATTTGCTTTCTATTTTCTTTACGTGTAAAGGTAGGGATATTCTCGCAAATCTTGAACGTAAAAAAACAGCTCGTATATTTTCGGATAACCGTTCTCAACGTGAGTTCGATCCGAGCGCAGCAGGTCAAAGAGAGCTTATGGACAATTTCGGGATCCGATCCGGACACCTCGCGAGGAGCGATGATTCAGGATACCGGATTCTTGATATGGCAGGGTCAAAACGGAGTGGAATCCTAATGACCGATCGGTTTACGCGCGAAAATTTTCCCGTTTGCTACTCCCCAAAACGTGGCGCGCAAACTTTTTGATTTTGGTGCGGCAAGCAAAAAATTTACGCGCCACAACGAAAAAATTCTCGCGCCACCTGTTTCAGGAAATACAGACCGCAGTTACGGCATTTTTGGAGCGTATTGCTGAGGCTGCGATAGATCGAAGTCGCACGTTCTCGAGCCTCCGGTGTAGCGAAATCATTCGTTTTTATGATTTGCATTGCTGTTTATTGCCCGAATGGATACGACTCAATGTTGCCAATGAAGTCCATGTCAGTCAAATCCCAATATCAGTATTTTCACAAGTAGAAGAAGCAAATCGGGGAATCGGCAAGGCTCTCTAAATCGGATAAGATGGTTTTCTGTACCGAAAGATTGGGATAAGTACCTAACTGGCTTTAGACCTCTAAATCGGATAAGATGGTTTTCTGTACTGACAAATCGCGATTATTCATGACTTGCGAATATGCTTTTCAGTACTTTTGTTCCGTTAATCAAAATAATCTCAAAATATTATGATCAAATTAGCGTCTGCAGCCTTGAAGGCAGATCTCCGAATACGCCAAGAGCGCGTACGTATAGCAATGGAAGAAGAAGGATATGATGCTTTGCTGGTGACAAGTAATGTCAATTTGCTTTATCTCTCCGGATCCATATATGGAGGAGCAGCCTATTTGCCGGCAGAGGGAGAACCGATCTTTTTCGTTCGTCGTCCACAAGTAATTGAGGAGGGAAATATTTGTCCCATACGTAAACTCGAAGACATTCCCGCGTTAATTCAGCATAGAGGAGGCGTTTTGCCTCGACGTATCATGCTTGAAAACGATGAATCTTCCTATAGCGATATCAAGCGCCAACGCAGTATCTTTCCGGATGCCGAATACGGTAATGCTACGGCTTTGTTGCGCCGTTTACGAATGATCAAGACACCGGGTGAAATAGAACTGTTTCGTCGGACTGCAGCCGTGCATGGTGAAGTTTATACACGTATTCCCTCTCTTTATAAGCCGGGTATGACCGATAAAGAGTTTCAGATCGCAATCGAACATTTGATGCGTTGTTATGGTTCCGAAGGTATATTCAGAACATATGGTTCTGCAATGGAAATCTATATGGGCAATGTGATCGTAGGAGATAATGCCGAGTCGCCGTCTCCTTATGATTTCGCGATGGGTGGAGGTGGCACAGATGCTTTGCCGTTGGGCGCAAACGGATCGCCCATGGAGGAAGGTATGTGCGTTATGGTGGATATGGCCGGTAACTATTCCGCATATATATCCGATATGACTCGCAGCTACGCTATCGGAAAAGTATCGGACGAAGCCCTGCGATTGCATGACCTTAGTCGGGAAATTCAGGCGAAGGTAATGGAGAGTGCCGAACCCGGGATGTCGTGTGCCGATCTATACAATCGCTCTGTGGAGATGGTGGAAGCGGCGGGAGCTTCCGATAAATTCATGGGGACGAAGCAACAAGCTAAATTTGTGGGACATGGCATAGGTCTACAGATCAATGAAATGCCTGTGCTAATGGCTCGTAGCAAAGAGGTGCTAACGCCGGGGATGGTAATAGCGTTCGAACCCAAATTCGTTCTTCCCGGTATTGGGGCCGTAGGTAATGAGAATAGTTTTCTGGTTACGGAATCCGGCGTAGAGAAACTAACGATTTGTTCTGAAGAGCTGATAGATCTATCAGCTGTCGTGAAATAATAGAACATTAGATCAATCATTTAACAGATTAACAAACAATGAAACGAATCAAACAAACTCTTAGTACGATTCTTCTTTTTATTATCGTACTCTCTCCGGCTCTATATGCCGGTCAGCCACGAGAAGTCAAGACTGTTCGGAACGTCATTCTGATGATTCCCGATGGTACTTCTCTCTCAGCAGTTTCTCTGGCTCGTTGGTATCAGCGATACCTGAATCCCGAACGCCAGCACTTGGCTATTGATCCGTATATATGCGGCACTGTGCTGACCTATTCGTCCGATGCTCCTATTGGAGACTCTGCTCCTACTACTTCGTGCTATATGACGGGTATGCCATCTAATACGGGTTTTGTATCGACTTATCCTGTCAGTTCGGGTGATGCTGATCTGATTCCGGTGGATAAGGCTCGTGCTTATTCGCCCTTGGCTACTTTTCTGGAGGCAGCTAAAATTATGAAGGGAAAGAAAACGGGTCTTGTGGTAACTTGTCACTTCCCTCATGCTACTCCTGCCGATTGCTCTGCGCATTCTTATTCTCGTAAGAAATACGATTGGATTGCAGCGCAGATGGTACACCAAAACCTGGATGTCGTGCTCGGAGGTGGAACGCGTTTCCTCCATCCGGAGCTACAATCCGTGCTCAATAGCCGTGGCTATGGACTCTTCTTGGATGATATAAAAGGCATGCGAAGTTTCCAAGGTGATAGGATGTGGGCTTTATTCGGAGAGCGTGAGATGCCCTACGATTTGGATCGGGATACGGCCAAAATCCCTTCATTGGAAGAAATGACTCGTTTGGCTATCGACAAGCTGAACAAATCTGAAGAAGGCTTTTTCCTTATGGTGGAGGGTAGTAAAGTGGATTGGGCTGCACATGCCAACGATCCTGTGGGGATCGCTACCGAATACCTTGCTTTCGATCGCGCTTGTGCTGCAGCATTCGACTTTGCACGTCGAGATGGTGAAACAGCCGTTATCATCGTGTCGGATCATGGCAATAGTGGCGTAAGTATAGGCAAACAAAGTGTCAAAGACTATGATAAGCGTACGGCAAAAGATCTTTTCGATCAGCTCTGTCGTTTCCGTATGACAGCCGACGGACTTGCAGACCGCTTGATGAATACTCCTGTGGACAAGGTCCAGAGTCTGGTGAAGGAGGTTTGTGGTTTCGAGCTGAATGCCCAAGAGCTGGAAGCTCTTTACAACTGTCCTGACTACATCCATAGCCCTATACCCGAAGAACAGCGAAAACTGACTACGGAGTCGCTCTACAGCGGTTCGCTCAGTACTTTTATCGCATCGCTTTACACTGAACATACTTCTATCGGTTTCACCACTCGTGGACATACCGGCGAAGAAGTGCTACTGGCAGCATATCATCCCCAGGATACACGTCCGATGGGAATGGTCATAAACTATGAACTGAATGACTACCTATGCCGTCTGTTTGATTTAGGAGGCCAATTGCCCGTCCTTACTGATAAGATATTTGCTCCCCATACGGAGGTGTTCCAAGGTATGAGCTACAGTATCAAAGGCGGAGAGAAGGAAGGGGAACTACCTGTTCTTGAAGTGAAAAAAGGCAGCCGTCGCTTACTGGTAGCACCTTTCTCCAATACAGTTATTTTCAATAAGAAAGCTGTTGATCTGTCTTCCGTAGTAGTCTATGTAGACAAGACCAATACTTTCTATTTGCCTCGTGAATTGCGTTCTTTATTCGGAGAGTAAGCCCGCTTGATGTGTGTCGGAAACGCATCGAAAGATCAGATCCGATTGTACACATCCCATGAGATGTTGTAGATGGATCCGAATGTTTTTCTCTGATAGAGATAACAAGAATAACTAAAGCGTAGATAGCCCCGAAAGTTTTTGTACAACTTTCGGGGTTTTATTTTCTTATTCGTGTCCGAGGGAAAGTGTATTCTCGCTCATGTCTATTGTCTTTTTGATCTGCAATAATGATAAGACAAGGATTCAGTCCTTATTGTAAACGCTCTTGTCTGTTACTAATACGTCAAACTGACGTTACATATTGTTATCAACGACAAGGGTGAAGTCATCAACTATCAAATCACACCGGGCAATTGTGATGACAGAGAACCTCTGAAAGACGGAACATTCACCAAGAATCTTTTTGGCAAACTCATTGCCGATAGAGGCTACATTTCCCAAAACCTTTGACGAAGCGAGAGCGGTCAAGGAGTGTTGCCCCATCGGGCAGAAGCGTCTTCTCTTCATTTAGCTCTTCATAGCCACCAAGGGTAGAGATGCCGAGGTAGGTAAAGATATTCTTCCCTCTGTCTGAGAGGATAGGTTGCATATAACCCACTTGTAAGAGCATATCACGCATCGGCACTTGATACGAGCGATAAGGCAAGCTCTGCTCTTCGTAGTCTGCCGAAAGGAAGGCATAGTTCTCTCGCTTGAGATACTTGGTGAGCGAAACGCTCACCCCAAATTGACCATTTGTAAAGAGCCTTTCGCCCTTGATAAGTGGTACGGATGCCGTGACCTCAATGCCTTTTTGTTTCGGGATGAATCGTTGTACCTCTGCGGAGATGAGTCCACAGAGGGCACAAGCGATGAGTAAACAAAACTTCTTCATAGGATTTACCATTTGAGTTTGAGGTTGTCAATCTTCTTAGTCATTAAGAGGTCTTCCTGCTCGAGGTAGAAAGAGAGCATACGTCCTCCGTTTCTTTCGTAGAGGGTAACTTCGAGTTGCTTATCCTCTGAGAGAGCGAGTTGCTCAAGAGCAAAGACGGTACGTTCACTATCTTCGGCACGCACCTGCATCACTTGATGGTATGCTCGCAAGGGTTGCAGAACTCGCTCCTGAATAGCAGTACACTTGGCAACCTTCTTATCCATCACCTTGAAAGAGAGGTCTATAGGTCAAATTGCAGGCTGTTATTTTAGGTGTAGGTTGGGCTATCATCGTCTGGCGGTCTTCCGATTGTGATAACTTTCCTTCCGATTAGACTCGGTGGCGGCAGAAGTTTTTCCTTCCGTTTGTAACAAATGAGTGCTTTTTGCATCTTCATATATACAAGGGCATTCCTGCGGATGCCTGCCTTTACACAAGAGAACGGACTGAGTACGACGTGAATACTATCGCTTTCAAGGAGATTTTTCTTCCGATTCGCCCCTCCATTCGGGCTGTTTGCCACGCGTTTTTGCGCGACGAGGAGGAGGCTGAGGATGCCACCCAAGAGGTCTATCTGCGTTTGTGGGAAGCACGAATGCGGCTGGACGGACTGGACAATCCGAGGGCGTATGCCATCCGAATAGCTCGGAACTACTGCCTGAGCCTGATCCGAAAGGCAAGCAACAGCCCTTATCCGACTTCCTTGGAGGCTGCCGAGGTGCAGGAAGTGTCCGAGGCTCACGGTGGTGAGGCCGATCTACTGCTCTCGGAGCAAATCGGGAGGCTACGGCAGTGGTTGAGAAGTGTGTCCGAATTGCATCGGACGGTCTTTGCCATGAGCCACTTCCGGCGGCTTTCGAATGGCGAGATTGCCGAGCGATTGGGACAGACGGAGGGCAATGTGAGGGTGATACTGTGCAGACTGCGTAGAGAAGCCAAGGAGGTGATGAAAGATGACGCGTGAAGAGAGAAATAAAATCGACCGGCTACTGGAAAGTTTTTATGCCGGTACCACTTCTCCGGAAGAGGAATTAGAGCTGTATTGCTTGCTGGAAGGATTGCCCGATCCGGCTCCCTACGATTCGGACTTGCAGCTTTTGCGAGCTTTGATCGGTCTTCCTGAGCGTGAGACGGCCATGGAGGATGATTCGGATAAGGCTCTCTTGGAAAAGATAGCGAGTTGGGAGGATCGTGTCCGGCATCCTTCAAGGCGGTTATCGCTTCGGTGGGTACGCTACGGGGCTGTAGCCTGTGTGGCTTTGGCACTGGCCATAGGTGTGGCAGTGGAGCTGAATACGGTGTGGCAGCTTTCGTCCAACAGGAACGGGATCGCTCTCGATCGGGACGAAGCCGTTCGCGAAACGGCCTACGCCATGGAGCTATTGGAGTATTGTCTCGATCGCGGAGCTGATGCGGAAGGGGAGTTTGTGGAGATGCTCGGATGGGAAGAGGAAGCCTTGTACACGGAGACAGCTATGTCCGAAGAGGAATATGATAGAAACACAATAGAATAAAAAAGGAGAATAGAGATGAAAGCAAAAATGATCGTAGCCCTGATCGTGGCTGTATGCATGCTGTCCCCGATAGCCAATGCCCAGCGTATAAAAGTGGAAGAACTCAGGAAAGATAACGGCATCGAATCCGTCTATCTCTCCAAGTCGATGCTCAAAATGGCTTCGAAGTACCTGAAACGGAAGACGGATATTAGCATCAATATGTCGTTGCTGGATGGGATGTACATTTTTTCGACCGATATGAATCGCTCTTCGTCCGCGGCTCTGATTCGCAGGACCTTTTCACCGATTATGAGTGGAAGCCGTAAGGACTATGAGGAGCTGATGTCTGTACAGGATGGCAGCGAGCGAATCGGTCTCTATGCCGAGAAGAGCAAGAAGAATACGTTCCGGACACTTGTCCTGTACACGGAGGACACGGAGGAAATACGTGCGCTCGTCATGGAAGGGACATTCACGCGAGAGCAGCTCAATCAAATGATTTATCCCAATGGCCGTTCGCGTTATTTCCGCAAGGAGTGGAACGTTTTGAAGCCTGAC
The DNA here is from genome assembly GCF_000765965.1 of Porphyromonas sp. COT-052 OH4946. NCBI lineage: Bacteria > Pseudomonadati > Bacteroidota > Bacteroidia > Bacteroidales > Porphyromonadaceae > Porphyromonas > Porphyromonas sp. COT-052 OH4946. Next base: position 448,396 of record NZ_JQZY01000009.1, read on the forward strand.
AACTCGGAGGCTATGCGAAAATATCGCAAGCAAAAGGAGAAATACTACCAAGAGTATCTCAAGGCTCAGAAAAAGCAAAATCAAGAATGGCGCAAGGAGCGGGAAAAGTTCCGCCAAGAGATGGAGAAAGCTCGCAAACAATACCGCGAAGAAATGAAAAAGGCCCGGGAAGAACTCCGAAAGGCAGGAGCAGAATCCTATCTGATTTTTCCCGATTCTACCTGGAAGATAGATATGGCCGATCTGAATTGAGCTTTTTCGTTTCAGGAGAACAAGCATCGGTGTCGGATAAATGCGTACTTTTGCCTACGGTTACAGCAGCCTGCTGAGAGCTGCAATGCCGCTTGTATCAAACTATATTAGTAAACGACCTATGAGAATAATCCTGCACTCCGACTCCCAACCTGTCCTCCATCCAAGGACTATGACTAACTATGGCCATATCTTTTGTTTATACCTGTGTCATATACCGGATTGAATGAGATATGCAGCTATGGAATGAGGCGGAATAAAGAATAGATACCGTCCAAAATATAAGGCACCCACACGGTTCGGCTACGAATCATGTGGGTGCCTCTGTTTTATAGCCCAGTGAAAAGGCCTTTTTCGGCCTTCGATTTATATAGAAATGAGTTTCGATCTATATATAAATTGAAAACGATTTATATACAAATCGAAAATGATCTATATATTTATCGAAAACGGTTTGTATATAGATCGTTATCCTATCTCTCAAAAGCCCTGTTTCGATCCGAAAAAGTCCACCTCCACACCTTTTGGCCTTCAAAATCCGCTTCTTATTAACCTCTTATTTGGAATCATTCCAAACTCATCTTGGTTGTTGAAAACTTTTTTGGCGCGTGTTTTTAGTGCAAGTGTTACGCTAAGGAGAAGGTAGTTTCTTTATTTATCATCAGAGTCGAGAACAGGCTATTCGGCTACTTGGATTTCTCTTTTTTATCATCGGTGCCATATTTTGCCCTTTTTAGGCCGAATATCCCCTTCAAGGCTATTGAGGTAGTGAGAGGTCATCGAAAATTTTTAGAAGCCTTCTGAGCCATGTTTTTTAAGCCACTTAATTTGTTGATACCGCCATTTTGTCAGTTTAGAGGATCCATCTTTATTGCGTTACATTTGTGCAGTCACAAATGGGGATAAATTACACTTCGAAACTCGTTTTCAGTTTACAATCTTGACTCGGTCAGGATGTAATCAAATTGAACCGATCTTAATATACATGTGTATTGCAGCGATTTACACTTGAAAACAAACCGAGCAATACAGCTTTATACACCTTTATATTAAATGTATAATACAATAGTTATCAGGTTATTATATTATATTATATGAAGTATTTGTATCGAAATAGAGTGGGGGAGTGGCGTTGTTGATTCGTAATGGCCTTATAAGTTCTAATGTGATATATTATATTACTTATAACCAATATATTATAGGATAAATCTAAACTGATGGTAGATGTTGATAACTCCAAGCTTATTGACAATCCAAGTGTAATCGCACAAATGTGTGATACATTTGTAATTAGTTTGGGTTGTACATTGCTGTTGTCCCGTTTGTGGATGTAAATTCGAATTTGTAAATTTGCTTCTGTGGATATGATTTGCTCAAAAAGGTGACAAAAAGACAGTATTATGATCGATGCAGATGCAATTAAGATGCGTATTCTTTCCATGATGGAGCAGTTGGGAATGACTCCTTCTGCTTTCGCTGATCAAGCCGGAATTTCCCGTTCCGCTCTGACGCACATTACCTCCGGCAGAAATAAAGTGACCTTGGACATGATCAACAAGATCGTGCAGGGATTCGATGAATGGAGTGCGGAGTGGATTATCTTTGGCAAAGGGCCTCAACAATCGGATAAAATGCCTTTTGAGAATGATCTTTTCTCTTATTCTTCCATGCCGGAGCAGGAGTTGCATACAAGGACTAAAGATAATTCCGGCATACAGAGCTCATCGGGCAGACCGGAGCCGGAAATCAAGATCGTTCAAATGCCTGCGAAGCAAATCGAGAGAATTACGGTTTTCTATTCGGATGGCAGCTATCAAGAGTTTCGCTCAAACAAAGAGTAAGCCTCTCTTTTTTCGTAATTTTGCACTCGAATACTGCAACTCGGTTTCTCGATGAAATACAACCATAAACTGCGTGTAGCAGCCAATACGAAGCTAAACGACAGCTATTTCCTTCTTACACTTGTACCGGAGCATAATGAAGCCCGATTATCTCTGCCGGAAATAAAGCCCGGACAGTTTGTTCAGGTACTGACTGATGCCCAAGGGGCTTTTTTGCGTCGGCCTATCTCTGTTTGTGATGTCGATTACGAACGGCAGGAACTATTGCTTCTGGTTCAAAAAGCAGGCAAGGGCACACATGCTTTAGCTTTATTGCAAGTATCCGATTCGTTGGATCTTTTATATCCGCTTGGACAGGGCTTTACGCTTAACGATCAGCCGGATGGAGAGTACCGTCCTCTTCTCGTGGGTGGCGGTGTAGGCACGGCTCCTATGCTCTATTTGGCCCGTTGTATCAGAGAGATGGGGATCGTGCCGGATGTTCTGCTTGGTGCGCGTTCTGCCGATCTGATCGTTATGCAGGACAGATTTTCCCGCTTTGCCAACCTGCATTGCACCACAGAGGACGGTTCGTTGGGGGTGAAGGGCTTTGTCACGAGCCACCCGACCCTTCGGGATGCTGATTTTTCTCATATATATGTGTGTGGCCCGAAAGCCATGATGGTGGCGGTGGCATCCCTGGCACGCCAACGAAATATCCCTTGCGAAGTCTCTCTGGAAAATACGATGGCTTGTGGTATCGGGGCATGTTTGTGTTGTGTGGAAAATACAAAAGAAGGCAATCTTTGCGTCTGTACGGAAGGACCGGTCTTCAATACAGATAGATTACAATGGTTCGAACAGAAGTAGAAATCGGTAGGGGATTAACTATTAAAAATCCCGTAATGACTGCCAGTGGCACCTATGGCTATGGTACCGAATACAAAGATTTTATCGATATAGACCGGTTAGGTGCCATAGTTGTCAAAGGAACCACGCTCCATCATCGGGAAGGGAATGCGTATCCACGCATGGCCGAGACTCCATCGGGGATGCTGAATGCCGTGGGCTTGCAAAATAAGGGTGTTCACTACTTTGTAGAGCATATATATCCGGTTATCAAGGATTATCGGACGGAGATGATCGTCAATGTAAGTGGCTCCACCTTGGACGATTATGCAGAGACTTCCCGAATAATAAATGAGCTGGAGCATATCCGGGCTATAGAATTGAATATATCTTGTCCCAATGTCAAGCAGGGAGGTATGGCTTATGGCGTTACCTGCGAGGGGGCGGCGTCCGTCGTTAAAGCTGTGCGCCGGGCTTATGACAAGACATTGATCGTAAAACTTTCTCCCAATGTGACTGACATCACAGAGATAGCTCGTGCGGTAGAGGCTGAGGGTGCCGATGCCATTTCGATGGTCAATACGTTTCTTGGTATGGCTATTGATGCGGAAAAACGCCGTCCCATCCTTTCGACCATTACAGGAGGCCTTTCCGGGCCATGTATCAAGCCCATTGCTCTACGTATGGTATGGCAAACCGCCAAGGTGGTACAAGTGCCTATAATCGGTATGGGAGGGATCGCATCTGCGGCTGATGCCATCGAGTTTTTATTGGCCGGAGCCACGGCTGTGCAGGTGGGCTGCTACAACTTCGTAGATCCTGCTGCAGCTTCTCATATAGTCGATGGCATAGAGGATTATCTCCGAAGGCATGGAATCAGTGATGTAAAAGAGCTGATCGGCTCACTCGTAATTGAACATAATTAGAAGGCGTGCAAGGCAATCAATAAAAAACGATAATCTGTATTATGTTTACTTGTATGTATGCTTATCCTTTGAATGAACTCTTTATGAAACAGCTAATCCCCGACTAATGCTTAGCCATAAGCCTCGGCTCTACTGTTATTTTTGCAACTCCCAAATTGGCACTATCTTTGGTGCGCAATTATATCAACCGAAATAAGTTGATACATACAGATTTGTCACGAAAAGAGAAGGAAATAGAATTCTCAACAAAATAAAAAACAGAAAAAACCATGAATAAAGCGATTTCGGCTGAAAAGTTGTCCGTCTTGTTTAAGGACGGTATGACTATCATGGTGGGTGGCTTTTTAGCGAATGGTACCCCCGAAAGGATTATCGACGAACTAGTAAAGAGCGGTGTCAAGGATCTCACCCTTATTGCCAACGACACGTCCTATCCGGATCGTGGTTGTGGTCGGCTCATTGCAAACCATCAGGTGAAGAAGTTGATAGCTTCTCACATCGGTACGAACCCCATGACCGGTGATCAAATGAATACAGGCGAGTTGATAATCGAATTTAGTCCTCAGGGCACTCTTGCAGAGAGAGTACGAGCAGGAGGAGCCGGCTTGGGAGGAGTATTGACTCCTACAGGGCTTGGGACTGTAATCGAAGAAGGCAAACAGAAGATCGAGATTGATGGCGAGGTTTTTTTGCTCGAAAAACCTATCCGTGCTGACTTTGCCTTTATTAAAGGAAGCGTTGGCGATGAATTCGGGAATCTCATCTATAAAGGTACAACACAGAACTTCCAGCCGCTGATGGCTATGGCAGCAGACTGTGTAGTAGCAGAAATCGAAGAAATCCGCCCTACCGGACAGATCCCCATGGAACAAATCCACACCAGTGGCATATTCGTGGATTATATCCTTCAATAAGCAGTAATCTCTGCTCACAGACCAATCAACTACTCACAATAACTCCAATACGACTATGACAAAGACATCAATGATCCGTCTTCGGATGAGTGCACATGATGCTCATTACGGAGGTAACTTAGTAGATGGGGCTCGCATGCTCCAACTCTTCGGAGACGTTGCCACAGAACTCCTTATCATGCAAGACGGTGATGAAGGCCTCTTCTGTGCTTATGACAATGTGGAATTTTTGGCTCCGGTATTTGCCGGAGACTATATAGAGGCTGTAGGCGAAATCACTCATGTGGGAAATACCAGTCGAAAGATGAAATTCGAAGCTCGTAAGGTGATTCGTCCTCGTACGGATATTTCGGAGTCGGCAGCCGATGTGCTTGACGAACCTATTGTTGTTTGCCGTGCTACCGGCACTTGTGTGGTACCGGCTAATTGCCAGCGCAACAAATAAGTAAAACCATTATACCGACTGTAGTTATGGAAAAATTGATCATTACGGCAGCCATCTGCGGTGCAGAGGTTCTGAAAGAGCATAATCCGGCCGTTCCCTATACGGTAGAAGAGTGTGTACGTGAAGCCAAATCGGCCTATGATGCAGGTGCCAGCATCATTCATCTCCATGTGAGATACGATGATGGTACCCCTACTCAAGATAAAAATCGCTTCAAAGAAGTCATGGATGCCATCAAGGCAGTATGTCCCGATGTAATCATCCAGCCTTCGACGGGAGGTGCTGTGGGCATGACGAATGATGAACGTCTGCAACCGACAGAGCTTTCTCCCGAAATGGCCACTTTGGATTGTGGCACCCTTAACTTCGGTGGTGATGAAGTGTTCACCAATACGGAAAACACGATCAAATATTTCGGGGAGAAAATGATCGAGCGTGGTATCAAACCCGAACTCGAAGTCTTCGACAAGAGTATGATCGACATGGCTCTTCGTCTTCACCGCAAAGGTTATATCCAATCCCCTATGCACTTCGACTTCGTAATGGGTGTAAATGGCGGTATCAGCGGAGAAATGCGTGATTTCGTTTTCCTTCGCGAAAGTATCCCCGCAGATGCCACATATACTGTAGCAGGTGTGGGACGCTATGAATTTCCCCTCGCAGCACTGGCTATCATTGATGGAGGACATGTGCGTGTAGGTTTCGAAGACAATGTATATATATCCAAAGGAGTTTTAGCTCGCTCTAATGGAGAATTGGTAGAAAAAGTGGTACGTATGGCCAAGGAAATGGGTCGTGAGATAGCCACTCCGGCAGAAGCCCGTCGGATATTGGGGCTTAGCAAATAAAGGCTCTAAAACTCACAAAATTCACTCAATACGTTTCGACAATGCAAAAGAAAGGAAACAAATACGGCACACACCGTGTATTAGCCCCTCAGGGCGTTCTACCTCAGCCCGCTGAAAAAGTGGACAACAACATGGATGAAATCTACGACAATGAGATTCTCATCGATGTTAAGACTTTGAATATAGACTCTGCAAGTTTCACGCAGATCCATGAACAGGCCGGTGGAGATAAGGCCAAAATCGCCGAAATCATGCTTGGCATTGTAGCCAAACAAGGTAAACATCGCAACCCTGTAACAGGCTCAGGCGGGATGCTTCTCGGTGTAGTTGAAAAGATCGGTGATGCTCTCAAAGACAAAATCGACTTGAAGGTAGGCGATAAGATTGCCACGCTCGTGTCGCTTTCTCTAACGCCGCTCCGCATCGACAAAATCAAGGAAATTCGTCCGGATGTAGATCAAGTGGACATCGAAGGAAAGGCTATTCTCTTCGAAAGCGGTATCTATGCGAAGATTCCTAACGATTTGCCTGAAAAGTTGGCTCTGTCGGCTCTTGATGTGGCAGGTGCTCCTGCTCAGACAGCCAAATTGGTGAAGCCGGGAGATACGGTACTTATTATCGGCGCAGGTGGCAAGAGCGGTATGCTCTGCTGCTACGAAGCCAAGAAACGTGCCGGTGTAACCGGTAAGGTAATCGGTCTTTGCCACTCACAGAAGAGTACGGATCGCTTGAAAGCTCTCGGTTTCTGTGATCATGTATTCTCTGCCGATGCAACGAAGCCGGTACCCGTAATGGAAGAGATCGAAAAGCTTACGAACGGAGAGATGTGTGATGTTACGATCAACAACGTAAACATCACCGATACGGAAATGACGAGCATCCTCTGTACGAAGAATGATGGTATCGTCTATTTCTTCTCTATGGCTACAAGCTTCACCAAAGCCGCTTTGGGGGCTGAGGGCGTAGGCAGTGACGTGACTATGATCGTTGGTAATGGCTATACTAAGGGTCATGCCGAAATCACACTGCAGGAGCTTCGGGAATGTGAGGCTTTGCGTAAAGTTTTCACAGAATTGTACGCTTAATTCGTAAGAAATAAGCTGCTACGGAGAGATGATAAGCCGGTTCGGAATCATTGTCTCCGTAGTATTCTTTTTTAGATAATCAGCCAAAGCTCACAATAACCATGGCAGAAAGTCGTAGAAAGTATTATTTCCCTGATGTCACCGATGAGCAATGGAACGACTGGCATTGGCAGGTCCTCAATCGAATTGAGACGCTCGACCAGCTGAAAAAGTACGTTACACTCACCGCTGAAGAAGAAGAGGGAGTAAAAGAATCGCTCAAAGTGCTCCGAATGGCTATCACACCTTATTATTTGAGTTTGATAGACCCCGAGAATCCTAATTGTCCGATTCGTAAACAAGCTATTCCTACTCATCAGGAATTGGTACGTGCTCCTGAAGATCAGGTAGACCCACTTAGTGAAGATGAAGATTCGCCCGTACCCGGACTGACTCATCGTTATCCGGATCGTGTATTGTTCCTTATCACGGACAAATGCTCGATGTACTGTCGTCATTGTACTCGCCGTCGCTTCGCAGGACAGAAAGATGCTTCTTCTCCTTCTGAGCGTATCGATCGATGCATTGACTATATAGCCAATACACCGACAGTCCGCGATGTTTTGCTCTCGGGAGGCGATGCCCTCCTTGTCAGTGACGATCGCTTGGAATACATATTGAAGCGTCTGCGCGAAATACCTCATGTGGAGATCGTTCGTATAGGAAGCCGTACGCCGGTAGTCCTTCCTCAGCGCATAACGCCTCAATTGGTGGATATGCTCAAAAAGTATCATCCCGTGTGGCTGAACACCCACTTCAACCACCCGAATGAGATTACGGAAGAAGCTGTAGAGGCCTGTGAAAGAATGGCCAATGCAGGTATTCCGTTGGGTAACCAAACGGTTTTATTGCGTGGAATCAATGATTGTACGCATGTGATGAAGAGATTGGTGCATTTGCTTGTAAAGATGCGTGTGCGTCCTTACTATATCTATGTATGCGATCTCTCGCTTGGTATAGGTCATTTCCGCACACCGGTATCCAAAGGCATCGAGATTATCGAGAACCTGCGTGGACACACCTCGGGCTATGCTGTCCCCACCTTTGTGGTAGACGCTCCGGGGGGTGGTGGTAAGATACCTGTAATGCCGAACTATGTTGTATCTCAGTCCCCACGACATGTGGTTCTTCGCAACTATGAAGGTGTTATCACGACCTATACGGAACCGGAGAATTATCATGAGGAGTGTGATTGTGAGGACTGTCGAGCCGGTAAGCATAAAGAGGGTGTAGCCGCACTTTCCGGAGGCCAGCAGTTGGCTATCGAGCCTTCCGACTTAGCTCGCAAAAAACGCAAGTTCGATAAGAACTAATTGATTGAAAATAAGCTCCCTCCCCTTTGCAAAGCCATTGGGGAGAGAGCTTGCTTAAAGAGAGAAAGAGAGAAAAAAATTGCCTTTTGTAGAAAAGATCATGCAGAGCCGGAGCATATCCATTTTCGGAATGGAGAAGAACACCGGCAAAACGGAAACGCTCAACTATATCATCAGGCGACTCGATGCCTATCGGCATAGGGTTGCCCTTACTTCTATAGGCATAGATGGAGAAAAGAGTGACCAGGTAACTCAGACGGCCAAGCCGGAAATAGTGGTGCCTAAAGGGATGATATTCGTTACCTCCGAGTTGCATTATCTACAGAAAGAAGTGATTGCAGAGATTATTGATGTCAGCGAAGATCGGACTGCATTGGGACGGCTCATCACGGCCTGCTCTTTGGAACCCGGTAAGATATTGCTCTCAGGGCCTTCCACGACGGGTGGGTTAAGAAAAATGATAACTACCCTATCGAATTCCGGAGTGCAAACGACTATTGTAGATGGAGCTCTTTCTCGCAAGTGTCTGGCATCTCCTGTCGTTACCGATGCTATGATTTTAGCTACCGGAGCTGCTTTGTCCATCAATATACCTCAGTTGGTCCGTAAAACGGCTGCCGTGTATCGATTGATCTCTTTACCTACAGTGGAAGCCGAATTGGCAGAGAGATTAGACCCCATCGAACAAGGCATATGGGGGATAGATGAATCGGGCAACGTTCACGACTTGGGGATTCGTTCGGCACTGATGCTGAATGCATCTAACAGAAATGACCTGACTCGCTTCGGCAACAGAATTTATGTATCCGGAGCCGTTAGTGATAACTTATTGGAACAGCTTCGCCTCTCTGATGATAAAATCTGTCTCATTATCAGAGATTTTACACGTATGTTTGCTTTGCCGGAAGCAGTAGATCGTTTTCTACAGAGCAAACATGAGATCGAATCTCTGTATGGAGGTAAGCTATTGGCCGTGACAATCAATCCGGTAGCACCCAGCGGGTACAAGCTGAAATCCGAAGTGCTGCGCAGAGAAATGGAAAAAGCCCTCGGCATTCCGGTCTACGATGTAAGAGGGCTAAACTCGTTTGAATGTTGATGAAACTACGGGAACAGATCAATAGCATTAGCGGCCTTCGCTATGTAATAGATGAGTTGTGCATACATTCATCTGTGGGGCGGCGTTGTCTGTTGGAGCAAGAGTTTCTGACCGAGGCTTCCGATATTGAAGAGCTTCTTTCTCGTGTAGAAATAGCCATCTCATACCAAGCAGACCAACGAAAAGAAAGAGGTCTGGATGAGATCGCACACAAATTAATGCAGCTGCGTGACATCCAAGGAACGATATATTCTCTTTCACACCACGTAGTTTGCACGGATATTGATTTTTTCGAGATCAAATTCTTGGCAATTTTAAGTGAAGATATTCGGGATTTGATCCGTTTTTACAAGTTAGATGATCTCACCTCTCCCCTACCCGATTTGTCGCATATTGTTTCCGTTTTGGATCCGGAGGAAAAGAAAATTCCTCATTTCTATATATATGATGCATATTCGGAGACATTGAGAGAGTTGAGAGACAAGCTCAAAAAGGAAACAAACGAAGACGCCAAGATCGAAATTCGCAATGAAAGTTTGCAAGAAGAAGACATCGTCCGAAAGCAACTTTCTCGCCAGCTGTCTCCTTATGCTGCTGGATTGGCTACAGCTCTGGAATTGTTGGGAGCGATAGACCTGTTATTAGCAAAGGTCAAGCTATTCCTTCAGCTTGGATGGAGCAAACCGGTTTCCGGTCATAGTGTTACGAACTATACGGGACTGGTACATCCACATGTTCTTAGCCTCCTGGAAGAAAAAGGAGAAAAATTCCAGCCGGTAGATATAGCCCTACCCTCTCTGCCAACCTTAATTACCGGTGCTAACATGGCAGGAAAAAGTGTGCTGCTGCAAGGAGTCGCATTAGCTCAGATCCTCTATCAATATGGCTTTTATGTGCCGGCACAAAAGGCAGAGATATGCCCTGTGGAAAAAGTGATGCTTTCGCTTGGAGATGCGCAAGATATTAGACAGGGGCTTTCCTCTTTCGGGGCGGAAATGATGTGTCTTTCGTCCATTGCCGATGAGGCCGGACAGGGAAAGCAACTACTCGTTTTAGTCGATGAACCTGCAAGGACAACGAATCCTGTAGAAGGACAAGCCATTGTCAGTGGGTTATTGGCTATATTGAGCAGGTATAAGATCCGATCTCTCGTCACTACACATTATGGCAGTATAGACATTCCATGTCGCCGCTTGAAAGTGCGTGGTTTTAGAGAAGACAAAGTGAACCTGCCTCTACAAGTAAACTCCCTCACCAAATGTGTGGACTATACGCTCGAAGAAGTGAGCGGAAACGATGTCCCACACGAAGCAATACGCATAGCAGAGATCCTTGGGGTTAATGAGGCTCTCATGACAGAATGTAAACAGTTTTTGAACAACACGAAATAGCATAAAGCAAGAATACATATCATAAGTATGCAAAAAAGTAAAGTCGGAATTGATTTCTCCAAGGTAGAATATGCCAGAAGCATTGCCGGAGAAATAGCCGGTAACGTACAGACATTCGTCGAACAATACACGACTGTAGCCGTGGAACGCACCCTCTGTCGCCTAATCGGGGTTGATGGAGTGGATGGCAATGCTGTTCCACTACCCAATGTATTGGTCGACCATCTGAAAGACCGGAATGTTTTGGGGCATGGTGCTCTGTTCTTTTTAGCAAATGGAATAGTTGCTACAGGGAAATCTCCTCAGGAAATTGCCGAAGGTGTGGCTGTCGGCGAAATAGATCTTACCTCTTATCCCTTCTGTCCTGCCAACGTCATTGCAGACACATTGGCACCGCTCATAACAGCAGGGATGCAAAAAATAGCTGCCAACAGAAAGAGAAGAGAGGACTATATCGAGACTCTCGGAGAAGGGCCAAGACCTTATCTATACGTTATTGTTGCTACCGGCAATATATATGAAGACGTCGTTCAAGCACAAGCAGCTGCTCGCCAAGGAGCCGATATTATTGCCGTAATACGTACTACGGGACAGAGTTTGCTCGACTATGTCCCTTACGGAGCTACGACAGAAGGATTCGGGGGAACTTTTGCTACACAGGAAAACTTCCGTATCATGCGAAAAGCCTTGGATGAGGTTGGAGAAGAGGTCGGTCGGTACATCAGGCTCTGCAACTATTGTTCGGGTCTTTGCATGCCGGAAATAGCCGTAATGGGAGCACTCGAAGGCTTGGACGTAATGCTCAATGATGCTCTCTATGGAATTCTTTTCCGAGACATCAATATGCAACGTACTCTGGTGGATCAGTACATGAGTCGTGTCATCAACGGATTTGCCGGTGTTATCATCAATACTGGCGAGGATAACTATCTGACCACAGCTGATGCCGTAGAAGAAGCACATACCGTACTTGCCTCGGATTTGATCAATGAGCAGCTGGCTCTTACAGCCGGATTGCCTTCAGAACAGATGGGGCTTGGACATGCATTTGAAATGGATCCCATGCTCGAAAATGGATTCCTTTTCGAGTTGGCCCAAGCACAAATGACCAGAGAAATTTTCCCCAAAGCTCCGCTTAAATACATGCCTCCTACGAAGTTCATGACCGGCAACATTTTCCGTGGTCATTTGCAGGATGCCCTTTTCAATATAATCGGTGTGTGGACCTCTCAGGGTATCCAGCTGCTCGGTATGCCTACCGAAGCCATCCATACTCCTTTTATGAGCGACCGCTATCTTTCGATCGAAAATGCCAAATATATTTTCTCCAATATGAAGAATATCGGATCGGAGGTTGAGTTCAAGGAGGGTGGTATCGTACAGAGCCGAGCACGTGAAGTGCTTGACAAGACCGTCAATTTGCTTGAAAGATTGAAGGAAGAAGGTCTCTTCTCTGCTTTGGAAAAAGGTATTTTTGGTGATGTAAAACGCCCGATGAACGGAGGAAAGGGTTTAAGCGGTGTTGCCAAGAAAGAAGCACACTACTACAACCCGACAATCGAGCTGATGAAAAACTTTAATATGAGTGGTAAGTTATGAGCGGTGGACTATATTCGACAGAAGGAAGAGATTTCGATCAGACATTAGATCTATCGCGCATCAAGCCCTATGGCGATACGATGAATGACGGTAAAGTGCAGCTTAGTTTTACCTTACCTGTTCCGGCCGGAGATGAAGCCATCGAAGCAGCCAAGCAGCTCATCAAGAAAATGGGGATGCAGAATCCTCAAGTAGTATTCTTCCGCGAACTGACAGAAGGTTTTACTTTTTTCAACTGTTATGGAAGCTGCGAACATACAGTAGACTATAGCTCTATCTATGTTCCGAAAGTAGAATCTACGAAATGGGATATGGCTGAAACAGACGACTTTATCCGTGAGAATATCGGCCGAAAGATAGTAGTGGTTGGAGCCAGTACAGGCACTGATGCCCATACGGTAGGCATTGATGCCATCATGAATATGAAAGGCTTTGCCGGTCATTATGGTTTGGAACGCTACGAAATGATCGAAGCATACAATCTTGGCAGTCAGGTTCCGAATGAAGAGTTTATTGCCAAGGGAATCGAGCTCAATGCTGATGCTCTTTTGGTATCTCAAACAGTAACACAGAAAGATGTGCATATCAAGAATCTGATAGAGCTGGTCGAACTCATGGAGGCAGAAGGTCTGAGAGATAAGATGATCTTGGCCTGTGGAGGGCCTCGTATCACTTATGAATTGGCCAAAGAGCTTGGCTATGATGCAGGATTCGGTGCCAATACATATGCGGATGATGTTGCTTCATTCATCGCTCAGGAGTTTCATAAGAGAATGAATAACAAATAGAAATCGATAAAATATTTTTCATCATGGAAAAAGATCAAATCAGAGAAGTGATCGCCAAGCGCGTTGCCCTCGAATTGAAAGATGGTGATGTGGTCAACCTCGGTATAGGTCTGCCGACGATGGTGCCCAATTACCTAAAACCCGGAGTACAAGTATATTTGCAGTCTGAAAATGGCATGATTGGGATGGGCCCTGCTCCGGAAACAGGCAAAGAAGATCCTTATCTGATCAATGCCGGGGGAGGTTCCATTACGGCTATTCCGGGTGCTGCCTCATTTGACAGTGCTACCTCATTTGCCATCATTCGTGGTGGACATGTGGATGTCAGTGTACTCGGAGCATTGCAAGTAGACGAAAATGGGGACTTGGCCAACTGGCTTATTCCCGGCAAGAAAGCACCCGGTATGGGAGGAGCCATGGATTTGCTGGTAGGAACTCGCAAGGTAATTTTGGCCATGGAGCATACAGCCAAGGGTAGCCCCAAAATCATGAAGAAATGCTCTTTGCCGCTTACGGCAAAAGGACAAGTAAACCTGATTATCACAGAAATGTGTGTGATCGAAGTGTGCCCCGAAAAAGGCCTTGTCGTAACAGAAATACATCCAGATTTTACAGCAGAACAAGTACAAGCTGCGACTGAAGCTTCATTGACTTTTGCTTCTGAGATCATCCCGATGCAACAATAAAAAGAGTTTTTAGTATCACTACAAACCAAATAAACTTCAAGAATTATGAACTTTTCTCAGACACCCCAAGAACAATTGTTTCTTGAGATGATCCGCAGTTTCGCCGAGAAAGAAGTAAAACCTCTGGCGGCAGAAATTGACGAGCAGGAACGTTTCCCCATCGAAACAGTAAAGAAGATGGGCGAAATCGGACTGATGGGCATCCCTTTCCCCGTTGAGTACGGTGGTGCCGGCGGTACAAACGTAATGTATTCGATGGCAGTGGAGGAACTAAGCCGTGTATGTGCTACCACTGGCGTGGTTCTTTCTGCACACACATCTTTGTGCGCAGCTCCCATCTACGAAAATGGAACAGAAGAACAAAAGATGAAGTATTTGCCGAAACTCTGTTCCGGCGAATGGATCGGTGCATTTGGACTTACCGAACCCAATGCAGGTACGGATGCTGCTGCTCAGCAAACTTTTGCTGAAGAGAAGGAAGATCATTTCATACTTAACGGTAACAAGATTTTTATCACCAATGCCGAATATGCTCACGTATATGTGGTATTTGCCATGACAGACAAGAGCCAGGGCACACGTGGTATCACAGCATTCATTGTTGAAAAAGGAACTCCCGGCTTCTCTATAGGAAAGAAAGAGCTGAAGATGGGTATCCGTGGTTCGGCTACATGCGAACTTATTTTTGAAAACTGCATCGTCCCCAAAGAGAATCTTCTCGGTCGCGTAGGCGGTGGCTTCAAAATCGCCATGAAAACCCTTGATGGCGGACGTATCGGTATCGCATCTCAGGCCCTCGGTATTGCACAGGGAGCCATGGACGAGACGGTGAAGTACACCAAAGAGCGTAAGCAATTCGGTCGCAGCATCGCTCAATTCCAGAACACACAATTCCAACTTGCCGACCTGCAATGCCGCATTCAGGCATCTCGTTTGTTGGTTCGTTTGGCAAGCTGGAAGAAGGATATGAAGATGCCTTATACGATGGAATCGGCTCAGGCCAAACTCTACTGCGCAGAAACGGCTATGGATATGACTACGAAAGCGGTTCAGTTCCACGGAGGATATGGCTATACTCGTGAGTATCCGGTAGAGCGTATGATGCGCGATGCTAAGATCACTGAGATTTACGAAGGTACCAGCGAAGTTCAACGCTTGGTAATCGCATCCAACTTATTAAAATAATCAAGCATTAGACTATGAATATCGTTGTTTGTATCAAACAGGTACCCGATACTACCGAAATCAAATTGGATCCTGTAAAAGGCACGCTCATTCGTGACGGTGTGCCCAGTATCATGAACCCCGATGACAAGGGAGCTTTGGAACAAGCTCTTCGCTTCAAGGACACCCACAATGCACACGTAACTGTGATCACGATGGGACCGCCACAGGCAGAAGCTATCCTGCGCGAAGCATATGCCATGGGTGCAGATCATGCCATCCTTGTCAGCGATCGTAAGTTCGGTGGAGCCGACACATTGGCCACGAGCTACACCCTCTCTCAAGCGTTGCGAAAGATAGATCATGACCTGATTATCGCTGGCCGTCAAGCTATCGACGGTGATACGGCTCAGGTAGGACCTCAGATTGCCGAGCAGCTTGATCTCCCACAGATCACATACGTGGAAGAAGCCACATTCGATGGCAAGCAAACTCTGACTGTTCGCAAGAGCACGGAAGAAGGACATGAGATTTTGGAAGTAGAGCTTCCTTGTATGCTTACCTTGTTGGCTACGGCTAATAAGCCTCGCTACATGCGCGTTCGTGGCATTATGGAAACCTTCGACAGACCCATTGAATGCTGGGGAGCAAGCGACATTGATGTCGATCCGGAAAGAATCGGTTTGGCCGGTTCTCCCACGAGCGTGAAGAAGTCATTCACCAAGGGAGCCAAGGCCATGGGAGCACTGCATGAAGATATCACTCCCGAAGAAGCTGCTGACATTATCTTCAACAAACTGAAAGAGAAATTCATCATCTGAACAACAAGCAACTATGGATAAGGAATTATATAAAGGTGTTTTCGTCTTCGCAGAGCAACGCGAAGGAGTGATTCAGAACGTAGCCTTCGAACTCATCGGAAAGGCTCGTGAACTGGCAGACACCATCGGAGAAAAAGTAACGGCAATTCTTTGCGGCTACAAGGTTGCTGACTTGCCTAAGGAACTTATCGCTGCCGGTGCCGATACGGTGCTTGTCGTAGACGATGAGAAGCTCGAGAACTACCTTACCGAGCCTTACGCTCAGGCCATTACCCAGATTCTTCAGGACAAGAAGCCTGAGATCGTACTCCTCGGTGCTACGACTATCGGTCGCGACCTCGGCCCCCGTCTTTCTTCTCGCTTGCGTACAGGTCTTACAGCAGACTGCACATCGCTTGAGATCGGTGACGAGCGCAATCTGCTGATGACACGTCCGGCTTTCGGTGGTAACCTTATGGCTACGATTATCAGTAAGGTACATCGTCCTCAGATGTCTACGGTTCGTCCCGGCGTTATGCGTCGTAAGGCTATGGACTACAATCGTCAAGGTACGGTTGAAAACGTAACTATCACGTTTGACACAGCCAAGTTCCGTGTTCGCCTGATCAAGAAAGAGCGTGAAGACAAGAATATGGTGGACATCACGGAAGCTCACATCCTTGTCAGTGGTGGTCGTGGCGTTGGTTCACAAGATGGCTTCAGCAAGCTGGCCGAACTGGCCCAGCAGATCCATGCAGAAGTTTCTTCTTCTCGTGCTATGGTCGATGCCGGTCTTATCGGTCACGAACGTCAGGTAGGACAAACGGGTAAGACCGTTCGCCCCGATATCTATATGGCCATTGGTATCTCAGGTGCTATCCAGCACTTGGCCGGTATGGAGGAGAGCGATTATATCATTGCCATCAACAAGGACAAATTCGCTCCCATCTTCCAGGTAGCCGATCTCGGTGTAGTCGGCGACTTGCACAAGATTGTACCCATTCTGACGGCCAAGCTACGTTCTGCCATGCAGGACAAGTAAGAGTCTGAGAGAATCTTAGTATAACAAACCTTGCAAAGGAGCCGATGAGGCGAAGGGCTTTTGTAGCTCGTCGCATTCATTCGGCTCCTTTTTCATTCATCGAAGAGAGTTATGGAATTTCACAATCTGATTATCCAGTCGCAAGATGGCATCACGACGCTGACCATCAACAAACCGGAGACACTGAACGCCCTCTCCTCTGAAGTCCTTTCCGAATTGAAATCGGCCATTGCCGTTATCGCTACAGAAAAGCCTCGAGTGCTGATCATTACCGGAAGTGGCAAAGCATTTGTCGCAGGAGCAGACATAGCCGAGATGCAACATCTGAGTGCAGCCGAGGGAAAAGCCTTTGGAGGGCTTGGAGCAGAAGTATTCCGAAGTATAGAAGAATTGCCTTTCCCCGTTATTGCAGCCATCAATGGCTTTGCATTGGGAGGTGGATGCGAATTGGCCATGGCTTGTGACATCCGCATAGCTTCGGCTAAAGCCAAGTTTGGTCAGCCCGAAGTCGGATTGGGCATCACCCCCGGATTCTCCGGCACACAGCGATTGCCACGCCTTGTCGCTCCGGGTATAGCCAAAGAACTCATCTACACGGGTCGTATCATCGATGCAGAAGAAGCACTTCGTATCGGTCTTGTCAATCGAGTAATAACTCCGGAGGAATTATTACCTGCCACGATGGAAACGGCTCAACTCATTGCATCGCGTTCGGCTTCTGCCGTATCAGCGTCCAAGGAGGCTATCAATCGTGGTACGCAGATGCATATTGCCGAAGGTATTGCCTTGGAACAGAACCTCTTCGGTCTGTGCTTTGCCACAGCCGACCAGAAGGAAGGCATGGCAGCTTTCCTCGAAAAACGTAAACCGGCTTTCAGCTGAGAGCCAAAAAGAACAGTTATTCACATACACTTTTAATCTCCAACAAAATGAAAATAGCAGTAGTAGGTACCGGAGCCATGGGCAGTGGTATCGTTCAATGTATCGCCCAAAACGGTCTGGATGTCCTGATGAAAGGGCGAAGCGAGACTTCTATCAACAAATCGCTCAAAGGAATCGAAAAAAATCTCAACCGTCTGGTTGAAAAGGGCAAGATGTCTGCCGATGAGCAGCAAGCCATTGTGGCTCGCATCCGTACGACGATGGACTTCAATGACCTGAAAGATGCCGATGTCGTGATCGAAGCGATTGCCGAAGAGATGGAAATAAAGAAACAGGCCCTCAGTGCTGTGGCGGAAGTGGTAAGCGAGCAATGTATCATCGCGACCAATACATCTTCATTGAGCATCACAGCTTTGGCAACCGAACTCCCTACCCCATCTCGTGTGATCGGAATGCACTTCTTCAACCCCGTTCCCGTGATGAAACTGGTAGAAGTTATCAGTGCCCAGCAAACTTCGGACGAAGTGATGAAGCAGGTACTGGACTTGTGTGAAAAGCTCAAGAAAACAGCTGTACGCGTGAACGAAGCTCCGGGTTTCGTCGTAAACCGTCTTCTCATACCGATGATCAACGAAGGTATCGGAGCCTATGCCGACGGTGTGGCCAGCATAGAGGAAATAGATCAGGCCATGATGCTCGGTGCCAATCACCCGATGGGGCCTTTGGCTTTGGGCGATTTTATCGGTTTGGATGTCTGTCTGGCTATCATGGAGGTGCTGTTCACCGAATTCGGTGATGCCAAATATCGTCCTCATCCTTTGCTTCGCAAGATGGTACGTGCAGGACAACTCGGCCGCAAGACCGGCAAAGGCTTCTACGACTACAGCAAATAAGTCGTTTTTCTCGCCTATCGGATTTGTCCGAAAATAATCGAGGGTGTGCTGAATTTGCTTTTTCAGCACACCTTCATTGTTTTTTTGTCCTTCTCTTCGAGGGCCTTTTCCTTGACTCTTTCATCAAAAAGTTTGGAGAAATCATCCACGATACAAAAAACATCAACTATTATGGCAACTACCGACTCAAAAATCATGCGCCAAAAAAGTTTTCAACAACGAAGACGAGTTTGGAATGATTCCAAATAAGCAGGTGAAAGGAAGTGGATCTTGAAGTCGAAAAGTTGAGGAAGCGGACTTTCTCAAGTCGAAATATGATTTTTGGAAGAGAAGATAACGATCTATATATAAATTGTTTACAATAAATATATAGATCGTTTTCGTTTTATATATAAATCGTTTTCAATTTATATACAGATCGAAAGTCATTTCTATATAAATCGCAGGCTGAAAAAGGCCTTTTCAAGAGGCTATAAAACAGAGGCACCCGCACGATTCGTAGCAGAACCATGCGGGTGCCTTGTATTTTGGTGAAACGGTAGTAAAGTGCTATTCCACTCCTGTCCTCATTGCTGCATGCTTTCCTTTAGTCCGATAGGGGTATAAACAGGATACGGGCGTAGGAGTCATACACCCCGTAGTACAGCATATAGGTCGGGAATCGTAGTACAGGATTATTCTCATCAGATAGTTTAATAACGCGGTTTTATACAAGCAGTAATATCTCTAATACACAGTGGTTTATCCCTATTTGGGATTCTTTGTGAGCAGGCAAATATAGCAAAAAGGAGCAATTCGGATGAATCGTAATCCACACAACCCAAAGCATCGAGCAAACACCTGCCCACAGGAAAGAAAAAGATTTGCCCACTATTCTTTTTGCTAATTACTCGGTATATTTTCTCAATAAATCAAGTATATTTACGCTCTTAACCCAAGGAAGAAACTCTATCATTTCAGGGGTAGTAAACAACAATAGACCACCGTATGAAAATTAAAACTCACAATATCGACAATACAAAAGTAGCTGAAATTATAACAGACAAAATAATCTTAAGATCTACAGAAGACGGATTAGAATTGTTGGGGAATTTGTATTATCAAGGATTTGATAAAATCATTATTCATGAAAAGAATATCACACCTGATTTTTTTGACTTAAAAACTAAAATAGCAGGGGATATACTTCAAAAATTCTCACAATACCAAATGTCGTTGATAATTATTGGCGATTTTTCCAAATATAAGAGCAAGAGCCTGAACGACCTTATTTTTGAATGCAACAAAGGTAAACAAATCAATTTTTTCAAAGATTTAAGCGATGTATTGTAAAGCATGTAAACATAGAATTTTATGCTAACAATGAACTCAGAACAGAGAAACTTCCCGATTATCTGATAAAGGTATGGGAGGGGCTGTTCGAGCAACTCATCATTTTCTGACGGAGCAAAATATTCGACATCTTATTCCTCATGGTCGTAGAGCACTGAAATTGGTTGATTTATTCATTGTAAATGACGACAAACGCCCTATCGCATTTAGGGATATTGCGGAAGACAAGACAGATTACCCCTTCTATGCAAACCATAGAGATATGGTGCAAATCTCCCTCATTTCCATTTACTTACCTTCAATCCTCTTCCTAATACCCTTTCCTCTAATAGTTGCAAGTATCCTTTTCGTAATCCGCACTTCGTTTCACGGGGTTTTCTGCTATGATATTACTACCTTTGCGACACTGAAAAATATCTGAATATACTATCATTGAAAAAATGGCAAAAGAACTGAAAGAGCTGACATCGCGGAGCGAAAGCTATTCGCAGTGGTATCAAGACTTGGTTATCAAAGCCGATCTGGCAGAAAATTCGGCCGTACGTGGCTGTATGGTTATCAAGCCTTATGGCTATGCTATATGGGAGAAAATGCAAAGGCAGTTGGACGATATGTTCAAGGAAACGGGACACGTCAATGCCTACTTCCCACTTTTCATCCCGAAGAGCTTCCTGAGCCGTGAAGCAGAACATGTGGAAGGCTTTGCCAAGGAATGCGCCGTGGTAACTCACTATCGACTCAAAGCCAATCCCGATGGAGACGGCGTAGTAGTGGATCCGCAGGCCAAGTTGGAAGAGGAGCTGATCGTTCGTCCGACATCGGAGACCATCATTTGGAATACATATAAGAACTGGATACAAAGCCACCGCGATCTGCCCATCCTCTGCAATCAGTGGGCCAATGTGGTTCGATGGGAAATGCGTACACGCCTTTTCCTCCGGACTGCCGAATTCCTTTGGCAGGAAGGTCATACGGCTCATGCTACAAAAGAGGAAGCCGAAGAAGAAGCCAGACGGATGCTGGAAGTTTATGCCACTTTTGCCGAAGAATACATGGCCATGCCCGTAGTCAAGGGTGTGAAATCCGCCAACGAACGCTTTGCCGGTGCTGTGGACACCTATACGATAGAGGCGTTGATGCAGGATGGCAAGGCATTGCAGAGTGGTACATCCCACTTCCTCGGGCAGAATTTTGCCAAGGCTTTCAATGTGACTTTTGCCGATAAGGATGGCAATCGCGATTTCGTCTGGGCTACGTCATGGGGCGTATCTACCCGTCTGATGGGTGCTCTTATCATGTCCCATTCGGACGACAACGGTTTGGTACTTCCTCCGAAATTGGCACCTTATCAGGTGGTTATCGTACCGATATACCGCAATGAGGAGCAGTTGGCTCAGATCGATGAGAAAGCCAATCAGATTATTCAGGCTCTGCGAGCCAAAGGCATATCGGTGAAATACGACAACAGCGACAATAAGAAGCCGGGGTGGAAGTTTGCCGAATACGAGCTGAAAGGCGTACCCGTTCGCTTGGCTATGGGGGCACGCGACTTGGAAAACAACACGATCGAAATAGCCCGTCGCGATACTCTGACGAAGGAGACAGTCGGACTGGATGGTATAGAAGAAACAGTCGCTACCCTACTCGATGATATTCAGAAAAATATCTTCCAAAAGGCTCTGAACTATCGCAAAGAAAATACAATCACGGTGGACAGCTACGAAGAGTTCAAAGAAAAGATCGAAGATGGCGGATTTATCCTTGCTCACTGGGATGGGACCTCCGAAACGGAAGAACGAATCAAAGCCGAAACGAAAGCTACCATTCGCTGCATCCCGATGGATGGGGACATGACTCCGGGCAAATGTATGGTGACGGGTAAGCCCTCGCCCCAACGTGTGCTCTTCGCCCGTGCCTATTGATCCGTCAGGGGCCGGACATCAGTAAACAAAGAATCCACTAAAATACAGAAATACCTATGGCAGAAGAAATCCAAATGTACGACGATGCGGCATCCGTGGCTTTTATTCGCAATTTCATTCCACAGGAATTGAAAGAGAAACTGACCGATGACGACATTGTTTACATCGTCGATCTGATTTACGATTTCTACGAGAGTCGCGGTTTCATGGATATGACCGAGGACAGCGAGGAAACAGTGGAGGTGGACGAAGACGAACTCGTGGAGTACGTTGTCAAGAATGCCGCACGGGATGAGGTAGGCCACTTCTCTGCCGATGAGATACGCTTTGTCGTACAGGGCGAACTCGAATACTGCGAGAGTATCAATCTCTTCGAAGAGGACTGATACTCTACATTGGGCATGAGTAAGAACAAGCTGGCCAAATTTGCCGACATGGAGACGTTCCCTCACGTCTTCCAGTATCCTTTTGCCGTCTTGCAGCAACAGGAGGGTGGTTTTCCGCTAAAAGGGCGTTGGCACACGGATTTTTTCCACAACGATCACCCTATTGTCTTGGAGCTGGGCTGCGGTAGAGGAGAATATACGGTAGGTCTGGGCAAACGGTATGCGGAGAAAAACTTTATCGGCATCGACATCAAAGGTGCCCGCATGTGGGCCGGTGCCAAAGAGTCTCTTCAAGAAGGGATGCCCAACGTAGCTTTCCTTCGGACGGATATAGAGCTTTTGGATCGCTTCTTTGCCGAGGAAGAGGTGGCCGAAATATGGATCACCTTCCCTGATCCGCAGATGAAGAAAGTAGGCAAGCGACTGACCGGAACGCGGTTCCTCTCGCTCTATGACAAGGTACTCGAAAAGGGGGGGCGTATCCATCTGAAAACGGATAGTCCTTTCCTCTATACCTATACGAAGGCGTTGGTAGAGCTCAACGACCTGCCCGTACACGAGATAACGGATGATCTGTACGGCAAAGGATGCGTAGAGAATGAAATCCTCGGTATCCGAACTTATTACGAACAACAGTGGCTGGAACGAGGTCTGACGATCAAGTACATCAGCTTTGGCTTGGGAGAGCCTCTCTGCGAGTATCGGGAACCCGATATTGAAATCGAACCTGACAGCTACCGCAGCTACAATCGCTCCAGAAGAAGTCAGGCAGTTCCTTCCGAATAAATAAACCTATTCAGAATATGGCATATGTAACATTATATCCCAATCTTATCCTCGAAGCCCTTGGCAAAGTTCGCTATCCGGGGACAGGAAAAGATTTGGTTTCGGCCGGAATGGTGGAGGACGATATAAGGATCGATGGCAATAAGGTATCGTTTTCGCTCATATTCGACAAAGCGAATGATCCATTCATCAAATCCGTGGTCAAAGCAGCTGAGTCAGCCATCCTGACGTATATCAGCGAAGACATCGACATCAAAGGCAATATCTCTGTCAAGAGCAAACAGGCAATACCTGCACCTCCTGCCAAACTTTTGCCGGGCGTGAAGAATATCATTGCCGTATTTTCGGGCAAAGGCGGTGTCGGAAAGAGTACCGTTACGGCTAATCTGGCCGTCTCTCTGGCCAAAGCCGGCTATCGGGTAGGACTTTTGGATGCCGACATATTCGGCCCGTCTATGCCTAAGATGTTCCATTGCGAAGAGGCACGTCCCGTACTCGAAGAAGTGGATGGGCGCGAATTGATCGTTCCCGAAGAGGTGATGGGCGTGAAGATCCTCTCTATCGGATTCTTCGTGGATCCGAACGATGCTGTTCTCTGGCGCGGAAGTATGGCAGGCAATGCCCTGACGCAGCTTATCCGCGACGCTAATTGGGGTGAATTGGACTACTTCCTCATTGACATGCCCCCGGGGACGAGCGACATACACCTGACACTGGTGCAGACACTGGCTATTACCGGAGCCGTTGTCGTGACGACACCGCAGGACGTAGCCTTGGCAGATGCTCGGAAAGGAATCAGTATGTTTGTGGGAGAGAAGATCAATGTGCCGGTACTCGGTTTGGTGGAAAACATGTCGTGGTTCACACCGGCCGAACTGCCACAGAACAGATACTACATCTTCGGGCGTGATGGCGGTAAGAATTTGGCTGAGGAGCTGAACATTCCTTTGCTCGGACAGATTCCGCTGGTGCAGGGTATATGCCAAAGTGGAGACGAAGGTATACCCGTTGCTGTTCGGGACGATTCGATGACGGGAATCGCTTTCCGCGAATTGGCTGCCCGAGTGGTGGAGCAAGTGCACTATCGCAATGAACATCTCGATCCGACTAAGGTCGTAGAGGTGGCACACAGATAAGATATAGAAGACGAAAGAAAAGATAAGCAGCAGATCGGTCTGTCGCTCACTCTTTCGAGAGTGGGAGGAACGTCCGGGCAACGCAGAGCACCGTCCTTCCTAACAGGAAGCTACTCGTGAGGGTAGAGGTACGTAGAAGAGAATGACCGCCATCTTTCTGCTATCGGTTTGTGCTTCGGCACCGACTGGGCAGAGAGGGTAAGGGTGAGAAGGTTGGGGTAAGAGCCCACCGGGTGCAGCGGTGACGCTGCATGCCGTACGTCTGACGGGTTGTAAGATCATGTATACCGGCGCATGTAGGGTAGCTCGCCCGATGCCGGGGGGTAGATCGCTGGAGCCGTGCGGTGACGCACGGCCAAGATAAATGACAGACGCTCCGGCTACGTGTGGCCGTGAGTACAGAACCCGGCTTACAGATCTGCTGCTTTTTCTCTCTCTTCCAAGCCGGCACCGAATCGGAAGATTCGGCCTACCAGTATGGATTTACCAAGAATGGATTCAACCCGTTATTTATTATGAAAGAGAGCATTGACGAAAAAGAGAAAAAGAACGATAAGGGATTTTTCAAGCGGTGGTCTATCCGGATAAACCGAATGATTCTTTTTGTCACCAGAGATATGTGGCGCATTACGGACGAAGAGGTATCGGGGCCAAGTCGCTTGATGATCAATTCTTTCAAATCCGTTTTCCTCACAGTTCGTTACTTTATCCAGAATGATCTGGCTACACAGGCGTCTGCTCTCACCTATCGTACGATTCTTTCTATCGTCCCGATGCTTGCTGTCCTGATCGGTATTGCCAAGGGTTTTGGCATTCAGCAGGTAGTACATGATTGGCTCAAAGAATATCTGCCCGGTCATGGACAGGAATTGGATCAGGCTTTGGGTTATGTGGACAACTATCTGGCGCAAGTGCAAGGTGGCGTCTTCGTCGGTATAGGTCTTATCGTGCTGCTCTACACCGTCTTTTCATTGATAGCCACAGTGGAAGATACCTTTACCGATATTTGGCAAACCAATAAAAGACGTACATGGAAGCGAAGGGTAATCGATTATATGGGAGCTTTTTTCCTGTTGCCAATCCTGATCACGGCATCCAGTGGTCTTACTCTAATGATGACTACAATCAAGGGAACATACTTCAGCGAATACATCCTATTCGGCCCTATGCTGGAGTTGATCCTGAATTTGATACCTTACGTGATTATCGTTCTACTTTTTACCGGTACGTATATCGTATTACCCACAGTGAACGTCCGGTTTTGGCCGGCATTTATTTCGGGAGTGCTGGCCGGTATCGTTTTCCAGATATTCCAAGCTCTTTATATCAGCGGTATCCTTTGGATCTCGAAGTATAATGCCATATACGGTAGCTTCGCAGCAGTACCTCTTTTGCTTCTTTGGATACAGCTCTCTTGGACCATTGTTTTGTTTGGTGCACAGCTCAGCTTCTCTATTCAGAATGTTCGGAAATTTGCTTTTGAGCGGGATACGACCAATGTTTCACGCCGCTACATCGACTTCCTGACTATCGTCGTAGCTACACTGATCGTGAAGCGATTCTTGTCGGACGAGCGCCGCCCGCATACTGCGGACTCGCTTGCAGATGAGAGCAAGGCCCCGATTCGGCTTGTATCCGAAGCCATACACCGCTTGCTCTCCATCGGAGCTATAATGGAGGTGAATTATATGCACGACCCCAAGGCGGAGTTCTTTAGTCCGGCGGTGGATCCGGAAAAGATAACTGTGGGCTTCATCCTCGATCGTATAGATCGCCATGGGAGCGAACACTTCAAGGTAGACAATAAGGTTCGGTTCGCGCCCGAATGGCAAGCGGTAGAAGATTCCCGTCAGAGCCTGCACATCCCCCCTGCGGACACGCTACTAAAGAATTTGTAGGAGCTTATTCTCTGAGTACTCAGAGTATTCTGATTACTCAGAGTACTCGGATTGCTCGGACTCGAAGAGAGCTGAGATCCGGCCGTAGTCGGCTTGTATTTGTTGGCGAAGAGCTTCCAGGCTATCGAGCTTCATATCTCCTCTGATGAAGGTCACGAACTCCACTCGAATCTGGGAGCCGTAGATGGTTTTATCAAAGTCGAAGAGATTGACTTCGATCGTTCGCTGGTCGCCGTTGTTTAGCGTAGGCCTGCGGCCTATATACAGCATACCATTGTATCGCTCACCGCTTACAATGGCTCTGACGGCATAGACCCCATCGCAGGGGATCAGCTTGTGGCTGTCGCTTACGGTCAGATTAGCCGTCGGAAAGCCCAGTTCGCGCCCGATCCTAAAGCCATGCTCCACTTTCCCTGTCAGTATGTAGTCATATCCCAATAGCTGATTGGCCAAAGCAAGATTATTGTCCATCAGGGATTGGCGCACGGCACTCGAACTGGCCGGCACTCCACCTATCTGGGCCTGTGAAGCCTTCTTTACCGTAATGCCCAATGGTGTAGCTATCCGCTTGTATTCTTCCAGACCGGATATGCGTCCATGTCCGAATCGGTGGTCATAGCCGACGAGCAGGGCTTTTACATGGAGTCGTTTGTGCAGGACAGTTGTAATGAAAGTGTCGGCTGTCATCGCCACTAATTCGGGTGTAAAAGGCAGTACCACCGTATAGTCTACTCCTTCCGCTTCGAGTCTGAGGAGTTTTTCGCCTATTGTCGTCAGCTTCTGGTAGGGAGTTCCCGGGCGAACCACTGATATGGGGGGGACATCGAAGGTTATTACCATAGTAGGCAGATGCTTCTCTGTCGCCATCTTTTTGAGCTGATCGAGAAGAAAGCGATGCCCGAAGTGTACACCATCGAATGTGCCGATCGTAGCAGCTACTTTCGGGATCCAAGGAAGATCTCGGAATGGGGCATTATAGTCGTTGGGAATAGCTATCGTAACCATAGTCTTGGGTTTTGTTTGCTGCGTTCTTTCCAGATTTCGAAGTGGATAATAGTCTGGTTGTTGGAGGGATCTGTATAGGCACGTCCGAGAGCCTGACCCGTTTTTACGCGAGTGCCGGCACTTACGTATACCTTACTCAGATTGGCATAAACCGTGATATAGTTACCATGACGTACCATTACTGCCGAATTATAACCGGGTATCACGAATACGCTGGATACCACACCATCGAATACGCTGGTGGCATCGGATCCTGTTGCTACAGCGATGTCAATACCGCCGTTATTAACCTGAACTTTTTTCAGTTCGCTGTGCTGATGCACTCCGAAGTCGCTTACGATTCGGTATTTACCGCGAACGGGGCCGGGCAGGCGACCTTTGTTCTGAGCAAAGCTGCCTGAGAGCGCGCGTTCGGAGGCATCCATGGCATAGCCGCCTTTGGTTTCAGCCTTTCGTTCCGGTTCGGCTGGAACTGGCTTACCCTTGGCTTTGGCTTCGCGAGCCAATCGCTCACGCTCCTCACGTGCACGGCGTTCGGCAGCTTCTATCTCCTTAGCAATCTGTTTCTCGATCTTCCTGTTCAGAGCTTCAGCCTGCTTCTTTTGCTTTCTTAGCCGGGATTCCAAATCTTTTTGTTTGGCACCCAAGGCCTGCACCTGCCGGCGTTGCTCTGCTTGCTGTCCTTCGAGCTTCTTTTTTTCCTCTTCTCTGATCACCAAGAGACGTCCTTTTTCCTTCTTGGCCTCTTCTACGGTCGCACGTTCGGACTCCAGCTTGCTGCGTGTATCGCGAAGACGGACAGAGGCTTGCTTGTATGCGGAAGCGTATTGCTCCAGAAAACGCATTCGTCGCATTCCCTCATCGAAGCTTTTGGCAGATGAGATGAAAAGAATACGATCCAACGAGCGTTTCCGCTTTTGCATAGACTGTAGAGCATGGGCATATTCATCGGATCGGGCCTTCTCCTCCACGGAAAGCCGATGGCATACACCTGTCATAGAGTCTATATCCGACTGTAGCCCTTTTACCTCGCTATCCAAGAGTTGCACTACCTGCTTGCGCTGCGCAACCTGTTTGTTCAGGAGGTTAAGGTGTTTTTGTTTGTCTTGCTTGTCTTTCTTGGTCGTTTGCAGTTCGCGATCGGTTTTTTCGATGGCTTTCAGTGTTTCTTTTCGTTGTTTTTCAAGTTGCTGTACCTGCTTGGATTTCTGTCCGAAAACAGGCAAGAGAAATGCACTGAAGAGAAAGGTGCTACAGAGAAAAAAGCGGATTGAAGACTTCATGTGTAAATGGATTAGAAAAGCTCGGACAGATCTTCCAGCGTCATCCTGCCATAAGTGGATGTGTTGACGCGAGGGATTACATCTGTTTCATCGATATCTGTGAATCTCATTTTAGGCAGGTCGAGAGCAAGAGAGCCTTTGACCTGTCCCAAATGAAGCACTTGCAAAAGGAGTTTTGCAGGCAGGTTCTTCTCGGCACCATACTCTCGGAAAGATGAATAGGTAGTAATAAGTCGGTAGAGGGTGGACGGGTCGTATATACTCATGGAGAGGGGGCGTCCGTTGCTGCCGATCTCGGATATGTATTCCATCCGTCGATGGTCTTGATAGGAGAGCAATTGCCCTTTTTGAGCACCGGTCGAAAGCAAAAGATCGGATGCCACTACGGATGTGCCATCAGCCTTGAAGAGCTGTGCGAGGAAAAGCGATTCGAAGGCACGATAAGAAAGCTCTATACCGGTAAGTTCGCTAAGCTGCGAATAGGAGGCCGTCACGTAACGTTTGTTAATGGCATCCGTTACGGTCAGTCCTTCGGGCGTGATCCACGCTCGTCCGGCTACAACCAACGGAAAAGGCATAGCGACAAGGCGGATACCGCGATTGCGAACGAGAGTAAACTCGATACGTGTATTCACCTCCTTTTGATCGAATCGGAGAACAGCTTTACCCGTCGCACTGAATCTGTCCTGTCGAGGATAGTGCTCTTGTATGTTAGCAAAAAGAGCGGCAGGACTACTGACTTCCATATCGCTGCCGGCACCGGATATAGAGCCGAATGTGTGGGCGGAACTGCACCCTGCGACAAGCAACGACACAAAAAAGACAACAACGATAAATGCAAGCCCAACGGGGCCAAACTTCTTCCTGAGCATCATTTCTTCTTTTCAGGGATATATATTCCTTGTTCTATTTTCTTGTCCAGCATAGGACTGCCTCCTCCACCGATCTCTTTAGCCCGCTTCCATTCCTGCAAAGCTTCCTCCTTCTCTCCGAGCATATAGAGGACATCGCCATGGTGCTCTACGACATCGGCATCGGGGTTGTCTGCGGTCAGTCCTAAGGCTTTTTCTATGTAGAGTTTGGCCAACGTATAATTTTCTCTTAGAAAGAATACCCAACCGTAAGTGTCGAGTGAGACCGCATTGTCCGGCACCAGCTTGACGCATTGGGCTGCCATTCTTTCGGCTTTAGCCAGATCACCGCCTTCTTTGGCCAAGAAATACGCATAGTTATTGAGTACTCCCACATTGCGTGGGTTCAACTCCAACGCTTTTTCGTAGTTTGCAAAGGCTTCTTCGGGCTTTTTTTCTTCATAGGCCAGATCGCCTAATTGGCTATAAATATCCGATAGACCGTTGGGATCCTTCTCTGCATCGATATGCTCCAGTGCTTCTTGCAGTATGCGCTTGGCTTCCGAACTTTTTTTCTCTATATAGTAGGAAATGGCATCGTAGAGGTAAAATAGCGACACACCCGGCAAATACTGTCGCGCTTGTTCGGATATGCTGTGGACTTCGGTATGGTTCTGGCCGGTAACAGCTCTGCCCAGCATGAATTTCCATGTCCGTTCTTCTTTAGGAGCAAATTCCGTGATAGGTCGGCAAACCTCCATGGCATGGATAGAATCGCCCTGCATTTCCAAGAGTTCGGCATAGAAAAGGCGTGCATCCACTTCTGTGGGATGGCTGGCAAGTATCTTTTCGAGCAGGATATTGTACTCTTTTTTCGGTGCATCCTCTTCGTCTGTGTCAGTGCCGATAAAACGCAGGATGATCGGTAGCTTCTGCTCCGGTGCCACATCCTTGTCTGCGGCTACTTTGATCATTTCGTTGATGGCTGCTTCTTTTTCGTTTGTTCCCAAGTAATAGCTGGCCATAGCAAAATGATACAAGCCACTTGTCGAATCCGTCCGAGCTATCAGTTGCAGTTGCTCGTAGGCTTCGTCGTACTTCTCACTGTCGAGCAGAGTACCGGCATACTTCAGTCTAAACTCATTTACTTCCGGAAAGCGATTGCATAGACGGCGAAGTTCGTTCAGAGCCTTGTTGGTCTGACCGGTCATCAGGTAGAGACGTGCCCGAATCTCAGCATAGTTGGAGGCATCTGCTGCACTGACAGCATTTTGCTCCTCCATACGGTTGTATATGGATATGGCCTTGTCTATCTCTCCGGCTTGTACATACATATTGGCCAGTTTGAACCGAAGTTCATCTTCGGAAGGGAATTGTTCGGACATCTCCTCGTAAAGCCTGACGGCATCATCGGCACGTCCTTGGCGTTCGTATACGGCACCCAATATATTGCCGTAGTTCTTGTTGTCGGGATAGAGTTGATAGGCTTGCTCCAAATAACGCGTTCCTTCCTCCTGACGCCCGATGGCAAAATAGAGTTTTCCCAACTCCGATAACAGAGCTGCATCGTTGGGATTCAACCGATGACAATAACGAAAGATGTCGAAGGCTGCAGCATAATTCTCCTGTTCTCGTAGCCGGATACCCTCATAGAAATATCGGTCTAATTTAGATGCCGTACTGTCTGCAGTGGATGTGCTTCCGGCTACAGGAGAAATAGCCAAAAGAAACAGTAGGAGGATGATAGAATGGATCCGCATCTGTGGTAGTTGAAGGGGGAGATTGATAATTATTCTTTACCTGTATGACCAAAGCCACCTGCGCCTCGTTCCGTATCGGCCAATTCGTCTGTAAGTACCCATTCGGCCTGTTCATGTCTGGCGATAACAAGCTGGCAAATCCGTTCGCCATCTGCTATGGTAAAAGGAGTATTCGAGAGATTGATCATAATGATCCCTATCTCGCCACGATAATCGGCATCGATGGTACCGGGGCTATTGACCAGCGTAATACCGTGTCGGAGAGCCAGTCCGCTTCGAGGGCGGATCTGTGCTTCATAGCCTATCGGGAGTTCGATGAAGAGACCCGTTGGGATGAGACGGCGTTCCAGTGGCAACAGCGTAATAGGTTCTTCGATGGATGCACGCAGATCCATACCGGCAGATGCCGAAGTCGCGTATGCCGGCAGGGGATGATGCGAGCGATTGATGATTTTGATTTTCATTGCTTGGGTCTCTTGAGAGGAAAGTGATCGACTGAGAAAAATAGTCCTTCCCAAAAACTAACGCTCTTTCCAGTCTCCGTTTTCTTTGATGAGTTCGATAAGCTGTTGTACGGCCTGCTCCTGAGGAATACCACGACGAACGCACATCTTCTGCTTGTACAGATCGATTCGTCCCGGGCCTGCCCCTACATAGCCATAGTCGGCATCCGCCATTTCACCCGGCCCATTGACGATACAGCCCATAATGCCGATCTTCAATTCTTTCAAATGAGCTGTTGCAGCTTTTATTCGGGCTACGGTTTCTTGCAAATTGTACAATGTACGGCCACAGCCCGGGCAGCTGATGTATTCCGTCCGACTCATGCGTAGCCTTGTAGCCTGCAAAATCCCGAAAGCCAGGCGATCCACAGCGGCCGAAGGCAGCTTGTCGGCAGTAATCATAATCCCATTGCCTCGCCCTTCGAGGAGTATGGTCCCCATATCGGCCGATGCTTGAATCTGGAGATCTTCCAAGTCGGTGCAGTCATACCTGCGGTGCAGGATAACGGGGCATCGACATCCTGCCAGCTCCAAACGATGAAGCATTGCACGCCATTCGGCTACGGGATTGATACCTACGGATTCAAGCAAGATAACTGTATCAGGATTTGCGTCAATGGTTTGTACACATTCGTCCGTCATATCATCCGGCCGGATGGAACGAAAAACGATATTTTCCGGCAACATATCCCCACGATAATACCGGCCATCGGCTCGGAGTACGATGTCAGGCAAGAGTTCGGTATCGAAATGATCATCTCCATGCCTGCGGTCCGATATGACAATCGGAATATGCTTACTCCCGATAAAGCCCCCGACTGCATGTGTTTCTTGGCGTCGAAGTTTGTCCCGATCGTAACGATCCGGTTGAGAAACGGCTATCGACGGGTGGCCGTTACGCTTCTCTATATAGGCAACCAGTTTGCGAGCTACCGGAATCTCACACTCCGGATCTTCACTCAGTGACACACGAATGGTATCGCCTATGCCATCAGCCAAAAGCGAACCTATGCCGACGGCACTCTTGATCCGCCCATCCTCACCATCACCTGCCTCGGTGACACCGATGTGAAGCGGATAGTGCATACCTGCGGTATCCATTCGTTCCACAAGAAGGCGTACAGCCGCTGTCATAACCAAAGTATTCGATGCTTTCATCGAGATCACCACATCGTCGAACTCATGTTCGCGGCATACATCGAGGTACTCCATGCAGCTTTGTACCATGCCTTCGGCTGTATCGCCATAGCGCGTAAGCATACGTTCGGACAGAGAGCCGTGATTGACTCCGATGCGGATAGCTCGCCCTAATCGTTTGGCATCTTCCACGAAAGAACCGAAACGTTCTCTCACAGCCTTATGTCCCAGATCGAAAGCTTCCTCTTCGGTCAGATTGCTCCCGGACTTCATCTCCACGAAATTGCCCGGATTGATGCGCACCTTCTCCACATGCAGCAGAGCTTCTTCCGCGGCTTTAGGATTAAAGTGAATATCTGCCACCAATGGTGTGTGATAGCCCAAACGGCATAGCCCGGCATGGATATGCCGAAGATTGGCCGCTTCGCGTACACCCTGAGCCGTAAAGCGGACATAATCAGCCCCTGCATCTATGATTCGGGCAGCCTGATCGACAGATGCCTGCGTGTCCATGGTGGACACATTGGCCATGGACTGTATGCGAATGGGAAAATCTCCACCGAGAGGCGTATCACCTATTCGGGCTACGGAGGTCTTGCGTCTTTTATATCCGAACAGATCGGGCATAGTCTTGCTATATTCTTGGGGTTGTCGATTCGATCGGGAACGACACCCCTACTTCGAAAAGATGATAGAGAAAAAAGAAAGGCAGACTACAGCCGATAGCGGCTCATAAATAAGCCACGGCTATAGACTGCCGATCTCTTTTTTGTGTCGAAGACCGACGGGGCAGGACAGGGCTTTAATTCGTTTTGAAGTTGTACTTCACCTCTGCCAGCTCGCGATTGGCCTTTACGACTTTTTCTTTGAGCGACTCCTTATAGGCCTCCAGTCGGGCATAGAGAGCTTCATCGCCGGTAGCCATCATCTGGACGGCCAGAAGAGCTGCATTCTGGGCGGCATTGATCCCCACTGTAGCAACGGGGATGCCCGGAGGCATCTGAACGATAGCCAACAGAGCATCCATTCCATCGAGAGTGGCATTGATGGGCACACCTATTACCGGAATAGACGTCATGGAAGCAATCACGCCACACAAATGAGCAGCCATGCCGGCAGCAGCGATAATTACCTTGATACCGCGAGCCTTGGCTCCGTGAGCGAAAGCCTCTACTTCAGCCGGAGTGCGATGGGCCGAAAGTGCCAACATCTCGAATGGAATCTGCATTTCATTGAGCATTTTGGCGGCTTTCTCCATAATGGGCAGATCGGAAGTACTGCCCATGATGATGCTTACCAAAGGCTGCATTTATTGAGCTATCAGCTTTTCGTATTCGGCAGCACTCAGAAGGTTGTCGAAGTCGGCAGCATTGGCAGCCTTGACCTTGATAATCCAACCGGCACCGTAGGGATCGCTGTTTACGAGTTCGGGTTGCTCTTCCAGATCAGGGTTCACTTCCAATACCTCGCCGGCGATAGGCATCATCAGGTCGGAAACAGTCTTCACAGCTTCGATCGATCCGAAAACCTCATCAGCCTCGAGCGTTTCGCCTTCGGTAGTAACGTCCACATAGACGATTTCGCCCAATTCGCCCTGAGCATAGTCGGTGATACCGATGAAGACAACGTCGCCTTCTTGGCGAGCCCACTCATGATCCTTAGAATACTTCAGTTCTGCAGGAGTTTTCATTTCTAATTTTCTTGTTGATTATGTTTTGAAAAAATGCTTTTGCAAAGTTAGTCAAAGTTTACGTTCGTACAGCGAACTGCGGTTCGTAGTTTTTGCAACTTTTGGTTCGAGAAAAATTCTTCGGTTTTATCGGTTCGATGTTATCGAATTACTACGGGAAAAAGCGAAGCTCTCAAAGCCTCAGTCGGATGTAGAGAAGTTTTCGCATCGGAAGCCTCGGCTTCTTCCACAACCTTGATTTTGTAACCGATCTTTTCGAGTTTGGCAGCCAATTTTTCGAGGGAGGTTTTGTCCTGATCGAATACCAACAGGATGACATTCTTCTCGATGTCGAATCGGATGTCTTTCATTCCCTTTTCGAATTGTAGGGCTTTGCGGATTTTCTTTTCGCACGATTCGCAGTGCATGCGAGGTGTGGGAGATACGTAAACGCTGACTACGTCTTTGGCCAATGCCGCTCCTGCATATGCAAGGAAAAGCAGGAGAGTGAAAACAAAGTGTCTCATACTGATTGAATTTTTATGTGTGAATACTGATAGTCCGAGATTAGTCATCAAAGAGATCGAACCGAATACCCATATATACCATGACCCCCTCGGTCGGCCCCCATATCATGGTAGAGTCAAACTCTTTGCTCCATGGATTGTGGGCACTGATAATAGGGTTGGGTTGGCGGTAGTCGGTCAGATTCTCACCACCGAGATATATCGACCATCGGGGAAAGAATCGTGTGATCTGTGCGCTGAGCATCGGGTAGGATGGGAAAGTTTTGTCCCAAGAAAGCGTCCCATCGGCAAGAGTGTACGGATCGGGCATGCGTCCGTCTCCGTTGAGGGAAAGAGTGACATCGCCCTGCCAAAGTCGCAGAGGAGTCTTGTAGGATGCAGTAAGCAGTCCTTTGTAACGTGAGGTAAGCGGCTCCGTAACCAATTTGTCCCCGATGGTATTCCGCACATCCGTGTATCTGAAAGCAGCCATCAGATCCAATCCACGCAACAGCGTGTATGAAGCGTCGAACTGAAATGTATGGGAGAAAGAGCGTCCGGAGAGCGGATAAAAATGGAGTTCGTGGGGATGCCTGTCCATATCTATGACTACACGCTTGTCGAAATCCGTATAGTAGTATTCGGCATTCAGCTCCAATTTCTTGCCATCGGAGATCGGAATATCGAATCCGGCACTGAGACCGTAGTTCCACGACTCCTCCTGCAGATTGTCGGTTTCGGGGTGAATGAGCATCTTCCTTCCTGAAGCGAGGAGGTGGTTGTTCTCCGTGAGGATGCCATGAGTGCGATAGCCTTTGCCTGCGGACAAACGTATGGAAACAGCCGACACGAGACTGTAACGGATATGGAAGCGCGGTGTCACAAAAAAACCATGCATACTGCTGTAATCGGCTCTGACACCACCCATCAGCACCAGTTTATCGACGGGTGTATAGGTGTACTGCACATAAGTACCGGGGACGGATTCGAAATGCCTGTCTTGGGTCGGTATCATGTTCGGAAGCTGCTCCGTTTGGGAAGAAAGGCGATAACGATCGTATTGCCAGCTCAGCCCCGATGAAAAGGTGTGTCGAGGATCGAATTGCGTTTCGAACAGGAGCGAGGCATACAGATTGTCCTGCCTTACATCGAGTATCTTCAGACCATAGTTTGCGTCCAACTGTTGCCCTGAGGCATTCATGATCAGAGCAACGTTGGTACCATGCTCCCGCTCCAATATATAAGCCACCTTGCCGAATGCTTCTCCTCGGTGCGTCTTGATCCCTATCCGATAGGGATAGGAGAGGGCATCGGCATGGTGTCCGTACTGGCCTGAGCGTCGATTCTCGTACAAATAGAGGAGTCCGCTTTGGATGATAAGCCGATCGGACTTGTAAGTCCATCGGTTCATGAAGTTGTACTGCCGCTGCTTCGGCATGTCGATGAACGAATCACCATTGCCATCGTGAGCCAGGGAGCGGTCTTCCACATGGGCAAGAAGAGCCGTACTCCAACGATCTCCTATATGAGAGTTCGCCAAGAGGTTCAGCTCACCTCGCAATCCCTGATCCAGATAGGCATTACCCTCGAAGTAGCGATCCGTGTTCGGTTTCTTGTACTCCACGTTGATCTGGCCGGTCATGGACTCAAACCCGTTCTTCACCGAGGCTGCACCTTTGGACACCTGTATGCTTTCTATCCATGTACCCGGTATATAACCCAAAGAGAAAGGTGCGGATATACCTCGAAAGTTGGGATAGTTCTCCGTCTGCATCTGTACGTATTTGCCACTCAGTCCGAGAAGTCTGATTTGTTTCGTGCCGGTGGCTGCATCCGTTGTGGAGACATCCACGGACGGATTGGTGGTAAAACTTTCCCCCAAATTGCAGCAGGCCGCACGGATCAGTTCGCCGGCATTGATCTGTTCTTTGTTCTCTATGCTGAGTCGGGGTCTGGATCGTCCTTTCCGATAGCCCAATACTTTGACGTCATCCATGACTATGGATCGGAGCATCACTGCCACCTCTTTTGCTTCGGGAGCAATGTCCAAAGTATCCGGCACGAAGCCGACACAGCTCACGACCAGACGGTTGGAGAGCTTGGAGCGATGAATGGAAAATCCGCCATCGTCCCCCGTGGCAGTATGTGTATCCGTTCCTAACCAAAAGACAGAGGCAAATGTGACGGGTTCGTTCATATCGTCCACTACTCGTCCGGTGAGTTTGGAATTCTCCTGTGCTCCTACTCCGATAGCAAAGAGGAGCAAAAGAGGAAGGAAGAAAAAGAATCTTCTGATATACTTTTTGTTCATTGAGATTGATTTCGTTTGGGAGACCACTTACATAATTGCAATGATAATATGGTAGTCTCGGTGTTAGAAAAACTGTATGTCGCGTTTGACCTGTTTTAGACGTTTTTTCGAAAGGGCTGAAATTTGATTCAACAGCTACGGTGTTCGGCAGCAATCGGATATGGTAGTGCGGGCGCAACCGTATAGCAGCGTGCGATCGATCTGCCTGTCGTGACCTTGGCAATACGTCCCAAAAATTCTGTGATTGCGGTCTGAGTTTCCTGAAACAAGTGGAGCCGGAATTTTTTCGTTGTGGCGCGTAAATTTTTTGCTTCTCGCGCCAAAACAAAAAAGTTCTCACGCCACGTTTTTGGGAGTAGCAAACAGGAAAATTCCGGCGCACAAACAGAGCGGTCATTAGGATTCTATCCCATTTGCCTCCTTGTCACATATAAGAGTCCGGCGTCAGGAACTAATGGCTGTCCATTCCGGATACACTCTTTGTGTGAAAGCAAAGGGGTATGACAAGATCTGTCCGGCAGCCGAAAGAGCCGGATGGAAATCAAATAATAAGAATGCAGGAGTTCCCTAACGTAGCACGCCCGTCTTTGGCCGGAAGCGGTGGCGAACAGCCTGATAGCAACGGAGCAGAGGTTGCTTCGATCGGAACAGGGAGAAAGGAGCACAAGGCTGAAATAGAATATGTGGCCACGAATACCGGTGGGAGACTATGCCGCACAGCCGGTGTGTATCGGTCTAAACAGTGGTGGACGATCGTGGGAGTGCAGCCGCCCTCGGACTCGGACTTATCAGCATGGGAATCGCAGCATTCACATGCCGTCCGGCAGCAATCCGATGCGGATTCGGACTCCGTATGCTCCATGCATCCCTGATCGGACAAATATATGGTCGGCACTTGACAAAAAGACCTGCAGCAGGCTTCTATCGTTTCGAAGCCCGCCCCGAAAAGAACTATAAGCATGGATAAGAAAGATGCTACAATTCTTCGGCCTGATCTCATGTGCAGCATACGCATAACTGCCGGAAAATCATTTAATCCCTACAAATATATAAAACTAATGTGCAATACGTCTGTTACGGTTTTCCGGATTCGTATCGGTAGGATATTGGCAAAAGGAAAAAGGTCTTAATCCCCGACCGCAGGATCAATGGAAGATGAAATGGAGTAGCTCCCGAAGCAAATCGCCGCTACCGGCAAACGTGGCGGTCGTATCCACCCCCTTGCTGCGAGCATCTGTCATCCGAATCTCGTGTATAATGTCGAAAACCTTCCTCGTCGAATACATCTTCAGCCCTGTCATATAGTCGCGCACTTGGAAATTGCGTATCGACAATGCTTTCATGACGGCATCGGGATTTTTCTGTGGCAGGTAGCAAGCGATCATCAGGTTGCTGAAATAGTTGAAGAGTACGGGCAGAGTGGCCTGTATGGGGTGTTCCTTTTCATTCCGGGCAAAGTAGTGGGCGATACGAAAGGCTTTGCTCGTTTCGCGATTGACTATGGCACGAAGCAGTTCGAAGTTGTTGAAGGATTTGCTCACTCCGATATGCTGCTCCACGATCTCGGGCGTGACCACTCCCCTACTGTCTTGTGTTATGAGAACGAGCTTGTCCAACTCATTCATCAGCTTCTCCAGATCATTGCCGAGGTAATCGGCCAGCATATGTGCCACTTCGGGCGATACGGTCAGCTTCTTGCCGGCAGCAGCCGACAGGATGAAGTCCGGCATCTTATAGTCCGGTATGGTCTCGGAGACGAATACTTGGCCGGACTTCTCGGCTTTGGAGTAGAAAGCCTTTCGCTTATCCGGTTTCTTCTTATAGGCGATGACCAGAACCGTAGTATCGGGGAAGGTGCCATAATGCGCTTCGAGCGAGTCGATATTGTCCACTAACTGCGCCTCCCGGACGACGATCAACTGCCTCTGTCCCATCATCGGGAAACGGCGCGCTTCGTTGGCTATATCGGCTACGGAAGTTTTGTCGCCGTAGAGGATAACCCTGTTGAAGTCCCACTCATCGGCCGGCACCACATACGTCTCCAGCAGAGTGGTCAGCTCGTCTATATAGAAGGGTTCTTCGCCGGCCAGCAGATAGAGGGGCGAGAAGTGACGCTTGCGTACGGAATCGACAATATCGGAATAGGAGGCCATGGAGAGGAAGGGGGAAGTGTTACCAGTTGAAGCGAATATGCTTGATGGAAGATTTGTTCTCCCGAATGATTTCGAGAGCATCGATACCGAGCATCAGATGCTCTTCGGCGAAGTTGTCCGTCACGAGCCGATCGCTCTCTTCCGTCTTGACACCTTCGGGAAACATAGGTCTGTCGGAAATCAGAAGCAAGGCTCCCATCGGAATCTTGTTGGCAAATCCTACGGTCATGAGCGTAGCCGTCTCCATATCCACGCCGCTTGCATGCGTACTGCGCAGATAGTCCTTGAACTTCTCATCGTGCTCCCACACCCGCCGGTTCGTGGTATAGACCGTACCTGTCCAGTAGTCCTTGCCTTTGTTCTGAATGGCTGACGAAATGGCTCGCAGTACGGAAAAGGATGGCAGAGAGGGCACCTCCTCGGGCAAATAGTCGTTGGACGTACCCTCGCCGCGTATGGCGGCTATGGGCAGGAGGTAATCGCCCAAAGCATTTTCCAGTTTCAGGCCTCCGCATTTGCCGAGAAAAATCACAGCCTTGGGGTGTATAGCCCAGAGCAAGTCCATGATGGTAGCCGCATTGGCACTGCCCATGCCGAAGTTGATGAGGGTGACACCTTCGGCCGAAGCATTCGGCATGGAGGTATGTTCTCCGACGATAGGTACCCCGTAGTGCTCGGCGAAGACATGCAGATAGTGCGAAAAGTTCGTCAGCAGGATGTACGGTTCGAAATCGGCGAGCTGCCTCTGCGTATATCGCGGCAACCAGTTCTCAACTATCTCTTGCTTCGTTTTCATAAAAACAGACCTATATTTGTAACGCTCGTTCCGAAAATTCTAAGATTCCCGAGCGAAACAAAGATAGGATGATTCAGCTAAACCTCCCCCCTTACGAACATCGTATTCGCCAAGAAGATGAGTCCATGCTCATTTTCGACAGTATTCGGCGTCGCTATGTGGCTCTGACGCCGGAGGAGTGGGTGCGCCAGCACTTCGTCCACTATCTGACCGATGTGCTGGGATACCCGGCCGATCTGATCCGCAACGAAGCACAGCTACGAATAGACCGGCGGAGGAAACGCTGCGATACGGTCATCTACGATACGAATCTGCGGCCGATCGTTCTCTGCGAATACAAGGCTCCGATGGTGTCGCTGACTCAGAAGACGATGGATCAAATCCTCTGTTACAACTTCATCTTCCGCGTACCGCTCTTGCTGCTGAGCAACGGATTGCAGCATGCAGCCTGTCTGGTGGATTACGAACAGAGCGGCTACGTATTCCTGCCCGAAATTCCCTCATATGAAGAACTGACAACTATCATTCAATCAAACCAATAATTATGCCATTTTTAGAAGCCAATCATATTCGCAAGCGGTATGCAGCCCATACTGCGCTGGACGATGTGAGCATAAGCGTCCGGAAGGGGCGCGTCTTCGGTCTGCTCGGCCCTAACGGTGCCGGCAAGACCAGTCTGATACGTATCATCAACCGCATCACCGCTCCCGACGAGGGCGAAGTGATCTTCGACGGCCGTCCCATGCAGGCGGAGGATGTTCGCCGCATCGGCTATCTGCCCGAAGAGCGAGGGCTGTACCCCAAGATGAAAGTGGGCGAGCAGGCCATCTATCTGGCGCAACTCAAAGGAGTGAACAAGCACGAAGCGCGCAAGCGACTCACCGACTGGTTCGAGAAGTTCGACATCATGCCCTGGTGGAACAAAAAAGTGGAAGAGCTGTCCAAGGGGATGCAGCAAAAGGTGCAGTTCGTGTGCACCGTCATTCACGAACCGGAACTGCTCATATTCGACGAACCGTTCAGCGGATTCGACCCGGTCAATGCCGACCTGCTGAAGCGTGAGATACTGGAGCTGGCCAGCAAGGAGCGCACGGTCATCTTCTCGACGCACAACATGCAGTCGGTGGAAGAAGTATGCGACGACTTCGCACTGATCAACAAATCGCGCGTAGTGCTCCACGGAGCCGTGCGCGAGGTGCGCAGGGAGAACAGCCTCGGCATCATCCGCATGGTAGTCGAAGGCGAACTGCCGGCAGACTACCTCGGCCGGATCCAAATACTGGAGAAAACGGAGCTGCCGGGTTCCATGACGGAGCTGAGAGTGCGCAAGGAAACCTCGGCGCACAACCGCGATCTCGTGCGCGACCTGCCCGAGTCGGTACGGCTCGTGTCCTTCTACGAAGAGATCCCGAGCATGCACGACATATTCATTAAGACCGTAGGCCACGGCATAGAGGAAGAGAATCCGATCCAAGCACAACAAGAAACCGATACACACTGACATTATGAACAACATTAGCACTATCATACAACGCGAATACATGATTCGCGTCCGGAAGAAATCCTTCCTCGTGATGACGATCCTGATGCCCATCCTGTTCGTGGGTATGGTGTCTCTGCCGATCGTATTGGCACAGCTCGGAGGCGACATGAAGACCATCGCCATCGCCGACCGCACGGGGGAATACGAGCAGCTATTCAAGGACAACGACGAATTCCGATTCATCCGTGCCGAGAAGACTGCCGAGGAATACAGGAAAATGGGAGCCGACGAATCGGGCATCGACGCCGTCCTCGAAATCCGTCAGGATTTGCTCGAGGATCCCAAGGCCGTGGCCATATACGGCTACAAGCAACTGCCGGCATCCGTAAGTAATCATATCTCAGGGATCCTGTCCGACTATCTCTCCGACAAAAAGATAGCATCCTACAACATCCCCAACATCAAACAGATCCTCGCCGACAGCAAGATAGAGCTATCGGTGCATACCTATAAATGGGGCGAAGACGGCACCAACGAACGCACATCGGGCGAATTGGCTTCGGGCATCAGCATGATGATGATGTTCGTCATCTTCTTCCTGATCATGACTTTGGCGGCTATGGTGCAGGCCGGCGTGTTGGAAGAGAAGAAGAACCGGATCATGGAAGTGATGGTGTCCTCTACACGGCCGTTCGACCTGATGATGGGCAAAATCATCGGCATCGGTCTCGTAGGCCTCACGCAGCTCATCTGCTGGGGAGTGCTCACGGCACTGCTGCTGACCGTAGCACAGTTTGCCTTCCTCGGCAATCTGTACAGCCCCGAGGCACTGAGTCAGATGCAGGCTTCCGACATAACGGGTATGGCTTCGTCCATGAACGCAGAGGACTTCGCCGAGATGAAGGAAGTGATGAACATCATCGGCGGCATCAACTTCGGAGAGCTGTTCGTCATGTTCCTCATCTTCTTCATCGGCGGCTACCTGCTCTACTCCTCCATTTTCGCCGTTATCGGCTCGATGGTATCGAATGACGAAGACACCAGCCAGTTCATGATGCCCGTGATGATCCTCCTGATGTTCGGCTTCTATGCCGCCTACGGCAGTATGAACAATCCCGAAGGATCGCTCGCATTCTGGTGTTCGCTGATCCCCTTCACCTCCCCCCTCGTGATGATGGTGCGGTTGCCCTACGACGTTCCGCTGTGGCAGGAGTTGCTAAGCATCGGCCTGCTGTACGGATGCTTCGTATTGATGACGTGGATCGGGGCAAAGATCTACCGCGTGGGCGTGCTCATGTACGGCAAGAAACCATCGATCAAAGAGATCATCCGCTGGATAAACTACAAATAAGGCTCTGCCAATAGGAAGGGGGAAAGGGATTCCTCCTGTAACAGAGAACCGAGTATAAACATCGAACCCCAAACGGCCGCCCGAAAGGTC
Organism: Porphyromonas sp. COT-052 OH4946; assembly: GCF_000765965.1. NCBI lineage: Bacteria > Pseudomonadati > Bacteroidota > Bacteroidia > Bacteroidales > Porphyromonadaceae > Porphyromonas > Porphyromonas sp. COT-052 OH4946. The sequence continues at coordinate 491,589 of NZ_JQZY01000009.1, forward strand.
GTTTGGGGTTTGTTCTTGTATGAATCCGGCCAAAGGCGCAAAAAGGAGAGATACGAACGATGGTTTCGGCCGCGGAAATGCCATTGTTCGGTGGGGAATCTGCATCTCGGCCATGGAAATGCAGATTCCCCATCGGACAAACTGCATCTCGGACACGAAATTTGCCCCCGCAAGTTGCGGGATGACAAATTCGCACCGAAATAGCTTGCCGCAACTTGCGGGGCGACATCGTTGCACCAAAAAAGCTTGCCGCAACTTGCGGGACGACATTGTCGTGCCAAAAAGGCTTCCCGCAAGTTGCGGCGGGGTTTTCCGGTGACGAGATGCAGATTTCCCGCCGAACAGCCCTTTCCCCACTCGACAAACAACCATTTTCATTTGCGATCGGGAGTGAAAATCCGAATGAAAGCTCCCGGAGGTCGGTTCCTGATCCTACGGTTCCGCTCGGCCATCGTCCGCAAACGCAAGCAATCGTGCTAAAGAAAAAGTACATTTGTCTCCGATTATCGCATACTGCTTTTCGCGTCATACGAGTCAAGAAAAACTTTTTACACAACACCTATGAATATGCCCACCGAGGAAACCCACAAGGCTACCCTCTCCTCCTCCTCGCATCGGGGACTGTCCGATGCCGAAGTCTTACACAGCCGAGCCACCCACGGCACGAACGAACTGACTCCCCCCGAGCGCGAATCGCTCTGGAGCAAGTTTTTCGAGAAGTTCAAAGATCCCATCATCATCATCCTGCTCGTGGCCATGGTGCTTTCGTTTGCCGTGGCTTGTTACCACTACTTCACGGGCGGAGAGGGCGTCTCCGTCTTTTTGGAGCCGGCAGGGGTGTTGCTCGCCGTCGTATTGGCCACGGGAGTTGCCTTTTTCTTCGAGATGAAATCCGAAAAAGAGTTCGAGATCCTGAATCAGGTCAATGAAGACATATTATATAAGGTATATCGCAACGGCATGATCTGTCAGGTGCTCAAAAAAGAAATCGTCGTAGGCGATCTGGTCGTTCTGGAAACGGGAGAGCAAATCCCGGCCGATGGGCAACTCATCGAAGCCATCTCCCTACAGATCGACGAATCCAGCCTGACGGGCGAACCCGTCGTAAATAAAACCACCGACCGGCAGGACTTCGACACGGAAGCCACCTACCCCTCCGATTACATCTGCCGAGGCACGACCATTCTGGACGGCCACTGCACTTTCAGGGTGGAAAAGGTGGGCGACTCCACGGAATACGGACGGGTATTCGAGGGTGCCCAACTGGACGACAGCGTACAGACGCCTCTGAACAGACAGCTCGACCATTTGGCCGGCCTGATCACGAAGGTCAGCTACAGCATAGCAGCCTTGGTGCTCATCGGCAGCATCGTCATGTACGCTGCCAACGGCGGATTCAGCCCCTTCGACTGGGCGTATGCCCTCTCCTTCTTCCTCAATAAGATCATGATAGCCGTCACGGTCATCGTCGTAGCCGTTCCCGAAGGACTGCCCATGAGCGTGACGCTGAGTCTGGCCTACAGCATGCGCAGTATGATGAAGACCAACAATCTGGTACGAAAGATGCATGCCTGCGAGACCATGGGGGCTGCTACCGTCATCTGCACGGACAAGACGGGAACCCTGACGCAAAACCGCATGACCGTGGCAGACACATACTTCGATCCGGAGCATGAGGCCGACTCTTCGCTCTTGGCCGAAGCCATGGCCGCCAACTCCACAGCCTATCTGGACTGCTCGGACGAAAAGGCGATACGTCCCCTCGGCAACCCCACCGAAGGAGCCTTGCTACTATGGCTCCGAGAGAAGGGAATAAACTATCTGACCGTTCGCGAGGCCTGCCCCGTGCTCCTGCAACTGACCTTCTCTACCGAACGCAAATACATGGCCACGGTAGTCCGATCGGCTTCCCTCGGCAAGCCCGTGCTCTGGGTCAAAGGTGCGCCGGAGATCGTGCTCGGCTTCTGCTCCTTGCCCGATAGAGAAAAAGCCGACTCTTATGCCCGAAAGCTCGCCGAATATCAGAGCAAGGCGATGCGTACCATCGGATTTGCATACAAGGAGCTGTCTTCCGACGAGGAGCAGGTATTTGCCAATGGGCGTCTCCACGTGCATGACCTCCGCTTCATGGGTATAGTCGGCATAGCCGATCCCATTCGCTCCGACGTTCCCGAAGCGATCAGCGACTGTATGAAGGCCGGCATTCAGGTGAAAATAGTAACGGGCGACACACCGGGTACCGCCTGGGAGATCGGTCGCCAAATAGGACTGTGGGACGAAAGCTGTACGGAGCGGAATATGATCATCGGTTCGGATTTCGCAGCCCTCACCGACGAGGAACTACGCCCCCAGATAGGCGAACTGCGCGTCATGTCCCGCGCCCGTCCGATGGATAAGGAGAGGCTCGTACGCCTGCTACAGGAAGCCGGCGAAGTGGTGGCCGTGACGGGCGACGGTACGAACGATGCTCCTGCACTCAACCGCGCACAGGTGGGTCTCTCGATGGGCGATGGCACTGCCGTGGCCAAAGAGGCGAGCGACATCACCATTCTGGACAATTCCTTCAGCAGCATCGCCAAGGCCGTTATGTGGGGACGATCGCTCTACCGGAATATCCGCCGTTTCATCCTCTTTCAGATGACCATCAACGTAGTGGCCTGTATCATCGTTCTGATCGGTGCATTTCTGGGTACGGAGTCGCCCCTGACCGTAACGCAAATGCTGTGGGTCAATCTCATCATGGATACTTTCGCCGCCTTGGCCTTGGCTTCGCTCCCTCCCGATAAGGGGGTGATGAAGGAGCAACCTCGCCGGCAGGATGATGCCATTATCAACCCGCCGATGGCTCGACGAATATTCGGACTCGGCGGAGGATTCGTCCTGCTGCTATTCAGCCTGATCCAATACTTCAAACATGCCGAACTCAATAGCATGACGGACTTCCATCTCGGTGCGTGGGCTGCTGCCCTCTTCGACTTCCGGTCTGTGGAGAATGCCCTTTCCGACTTCGAGCTGAGTGCATTCTTCTCCATATTCGTTTTCCTCCAGTTCTGGAATATGTTCAACGCCAAAGCATTTATGACAGGACGGAGTGCCCTGCACCGACTGTGGAAATGTCGCAACTTCGTTCTCATCGCCCTGCTGATTCTTATAGGACAAATCATCATCACGACTTTTGGCGGAGGCATGTTCCGCGTAGTGCCCCTTGCTCCGATGGACTGGATTCTCATCATCCTCGCGACGAGTCTGATCCTCTGGTTTCGCGAATTGGAACGATTCTTATTCCGCCGATGATCCGACACCATCTTCTTCTCTCCGGGAAGTCTTTTCCCGGAGTGGCTCAACCCGTCTTTTCGTTTGGGCATATTGCCTACTTTTGCAAATCATCTCATTCATAATCCACTAATAATGAAAAAAGCTATTCTTTCCGGAGCTGCCTTGCTCCTCGGCCTGTGTGCCAACGCGCAAAACGTACAGTTGCACTACGATTTCGGTCATTCCATCTACGACGAACTGGATGGACGTCCTAAACTGACTACCACAGTGGAAAACTTCACACCCGACAAATGGGGAAGCACCTTCTTCTTCATTGACATGGATTACACGGGCAAGGGTATCCAGTCGGCCTATTGGGAGATTTCGCGCGAACTGAAGTTTTGGCAAGCTCCCGTCTCCATTCATTTGGAGTATAACGGAGGCCTCTCCTCAAGCTTTACTTTCGGACACGATGCACTGATCGGTGCCACCTACACTTACAACAATCCCTCCTTTACACGTGGATTTACGATCACACCCATGTACAAGCATCTGGGTGCGCACGACTTCCATACCTATCAGATCACCGGCACTTGGTATATGCACTTTCTGGATGGTCTGCTTACCTTCAACGGCTTCCTCGATCTCTGGGGCTTCCCCCAAAGGGAACTGATCGGAGGCCCTGTCCTCAAAGAAGGAGATAAGTTCGTATTCCTGTCCGAACCGCAGTTCTGGCTCAACCTCAATCGCATCAAAGGCATTGACAAGGATTTCAACCTCAGCATAGGAACAGAGATGGAAATCAGCAGGAATTTCGCTCGCATGGACAAATTCGCCTGCATCCCTACCCTTGCCGTGAAATGGACTTTCAACTGAACGGAACACTTCAGTAAAAGATGAAAACATGGCAATCCATTCTCGGGTTCAATCCCGAGAAAAACTCCGTCCGAACGGAGTTTATTGCAGGGGTGACCACTTTCCTGACCATGAGCTACATCTTGGCAGTGAACCCCGATATTCTTGCCGCAGCCGGGATGGACAAAGGTGCCGTATTCACAGCCACGGCACTTTCTTCGGCTGTGGCTACGCTGCTGATTGCGTTCTTGGCCAAGCTGCCCTTCGCTCAAGCTCCGAGCATGGGGATCAACGCGTTCTTCGCTTTCACTTTGGTTCAAGGCATGGGCTATTCTTGGCAGACTGCACTGGCCGCCGTCTTTGTGGAGGGGATCGTCTTCATCCTGCTGACGGCATTCAATATACGCGAGAAGATCGTCAATTGTATTCCCTATAATCTGCGCTATGCCATCTCGGCAGGTATCGGCATGTTTATCGCTTTCATCGGACTGAAGAACGCCGGTATTATCGTAGCCCATTCGGCTACACTGGTCGCTCTCGGACCTTTCACTCCGATATTCCTGCTGGCCGTCCTCGGTATCATCCTCAGCGCAGCTCTGGTCGTTCGTAAGGTGCGAGGAGCTTTGTTCTACAGTATCGCCATTTGTACGATCGTCGGTATTCCGTTGGGAGTGACGGCCATTCCCGAAGGATTTGCCCCTATCTCCTCTCCGCAGAGCCTGAGCCCCACTTTCCTGCAAATGGATTTCGCCCCTCTCCTTTCGTTCGATATGGCTATGACGATATTCGCTCTCGTATTCATGGATATTTTCAATACGATCGGCACACTGATCGGAGCAGCTGCCAAGACCGAAATGATGGACGAAAAAGGCAATGTCAAGAATATCAAGCAGGCCATGATGGCCGATGCCATCGGTACAAGCCTCGGTGCCATATTAGGCACCTCCACGGTAACTACCTATGTGGAGAGCGGATCGGGCATTGCCGAAGGAGGGCGGACGGGTTTGACGGCATTAGTTACGGGTAGCCTTTTCCTGTTGGCACTTTTTCTGTCGCCCCTGTTTCTCCTTGTCCCGGGGGCAGCCACGACCGGTGCTCTTGTGATGGTAGGAGTATTTATGCTCGGATCCATTTCGATGATCGACTTGTCCGACTTGTCCGAGACTTTCCCTGTCTTCATCACACTGCTGACAATGGTACTCACCTACTCTATCGCTGAAGGAATGGCCTTGGGAATGCTGGCATTCGTCTTTGTCAAACTCTTGTCCGGACAATACCGTAGCATATCCCTGCCTCTTTACATTCTGGCTGTTCTTTTCATCCTGCGTTATGCCTTTGCATGACGAATAATCGATTTCAAATAGTCGAGCCATGATCGTTTTTCCCAATGCCAAAATCAACCTCGGCTTGCAGGTTGTAGCCAAGCGAGCGGACGGGTACCACAATATCGAGACAGTCTTCTATCCGATCCCGCTGACCGATGCCTTGGAAATCGAAGCACGAGAGGATACATGCGACTGCCTTTCCGTCCATGGCGTTCCTATCGACGCCGTAGCGGAGGACAATTTGGTCATGAAAGCGGTCATGGCTCTTCGCCAAAAATTCGATTTTCCCCCACTGACTATCGAGCTTATCAAGCACATTCCATCAGGAGCGGGCTTGGGGGGAGGCTCTTCGGATGCGTCTTTCATGCTCAAGCTCGTAAGGGACTATTTCTCTCTGCCGATCGATAATGAAGAGTTGGCGGCAATAGCACTGACGATCGGTGCCGATTGTCCTTTTTTCATAGGAAATCGGCCGGTATTGGCCACTGACCTCGGCCAAGTCTTTACGCCACTGCCCGGTTTCTCTCTGTCCGGTCTCCATATCGCTATAGTAAAACCACCCATCCATATCAGCACAGCAGCCGCATACAAAGGGCTCAAGCATGTAGGAAAACGAGAGACAATGCCGGATGAGATTGTTCACATGCCCGTAGAAGAATGGAGGGGGAAATTGGTGAATGATTTCGAAGAAAGCCTTTTCCCTGCACAACCTCGACTTGCCGAACTAAAAGAAATGCTCTATCGGTCGGGGGCTGTGTACGCTGCAATGTCCGGTTCCGGATCAGCACTGTTCGGTCTTTTCCGGGAAAAGCCTCAGCTCGATAAGGCTGCTATCACCGACTGCTTCCAATGGCAAAGCATCATACCCTGACAGATTGGTTACCCACCTCCAAAAAAGAAATGGAGGCCAGAGGATGGGATGAAGCAGATGTCATTCTCTTTAGCGGAGATGCCTATGTGGATCACCCGTCCTTCGGTGCTGCCGTAGTCGGAAGGATTTTAGAAGCCGAAGGGCTTCGTGTGGCTATCGTTCCCCAACCGAACTGGCGCGACGATCTTCGAGACTTCCGCAAACTGGGGCGTCCTCGCTTGTTTTTCGGAGTTTCGGCCGGAGCGATGGATTCGATGGTGAATAAATACACAGCCAATCGCCGTCTTCGCAGCGAAGACGCTTACACACCGGACAGACGTTCGGATATGCGTCCCGACTACCCGACCATCGTTTACACTCGCATCCTGAAAGAGCTATTTCCGGATGTACCGGTCATTGTCGGAGGGATCGAGGCTTCCCTCCGCCGGCTGACGCATTACGACTATTGGCAGGACAAATTGCTCCCCGGTATACTCTACCAATCAGGAGCCGACCTCCTGATCTACGGCATGGGAGAACTTCCTTTGCACGAGATAGCACAGCGATTGATAGCCGGCGAACCGTTCGATAGTTTGAAGAACATTCGGCAGATAGCCTATCTTGTCCCGAAAGGAAAGACACCTGCGCCCTGCGAAAACGATCGGCACCTCTTTTCCCATGAAGAATGTTTGTCGGACAAGCGCAAGCAGGCACAAAACTTCCGGGAGATAGAGATACAGAGCAATCGCTACGAAGCAGACCGCATACTTCAGGCCGTCGGAGGTTCTACCATCGTGGTCAATCCCCCTTTCCCTCCCATGAGTACGGCACAAATAGATCAGTCATTCGACCTACCCTACACGCGCCTGCCTCATCCCCGTTATAAGGGGAAGATTATTTCGGCCTATGAGATGATCAAGCACTCGGTCAATGTTCATCGTGGCTGTTTCGGTGGTTGTGCCTTCTGTACCATTTCGGCCCATCAAGGAAAATTTATAGCCTCGCGCAGCGAAGCATCCGTACTCCGCGAAGTGAAAGAGATCACTGAAATGGAGGATTTCAAGGGGTATCTGAGCGATGTCGGAGGCCCTTCGGCCAATATGTACAAGATGCAGGGCTATGACCTCTCGATCTGCAAACGCTGCAAAAAGCCGAGCTGCATTCATCCGGATGTGTGTCCCAATCTGAATGCGGATCACCGTCCCCTGCTGGATTTATTGAGAAGGATCGATAAGAATCCCAAGATCAAGAAGAGCTTTATCGGCAGTGGTGTAAGAATGGATCTCCTCCTTCATGATTATAAAGACAAGGCTCTGAAGAAAGCTGCGGACGAATATACGGAAGACCTCATCGTAAAGCATGTATCGGGACGCCTGAAAGTAGCTCCCGAACACAGTTCGGATCGCGTCCTCAACCTGATGCGCAAGCCCCCTTTCCGGCAGTTTGCCGAATTCACCAAACGTTTCCAACATATCAACGAAGCGCACGGGCTGCGTCAGCAGCTCATCCCCTATTTTATATCCAGCCACCCGGGTTGCACCGAAGAGGATATGGCCGAACTGGCTATACTGACAAAAAAGCTCGACTTCAAGCTGGAGCAGATACAGGACTTCACTCCCACACCTATGACATTAGCGACGGAAATGTACTACACCGGCTACCATCCCTATACGCTCCAACCCGTATATACAGCCATCAAGAAAGAAGAAAAGATGCGCCAGCACATGTTTTTCTTTTGGTACAAACGGGAAGAAGCCGACAAGATCCGTCGCGAGCTACACCGAATCGGACGACCGGATCTCATTGCCAAGCTATTCGACCGCCCTACTCCCTCTCGCAACGATCGCCATACATCTCCATCCGCGCAGTCTCGCAAAGGCAAAAGCAAAAAACGCCATTCTTAACGAAAAAGATTGCTCCTAAAGCCGGAAAATCTTGACGAAAGGCGAAGAGCTTTTGCGTGGTAAAGGTAGAGACGAAACGAAAGCAATCCTCGAATTTCCCAATCGGAGAAAAACTGCTTTTCCCAAGCCTTACAACATGAGAAAGAAAGAGGCTGTGCCAATGGTCGGCGCAGCCTCTTTGATTTGGTTGGTAATAGATCGAAGTGCAGAGACTATGCTTCGTCCTTGGTCTGCTCTTCGTATTCTTTCAGCAGACGCTCCTGTACATCGGCAGGAACCAATTCATAGGAGGCAAACTTCATCGTGAAGGATGCACGTCCGCCGGTGATGGAGCTGAGCGAAGTGGAATAGTTGGAAAGCTCTTTCAGAGGCACTTTCGCCAAAAGCTGCTCATACCCCTTGCGGCTGTTCATACCCATGATGATGGCACGACGTCCCTGCATATCGCTCATGACATCGCCCAGATAATCGGCAGGAACCGATACTTCCACATCATAGACAGGCTCCAGAATCTTCGGGCCGGCTTCTTTGAAAGCCGTGCTGAAAGCATTCCGACCGGCCAGCATAAACGATACTTCGTTGCTGTCCACCGGGTGCATCTTACCATCGTAGACCACTACGCGAACGTCGCGGGCATACGAACCGGTCAGCGGGCCCTGCTCCATGCGCGACATGATACCTTTCAGGATGGCAGGCATGAAGCGCGTATCGATGGCACCACCCACTACGCTATTGACGAAGACGAGCTTACCGCCCCATTCCAATTCCACTACCTGCGTATCGCGCGGAGTGATGCGGAATTCCTGTCCACCGAATTTGAACGATTCAGGCAGCGGTTTGTCGTCGCTGTACGGCTCCACGATCAGGTGTACCTCGCCGAACTGGCCGGCACCGCCCGACTGCTTTTTGTGACGATAGTCCGCACGAGCAGCCTTCGTAATGGTCTCGCGATAGGGGATACGAGGCTCTATATATTCTATCTCGATCTTTTCGTTGTGTTCCAATCGCCATTTGAGTGTACGCAGGTGGAATTCCCCCTGTCCGCTGACGATGGTCTGACGCAGCTCTTTGCTCTGCTCCACGATCCATGTCGGATCCTCTTCGCGCATCTCATTCAGAGCTGCATTCATCTTTTCCGTATCGGATTCGTTGGCAGCCTTGATGGCACGACGGTACTTGGGTTCGGGGAATTTGACCAGATCGAAACGATGCTCCACGCCCTTTTCGTTCAGCGTATTGCCACGGCGTACCTCTTTGAGCTTCACGGTAGCTCCTATATCGCCGGCACACATCTGATCCACCTTGATGCGTTGCTGTCCGGCCGGCACGAATATCTGACTGATGCGCTCCTTGGAGCCTCGGTCAGCATTGAGCAGGTCTACACCCTCGGTGAGGGTACCGCTCATTACTTTGAAATATGATACTTCACCAATATGCGGTTCTATCGTAGTCTTGAAGAAATGGACGCAAAGGGGAGCCGAAGCATCGGGCTTCACTTCCTCTCCGCTCACTGCCACAGGAGCCGGCAACTTGTTTACACCGGGAACCACGTTGCCGAGGAACTCCAGCGTACGGCGCACGCACATATCCTTCTCCGCACTGACGCAGAACACAGGGTACATACCCTGCAAGATCAGACCGGCACGGATACCATCGCGCATCTCCTCTTCAGAGAGACTTCCCTGATCGAAGAATTTTTCCATCAGGCTCTCATCGTTTTCGGCCGCAGCCTCTACCAAAGCCTGGTGCATTTCTTTCGCTTTGTCTTGCTCCTCGGCCGGAATCTCCAGCACCTCGGGCGCACCTCCTTCAGGTTTCCAGCGATACATTTTCATCTTCAGCACATCGACCACGGCATTGAACCCTGCTCCCGCATTTACGGGATACTGTACGGGCACGATCTTGGAGCCATATCGCTCCCGAAGCTGTGATACAGCAGAGTCGAAGTCGGCCTTGTCCTGATCCAACTGGTTGATGATGAAGATGGCGGGCTTGTGCAACTGCTCCACATAACGGAATTGATTGATAAGCCCTACTTCCACGCCATACTGCGCATTCACGACTACGAGGGCACAGTCCGTGACGTTCAGAGCCGAGACGGTACCGCCGATAAAGTCGTCCGCTCCCGGGCAGTCGATGAAATTCAGCTTTTTATCCTGCCACTCTACAGAGAAAACCGTAGAGAATACAGAATATCCATACTCCTTCTCTACGGGGAAATAGTCGCAGACCGTATTGCCTGCATCTATGCTTCCTCTACGTTTTATCACTCCACCCTCGAAGAGCATCGCTTCTGCAAGGGTGGTTTTTCCGGCGCCGGAGCTACCCAAAATGGAGATGTTTTTCACCTCATTTGTCTTGTACACTTTCATGGTGAAGTCGTTGTTATTAGTGTTTTTAACAATCCGGATTAGAATCGCCGCTTCGAGAGGCTGTACAGACCTCAGGAAGCGGTGCCAATCATCTTTGCCCGCAATGTAGAAATAATATCCGAAAAAAGCAATAAGAGCCTCGAGCGGATGTGAAAAAGCGACAAAAAATACACTGAAAAGGTGATACGATCAGGGCGTACCCCGCCTGTGCACAGGTCGTATGATGAAGGGAAGGCAGGGTTGCTTATTTGAGGCCTTTGGCACGAAGGGCAGGAGTGAGAGCGGCTGTAAGGCGGAGGAGGAGGTCGAAAAAAATCATCCGACCGCTTCCGTTCTGACGAATATGGCGGATAGCCAGCTCCACCTCCTCCATCACCGGACGGATATTCTGTCCCGTAATGCCTCCGCTGAGCATATTGGCGAAGGACTCCTCCTCGGGAGAGATATAGTTCAGCTTTGCAACGCCTACTCTGCTTATATACAGCTCACGAAAGAGTCGCAAACAATAAGTAAGGAACCCGATCTGACTGACGCGTCCGAGAGCGGCCAACTCATCTGCCACGGGACGCATCTTGGAGGGATCCCCCTTGATGATACTACCCATCATTCGCCCCATAAGCACAAAGTTGTCGCGATCCGCCCATTCGCCCCGATAGAGATCCATGGCTTGCCGATAGTTGCCCTCTGCCAAATGCGCTATGCGGATGATGTCGGCCGTATTTCCCTTATTGTTACGAGACAGGGCCTCCACTATTTCGATTTCGTGCAGCAGGCGCACATTGATCAGCTGCGTACGGCTCCTGATCGTACCCAACACCTTGTCCGCCTCGCTGCTGATCATAAAGAAAAGCGTATGCTCGGGTGGCTCCTCTATCAGCTTCAGCAGTTTGTTTGCCATGGCTTCGTTCATCCGCTCCGGTTGCCAAATCATCACTACACGATACGCAGCTTCATAGATGCGGAAGCTGAGTTTCTGCTCCACGGCTTCGGCTTCCTTGCTGTAGATGATAGGTTGGCTGTTGCCGGCCTTGATGTATTCGAGCCAGTCGGCAGGGGTAAAATACGTTTCCGATCCGAGCATCTCGCGCCACTGACGGATGTAGTCATCGCTCGGTGTAGGCGAAGAGGAGGCATTTACAACAGGATAGACGAAAAACAGGTCGGGGTGTGCCAGTGCATCGTATTTCAGACACGATGGGCAATGGCCACAAGCATCCGTATCGGTCGGCGTCTGACAGTTGAGATAGCGTGCGTAGGCCAGAGCCAGAGGGAAAGCCCCTCCGCCTTCTTCTCCGGCGAAGAGCTGGGCATGGGCTATCTGCCCCGTCTGAGCTGTTCGCCTCAGATAGGTTTTCAGGTCTTCAAGTCCGGCAACGTCGCGAAAATACATGGGTCGATGACTGTGTGCTGATTGCCCTGCAAATATACGCAGAAGGGGAGACAAGGGAGTTTCCCTACGCAGTTTTTTCGATCCATAAAGGCTGACTCGGTGCGCAGTCCGTCCGTTCTCGCCGAATACTTGTGGCTATCCGGGCTGTCGCCAAGCATAAAAGCAGTTCGAATCAATCTTTTCTTCACGAAGCAATATGGTATTACCTGCCTGCTTTTTGTAGGAATAAGAAAAGAGAGTTACAAGAAACACATTTGTGATTCTATAAAACTTCCCGTGAGATTCTAAAGAATTGCCATATAGATTCCGGCAATAAGTATTATCTTTGTATCTTAATCAACAGGACTCAAAGCTCTGTTTTTCTTATGTTTCGCCCTTAGGTCAGTGCAAAAATCGGCACTGCTCCGGGGTGCTGAGGACAGACAGATGCTGACAAGCCTGTATCGAAAACGGAACCACCCTACCCTATCTCGCTTATGTCGATCCTGTATAATTTCCGCAAGATGCCACGACGTCCCGACCAAAATGAATCCGAAGAGGCGGAGGAACGGCTATTTGCCCAAGCTATCATCCGACAGCAGTGCACCACTGAGGACCTTTGCCGGGACATCTCGGACAGGTCGTCCTTCAGTGCCGGCGACATCATGGGACTGATGACAGCCATGGAGGAATTGATATTCAAATATCTGGCTTCGGGCTATAGCTTCCGGCTGGGCAATATCGGCACGTTTTCGGCCAAAGTGAAGTCCCGTGCCGTAAGTGACAAAAAGGAAATCCGATCCGGTTCCGTCCAAGCCGTGGACATCAATTTCCGCTCCACACCGCAAGCCAAACGACGAATGCGCAGCATGAGTGTGAAGCGCGGTCCGAGCTTCGGCCAATCCCGCCCCAAAGCGGAGGAGGAAGAACGCTATCGCTTGGCTGTAGGACATATCCGCCATAGAGGATACATCCGGATAGCCGAGTACAGCGTACTCTCCGGTCTGCTCAAACATAGTGCCACAAGGGAACTGAACCGCTGGGTACAAGAAGGCAAATTGGCGACGCGCGGACTCCGCTCGCACAAAGTCTACGTCCTGCCGGAAGCCACATCACAGAACGGCGAATCAATAGATTAGGAAGATAATGGCCCAAGGAAAGCAGCAAAGGCGGAGACAGCCGGAGGGGGAAAAGAGGCCGAACCGTAAGCGAATGATCTGGGGGGCAATCGTTTTCCTTTTCAACTGCTTCCTCCTCTTTCGTCTGTGTAGTGGCAGCAAAGAAGCGGACAGCGGAACGAAAACGGCCAAAGAGCAGTATTGGCTCAACTACGATCCCAATCGTCCTGTAACGGACATCCTCAACTACGACTACGACAATCGTATGATCATCTATCGCGACACAGGCCGATTTCCCGACACCCCCTCCCCCATACCGTATAAAGGCGAGAAAAAAGCGGATCAGGACGATGAGCGCGAACCGCTCAATGACTACGAGGACTACTACGAAGAGCTGTACGACTACTTTCACGATTGAAGCCTTGCAAAACTGTACGTTTATTTTTAGCTTCGCGAAAACAAGAAAACGATGATCCCACGAACGATAACCGATAAGCTTTCGGACATGAGCCGGAAGTATCCGATCGTAACCCTTACCGGTCCCCGACAGTCGGGCAAATCCACGCTTCTCAGGACAGTATTCTCAGACTATCGCTACGTTTCGCTCGAAGAGCTAGACATGCGTCTGTTCGCTACAGAAGATCCCCGTGGATTCCTATCCACCTACCCCGATCGTACGATCATCGACGAAGTGCAGCGCGTGCCCACGCTATTCTCCTATCTGCAGTCTCATGTGGACAAGGAAAACCGGGAAGGCATGTATCTCCTGGCCGGCTCGCACAACTTCCTGTTGATGGAAAACATCACACAGACACTGGCCGGACGCACAGCTGTCCTCCGACTGCTACCCTTTGCACAAGACGAGATGCGTGCTGGCAATATCCTGCCCCATTCGACAGACGAAGCTATCTTCCGTGGCGCATATCCGAGGTTGTACGACAAGGGCATCTCACCCGTGGATTATTACCCGTATTATATCCAGACCTATGTCGAACGCGATGTCAGACAACTTCGGAATATAGGCGAACTGAGCAAATTCGTTCTCTTCCTAAAGCTTTGTGCCGGTCGGATAAGTCAGTTGCTCAGCCTCCAATCATTGGCCAACGAATGTGGCATATCGCAGACAACTGCCTCGGCATGGCTATCGCTCCTGGAAGCAAGTTATATAGCCTATCGCATCCAACCCGATCACAATAATTACACCAAACGTTTGGTCAAGACCCCGAAACTATACTTTTACGATACGGGGCTGGCTTGTTCCCTCTTGGGTATACAAACCGTGGAGCAGCTTCCCACTCATTTCCTGCGAGGTGGTTTGTTCGAGAATCTTGTGATCAATGAGTTTGTAAAACATTCCTACAACAAGGGCGAGCAGCCCAATCTGACTTTCTGGAGAGATACAGCCGGAAATGAAATCGATCTGATACAGACCCTCGGATCGGACCAATACGCCTATGAGATCAAATCGGGAGCCACCTACTCGTCCGATTATTTCAAAGGCTTGATCAAATGGGCGGAGCTGTCCGGCGTCCCGACCGATCGGTGCTTTGCTATTTACAATGGCGAAGAACTCCTGAAGACCTCACACGGCACCGTTGTTCCCTGGAGGAAAAACGAACATCTCTTCGGCCGATAAGACACAACAGCGGGAAAGTCATCATTCGCCTGCAACATTAAACCTGCCACTTCCGTTATACCCTATACTAACATAGAGAAGAACATAATTATGGAGAAAAACATGAGACCGTATACCGTACTATGGGCCGATGATGAGATCGACCTGCTCAAACCGCACATTCTATTTCTCGAACAGAAAGGATATCAGGTAACACCCGTACTTAGTGGCAACGATGCCATAGAAGCCTTGCAAAATAACGACTTCGACATCGTATTTCTCGATGAGAATATGCCCGGCATCGGCGGACTGGATGCTTTGCAGAAGATCAAAGAACTAAAACCCTACACACCCGTCGTCATGATAACGAAAAGCGAAGAGGAGCATATCATGACACAAGCCATCGGGGGCAAGATAGCGGACTACCTCATCAAACCGGTGAATCCGAATCAGCTCCTCCTGTCGCTGAAGAAAAACCTGCAGCAGCACAGTATCATCAGCGAAACCACGAACATGAACTACCGGCAAGAGTTCGTTCAGCTTGGCGCGCAGATGAGCGGCAAGCTCTCCTTCGAAGAATGGAAAGAACTGTACCGCCGGATCGTATTCTGGGAGATAGAGCTGGAACAAGCCGACAGGCAGATGGGCGAACTCCTCGAAATGCAGAAACAGGAAGCCAACCGTCTCTTTGCCCGATTCGTCACACAGAACTATCGGGAATGGATCGCCAAGCCGGATACACGTCCAACGATGAGTCCGGATCTTTTCAAACAGAAGGTATTCCCCCTACTCGACAATGGCGAAAAGGTATTCTTCATCCTCATAGACAACTTTCGGCAGGATCAGTGGGAAAGCGTGAAATCCATGCTCAGCGAGTTTTACACCTTCGAAGAAGATATGTACCTGTCCATCCTGCCGACAGCGACCCAATATGCACGCAATGCCATCTTCTCCGGCCTGATGCCGTTGCAGATAGAAAAGATGTTTCCCGACCTCTGGGTGGACGAAGAGAGCGAAGAGGGTAAGAACCTGAACGAAGAACCTATGATCCGGACGCTGATCGAACGCTACCGCAAGCACTACAGCTTCTCCTACAATAAGGTATATGAGACCAAATTCGGCGAACGGCTGCTGGGACAAATCCGGTCACTGTCGCAGAATCAGCTCAATGTGATAGTCCTGAACTTCGTGGACATGATGTCCCATGCCCGTACGGACAGCAAGATGATCCGAGAGCTGGCATCCAACGAAGCGGCCTATCGCTCGCTGACGAAGAGCTGGTTCAAGCATTCGACCACCTACAACCTCTTCCGCAGTATTGCCGAAATGGGTTATAAAGTGGTATTGACCACCGACCATGGAACTATTCAGGTGAAGACTCCCGTCAAAGTAGTCGGAGACAGAAGTACCAATACCAACCTCAGATACAAAATAGGCAAGAACCTCGACTACAACCCGAAAGAAGTATTCGAGATCAAAGATCCTGCAAGTGTAGGGCTGCCCCATAACAACCTCTCGGACAAATTCATCTTCACGAAAGAGGATGATTTCTTCGCCTACCCGAATAACTACAACTACTACGTACAATACTATCGCAATACGTTCCAGCACGGAGGCATATCGCTCGAAGAGATGCTTGTACCCGTAATCACGATGCAACCCAAGTAAATGCTTTATACATGAATACGATCACTATCGACAGTACGTCCGACCTCGGCCGCGCAGCACGCGACTTCATTGCCCTGATGGGCGACAATACCGTTTTTGCCTTTTACGCCCCGATGGGTACGGGCAAGACCACTTTCATCAAAGCCGTATGCGAGGAGCTGGGCGTATCGGACGTTATCAATAGCCCCACCTTTTCGATTATCAACGAGTACCGCTCGGATCAGACGGGCGAACTGATCTATCACTTCGACTGCTACCGGCTCAACAAGATAGAAGACGCCCTGAATCTGGGTGTAGAAGACTATTTCGATAGCGGTAGTCTCTGCTTCATCGAATGGCCGGAGCTTCTGGAGCCGATACTGCCGAACGATACGGTTCATGTCCGAATCGAAGAGCTGGAAGACGGCAAGCGCAGGCTTACATTCTAATGCCTGCTCCGATGTCGTTCGTCATTCGGGACTTCTATCTCATCCTCTTTGCCTTAGTCGGCCTGGTTTCGCTGCTGACTGCACTGCTTTGTCCGGATTGGCTACTGAGCAGCCGAGGAGCACGCATATGGATCAATGCCTTCGGCAAGCGAGGCGCACGTATCTTCTATATTATAATAGGAGTGGCTCTGCTGAGTGCCGCGGCTTTCGGACTGATCAAGCTCTGAAAAGTATCTTGCAGTAGAATCGTCATCATAAAAAAGCACCCCCCTGCTCAGTCTCATTTTCGTATATTCCTTATAACCTCTTCAAGGGGAAACCTCTACCTTTACGGTCGGAATCAAATTCAGACCGATGGATTACGAAATAGAGAACAACCATGCCGACAATATTCGCAGGGGAAGTATCGAAGTGATATGCGGCTCCATGTTCAGTGGTAAGACGGAAGAGCTGCTACGCCGTCTGCGGAGGGCTAAGATAGCGCGCCAGACAGTGGAGATATTCAAGCCGACCATCGACATGCGCTACGACGAAACGGATGTCGTTTCGCACGACAGGAATGCTATTGCCTCTACTCCCGTGGACAATTCGGCCAATATACTGCTGCTATCCTCCCAAGTGGATGTGGTGGGGATAGACGAAGCCCAGTTCTTTGATGAGGGTCTTGTGGAAGTAGCCCAACGATTGGCCGATCAGGGTGTTCGCGTTGTGATCGCCGGATTGGATATGGACTTTCGGCGTCAGCCTTTCGGGCCTATGCCGGGCTTATGTGCCATAGCAGACTCCGTAACCAAAGTTCATGCCGTGTGTGTGGAATGTGGCCGTCTGGCCAGCTATTCTTTCCGTCGTGTCCAAGGCGATCAGCAAGTGATGCTGGGCGAACTGAACGAATACAGCCCCCTGTGCAGAACCTGCTATCGGAAATGCAGTTCTCTCCCTCAAACAGAAGAAATCCATTCGACAATATGAACAGCAGACATCTGACAGTCACAATCATTGCCGGCCTCTCCCTCTTTGTACTGACATTGGGCAGCTGCTCTGTAACCAAACAGGATCCGCA
This sequence comes from Porphyromonas sp. COT-052 OH4946, assembly GCF_000765965.1. Classification (NCBI taxonomy): domain Bacteria; kingdom Pseudomonadati; phylum Bacteroidota; class Bacteroidia; order Bacteroidales; family Porphyromonadaceae; genus Porphyromonas; species Porphyromonas sp. COT-052 OH4946. Next base: position 509,408 of record NZ_JQZY01000009.1, read on the forward strand.
GTGGACTCTCGGCGGAAAGCTCTTTACTTCGGCCTGGATACAACGTTCGGCCGAATATCAAGCTCTCTGCATTCAGGCATACAACATCGCCACAGAAAGAGTGGACGCTCTACCGGCAGAACGCAAACAAGGGGCCAAACCTTATGCCATCGTAACGGACATAGACGAGACCGTTTTGGACAACACGCCTAACTCCGTGTATCAGGCTCTCAGGGGCAAAGATTATGATGAAGAGACTTGGGGAGAATGGTGTGTACAGGCCGATGCCGACACGCTGGCAGGAGCTTTGTCTTTCTTCCTCCATGCAGCGAACAAGGGGATCGAGGTCTTTTACGTCACCAACCGCAGAGACAATCTGCGCGAAGCAACTCTTCAGAACCTTCAGCACTACGGATTTCCCTTTGCCGATGAAGAGCATCTGCTTACGACCCATGGGCCATCCGACAAAGAACCTCGTCGGCTGAAAATACAGGAACGGTATGAAATAGTATTGCTCATAGGCGACAACCTGGGCGACTTCCACCACTTCTTCAATACCAAAGAAGAGTCCGGACGCAAACAGGCTCTGGGCCTGACAGCCGGGGAGTTTGGCCGGCGATTCATCATGCTGCCCAATCCCAACTACGGATCTTGGGAACCGGCATGGTACGGCCGAAAGTATCCGCCGCTACCCGAAAGAGACAAAGCACTCAAACGACTGCGCTCACAGAGCAGCAGATAGCCTCATAAGCAAACACATCGAATAGACAGACTCACACTATGGACAACAAACGACTAAGCAAAATAGAAAGACTGCTTCAGAAAGAACTCAGCGAAATTTTCCTGCGAGATGCCAAATCCCTGCCGGGCGTAATAGTTTCGGTAACGAACGTGCGTGTAAGTCCCGACCTCAGCATCGCGCGTATACACTTGAGTATATTCCCATCCGAGAAGAGCAGCGAGATTCTTGAGAGCATCAAACACAATACAAAGACGATCCGTTATGACCTCGGGCAGCAGGTTCGTACCCAACTGCGCAAGATACCGGATTTGACATTCTACATAGATGACTCGCTGGACTATCTGGAGAATATAGACCGTCTGCTGAATAAATAAGAAACGGTCGCCCGATCAAAGACGCTGTGCACTTTCCTTTTTTCATAGCCCGCCGCTACCTGTTCTCCCGCAAAAGATTCAGTGCGGTGAATGTGGTTTCGCTCGTTTCGGCGATAGCTGTCTGCGTGGTCTCTTCGGCCTTGGTTTGTATCCTCTCTATTTTCAATGGGTACGAAGCTTTGATTATGACGCATTCGGCTGTAACGGATCCCCCTCTTATGATTCGTTCGGCAGACAATTCGCTGATAAAGGCAGATGATAAAACTTTGCTCACAGCTCTCGAAACGGAAGGGATCGGTTCGTACAGCTTTATCCTCACCGGAGAAGGTCTTGTAAAGACGAAGTATCGACAGCAGGCCGTTTCTCTCATGGGTGTGGACGATCGCTACGCCCAAACCGTCAGGATAGACTCCATCATCTTTGCAGGCACATTCGCTACGAATACGTTATCCGGAGCTACAGCTCTGAATATCGGCGCAGCCATCGCAACAGAAATGCAGCTCGGCGCAGGCTTTGTAGACGACGTAGAGATAATTGTTCCCCGTCGTATCGGGCTGATCAATCCGCTTGTTCCGGCCGGTGCATTCAAGGTGCTCCAAGGACGAGTAGCCTCGGTATTTGCATCCGGCCTGCAACTCGAGGACAATTCCATCATCCTCTCCATAGACAGTCTGCGCAAACTCCTCGATTATTCGGAGCATGAAGCAGAAGCCGTGGCCATACAGCTACAAATGGGTAGCGATGCAGTGCAAACGGCTCTCCGCCTAAAAGAGACACTTGGGGACGGCTACCAAGTACTCGATTTGGCGGGACAGCATCCCGAAATCACTCATTTGGTAGCGATGGAGAAGTGGATGAGCTACCTGATCCTCCTGTTTATCCTTGTGCTTGCTACGTTTAATATCGTCAGCAGCCTCTCCATGCTCCTTATAGAAAAGAAGGAAGACATCTATACGCTCCACTCGATGGGAGCAACATCTCAAACTATCTCTCGTATCTTTCGGATAGAAGGGCTGCTCGTCTCCATGACGGGAGCAGCCATCGGCATTCTGATCGGCATAGGCTTGTGTGTGCTACAGCAGCAGTATGGTCTGATCACCCTGCAAATGGGCTTGGGATCGGTGGCATATCCGGTCAGAATGGATGCAGTGGATCTGGTCATCATATTCCTGACTATATTCACACTCAGCTACTTAGCTGCCTATTATCCTGTCCACTATTTCATCAATCGCAGGCTGAAAAACAGCTGACGAAAGGCCTCATTCGGGAACGAGGACAATGTGCAAAAGCTTTGGAATAAGGTGTTTGCGTATATCAAAGTTCGTATCTTTGTGGCAAAGGAGTGCCGGCTATGCCGATTAGATGTTCAGCAAACGAACTCGGAGAAAGTACACGATGACAGACAGTATAGTTATTATCCCTACCTACAATGAGCGGGAGAACGTGGCCAAAATGATAGAAACGGTCTTCGCTCTACCCAAAACTTTCGATATTCTGATAATCGACGACGGATCGCCCGACGGAACGGCTGCGATCGTCAAAGAGAAACAGGTCATCTATCCTGAAAGACTTCATCTGATCGAGAGACAAGGCAAATTGGGTTTGGGTACGGCCTATATAGCCGGATTCAAATGGAGCATCGCACGAGGGTATGACTATATATTCGAGATGGACTGTGATTTCAGCCATCCGGTAGACAAGCTGATCGGTCTATACAATGCCTGTGCCGGAGGAGAAGCCGATGTAGCGATCGGCTCGCGCTATGTATCGGGCGGAGGCGTCAAGGACTGGCCTAAAAGTCGTGTATGGATGAGCTACTACGCATCCGTATATGTGCGTCTCGTAACCCTGATGAATATATGCGACACGACTGCCGGATTTGTTTGCTACCGGCGCGAAGTTCTCGAAGCCATCGATCTTGATTCGGTACATTTCAAGGGCTACGCTTTCCAAATCGAGATGAAATACACGGCCCACTGTCTCGGATTTCGTCTGAAAGAGATTCCCATCACCTTCGTCAATCGTGTTTTGGGAACGTCGAAAATGAACTCCTCCATTTTCGGTGAAGCTTTCACAGGCGTGATCAAGCTACGCTACTGGCACTTATTCAAAGGATTTCCCAAAAGAAAATAGTACGAAAGAGATGAAAATTCTTCTTCGCAACGCACTTATCACCAACGAGGGAAGGACCTTCCTCGGTTCAGTGATGATCGATGGCGCATTTATCTCCCGTATTATCGAAGGAGAGCTACCTGCGGATGACAATCTCTCTGCCGATGAAGTCATAGACTGTAGCGGTCTGAGGCTATTCCCCGGATGTATAGACGACCAAGTTCATTTCCGCGAGCCGGGACTGACGCACAAAGCTACCATCGCCTCTGAAAGCCGGGCAGCAGTAGCAGGGGGAGTCACTTCGTTTATGGATATGCCCAATACGAATCCTCCTACCACCACGTGGGAGCGACTGTTGGAGAAAAGGCAGATCGGTGCAGATACGGCATGGGCCAACTACGGCTTTTTCTTCGGTGGCACGAATGACAACATCGATGAGATCAAACGGGTGGACAAACATTTGGTACCCGGTCTGAAGCTATTCCTCGGTTCATCTACCGGCAATATGCTTGTGGACAATAAGGATACGCTGGAGAAAATATTCGGAGAATGCGACCTGCTCATGGCCACGCACTGCGAAAAAGAGGAAATCATCCGAGCCAACAAAGAGCACTACAAAGCCAAATACGGGAATGATTTGGACATACATTTCCACCCCCTCATCCGTAGCGAAGAGGCTTGTTACCGCTCATCGGCAGAAGCGGTGGAGCTGGCCGATAGGATGAATGCCCGTCTACACATCCTGCATCTTTCGACAGAGAAAGAACTGAGTCTCTTCCGCAACGATATACCCACAGCACAAAAGCGAATCACGTCGGAAGTCTGCGTACACCATTTGTGGTTCAGCGATGCCGACTACAACAGACTTGGCAACAAGATCAAATGGAATCCGGCCATCAAAAAAGAATCGGACAGGGAGGCTCTTCGTGCAGCCGTACGCAATGGAGGCATCGATATTATAGCTACGGATCATGCCCCGCATCTGCTAAGAGAAAAAGAAGGCAGTTGCTTGCAGGCTGCATCCGGCGGACCACTCGTGCAGCACTCCTTGCTCGCCTTGCTCGAACTCTGCCATCAAGGCATATTCAGCATCGAAGAAATAGTAAGCAAGACTTCTCACATACCGGCCACTCTCTTCGCCATAGAGAAGAGGGGCTACATTCGTCCGGGCTACTATGCCGATCTGGTACTTGTGGATCCGTCATCTCCTCTCACCGTATCTGCCGATAATATACTTAGCCTCTGCGGATGGTCTCCTTTCGAGGGCTTCACCTTCAGTCACAGCGTCGCATACACTTTTGTCAATGGATGCTTGGCTTATGCAAAAGGGTGCTTGGCCGAAAGCCGGCCCACGGTACATCCGCTACTCTTCAACAGATAGAAGAATCGTATTCTTCTCTTGTCGTACCGTTTTGTCTTGCATATTGTCTAATCTTTGCCTATCATTGCTCACGCCGGACAGTTGATGTATCGAATATGGCGATCAAGTCCATAAGCATCTTCTAAACAGGTTACGGCTACAGTATAACATTCGCCCCTCAATCCTCATGGAAGAAGAAAGACAGCAATCACCGCTCGAAGGCCTGTCGGAAGAAGCTCTCAAACACGTCCATCAGCTTGATGAGCCTATACCGATAGAATTGCAAGCCTCTTATTTCCGTTTGTCGGCAGAGATGCGCAGACGTGGCATACAGCTTAGCGAGAACGAAGTCCAAGATGCAGAGCAGCTATTGTTCGATCCTATACTTTCGGACGACATCAAGAAAATGACTCTGCTCCGCCTTGCCATCACAGGCAATATCACAGTATTCAGGATTATCGAACGCTATCTCGAATCCGCTCCCGATTCGATGAGGCCTTGGGCTTTGATGGCCCAGCTGGAAGCTCGCATAGGTATCCTGTCCGATCTGGTAGATGAGAAGCAACTGGTCATAACCAGTGGTCTGGGCGGCCATGATGGCATGATGCGCTTCATGGCCTTTCTCCATACGGACAAATTGCAAGACTTCGAACGCTATCAGGAAGAACTGATAGAGAAGGAGTTGCTATACCGTATCGGCAAAGCATCCGGAGAAGTGGAACGACTGGAGATGCACAGCAACTATCTGCTCCTGACCTTCCTTGTCCCGATCAACTATGATCTGAGAAACTTCTTCTCATCCTTCATCGCCGAGTGCAATCAGTTCGGCCACTTTCTGTCCACCACATTTATCATCACCAATACCCAACTGCTTACCCCACAGGGTGCCCAAGTAGCTCTGAAGAAATATGCCGAAGAAAACGACCTTCCTGCAACTAATTAAATATGGTATCGTAGGCGTATCCAATACGCTCATTTCCATGATTGTAATCTTCCTGCTACTCAAAATCGCCGGTATGAAAGACGGTCCGGCCAATCTGATCGGTTATATAGCAGGACTCATCAATAGCTTCATTTGGAATCGTAAATGGACATTCCGGAGCCGGACCTCTTGGAGGCAGACATTCGTACCATTCATCCTGATGTTCGTAATATGCTATGCACTCCAATACGGACTTTTGATGTGGCTCAACGAATACTCCACCTCCTACGACAAGTATTACAACCACCTGATAGGAATGGCCTTTTTCACCATTATCAATTTCCTTGCCAATAAGTTTATCACATTCGGCAAAGAACGGTAGTGCGATATTTGGTCAATAGAGAAAACTCCTTATCTTTGCAGCGCAATAAACCAATGGGGTATTAGCTCATCTGGCTAGAGCGCGACACTGGCAGTGTCGAGGTGAGCGGTTCGAGTCCGCTATACTCCACCAAAAAAGAAGGTGCAAACCGGCAGTCAATGCAGTTTGCACCTTTTTCTTTTGTCCTCATCGGATATTTTTCCTCCTGTCCCTATCCCGACAATCCTCCCAAAGAAAAGCCGAGAGCCAATAATCCCTATCAGCATAATTACGAAAGACAGAAGTGATTCTGTTAGAAGTGTTTAGGAAGAAATTGCATTGTTTCCCCGACTCCCTTTTGGACATTGCCACAGAGGCTGAAAACCGTGGCCAAACCAAAGTATATAGTTTGGCTTTATCAAAGTATATAGTTTAGTTTGACCAAACTATATAGTTTGTTTCAGGAGTATTTTGAGCTTTCTTTGATCAATACACAAAGTACTATGAATCAACCACTTATTTCATATTTCCTGTAGGAAGTCATTTTTGACTGCGACATACATTTTTGCCTTCTGCCATCTTCCCGCAAAAGAAATCGTACCGGAGGGTGATTTTTCCCGGAAACTCTATAAATTCGCAATGCGTATCTCCAATACGCTCTCCATTAGCCTCTTCTGGCTTTTCGTAAATGCTAAATCTTCCTGGAATATTACATGCTCTACCAACAGGACGAGAACGATGTTTAAGCTTATGACGACAATGCTTATAGAGGCAGCCTTTGTTGTCCTTATCTGCACGAATCTACTTGTATATCATTTCGTGAGAGAGCCTTTTACCCTCTAGATTGAAGAATCCTGAGATTTGCATAGGAGACCATTGCTTCTCCTTTAGAAGGGTTAGAGTCCTCCTCTTCAGGTGCTCCGGGACACGCTTCTTGTGGTGCACTTGGTCTTTGTGCCCATCGGCTAGCTCTTGGGCAAAGCATGGATTGTAGACTTTGTGAGATGCTGTTCTGTTACGCTTAATCTCTCGAGTAATGGTACTGACTGACAAGCTCAATTCGCGTGCGTACATATTCAGGTATCAAGTACAATATACCTTTGATGCTAAATACTTGGATCTGAAATTTAGGATGCATGGTTCTGGATTGATCGAATGATTATCTTTGCCACATCAATGTCTGCATAGTCTTTTTAGCTTTTTCATCCATAAAATATCACAGATAATGAGTAACTATTTTTACTTACAGCTTCAGTTAGATGTCAATAAGCCTGAGTTTGTCGCTCAACTTGAGGAATATGCGACTACCAACAAGGCTCTGATATATGTGCTGGATAGACCCTTGGCGGAACAAAAGAAATATGATAATTATCCAAAGGGGATGGCCTTAATTGTTCTCAGGCCCAAGCATCGCATTGCGATTCTCAAGATTCCTGAAGCAGAGTCAGAGCAATTCAATGAGCATGTGGAAGATATTATCGAGGATATCGGATATATTTCAGATAGATACGATTATAAGGAGGCTTTGGGAAGGCCCAGAGTTTGGAAGTATCGTCTAATTTCTGTACATGAAGCCCCTATAACGGATGTGATTCAATTTTGGGATGACCTTTCTTTGAATGATCCATCTGATATAAAAGATGTTGACCTCCTGATTTCTCTTTTGATCGGTAGTATCAATGATATTGAAAGAGTTAAAAGTAATGTACCTGAGACAACCTTAGACAAGGTTAAACAAAAGATACAATTATTTGATGCAGATCAAACGAGATTCATATATGAAACTCCAATGAAAAAAACGATTCGGATACAAGGATTATCAGGGACGGGAAAAACAGAATTGCTTCTTCACAAACTAAAAGAACTTTATACCGAAGACGAGAATGCTAAAATTTGTTTCACATGCCATAACAAGATTCTTGCAACAGAAATAAGTACAAGGATTCCTCAGTTTTTCAACTTCATGAAGGTTGAGCAACAGATAGAGTGGGGGAAGCGGCTATGGTGTGTCAATGCTTGGGGGAGTGCTCGTGATGAAAACTCGGGAGCATATCGATACATATGTGAATTTTATGGCCTTCCATTTTATTCGCTTAGATCAATGTCTTTTGAGAGTGCTTGTAAATTGGCGAAAGAACAAATCACACAAAAAGAGGAGCAGCTTTATGCCTTTACTTACATGTTTGTAGATGAGAGTCAAGATTTTCCCTCTCAGTTCATAGAACTTTGTGAGACCGTTACAGAGAAGACCGTGTATGTGGCAGGAGATATATTTCAAAGCATATTCGATGAAAATATATCAAGAGATATTACTCCAGACTTCTTACTTGGAAAGTGCTATCGAACAGACCCTAAAACTCTAATGTTTGCCCATGCATTAGGAATGGGATTGTTTGAGCAACACAAGCTTAGATGGTTAGAAAAGAAAGAATGGGAGGATTGTGGCTATGAAGTCTCTGTAGTTAATGGTGAGTATCGTCTTACAAGAGAGCCGATTAGGAGGTTCGAAGATTTGGATGATTCTTTTGAGAGTGTCCGTATGAAACAAGTGGACAGAGATTTTTCTTCAGCTATTGTGGATATTATTAAAGAGATTAAAGGAGAACACCCAACAGTACTTCCAGAAGACATAGGGATAATATTTCTTGATACAGAGCAGTATATCTATGGACTGGCATCTTCTATAGAAGCCGAAGTTTATGACACCTTTGGATGGAAGGTAAATAAGGCTTATGAGTCCAAACAAAGAGAGCCTCACAAACTTTTGATAAGTAATCGAAATAATGTTAAGGGGTTAGAATTCCCTTTTGTCATCTGCGTTACTAGGGAAATAAGAAATAGCATTATTTATCGTAATGCCTTATATACGATGCTTACTAGATCATTTATTCAATCTTATCTCATCACCCAGACAACACTCTGCTCAGAGATGAAGGATGGATGGGATCAAATACATCTCCATAAAGAGATGGTCATCAAAGAGCCAAGTAGTGCAGAGAAGGAGCAAATACAGACTCGATTTAAAGATAGTATCCGTCGTCTATCTTTGTATGATAGACTAAAAAACATATTTGAAGCTCATCGAATCCCGATTTCTGCACAAGAAAGTTTGAGAAAGATGCTTGGTGAACTTAGAGGAGTCGAGAAGTGGGAAGACAGTAAGATCGATGAATGGGTTGATGCCAATAAAAAGTATGTGTGATGAAGTCTTTCAGCAGTAGGATTCCTGGTTATATGAAAGAGAGGCTATTAGAAAGGTCTATTCGCTCTCAAATAGACTACATTCATTTAATCGTTGAAGCGACGGAATGTCTGTTAGGAAGGAATCCTTGTATTCAGGACCCACCATGTGTGCGTGTGGTTATTGACAAAATGGTTCGTCTTTTCGTATTTTATAGTTCCAATAAATATACAAGCATTTTCTATCCCTTCTGTATTGAGGAGGGAGAAGAAGGGTCTATTTCAATTTATAGTAGAAATGGGCAAGAAATAAGTTATAGAGAGCTCTCAGCAGTGAGAGAAGTCCTTAATGGTGTATCAATTGACCAAAACAAATGGATATCGTTCGGAGACTTATGGTATGACTATATAACGGAGGAAAAACCTTATCCAAGCAGTGAGCAACAAAAAATAGGTATAGCTTTAATAGAAGAGCTCCTTCAGTATGAGCCAGCATATGTGCGCTATGATCATGATCCCCAAAATGAAAATGGGAATCTACACCCTAAGTATCATATTGACATAAACTATTCTCAAGGAGGAACATTTAAACTTGGGCTACAAAGCTTTATGACGCAAGAACAGTTCAAAGATCTGCATGATCTAAAAACAGATTGCCTCTATCTCAATCTTTAAAAGACATCTTAGTATTTTCAGAAACAATCCCTTGCAGTCCAATCTGAGTAAATAGTTATCTCTTAAAAACGCCAGTTCGACGTAAGAAAAGGCCAATGAATTTGTTTTCTGATTAGTGGTAAACGCCCAAAGAACGTGGATATTATGCTTGAAAAGCAGCGAATTATTTGTTTCTTAACAGTTAAAATCAATAAGATATGAACAAACAAAACGCTACTTTATGAAAACAAAATAACAATGTATAGTGCTACACTATCATAGAAAAGAGTTTGATTAGCGACTATCCCCTATTTTAATAAGAGCAATATATGAAATTAAAAATCAGTTTCTTGCTGTTATTTTTCACAATATCACAACAGCTGTCGGCACAAGAAATGGTCAAAGTAACAAGCCATTACGGAATTGGAAATGAAGAGATTCAAGATATAATCGACTTTGAAAACATTTATGTCGAAAAGCTGACCTTTCAAGGAAAACCGCTGAAAGGAAAATCTTATATAATAGATCTGGAAGAATACAAAGAGGGGAAACGAGTGAATACCTCTACCCTGTTTGACGGCACTGAAACAGACTATTTCCGGATCAAATCCGAGCATGAATCGATCAAGTTTTTCTTCAAAATCAATGAAGGGAAACTAAAAACTTATATTAGAGGAGCAAAATTTGCGAGCCAAAAGTTCTACTCCACCTTGCCCTATGATCCGGACAAATATGCTGTAAAAGATTTTTTCGGTGAAGAAAAAGAATTAACGGTCGATCTCGATAAACGAAATACCATTTTCGCCATTATCACTCCCACAATTCATGAAGACGGCTCCGGATCATACTGCGAAGTGGTGCAATCGGGTATTGCACCCGAAAAGTTAGGAGAACACTTTAGCATCCCCCATTACTATCTCGTCACGATACGATTCGAATAGATTAAATATTGGATCTCAATCCCTTTCAATATCACCTTATCGGGCTTATCATCTGCTTTCCCACGGGTGTTTATCAGGAATGAGTCCAAACCGATATTCCTTACTGAAGACTTCTTCGATATATGTGTCCGTAAGAAAGGAATAGGATTTATCAAACATCAATTTTTCGAGTAGCTCGTTTTACGATCCACTGCGTATGCTGGTTCTGTGAGGCCCTCCATCTATTTATAATAGGTTTTACCGCTTCCCTATTCACTTTCAGCCAATCCGTGAGGTGGTTGGCCACTGATTTTTTGACGAACAAAATCTCGTCCTCTTTCAAAAGCTCCAATATTTGGAAGACCGGTTCGGGATTGTTGATGAAAGTGTCCAATTTGGGTGCCCAAGGCAACTTGGGGCGTAGGCCCTCGCTTGCCAGTCTCCGCAGATGAAAATTAGGAGACACAGCCCATCGCTGCATCTTCTTCAGGGTTTCGGCCGGATACTTCCGAATGTAGGGACGAATAGCATATTCACCTGTATTTCTTTTGGTTACCTCTTCGATTGCATTGATGGAAAGCTCAAAGTGGTCGAGACCGTATTCCTGAATAAATTTCCCGATAGGCATGATCCAATAGTAATGGGTAAACATTCCCGTTTCGTTGGGATTTTCTTCTCCCAAAATACCTGTCAAAACGGATAAAGCCCTCTCATAATCTTCCGGAAGATGCTCTTTCAACAGTGAGGCGAAGATGGAGATTCGCTGGGTATATGTCTTTCCAATGACATGATTTTCAATACTTTGGACGAAGCTATCCCGATCGAAATCGGGATAGACTATCATGATCTTCTCTGATAATAATTCGGCCAAATTCCGGCCGAACATTTCGGTAATACTATACGTCGTTGCCATTTTGTTCGATATTGAATTCAGAATCTGCAACATTGGATGCACTCCAAAGAAGATCGAGATTCTGACGTCTATTTTCCCTAATCGGTTCCCCCTTTTATACAAACAAATATAAATATCATTTGCTCCTTGACAACTCCGGCTACCGACTTATTCAGCACGTACCGGTAGCTATAGAGTAAATAGAATTTCCCCTGTCGGCACCTTTGTCAAATTCAAAAAGGGCTGTAGCGAAAGTTCATTGCGGCACAGCCCACTGTCGTTCGTATTCGATCTATTCGGCCCTAACATATTATAGTACCGAACATCCCATACAACGAGGCAAGACCACCTGCACTCACCATGATGTCTTTGATTATGAGGCGTCCTACACCGGAGATTGAAGGAAATCCATGATGATGAATTGCAAAGGGATTCCTCCCCAAGCCGGCTACTCAAGCCCCGGGATTTACAATGAATAAATTTATTCAACAAAAAATTGCTTTTCACATTATTTTTTATCAGATTTGCGTAAAAGGAACCGATATTAGCAAGCTTATGGACAAATTAAGTTGTAGATTTTGTCTTATCCGGTATCATTTGCTACTGATGGTGATAATCATTGCCTGATTCACTTCGGATACAGCCACTGCTCTGAAAATTATTTTGACATCTCCTAAACGAAATTTTTCATTCAGAATTCGATAACTATTATTAATCAACTAAACGGAATAGGATATGAACAAAAAGAACATTATCATCGGATCAATCATCGCAGTACTCGCCATACTGCTTATCACCTCTTTCTTGTGGAATAGAAATGTACGTAACAAGCTGCGGATCGCTCAGCACAATGTGGAAGCAGCATTGGACTCCATTCGTTACCTCAAAGATGCCAATGGAAATCTCTATGCGGAAAAGAAATCGTTTATCGCCACTATCAGCGAATTGAGAGAACTGAACAATGAGATGTATGAGAATATCCGGTCATTGCAAAAGAAACTGCAAAAGAAAATTCTGACTGGTTCCGATATAGGCGTAGTCGTGACGGACACCATTTATCAGGACAAGATCATCGAATACACGTTAGACAGTCTGGTAAATATCCCCTTCTCCGATCAGACCATCAATGCCAACAGCCTCGTTCGCATACATCGGGACAATATCCGTCTGCAACAATTCACATACAACTTGGACATTCCGCTCGAAGTCTATTTCACAAAAGACTATCAGATCATCGCTCGCAGCAAGAATGAAAACGTGACATTCAGCAAGCTCAACAGCTTTATCGACCCCTCCATTACGAAGTATCGCAATCGCAAGAGATGGGGATTCGGTATTCAGGCCGGTATCGGCTTTATGCCGGGCTACGACCTCGTAAGCAAAGACATTGTACCTGCTGTAGGCCCCTACCTCGGCGTGGGCATCAGTTATCACATCCTACAATGGTAAGAGAGACCGGAAACCTCTTTAAAACAAGACTAAAAAAACAGGGCAACGCTAATTGATAGACGTCTGCCCTGTTTTTTTCATTAGTAGAGACCATTGCACGGCACTTTGCGTCTTTTAGGGGTTGTGGTTGTTGTATATCACTGATAAATAGCATATTTACACATAATTAACTGTATCAACATGGCAACTAAACCAACCGAACCGGCTCCCGGCTTCCTACAAGTATATACTCAGGTTCGTCGCGACCGTATGAAGCACTCCTTTCTCCGCCAAATCAATGCTTGTGTTGATTGGCGAGGTATCCGCACCCTACTGAACAAGAAGTACACCAAGACTCAGAATGCCGTAGGCAACCCTGCCTACGGTTTCGATATACTTATTTCATAACCCAATTAGGAGCCTAATCAAAAGGCTACTAAAAAGAAAAAGGAAAATACCTGACAGAGGTTCAACATGATAAAAGAAACGCCCCGAAATGCTGTATTTCGGGGCGTTTTCTTGTACACTTTCGTGTACTTGGTTTGTAGGTCCTTGGTTTTCAGGATTTATTGTGGTGCCACCAGGAATCGAATAAGATTGATAAGTGGCTGTATTTCTTTGAGTTTATATTCTACAAAAGACCTAATCTCCCGCTATTGCTCCACCGATTTTCTGCAATGCTTTGCTTCTTTTTTGTGGGTGATATTCTTATATATGCACAAAGGTAATAGGATCCACGGGAAGGAGCAATTATTTTCTGGTAGCAGTTCTTTCGGAGTTCTCCCTTCCTATTTCGCATAGTGACGGTAGTCTGACTTATGAAGAAATTTTGTGTTGATCTGTCTATTTGTATCCGACTCTAAGTTTGCCACGATATTCTTATATCGAGATCACTCTTTATTACTTATAATTTTATTCCGATGATAGCATGGTATGTAGTTTTATCTTCTTAATCTCTCTGTTACAACGGAATTTTATCTCCAAAACGTTGTAAGTTCCGAGCATGCAAGCGATAATATCATTCCCTTTTGTCTAAGGTTCATCATTGGGGAATAGTCCTATCAGTACTATAATGTTTTTCTCAGTCTTTCTTCTACTAATGGAGTGCGTAATGTTTATTCCCGCATTGCACATTTATTTTAGAATATTATGGTTCGGATAGAGAGAAAGTGTGGCGAGCTATGTGGTTGTTTTCAATAATAAAGATGCCACTCATGTATGTTGGAGGGAGTGGCAATGTCTTTTCACATGGCAAGACATTGCGATTTGTCTTTTCCTTTGAAAATGAATAGCTTACGGGGGTTTAATCTTGGCAGGCAACGATTTAGGAACGAGCTAAATTCTATATTCTATCTTGTTTTTCATTAAATCAAAAGAACACCTTTATGACTGCATAATGTATAAAAAAATCGCGAGGTACCTACATTAGTATAACGAAATACGTCCTAGAGTCCAATAACATACTTTTTTGTCAGTTGAAGAAAAACTTTTTCTATAATATCTGTGTATTCTCGCGTATTTGGTGTACCTTCGTGTGGTAAATTGGGTGTATTGGGCGTGTATAATGCCTGTATATCACATATGACTGAACTTAAAATATTATGAGTAGGCAAATATATCTACCAGAGTTGTTAAGTATAAACATTAAGAATTATACTTTATATCCTAATGGCTTGGATTACACCTTTGATTTTGTCAAAGGTGTAAATCTTGTGTTAGGCGGTAATGGTATGGGAAAAACAACTTTTGTCAATATTATTAGGTTTGCCATTCTTGGTTTATATAAAAAGCCTTTTGGATACACCCGTACTTACCAAGGGAATATTATAGAAAAACGCCAATTGTTTCCACAAAAGTATTTCAGCAATCGTATGGACGACAGTGTTCACACGGACGCTTCTCCTACCGTATCGATTAGCATGAAGATAAACAATGTCACAGTTGAATTGACGAGAGATTTATCTTCAATAACTTTGACCCAGCTAAAGGTTAATGGAACTGAAGTATCTGGGACCTTAGTCAATCAATTCAGCTACGAAAAATTATCGGATGCTGCAAAAGCTGATACGCTACCTTATAAATATGAGGAAATCATAAAGGTCAACACAAATCTGGAATTCGACGATTTAATTTTTTTTGTAAATGAAGTCCTTTTTTTTGGAGAAGACCACAAGACAATTCTTTGGAACGATGGCGACTTCTTTCCGGATGTACAAAGCGAACTGTTCAACAAATATTTTAACGATCCAGATCTTGACAAGAAACGGCAAGAGGCTATCAGAAAAGCTAAATATTTTGACAGTTTGTCTCGCCATAGTTCAGAAGATATGAGAGCCATCAATAAGGTTTTGAGCAAAATGAAGGACGCTCCAGTAACAGGCCACTCAATAACCAATAAGGAAAATACAGCACTTATTCTTATCGATTTGAAGGGGAGGCTTGTGGAAATGGATGCCAAACTGGCAGCCATACAAAAAGAACGTGCTTCGAAGAGTCAGGATATATCATTATTGCAGAATGATATCAATAAAATTAGCTTATCTACAAACGATATAGACAAGGAGTTAAAACAAATAGAGGATAAACTAAACAGCCATATATGGGAAACCCTTCACCCCTCATATCATGTTTTCATAAAGAATATTCAGCTGAACCGCATCTGTCCGATGTGCAATCAGCCGAATGATGACTTGGTTGCGAAAGTTACAAATGAACAAAATAACTGTTTCGCATGCAGTACTCCGATTAATACAAACACTGAGGCAGACATAATACTGAGAAAGCACTTTGATGAAATAAGCACACATAGAAAAACTTTGTATCAATCCATCAATAGCAAAAAACAAACGATACAAAATATTGAGCAGCAAATTATTAAATTAGACTCCGAGTTTTCCAAGATTGAATTGGAAAGAAGAACAATTCAGCAAAAAGTCAGGGAACTTGAGTATGAAAATGCCATGTCTGATAACAGTCAAAATTCCATTCAACCATTCTTGGATGAGGTAAATCGTCTGACACAACAAAAGGAGGCATACCAAAAACAACGTGACGAGCAGTATGATATAGTAACGTCCATCTCAAATGAGATAGAAGATGTCATAACAGCAAATGTTCATGTATTCTCTTCAATTTTTGCTCAATATGCAGGAAAGTTTTTAGGTGTATCTTGCGAACTGACATACATCAAACAGGCTGGAGATACCAACAAACGCTTTTATCCGGTTATTGACGGGAAAGTACGGTTTTACGAAGAAGAAATGTCGGAGTCACAACGATTCTTTGTAGACCATTCCTTCAGAATGAGTATTCTTACATTCTTCTATAGGACTCCATCTTTCTATATAGTTGAGACTCCTGATAGTAGTTTGGATATATCATACGAAAGGAATGCAGCAAGTGTATTTACTGAATTTCTCAAAAAGCCCAACTCATTAATTATAACATCAAATCTGAACAATAGTTTGTTCATAGAACATTTATTGAATCAGAAAGACATTGAACTTGGAATCGTTGGTTTATTGGAGATAGCAAAACAATCTACCATACAAAACACGAATGAGCAGTTAAAATCAATCTATCAACATATTAAAACCAGATTGGAATCATGTTAGAAAAGAATTTGATAAGAGCAAATGAAGATATAGTAACCGTCACAATCATAGCCAAAAGTATGGGTTGGGGGGCAGTTTCGGAACAATCTTTCCATCGGATATTGTATTTGGTCCAAATTCTCTATTCATTCAAACATGAAGGAGAAAACATATTCTCATATTACCATTTTACAGTAACGACTTTTGGCCCATATTCAGATTTGATACAACGAAGTTTAGTCTTTTTGAAAAGCCCTTCTATATTGCGTGAAGAAGAAGGAGGTTTGATTTTAAACTCTGAGAAAAAGTTTCCTTTGAATAAAGATAAAGTCGAATGGTTGAAGACTGTGATGTATATGTTAGGCAAGTACGGCGAGAAAAGGCTGTTTGGCTTTATTGTAAATGACCCTTCCTATGAGAATGCCACACAGACCAACAATATAGATGGCATTGATACTTCATCGCCTGATAGCGAAACTCTTAAAGTTCTGAAAGATTTCAAGGTGGCATTTGAACAGTCTATTGAAGACACATCGGCTATTAGTGATGAGAAATACATTGAACTGTATTTTGAATACATTTTTAGTGAAATCATAAAGTAGCAGGTTATGAAAAAAAGATTCAGCCAAAATACGAACTTTAAGGATTTGCTAAAACGAAATCAAAATGCAATAGTCAAAGCAGCATTGAACGGTTTAGAAGAGGATGAGAATTTTAAGCTAATTCTGTCCCTCATAAAAGCAATGTGCGATAAATATGAGGATAACAGTTTTAAATATATTGTCATATCAGAAGAAGATTTAAAGAATCTCACAAGTAATGCAGACAGTGCGATCGAACTGTTGTTTACTGCCCCATCGTTTATTCAGAATCGTCACATTATCATTGATTCTAATTTCAAGATTAAAGAAGTCAATAACGACCTGCACAATAATAACAATGAAACAAGACGTATGTTTACACAAATGTCAAAGGATGATGGTGTTGTTATATTCATGGTGTCACCAGAAGGCATTATTAATTATTTTGTCAACGGCCGCGATGGTGGAGATTCTATTTTTTACGAAAGTTCTACTTTGCATTCATTCATCAGCAAAAAGCCTATTTCTGAATTGAAGAACGTATTAGAAGAATATCGAAAGCGATTGAAAATCAGAGATACTTATTCTAAATTTTTTGTAGAAAAAAGTCATTTAAGATCTCTAAGAACCGATTTAAAATCAGTACTTAGTGAAGAACAGTTTATCAAAGCCAATAAGCAATTACTAAGGAATACCCCAGAAGATTGTTTCAGAGACGACCTACGTCTGTATTTGAAAGAAAAACTCAACATCTTCTTTGTACCCAAAGAAGGCATGCTGGAAAATTTAAAGAGGTTAGACATTGTTATGCTTGATGAAGATGGTCAGGGGCTATACTTTATAGAAGTCAAGTGGGTAGGTACCAGCATTCACCCCTTAGGTAAAAAAATAGGTATAACATACGATGCTAAACCGCGTATCGTGCCCGACGCATTCAAACAATCCACGGCATACATAAATGAGCTATTAACTGAAAACATCGATATAAAATTAGGATATTTAGCTGTGTTTGATGCTAGGAATGAAGACCTCCCCGACACAGGAAAAGAGATGTCTATCGACCTGATACCTGAAGAACACAGGACTGCATATAGCAGGCACATCAAATTAGATGATTTTAGGGTAATAAACGAACATCCAAATTAATTGCTGACACCTATGTACAGAGACTACAAATTCATAGATTGCACAGAAAAATACCATTCAGTTATGCAATTTGACAAAAACAAGAATGTTTTTGTACATCGGTGGTATCCTTTTGTAGAAGGATATTCTAAAGAATTCATTGAAGACATCTTAGGAGAATTACCTTTCGTACCAACCTGCGCATTAGAACCCTTCTGTGGTAGCGGAACAACTCCTGTAGAACTGCAGAACCACGGCATAAAGTGCTATTCCTTTGAGGTCAGTCCTTTCATGCATCTCCTATCAATAGTCAAATTAGTTAGAAAGTATAATGTGGACACCTTTGAACATTATGTTAAGGCTGTAACAAAGAAACTATCCTATACAAACCGGAATATACGCAGAATAGAATCATTACCTTTTGGTGATACGATTGTAAAAAGGGATCAGAGTAAGAAATGGAATTTTCACGCCCCTGCTATAGATGGTATCCTTGATATAAGACATGCCATTAGAACGATTGTTGACAATGATGATTATAAGAATTTATTTACAATCGCATTGGCTTCAATCATCATTCAAGCAAGCAATATGTTTCGTAATGGTAAGTGCTTGTCGTACAAGAAAGGATGGGAAACTAGAATCTTTAGTAGAAAAGAGATTCATAATTTTTTTCTAGACAAATTAAATTCAATTTTTGCAGAAGATATTAGAATTATATCCAAACAGAATCCATCTGTACATAATTCTGAGATATGCTATTTAGGCGATGTTAGAAAGCATATAGACCAAGTGCCCGATGGGAAAGTAGACCTAATTATAACATCACCTCCATATCTCAATTCTAGAGATTACACGGATATTTATATGTTAGAGCTAAAAGTTTTACAACTAATCAACTCTCATGAAGAACTTCGTGAATTGCGTAAACACACATTGCGTTCTCATGTTCAAATACCTTATGATAAAACACATCCGATAGAAAATGAAAGGCTTAGAAATAGCCTTTTAGAGATGTCAAATAAAGAATTAAACACATGGAATTCAGATATCACTAATATGATATGCGCCTATTTTGAAGATATACAATTTTTATTTTCAGAATTTGCCAAAAAGATGCACAAAGGTGGAGTCATATATTTCAATGTGGCTAATTCCGCTTATTATGGAGTTGAAATCCCAGTTGATTACATCATTGCTGATATAGCGGAATCTTGTGGATTTAAAGTCCGTGAAATAAGAAAAGCTCGGGATTTAAAAACTAGTCCTCAGCAGAGTGATAAAATTGGAAAACTTAGAGAAAGTGTAATAATTATTGACTACTAATGATTTTCTTCCAAGTTTATATTCAAATGACTTGGAAGTAAAGTTGACAATCTTTACATAGGTCTTATCATTGATTCCATAAATGAGATATCTTCTTTGGTTAGATGTATTTTACATAGAGTTATTCATCTATTTCATGTCTGTTTTTACTCTAATCAATACCACCTGATGAAATATATTTTATTTTTTTGTACTCTCCCAAACGATTCGGTATTTTTCTTAGATTTACCAAATACAGAGGGATGATTTAGCTACATATATTCTACAGATGGGATACGATATTTTTTGTAATTTAAAGCCTATTGCAAAGGTAGTCCTACCTATAGAGAAAGACGAAACTTTCTCTGTTTTTCTTCCCCAAAAGCCGTTTATGTAAAAATATTTTATAGCTTTTGCCATATATTCACATTGTCACAGTCATCTTACATGTGAAGACTGCGCTTTTTTGCTCTATCCTCTTCGACGTTATCCTCTAAGTTCAGATTTATGTTTTCGTATCGGTTCATTCATTCTCGTTTTCTTCGGCAAAGGTAGTTTCGGAGAACTGCGGGCAACAAGCTCAAGCGACAGACAAGCCGTTAGGGCAACAATCTCCACACTTCCATTTTATTACAGGCCGTATCTTGCCCTAAACCTTATTGCCCTTGACTCCTACCTCTTTATTGCCTCGAAACGAAAACGACCGACCCGACGGAAATACGCAAAAATGTCGATAACGCGAGGGCAGAGAAAAAGAAAAATGGAAACTCAACTCCCTCTTCTCTAGAATCCGCATAAAATCAAAACATCCGATTGGTCATTATTGAAGAGTAGCAGGATGTTGGCGAAAGGCGACTTACAATAGCTTCTTGAATTTCATCTCTGCCAATCTATTGATTTCATCCTTGTAGGTTTCAAGATGATGCAGGATGATGTTTTCCACATAGATGCCGATGGTCATATCTCTATTCCTCATCGACATGACTATCTCCGCCAATGTATCTTGCAACTCTTTGGCAATATAGATAGTCTTGCGATTTTTCAAAGTGTTACGGCAGATGAAAATCGACTCATAATCGCCCTTGTCGGACTTTCTCCTTTCTCTTCTTGGGACTCTTGAAAAATCCTTTGACATTGGCTCGTCATTTGGACGTTCCGATTCAACACACTGCTCTTCTGATTGAAAGCGTTTCATCTCACTCTCTTTTCTTTTCATGGGAATACCCTGTGAAATAAGTTCTCGGATGGTAACGGGATCTACCTTGCCGTTTTGATTCTCTGTCATACTTACTTAATTTTATTTTATACAATTCACTGTTCAGTTCGTTGCCAATACATTTATCAATGAAGATGAATACGTCCGCTATCACCCTTTTTGTGGAGATGTTCATTGGTGTCCATCAATACAATCGTTCGATTGCATCTGCTTTCGCACATTCCCACGTTCGAGTGAAAGAATCAAGGATATGCTCTTTGATATACACCCTCGCCTATATCGCTCATCGAAAAATGATGTTATCGAAGACACATACCATTACCAACATATTCGACAGTGCAAATATATGGCTCGGTGATGCTGTAATCAGCGTGATTTTCTTTAGTGCGTACTTGTGGCTTTGATTTGGTTATTTGTGGCTTCGTTTCACTCAATGGCTTTGGATACAAGAGATAGTAACTTTGCAGCGAGCGATAAGTCGGTATTTCATGGCTCTGAAAATATACATTTCAAGAAGATAAAGCACCGTCTTTCTGGGAGGATTTATTTGCGTCCGTGCAAATAGCAAGGTATGTTTTATGCAGCACGACTCCGTTTTTGCAGCATAAAACCCTTGCTCCCCGAGAGAGCTGAAGAACTCCGAAGTCGTTTTTCTTGAAAGAGAAAATGTCATGTTTTGAATACTGCTTATGCCGTGAAACACTAAAATCCAAAGTAAGAAATGAAAATGAAGAAAATTCGGAGCGCACGCTCCAAAGAAAAGACAGAAAAGCGTGTCTCGGTCAATTTCACACCGACGGAATACGCTCATTTCCTCACGATGAAAGAGGAAAGCGGTGTACCAAGTCTGTCACTATTCATCAAGGCAAGAATCTTTAATGAGACTTTTCGGGTGATAAAAGTGGATCGTTCGTTGCTTGACTATTATCAAAAGCTGACGACTTTGTATGGACAATTCCGCAGTGTGGGAGTCAATTACAACCAGACAGTAGTTGCAATGAAGAGCAACTTTACAGAGAAGAAAGCCTTTGCCATGCTCGCAAAGTTGGAGAAACTGACACTTGAATTAGCAATAATCGGAGGTGAAATCGTGCAACTGACTCGTGAATTTCAAGAGAAATGGCAACATCGACAATAGCCTTTTACTGTGTATTGTTATTCCTTAATGAAAAAAAATCAGGCTTCCCTTTTACTTTAGGGAGCCCTTTGCACGGCAATTGGCCTGCTTTTTACCTGTTAATTTGCTGTATAATAGGGTGTTATTTATCATGTTTGAGTATTAAAACCAGAATAATATTCTTCCCATGGCATACCAATCCAAGAACACCGATGAGCATGTAACATTTGCAGACGCACTCCTTTCAAAGCGTTATCGCAAGGCACAAAACGACTTCCTCAATCAAGCACCATCAGTCGATTTCGTTCGGCACTGACCGAGCTGGGCCTGATGGACAAACTGTTGGTGCAGTTTAATAAGCAACTTTCCCTGCATCACATTTCGATAAGGGAAGGGGTGCTTGTCGATGCAAGCCTTGTGCAGACGCCATATAAACCCAATGGAAGCATTACGATTGAAGTCGCAGACGACAGGGAAGACAATCGGAGCGAGCAGGAAAAAGAGGCGGAGGAGGATTATNTATAAACCCAATGGAAGCATTACGATTGAAGTCGCAGACGACAGGGAAGACAATCGGAGCGAGCAGGAAAAAGAGGCGGAGGAGGATTATCAAAAACAGCTTGTCCGTCAGCGTAAAGGGACGGATGCAGAAGCACGTTGGGTGTACAAACAAAAGTGTTATCACTATGGATACAAAAAGCATTGTTTGACCAATGTTCAAGGCATTGTTCAAAGGGTGATAACGACTGCAGCGAACCGCAGTGATACGAAGGAGCTTATTCCGCTATTGGAGAGTATAAACATTCCACAAGGCACAGCCATCCTGGCGGACAAAGGATATGCTTCTCGAGAAAATCGTTCGTACCTGCAAACACATCACCTTCAAGATGGCATTATGCACAAGGCACAACGCAACAGGGCATTGACCGAGCAAGAGAAGCAGCGAAACAAAGCAATCAGTCCGATACGGACTACCATCGAACGCACCTTTGGCAGTATTCGTCGGTGGTTTCATGGCGGACGATGTCACTACCGGGGGCTTGCAAAGACCCATACCCAAAACATTCTTGAGAGCATCGCCTTTAACCTATACAGAACACCGGAGATAATTATGTCCTCGTGTGTAGGATGAGACATAATTACCCTTGCGGAGCTCGTTTTTGTAGCTCCGCAAGGGTGATTTACAAGCCCTTTTATCCCCCTTGCCTCCTCCCAAATTCTTCACTCCTTTTATCCGAAGAATGCCTCTTGCCTACATCTCCTTATTTTTCAAAGGTCTCTTAGGAAGCCTTATTAACCTTTTGCATGCGATTACCGTTTCTTGAATTTTCCGCCTTTCAGGTCGCTCTCTACCATACGTTTATTGAGCTTCTCACGAAGTTCATCGAGAAAGTAGGTGCGGCTGTCATCCTTACGGCGTTTCATATTCATATAGACGTTGTAGCAGTTCCTGATTTCTACCCCGAAGATTTCAGAAAGGACATCTGCCAGTTCCTCTACACCTATTTCTCCGTTGTTAATACAATCGCAGGTGTCGAAAGCATAAAGGAGTTCAACTAAATCTGTTGCTTTGCCTGTCCAACAGAGTTTCTTGGCTGGCTTGACGGACAAAGCAGGAAGGAGCCCCTGCATTCGCATCTTCACTAATTCCAGCTCCGTGTCAATGACAAAGAGCAGTTTCTTTACATTTTTTCCCCTCTCCGTCCATCAGATACACCGCTTGCAAAGTTTGTAAACGAAAACGAGTATAGCGGAGAATACGGAACAAAGAGATGGCATCGTCTTCAGCATCACATAGGGCAATAATCCTCAGAATAAAGTTGTCTGACGCTTTTTGTATCTGTCCTTTTGTAGAGCATAAAGAGATTATTGTCTTAAAGTCTTCCGTTTGAGTAAGTCTTAGCATAATCATATCTTTTATGGTTCAACATTGCAGATTCTCTGTTATGAGATGTGATTTATGACCTATCTCCTTATGAATTTGGATGGCGAAGAACAGTGTCATCAAAGTTGCAAAGACGTCGGCGACAGGCTGGGCATAGAGTACTCCGTTCAATCCCCAATACGATGGAAGCAGCAATATGGCAGGGATAAAAAACAGACCTTGCCGTCCGATATTGAGTAAAAGGCTTTGCCTTGCCTGTCCGATTGCCATATATAGTGTGGAATACACAAATTGAAAACCGAAAGTGAAGAACATAATCGTATTGGCTCGAAGGGCTATCCTTGCGATTCCCTGCATTGTTTCGTCTTTGCCGAAACAACTGATGACAGGAGAGGTAAATACCATTATGAGTATGCTCCAAAGCACACAAAACGAGGTTGTAAGTATCAGGGAACAGCGCACCGCTTCCTTTAATCGTTGGAAATTGCCCGCTCCGTAGTTATAGCCTGCCATCGGTTGCAGTCCTTTGACAAACCCGAAGACCACGTTTGTTCCCAATGTGACGATTTTCAGGACGATACCCACAGCCGCGACAGCCTCTGCGCCATATTTCACGGCGGCTCTCTGCAACAGACTGATGGAGAGAGTTTGGAGCAATTGTAGAAAGAGCATCGAGATGCCTATCTTGATGATGTCCGCATACATTCTTATCGTGGGAGCGAACAGGGCAAACGACACTTTTACCTCTGCTTTCGAGAGGAAGAAGCGAATATAAATGATTGTCGTAATGATTCTTGAAAGGATGGTTGCCCACGCCGCACCTTCTACACCCCAATTGAAAACATAGATAAACAAAGGGTCTAATGCGACATTAATAACAGAGCCGATGATCATTGCCGATGCAGATGTTTTTGAAGCCCCCTGAGAAACGATAATATTGGACATCGACACATTCAATGTTCCTATGACACAACTGACGATGAACAGTCTGCCATATGCTTCTGCTAAATTCATCATTTCCTCGTTTGCCCCCATGAAAAGTAGAATTTCTGCCAGAAACGCATTGCATACAAGGGCTATGAGAGCAGCCAGAATCACGGAAGTAATCACCGAGACCGAAGCGACCTGACCTGCTTTGACAATCTGCTTCGCGCCCAACAAGCGAGATATATACACTCCGCCTCCTACACCAAACATCAGCCCTATCCCGAGAAACAACAGCGATAAAGGGAAAACAACCGATACGGCAGCGACAGGAAGGGTTCCCAAACGTGCAACCCAGAAAGTATCTACCACATTGTATATTGCCATAATCAGCATTGCGATGACAATAGGTATCCCCAATTTTGTTAGGGCTTTCATCATACTTCCTTCTTGCAAAATATTCACAGCGTTGTTCATCCTTATAATCTGTATCTTCTTAAGTAAATAAATTCCGCTGCAAAGGTACAGTGGGATACAGGTCGTCACAATAGACAAACAACGGTGATAATAGCACTATTCGTGGTAATTCTTTCTGAAAAGTGTTGGAGAAACACCTGCAACCTTGGTAAATAGTCGTGTGAAGTAGGAATAATCGTCAAATCCCAAACCTTGTGCTATCTCTTTCACAGAAGCTGTTGTATAGACTAATTGTCGCTTAGCCTGCAAGATGATTTCATCCTGAATATTCTGACTTACACTCGTTCCCAAAACAGCATTTATCGCTTCATTCAGGTAGGCAACCGTTATATTCAAACGCTTGGCATAGAACGAAGGAGCACGGTTCGTTCGGATATTGCTTTCTAACAAATCTCGAAACTCCCACGCAATTTCCTTATATCTGCTTATATTCTCCTTCTGTTCAGATTGAGCCTCTGTCGCACCTGCAACATCCCTTACAACCACCCCCACTATTACGGTTGTTAATCGTTGAATGATCGGTTTTGAAAATGAATTTTCGGTGCAATTAAGTCTGCGAGCAAGAATTGATAATAACTGTTTCAGTTCTGATATGTCAAATATTTGGATTTCTTGGCGACCATACCGCTCCAATAGTTGTTTTTCTTCCTTGTTTACCAATACCGAGTCGATAGTCAGAAAAATTGCAGACAGACTGTAAGCATCAATGATGCGATGTACCTGTCCCGGACGAATGATTGCAAGACTCCCCTTTTCAAAAGTACATTCCTTAAAATCTATATTTAAGCGACATCGTCCCTCCTCTATGAAACCAAAGAAATAATAGTCGTCAGTATGAGAAAAGGCATATCTGTCTGAAGATACTGATGTTTTAGATATAATCGTTTTCAGATAGACTCCAAAATCTGTGAGTTGTGAACTTCTATGGATTGGTAACTGGGGCATGTTTAAATATTTTCCACCAAGATTTCCCCAACGAACTCCCAAGCTTCCTCTATACAGTAGGATATTCCCGGACGGATGATGGCATACATGTCGGTGATGAATTCATTGTCTTTCAACTTGGTTTCCATATTGGCAAGGAACTGTTTGCGTGTGGGAGGCAGCTCCACTACAAATGCCATATATTGACGATAGCACTCCAATATTTTCGTTGCATTCGTATCATTATTCTTCATCGCCCAATAGAGATCGAAGAGGTCGCGCCCCTTACGGCGTTGATACAATGCCCGAAGTTTTGTTCCGAGCAGTTCTTCCAACTCATAGCAAGTTAAATCACATTTTCCTCTAAACCATGAATTGGTTACTTGAAAAGGAATCTGTTTCAGTCCCAATACACTGAAATGCTCACGGGTGTTGATTTCTATTTTCAGCCGCAGGTCGATGACAGGAGGAAACTCCGATTCAAAGCGATAAATGACAGTATTGTTATGGATATGCTGCTTGACTGTTCGTTTCGTTCCCAAGAATGCGAGCCGTTCACGTATTTCCTTCAATATCGGGTTAATCGGAGCCGGCTTTATCTGTACCAAGTCGATGTCTTCCGAATAGCGCACCTGTGGTTGTATGTAGAGTTTGTGCAGAGCCGTTCCTCCACGAAACGCCAAAGTCTCCCTGATGAGTGGCGAGGAGAACATTTCCACTAGTGCACGACTAATAACCAAATCCTGTTCCACTTGTGCCTCGTTCGTCCAAGGGGCTACGGATTTCCATTCGAGGATATATCGTTGAGGTATCATAATACGTCTGTTTCTATTTCATCGTTTACAATGACTTGCCATTTTTCGTCCAAGGTGCCATGCTTCTCTGCCGAAAGGGAAAGATGCTGGGGATATACAGTCCGCTTGGCAAGGACGGAAGACAAGCCCTTTGTCAGGTCTTCTTTTCCCAGCAACCTCTCAAAGATGTAGCCCAAACGCTGTATGATAGCCGTAGGGTAATAGATTGCAGTATGACGCAAAGAGGATTTGCGGATACATTCAGACAATTCATCGATGATGCCGACAGCCCGTGACAATCCGAAAGTACGTTGGTTTTCCACAAGGTCGAGCATTGTCGCCTCCGGAGTAGATACATTCACATACCCCGTTCGGGTCTTCATCTGTGTAACACAAGAGTTATCCCATTCTTTTTTTATGTTGAAAGCGATATGCAACCTGTCGTTCTCTATGTTTCTGACAGGAGGCATACTTGTGGTAACAAAAAAACGCATCGGTTGCTGATGGGCAGCCCCGTGAAGTGCGGCAGCCGACAGAAGAGAGACGTAATAATCTCTTTCTATGTACTTCATCAAGTCATTGATATACATAAGAGGCGGGACGTTTTTTTGCAGGGAAAACTCCGGAGTGATAATGACGTAAAAGCCTCGTCTGATAAGTGCAATCTCTCCATTTCTTACCAAACGGGATAAGGATACCTGTGCGATTTTTCTGCCATATCCGCTTTGCTTCATCACCTCCTCAATGGTAAACGAAATTCGCCCCACCGACAAGACCTGCCTGATAAAATCACCATAAGAGAATACTTTTTCTGTCATTTCCTTATTCTTTAATAGTAGCTGTAATGGCTACTATTTGCAAAGATAGACTACTCAAAAGAAAAGCCCAAAGAATTAAGTAAAAAAAAGCTCCATACAGTCTCTTTTGGGATTCAAACGAATTGTCTTTAGTTTACTATCCGAAGCTCCTAAGCTTTTTCTTGATTACTCCTAAGCTTTCGCTCGAAAGCTTAGGAGCTTTTATTTACAGAGTAGAGACGTTAATTCTCCCCTCTTTCTATGAGTGTTCTATTTCGGGAATTGCAACAAAGATAGGATATAGCAACACCAGCTATTCCTCCAGTACATCAAATTGCGTTTCGCTTTTTCTCCAAATGGCTCAAGAAAGTGATTTCTTGGATAAAGCAAGGGCAACATTTCTCATATCTTTCATTATACTTCTATCAAGGACTTTGGCATAATGTTGCGTCATTTTGATGTTGGAGTGACCGAGCATTTTCGCCACATTCTCAATGCTAACACCATTTGCCAAACAAACAGAGGTAGCATAGCTATGTCTTGCGGTATGCGTGGTTAATTTCTTCTGAATGTTACATAAGTCGGCTATTTCTTTCAGATAACTGTTCATCTTCTGATTACAGGGTACAGGAAGAAGTGTTCCCTTCTTGTGACGGAATGGATGGTTCTCATACTTCTTTAATATTTCCTGTGGTATATCCAACAAGGGAATATTGCACATATTTTTGGTTTTTTGTCGAGGTTTACGAATCCAAAGGTTTCCGTTATCATCTCGCACAAGATGTTCGGGAGATAATTGTTGCACATCAATAAAGGCAAGTCCGGTAAAGGCTGCGAAAATAAAGATGTCACGGACAAGTACAATTCGTTCTACGGTAAATTCTTTTTGGTAAATAGTTTTCAGCTCTTCCAGTGTAAGAAACTCTCGGATAACCTCTTTCTCATGGAATTTTATTCCGATAAAAGGGTCTTTTGTAATCCATTCGTTGGCAAGTGCAAGGTTGGTTATCTTTTTCAGACATTTCATGTAGCGGATAACCGTGTTTTGTTTGCATTCCTTCTCTGTCTTCAGATAAAATTCAAAGGCACGAACAAACTCTCCATTGATTTCAGTCAATAGAAGATCATCTTTATTGTATCTCCTTTGGATCAATTCCGCCAAGTAACGTTTGCACGTTTCATAACGCCGAACAGTAATCAAAGTATAATCCTTACCTATAAGAGCTCGACATTGATCATTGTGTTCCTGTATCGTAGCAAGGAGAGTTTTGGGTTGTTCTTTCAGAATATCTAAGCCGAAGAATTTTTCTTGAAGAATACGAGCACTTATTGTGCTCCCTTGTTCTTCTAACTCGGTAAAGATAGAGTGTAACTTGATTTTTGCTTCTTCTATGTAGCTATTCAATTCGTTGGCTTTACGACTTTTACCACGTACACACTCTTTGGCTTGGTTCCAAGAACTCGGATCGACACTTTTTCGGATATTAGTTTCGACACGTTGTCCATCAACGGTAATTCTCATGCAAACCGAGGCTTCTCCGTTTTTGAGCAGTTTTGTCTTCTTGATAAAGAAGAGCACATTGAATGAAATCCTTCTCATTTCGATACGTTTTTAGTTGATACAAAATTCGGAAATCACTCACGAGTTATCGGTACGCAAATCACTGCATATCAGTGGTAAAGAAACTTTTTCGGTGGAGATTTCATTCTGCTGTTTTTGCTCCACCTTTTGCTCCACCAAAATCGGTAATATTCTGCTATATTTTGCGTAAGTGGGAAAAATAAAAACTCCCGACTTCGCTTAGAAATCAGGAGTTTACGTCGTTTTGCTTTTCTTCAAAGTGGTGCCACCAGGAATCGAACCGGGGACACAAGGATTTTCAGTCCTTTGCTCTACCAACTGAGCTATGGCACCTTGTCTCTTGACGGGTGCAAAGATGAGCGTTTTATTTGATACCACCAAATTTTGGCACTGTTTTTTTCTTTCCCGATGCGGTATCAAGCATGATGTTACGATAAATTTAGGATTAAGACTACGAAAGGGTTTCTGAAGTTCCGGTTTCTTCCGAGTGTACGATTCTGGTCGGATCCGATTTTCTCGGTTTGAATTGCTTCAAGTCGGATCAACGATCCAATTTTACACAACTCGGTTCTACATGAAAGTAGAATTACAGGGTGAATGTGCATTCGAGGCCGAAGCGCAGCGGTTTGGCTTGCTGCTTGAACTTATTGCCCAAAGATTCGAAATAAAAGACGGTGTAGTCCGTATCCGTCAAATTGCGTCCCCAAAACGAAAGGGTAGCCATGCCCATGCCGATACCGATGCGTCCGTTCAGTGTCAGATAGGGCGGTTGGCGGACGGTATTGTCCTCTTTCCAATAGATGGAACCGGCTCCATTGAGATCCACCGTACAGAAGAGACGATCGATAAGCGAGCCGGAGAAGGCCTTATCGTAATGGAGCACCAAGGCATAGGTATGCAAGGGGATGAAAGGAACGCGTTTGCCTTTGTAATCGAATGAAACCACTTGTCCGCCTATTTTCTTTTCCACGGTGTAATCGACAAATTCGGCACGGGCAAAGCCGTAATTGGCCGTAACGGTCAGTCCCCGCATGATGAGGGCTTGGAGCGAAGTCTCCACGCCGATGCTACGTGAGCGTCCGGCATTGACGATCATGCGCCCCGTACCGTTGTCCACGAATCTGGTGAGCTGGAGGTCCCGCGTGTCGGTAAGGAAGAGGGCGGCATCGAGGGCAAGTCTTCGCTGCTGCGGCTTCCAGTGCAAGCCGAGCTCGTAACTGTGGCTGTATTCGGGTTTGAAGGAGATCGTCTGCTCCACGTTGTCCACCACGGGTTTGAGCGGTTGGTTCATGACGGCGGACATGAGATCGCTTTGCTGCTGTTGCATGATGAGGTCGGCAAAGACCTGCTCGTTGTATCCTCCGGCTTTGTAACCTTTTGCCATCGAAAAGTAAGTAGTCAGGTCAGCCGACGGAGCGTATTTGAGCGAGAATTTGGGTAGTAGTTCCCACGTGGCCTTCGACTCCCTGCCCTCCATCACACTCGGCACACTGAGGGGATAGGTTTGGCCGGTGGATTTCACCGTAACGAATATCGGAAAGGAAGCTGATTCGGAGTAGTCGAATCGCTGGTATTCGTAGTCCAGCCTAAGTCCGATGGTGGCGGAAAGAGAGCGAACGAACAGGTCGTCTATCGTGGACTGGTGGAAGAGGGCGGCACCGAGCGTAGGCCGATCGAAGTGTCCGGGAAGGGTGAGATCGCTCGACATATCCGCCATGAGGATGACGGGGATTTGCGGCATGGCATTGAGTTTGTCGAACTGCGTCTGCAGCATGGTGCGGATGCCATCTTTCTTGAAGAGGATAGGAACGTCGAGCGAATTGTAATCATAGAATCCGAACAGGCCGGCACTCCAATGATAGCGACCCGAAGAATTGTCCCGCAAGGCAAATTCCTGCGTCAGGCTATGGTTCTTTTGTCGCTGTGTAATGGCAAACAAATCGAGCCGGGTATAGTCCTGATCCATATTCATCTCATCGTTCAAGAGCTGGAAGCCCGTGGCGGAACTGATGGTGAAGGGGACAAACTTTTTATTCAGCAGGAATCGCGACGTCAGTATATGCCGGCGGTAGTGTCCTTCGTCATTATAGTCTACGGGGTGTAGCACGCCCGTGTTTTCGTCATATTTGCGATAAGGAAATGCGGCCTGATCGCCGAAGTCATAATCCGCGCCAAGCGACATTTGCAGGGTTTCGTCCGGGTGCATTTCCAACTTCAGACGTCCGCCGATATTGCTCTCCCCGTCAGCCCATTTGCCGGTGAAGTCGTTACGATTGTAGCCGTCCGCTTTGTCCGCATAGGCGGCATAAGCCAAGGCCATACGTTCCGAGATGTGCAGATTGCCTTTGGCCTTGAAGTTGTAGAAGCCATTCCTCCCTGCACCGCCTGTCAGCTCCGTTCGCTTGGGGGCAAACGGGGATCGGGTATGGACGTTGATCACGCCGGCCATGGCATTTCTGCCGTAGAGAGTACCCTGAGGGCCACGAAGGATCTGTACTCCCTGCACGTCGGCCAGCTCGAAGTTGAAGGAACTTCTATTCAAATACGGCACTCCATCCACATATATACCAATGGTCTGTCCGCTACTGCGAGCCCCTACCCCTCTTAAATACATGGCTGACGACATTTTGGAGCCGTATTCGGGTATATAAAGATTGGGCACATAGCTCGTCAATGCAGGAATGGACGTGATGCGGGACTGCTCCAGAAGACGGGTGTTCAGGATGGAATATGCCCCCGGTAGCTTCATCAGAGCGTTGGTCTCCTTGATGAATGTACCGGTAGAGAGGACAACCACTTTATCCAATATGTGTGAGTACAAACTATCCGTTTCTTTTTCGATCGCTTCGGTATGAACCGTGGAAGCCTGCATACAGGGCAGAAAACCGATCAAAGAGAGGCAAATGGCAAACAGCTTTTTCTTCATAAGGGAATAATCTATTGGAATTTGTCGGCCTGAAAATAGAGATTCGCCTCCTACACCAATTC
The DNA here is from genome assembly GCF_000765965.1 of Porphyromonas sp. COT-052 OH4946. Classification (NCBI taxonomy): domain Bacteria; kingdom Pseudomonadati; phylum Bacteroidota; class Bacteroidia; order Bacteroidales; family Porphyromonadaceae; genus Porphyromonas; species Porphyromonas sp. COT-052 OH4946. The sequence continues at coordinate 541,640 of NZ_JQZY01000009.1, forward strand.
GTTCGCAGCAAAGAGCGCGGAGAAAAGAGAATGGGTTGGCATGGCTTTGTATCAATAGGGTAAAATATCCGCTATCTTTGGTCTAATGATGACAGCTCCAAGCCAAGGATACAGAGAGTTCGGCGACTACCTCCGGCAGGTATTTCCACACTATAAGGTACAGAAGATTACCCTCAATGCAGGCTTCACCTGTCCCAACCGAGACGGACTGAAAGGATGGGGTGGCTGCACCTATTGCAACAATCAGACCTTCAGTCCTGCCTTCGCCATGAGACACCACTCCGTGTCGGAACAGCTAAGAGACGGGATAGCTTTCTTCGCTCGGAAGTATCCTCAGATGAAATACCTGGCCTATTTCCAAGCCTATACCAATACTTATGGAGAGCAAGCCGAGATCATCCGCAAGTACGAAGAAGCCCTGAACTACCCCAATGTAGTAGGCATTATTATAGGCACCCGACCGGATTGCATGCCGGATTCTCTTTTGTCCTATTTGAAGGATTTGTCGGAAAGAGTATTTGTTCTCGTGGAATATGGTGTAGAGAGTACGCTGGACAGCACTCTCCGGCGAGTGAATCGCGGACACCTCTGGTCGGATAGTATGGCAGCTATCGAGCGAACGGCTAAGGCGGGATTGCCGGTAGGTGTGCATCTGATCCTCGGACTACCGGGGGAAAGCAGGGTGGATATACTCAGGCACGCTGACGAGGTATCGGCATTGCCCGTGACCACGCTGAAGTTGCATCAACTGCAAATCATCCGAGGTACGGCCATGGCCAAAGAATACGCAGAGAATCCCTCAGACTTTCATTTTTACTCCGAGGAGGAATATATCGACCTGTGCCTTGATTTCATCGAACGCCTGCGTCCTGATATTGTGCTTGAACGTTTCGTATCGCAGTCTCCGGCCGAACTTCTCCTGATGCCGAAATGGGGATTGAAGAATCACGAGTTCACACACCTGATCCGTCGTCGCATTCAAGAACGCAATATCATACAGGGACGGCACTGGAAAGGATAATTTCCCTCCGCTATTTCTACAGGAAGAATCGGAACGTTTGCCAAAGGCTGATTAACGGGGACAATTATAGACCGTTCCATACAACAGTTTCGTTGCACTCTTCGCGTCAATCTCTCCCTTATTATAAGCCATCAAATACAGCGGCACTCCCCTACCGTCCTCTTCATACGGAGGCTGTGTATAGTCGGTATCAATAATTTCGAATCCGGCTCTTTCATAAAAGCCGATTCGTCGTCTGGCAATCTCCGTCAGGGGAGGCTCAGCTTCCAGCAGTACACATGAATCCGAGGACAGAGCCAATGCTGTCATCATTTCTATGGCAGTCTGCCCTATATTACGATTTCTCCATTCGGGAGCGATAGCAAAATGCTCGATAAAAGACAATTCGGGCGCCAAAGTCCAGCTAATGATAAAACCTTTGGTCTCTTCCGCTACATCACGCTCGCCGATCAGAAAGAGGCTGCAAGATGGGTCTGAAAGAACCGTACGTAAGAAATTGTCATACGAGCGTCTCTCCTCTGCAGGAAACGAAGTCGTATACAGCTCCCATACATATCGGATAACTGCAGATCGATCTGCATCGGAGAAAGACTTTAAGTCAGAAAATCGAAGCATTGTTTTTAGTACTAAAAATATGTATCAGGAATAGATAAGGCTGCACAGCAGGATACTGCACAGCCTCATTCTCTTTCCAGACTGAGAGGGGGCGGAAAGTTGCTCTTTAGACCTCTTTGATCAGCTCCTCTTGTAACTCCTTCTCTTTGAGCGGAGTCACCAGCTTATAGCCCTTTCCGTGAATATTCTTGATCTCGATTTGAGAATCACCTTTCAAGAGCTTGCGCAACTTCGTGACATAAACATCCATGCTTCTTGCATTGAAATAGTTGTCATCCGCCCATATCGTCTTCAGGGCATAGTTGCGCTCAAGGGTTTCATTAGCATTGGCACAAAGCAAGGCCAACAGCTCGTTTTCTTTGGTAGTCAATCGAGTCACCTGATCATCGATCGCGATGGTTTGCTTCTGAGTATCGAACAAGTACTTACCGATACGGTAGTAGAGCATATACTTGTTCGAACGTGCACCAGAGCGTCGCAGTACGGCTTCGATACGCATAGCCAACTCTTCCATACTGAAAGGTTTGGTGACATAATCGTCAGCTCCGATTTTGAATCCTTCGATAATATCTTCTTTCTTCGCTTTAGCACTAAGGAAAATAATGGGCATATCCGGATCGATCAACCGTATATCCTGTGCCAACGTGATGCCATCCTTACGCGGCATCATGATGTCGAGCACACAAATGTCATACGAATTCTTGACGTAGTTGGAATAACCCTCTTCTCCATCACCATAAAGATCGACGATGTAATCTTTCGTCTCGAGAAATTCTTTCAAGAGCGGTCCGATATTACTATCGTCCTCACAGAGAAAGATTCTTGTTTTTTCTTCCATCTTCTTCTCCTCCAAAAAAATAGTTATTTTTATATTAATGGGCTACAAAAGAAGCTCCAGTTTACTGGAGATTAGTGGTGCGCATGCTCTTTTTTCGCCTCAAATGTTCTATTCTGTTATATCCCCACTCTATAAGAACGAAAATTTACGTTTAATTGTTCTGTCCAAAGAAAAAATAAAACAATATATACTCTATAGACGGCTCTATCTTCATAAAGCAAAAAGACAGAATACTCTCTTCAGGACTGATCGCATAAGGTTTTTATAACAAGTTGCAAAATAAACGCTTTCTTGTGAATAATCTTGCTTTTAGAAACAAATTCGACGAAAAACAATCTGAAAAATCTCCTCCATGAATATGATTTCACCATTTTTTGTCGAAACAAACAGAATCCTAATCAGCAAAAAGCTTATGACAAAAAGCAAAAGGGCATGCCACAACGGCACACCCTTTTGTCTATACTTTTTTTGAACAGTCTTCTCTAAAACTCCGCGTTGTTCGGCGTCCGTGGGAAAGGAATTACATCTCGGATATTACTCATTCCCGTTACAAATAGCAGCAGGCGTTCGAAGCCCAAACCAAAGCCGCTATGCGGTGCAGTACCATAACGACGCGAGTCAAGATACCACCAAATATCTTTCTCCGGCACTCCCATTTCATTAGCACGAGCTATCAATTTGTCGTAGTCGGCTTCACGCTCGGAGCCACCGATGATTTCTCCGATCTTCGGGAAAAGTACATCCATACCACGGACAGTCTTTCCGTCATCGTTCAGCTTCATGTAGAAACTCTTGATCTCTTTGGGGTAGTCCGTCATGATAACCGGTGTCTTGAAATGCACCTCAACCAGATAACGCTCGTGTTCGCTGGCCAAATCTGCCCCCCAATAGATAGGGAATTCAAATTTTACACCATTCTTGACGGCTTCTTCCAGAATACGAATACCTTCCGTATAGGCCAAACGAACAAATGGTTTTTCGAGTACAAACTTGAGACGATCGATCAGCTCTTTGTCAAAGTGTTCAGAAAGGAAACTGATGTCATCCATACATTTATCCAAAGCCCACTGTACGCAATATTTGATGAACTCTTCCGCCAAGTCCATATTATCCTCTATCTCAAGGAATGCGACTTCCGGTTCGATCATCCAGAACTCAGCCAAGTGACGCGGTGTATTGGAATTTTCTGCACGGAACGTGGGGCCGAAAGTATAAATACCCCCCAAAGCCATAGCAGCCATTTCACCCTCCAATTGTCCTGAAACGGTCAATGAGGTATGACGGCCGAAGAAATCTTTACGATAGTCCACTTGCCCCTCTTCCGTTCGAGGGAGAGAATCAGGGTTCAGCGTTGTCACCTGAAACATCTGTCCGGCTCCTTCACAGTCACTGGCCGTAATAAGAGGTGCGTGGAAGTAATAATACCCTTTGTTATGAAAAAAGGTATGAATGGCGATAGCCATATGGTGTCGGATACGATAGATGGCACTGAAAGTATTGGTGCGTGGGCGCAAATGTGCAATCTCTCTCAAAAACTCCAACGTATGGCCTTTCTTCTGTAGCGGATAAGTAGCCGGATCAGCCGTACCATAAATCTCAATAGCTGACGCTTGTACCTCTACGGACTGGCCTGCTCCTTGAGATTCGACCAAAGTGCCTATAACACCGATGCAAGCACCCGTGGTAATCTGAGACATCTGTGCAGCATCGAAGGAAGCAAGATCTGCTACGATCTGCATATTATGAATCGTAGAACCATCATTGAGAGCGATAAAATTCACAGCCTTGTTGCCGCGCTTGGTGCGTACCCATCCTTTGATGTTGATTTCTCGGCCGACCAGCTCTCCATGGAGGGCGTCTGCGATTCTAGTTCTTTTCATCTTCTTATCCATTGTATAATACTATTCATTATTTATGTTTATATTATTCGAAAGCTCCCATTCTAAGATTATTCACCTCCTGCTCATTCAGATAGCGCCATTTTCCACGGGGCAGATTCTTCTTGGTCAGTCCGGCAAAATAAACGCGATCCAGTTTGACAACGCGATAGCCAAGATGCTCAAACAAACGGCGCACAATACGATTCCGTCCGCTATGAATCTCTATTCCTACCTGCGAAAGATCGTCTTCTTTTACATAACTGATGGCATCGGCATGTATCTCACCATCATCCAACTCCACCCCATCGGCTATTTTCTGCATGTCTTCAATGCTTACATCCTTGTTGAGCCACACGTGGTAGATCTTCTTCTTCTTGAAAGACGGATGGGTCAGCTTAGAGGCAAGATCGCCATCATTAGTAATCAGGAGCACACCTGTAGTATTTCTATCCAAACGACCTACCGGATATATTCTTTCAGGACAGGCGTATCGCACTATATCCATTACCGTAGTACGGCATTCGGGATCGTCGGAGGTAGTAACACAATTTTTAGGCTTATTGAGCAGTACATAGACCTTGCTCTCTATTTCCACTCTCTTATCCTTGTAGATTACCTCATCCTGACGTGTAATTCTTCTGCCGAGTTCGGTCACGACTTCTCCATTGACCGTGATCTCTCCCTTTTCGATCAGTAGATCCGCTTCCCTTCGCGAGCAAACACCGGCATTGCTCAGGAACTTGTTCAGCCTGATCGGCTCATTCGGATCGACCAGTACCTCACGATACTTTACAGGCACGATCGGAGCTTTCGGCTGTTTCTTTTTCTTCTTTTGCTGTGGAAGTGTCAGTGTTCTATTGCCACCCGAATACATCGATCTTTCCGTATCCCGAAACTGACGGGGATAAGATGATCCCGAACCACGCATACGCTCGCTATCCATAGCACGATTGGCATCGTATTCTTTCTCAAAATGCCTGTCGCGTCTCTGCCCACGCTCTTCATTTTGGCGGTATGAAGCCGGATAAGTCGTACGCTGCCCGTCCCGACCATATCGATTATTGTACGAAGGAGCTTCAGAGCGGTTATTTCCCTCCCCTCCGGAGAAATCATCACGTCTGTACGATTGTGGTCGGCTGCTCTGCTGCTCACCGATACGTACTCTTCGTTTACGCTGTTGCAATTGATCAGTCGGCTCGGGTTTGGATGTAGCCCCTACTCTGGGAGTAGGTCTGAAACCTCCCCCTGAACTCATTCTTGACGAACGGAAAGGCGTAGGTTTTTCTATGTGCTTTTCCGAAGGAGAAATATCATCCTTGCTCGTATCTGCGAAAATATCGCGTTCTTCAGTTGTCATCTTTGATAGATTATTGCTTAGATTTTACACATACAACCTCACGGTTGCAAACTATGAATTTGTCTTTTTGACTCTTTGGGTTACGAAAATATGAAAATTTCAGATTCCCACGTAATTAGAAGGAGATATGCGGCGCATTTCCTCCTTCACGGCTTCATCAATATCCAATGCTTCGATAAAACGTGCAATAGATTCGGCTGTCACCGCCTCATTCGTACGCGTCAGAGCCTTCAATGTTTCATATGGATTGGGATACCCTTCTCTGCGAAGAATAGTTTGTATAGCCTCAGCCACCACGGCATAGTTGTTCTGCAAATCCCGATCAAGAGCAGCTTCGTTGAGAAGCAGTTTGCCAAGCCCTTTGGCTATACTCGTGACTGCTATGAGAGAATGCGCCAAAGGAGTACCCACGTTACGGAGTACGGTGGAATCCGTCAGGTCCCGCTGCAAGCGTGAAATAGGCAATTTGCGTGACAAATGCTCAAATATGGCATTCGCAATACCCAGATTGCCTTCGGCATTTTCATAGTCGATAGGATTCACTTTGTGGGGCATGGCAGAAGAACCGACCTCGCCGGCCTTGATCTTCTGTTTGAAGTACTCCATCGAAATATACTGCCAGAAATCACGGCAGAGGTCGATCAGTATCACATTGATTCGACAGCAGGCATCAAATAAGGCTGCCATGTTGTCGTAGTTGGATATTTGTGTAGTGAGTTCTTCTCTTTCAAGCCCGAGAGAAGTTACGAACCGACGGCCAAAATCGCTCCAGTTATGCTCAGGATAAGCCACATGATGGGCATTGAAATTGCCCGTAGCACCACCGAATTTGGCTGAATGAGGTACTGCCAGCAACAGGCCGATCTGCTTACGCAAGCGATAGACGAATACTTCTATTTCCTTTCCTAAGCGAGTGGGCGATGCCGGTTGTCCATGTGTTTTGGCCAGCATCGGGACATCTTTCCACTGAAGAGCATAAGCATGAAGCTGCTCCACCAACTCCTGCAAAGCGGGCATGTAAACCTCGGTCATTGCCTCGCGTATCATCATCGGGAAAGCCGTATTGTTTATATCCTGCGAGGTCAGACCGAAGTGGATAAATTCTTTGGCATCTTGTATCCCCATGGCCGCGAACCGCTCTTTGAGGAAATACTCCACGGCCTTGACGTCATGATTCGTTACCGCCTCTATCTCCTTTACACGTACGGCATCCGTCTCGCTGAAATCTTGGTATATACGGCGCAACTCTTCCTCTAAAGACGGAGGGCAGACACCTTTCAGCGAAGGCAATTCATTGCAAAGGGCAATGAAGTATTCCACCTCCACCTTTACACGATAGCGAATTAGAGATTCCTCTGAAAAATAGCGACTAAGTGCTTCTACTTTGTTGCGATACCGGCCATCTATCGGAGAGATGGCTTGCAGGGCTTGGAAAGCAATCATTTGTTTTTGTTCTGATATAAATCGGATCGATGAAAGAAGACCGCATATTCATGACAGCCGATGCCGACATTAGGATGGGATTTCTTCCGATTTTGTAAGCAGCAAAGATAAAAAAAGATTTTTCTGACTAAACCTAATATCCGAAGCCTTTTCTCACTCCTTCTTATTAAGCTTCCAAATCGATTCTACAGTTTTTTCTCAATCGCAGGTCTTATCCCAAATAATTTCACCTCCGGTCGTACGCCAAACCTCTTTTCGAGCCAGAGCAAAGAAATAATCGCTCAGACGATTGATATAGCGCATCACGGGTTCCTCCACCAGTGCCTCTTCACTCAAGCGGTATATATGACGTTCGGCTCGCCGGCATACCGTACGGCAAACGTGCGCCAAAGAAGTAGAACGGCTGCCTCCGGGCAAGATGAAAGCCGTCATCTTGGGAATGGCATTGTCCAAACGATCTATTTCCTGCTCCACACGTTCTATCGTTTCGGGATGTACCCGACTCTCCACCATCAGCTCTCTGTTCTCCTGATTTGTGGCCAGATAGGATCCGACGGTGAAAAGCTTGTGCTGTATGGTACGCAGAAAATCCCGATCCTCTTCCGGCAAGTCCTCACTCATCAGCAGGCCGATAAATGAGTTCAATTCGTCTATCGTACCGTAGCACTCAAGCCTTTGGTGGTATTTGGGTACACGTTCTCCTCCGACCAAGCTGGTCGTTCCCTTGTCACCCGTGCGGGTGTATATCATACTTTTAGACATATCGCTTCTATCGTTTTATTATTTATAGAAACGCTTTATAGCTCCGCTTGTTCAGTCCACGATGAAAAATTACAATCAGCAATTCGCCCGTATCGATCGAAACCCGTGCTGCAGGATTCTTGTCAAGCTCTTGCCATAGGCGAAAAGCCTCTCCCCTGCGACGAGGACAGTACAAAATCGCCATAGAGCCATCCGGCAAAGAGCCGGACAAACATTGTCGAATAGAAGCAGACAGAGGAGCATCCCTTTCCACTACGAGAAGGAGCGGATCCGCCTGCTTCGAGTCCGTTATCGACCTGTCGCCATCTTCAGCCGAAAGCTCTATTTCCGGTCGTGCGGCAGAAAGATATTTCGGCAGTACGGAATCGCCCGTAGAAATGCATATTGCTCGCTTTGCCTTACTGAAGATCGTCAGGCGAAAGATCAGCTCCAGTACCTTGCGACGGCGAATCCCCCGATAATCGGCTGACTCCCGAAGTTCTTTTGTCTCCGATGCAAGACGGTCAAAACTGTAGTACGGTGTCTTTTCCTCCACCACCCGTGTCAGCAGGTGAAATACATAGGGAGAGTGAACATGGTGTCCACCACGATGCAGTAGATAGCGAACGCTGCGCAATGCCTGCAAGCGTACTCTATCGCTGACGGACAGGAATGAAGAGAAGAGACAAGACATTGGTAAGATCGGTCGGAGAATAACTTACTCCCGCTCCTGAGGCAAGATCAGATTGAGCACTACCCCTACTATGGCAGCCAAACCGATACCGGCCATTGTAAATCCACCGAACGAAACGACTGCTCCGCCGATACCGAGCGTAAGAGTGATGGACACGATAATAATATTACGTGTCCGACTCATATCCACTTTATGATTGACCAGATTGGCAATACCGGCCGAAGCTATCGTACCGAAGAGAAGCAGCATGATACCACCGAGAACGGCAGGAGGGATGGATTTGAGCAAGGCACTGACCTTACCAACAGCAGAGAAGACAATTCCCGTCAGGGCGGCTATACGAATCACCATCGGATCCGTCACACGAGTCAGAGCCATGGCTCCGGTTACTTCCGAATAAGTAGTCACGGGAGGTCCTCCCAGCAGACCTGCTACCATACAGGCCAGACCATCGCCCAAGAGGGTACGATGCAGCCCCGGATCTTTTACAAAATCTTTCCCCGTCACCGTATTTACCACATAGACATCGCCGATATGTTCTATCACGGGAGCGATAGCCACAGGCAGCATAAAGAGGATGGGAGGAAGAGAGAACTTGGGGAAAGAAAACTGAGGCAGACTCAACCACGCAGCTTCTCGAATAGGATTCAGATCGACCTCATAGAAAACAACGGCTATCACATAGCCCACCGCTATACCGCAGAAGATCGGGATCAGCTTGAAAAGCCCCCGAGCCAACATCGTCACCACCACGGCGGTAGCAAGCGATATGGTAGCCAGTATCCAGTTGGACTGTGCCATATCCACACCGGCTCCTGCAAGTGAAAGTCCGATCAGGATAATGACAGGGCCGATGACTACAGGCGGAAACAAACGTTGGATCACACGTACTCCCTGCCACTTGACCAAAGCACTCATCAGATAATAAACCAGAGCCACACCGACCATACCCGAAAGAGCACCGGACAGCCCATACATCTCCGTAGCCTTGATAATAGGAGCGATAAAGGCAAAACTACTACCAAGAAAAATAGGCACCTTCCCTTTCGTCACCAAATGAAAAATCAACGTGCCGATACCGGCCGTAAACAGGGCTGTCGAAGGGTCTAAACCCACAAGGAGGGGCACTAAAACAGTAGCTCCGAAAGCAACAAAGAGGAACTGTACGCCTACGATGCCTTTTCGGAGCGGAGAGAGTTGGGTTGTTTCCATATAAAAAAACGATTATAATTTGCTGGATTTTAAGCCCTGCAAATATATGGCATTTCCCTTTATCCCATTGAGTTGCACGCTTGTTTTACGATAGTTCGAACCTGTCGTTGTATAAGCAGGACACGATGCTCCTTGGGTATTATACTTAAAAGGCCACAGACTTGATACTATAAAGCCTCCCGGGTTTATACTTAAAACCCCTGTGGGTTTATACTGTAAAGTCTCCGGGGTTTATACTTAAAAGTCCTACCGCTTCATAGTATCAAGTCTCGAAGCAATCGAAAATAGACCCGACATAAGTTTTTTCATACATTTGTTTCAGTTTTTAGCCATTATAATTATATGGAAAGGTTAGACAAACTCGACAGGCGAATCCTGAGCATTATCTCCAATAATGCCCGTATGCCGTTCAAAGACGTTGCAGAAGAATGCGGCGTATCGCGTGCTGCCGTTCACCAGCGCGTACAAAGAATGATCGAAATGGGGGTTATCACAGGTTCGGGCTATCATATCAACCCGAAGTCTTTGGGTTTCAGAACGTGTACTTATGTAGGTGTTCGTCTGGAGAAAGCTTCTATGTACAAGGATGTACTCCCCCATCTGTACAACATTCCGGAGATCGTGGAGTGCCACTATACGACAGGGCCTTACTCTTTGCTGATCAAGCTCTTCGCCATCGACAATGACCACCTGATGGACATCCTGAATTCGACCATCCAAGAAATCCCCGGTATCGTCTCTACCGAAACGCTGATCTCTCTGGCCGAAGGATTCAATCGCGGCATCAAGATACCCGAAGGAGATCAATAAGCACATACCTATTATATATACCCTCACCGATCGGATACACTGAATGCCCTCCTATACGCTTACCCAGTTAGCCTCTGCTGTCCGAAATTGTCTCGAAAGCGGATTCCCCGGACGCTACTGGGTCAGTGCTGAGACCAGCGGTGTCCGCGTAGGCATATCGGGGCATTGCTACTTGGAATTGCTGGACAAGGATACATCCGGCTCGCAAGTGACAGCCCGTATGAAAGCCATGATATGGGCTTCGGACTATGCCACATTATCAGGACGATTTCGGAGAGAAACGGGCGAAACATTCGATTCCGGTCTCCACGTTCTGGTACTGGTAAGCGTATCCTACCATGAGCAATACGGGCTAAGCCTTCGCATTCTGGACATAGACCCCTCCTACACGATGGGGGCCATGGCCCGCAAACGCAAAGAGATCATCGAAGAACTGCGCCGGCAAGGCCTATACGACCTGAATCGCAGCCTGTCCCTACCCCGCCCCATCCAACGCATTGCCATAGTCTCATCCGGTGCGGCTGCCGGCTACGAAGATTTCATCGCACACCTTAGCCATTCGGCCGAGCACTTCTGTTTCTATCCCGTCCTCTTCCAAGCCGTGATGCAAGGCGCACAAACCGAAGCATCGGTGTTGGGAGCCTTGGAGCGCATCGCATACCATCGGGATTCTTTCGATATAGTAGTCATCATTCGCGGAGGAGGAGCAGTGAGCGAACTGGCAGCTTTCGACTCGCTTGCCATCGGACAGGGATGTGCACGCTTCCCCCTTCCTATCCTTACCGGCATCGGACACGACAGGGACGAGACAGTGGTGGATCTCGTTGCTTATCGCTCGCTCAAGACCCCTACGGCTGTGGCCGATTTTCTTGTGAACTGCCAGCGCGAAGAGTGGAAATTGATCGACGACCTCCGCTCCCGTGCAGCCGAAGGACTCCGAATGATGATGATGTACTGCCACGAACGGCTGACCCAGCTATCGCTCCGTACGCCCGCCATCCTGAAATCATCCGTTCGTGAAGAACACCATCGGATAAAGTCCGTAGAAGATCGCCTCCGATTAGCCACTAAACAGCGGATCGCCTTCGGACTTCAGCAACTCCAAATAGCAAGCGGCAGCCTGCCGGCCATGATGAAGAGCGAGCTGAAACAAAATACAGGCCGATTGCATCAGGTAGCCGCCCGACTGCCTTTGCTGGTGGTAGCCAATCTGAAAAGCTACAATCGACGCCTCGAAACCAACGAACAGGCCATCCGCCTGCTGCACCCCAATGCTACCCTGCGCCGTGGCTTCGCCATCGTTCTGAAAGACGGCAAAGCCATCCGTTCCCAATCGGAGTTGCAGAGAGGCGATCGCCTCGTTGCACAATTCGTCGACGGGTCTGTCTCTGCCGTTGTGGATCAGCCTTAAAAGGGGAAATACTACCCCACCTTATCACCCTCCCTTTATTTGATTGTGGCGAATATCTATACTCGATAATCGTCCTTCAATTTTTATTTTCACCCACTCTGACACTCATGAAGTGAAAAATTCGGAAAACTTTCCACAAAACCATAAAATCATAACACGCTAATATAAAGCGTATTATAAAATTATTTCGGAAAACTTTTCAACAACGAAGGTTTTCCCTATTGTCCATTTAATATATACTTCATAACATTGCAAACGCAAATAGAAGTTAATTACACAAAATACTATGTCACGCAAAATCTACACATTCGACGAGGCATACAAAGCCTCGCTTGCCTATTTTGAAGGCGATGAACTTGCCGCCAAAGTATGGGTAATGAAGTACGCGCTGAAAGATGCCCAAGGGAATATCTACGAAAAAAGCCCTGTGGACATGCACAAGCGTATAGCCTCCGAAATAGCTCGCATCGAGAAAAAGTATCCCAATCCTCTTTCCGAACAAGAGCTGTTCGACCTCTTCGATCACTTCCGCTACATCGTACCTCAGGGAAGTCCGATGACCGGTATCGGCAACGACTTTCAGATAGCCTCTCTCTCCAACTGCTTCGTTGTCGGTTTGGACGGCGATGCCGATTCCTACGGAGCTATCATCCGGATCGATGAAGAGCAGGTACAGCTGATGAAACGCCGCGGAGGCGTAGGGCACGACCTCTCCCACATTCGCCCGAAAGGTTCGCCCGTGAAGAACTCTGCCCTCACATCCACCGGTCTCGTTCCTTTCATGGAACGCTACTCCAACAGTACGCGCGAAGTAGCTCAGGACGGCCGTCGCGGTGCTCTTATGCTGTCCGTATCCATCAAGCATCCTGATTCCGAATCCTTCATCGATGCCAAAATGACCGAAGGCAAGGTGACGGGAGCCAACGTATCGGTGAAGATCGACGATGAATTCATGCGTGCCGTTGTCGAAGGCAAGCCCTATAAACAACAGTACCCCATCGATGCCAAAGACCCGAAGTGGGAGAAAGAGATCGATGCACGTACCCTATGGGGCAAAATCATTCACAACGCTTGGAAGTCGGCCGAACCCGGTGTACTCTTCTGGGATACGATCATCCGCGAATCGGTACCCGATTGCTATGCCGATCTGGGCTTCCGTACAGTCTCCACCAACCCTTGTGGTGAGATTCCTCTCTGTCCTTACGATAGTTGCCGACTGCTCGCTATCAACCTCTATTCCTACGTGAAGAACCCGTTCACGAGCGAAGCCTCCTTCGACTTCGAACTTTTCCGCAACCACGTTGTTTTGGCACAGCGCATAATGGACGACATCATCGACCTCGAAGCCGAAAAGATCGAACAGATCCTGAGCAAGATAGACAGCGACCCCGAAAGCGAAGAAGTCAAGACCTCGGAGCGCAACCTCTGGCACAAGATCCGCCGCAAGACCCTTGCCGGCCGTCGTACAGGTGTAGGTATCACTGCCGAAGGCGATATGCTCGCAGCGATGGGATTCCGCTACGGTTCGGACGAAGCCACCCAATTTGCCGAAGAGGTACAGAAGACCCTCGCACTCTGCGCCTATAGCAGTTCTGTGACCATGGCCAAGGAGCGCGGTGCCTTCGAACTGTTCGATGCCAAGCGCGAAGAGAACAATCCCTTTATAGCCCGTATACGCGAAGCCGATCCGTGGCTGTACGAAGAGATGAAGCAGTACGGACGACGCAATATCGCCTGCCTCACGATAGCTCCTACCGGTTCCACCAGTCTGATGACGCAGACTTCCTCCGGTATCGAGCCGGTATTCATGCCCGTCTACAAGCGTCGCAGAAAGGTGAATCCGAGCGACAAGAACGTACAGATCGACTATGTGGACGAAGTAGGCGACAGCTTCGAAGAGTTCGTTGTCTATCACCACAACTTCGTCACTTGGATGCGCACCAACGGTTACGACCCTGACCGCAAATACACGAACGAGGAGATCGACGACCTCGTAGCTCGTTCGCCCTACTACAAGGCCACGGCCAACGATGTGGACTGGGTAGCTAAGGTGAAGATGCAGGGACGTATCCAGCAGTGGGTAGACCACTCCATCAGCGTAACCATCAACCTCCCCTCCGATGTCACCGAAGAGTTGGTCAATACCTTGTATGTAGAGGCATGGAAGAGCGGCTGCAAGGGCTGTACCGTCTATCGCGACGGTTCGCGCAGTGGCGTCCTTATCACCGACAAACCGAAGAAGAAAGACAAGAAAGAGGAGCCGGCAGCTCTCCAGACCACGGTACAGAGCATGCTTATCTCCCGTCCGCGCGAGCTGGAGGCAGAGGTCGTTCGCTTCCAAAACAATCGTGAGAAGTGGATCGCTTTCGTAGGCCTCAAGGATGGACGTCCTTACGAAATCTTCACCGGTATAGCCGATGATGACGAAGGTATCATGGTACCGAAGAGCGTTACCCACGGCAAGATAATCAAGAACAGGGACGAAAACGGCGAACGACACTACGACTTCCAGTTCTGCAACAAGAAAGGCTTCAAGGTAACCATCGAAGGCTTGGACAGCAAGTTCAATCCCGAATATTGGAACTACGCCAAGCTCATCTCAGGCGTCTTGCGCTACGGTATGCCTATTGAGCAGGTGGTACATCTCGTACAGGGCATGTCGCTGAACGACGAATCCATCAATACATGGAAGAACGGCGTGGAGCGCGCCCTGAAACGTTACCTCCCCAATGGCACCACCCTCTCAGGACAGGTATGTCCGAGTTGCGGTCAGGAGACATTGGTTTATCAGGAAGGCTGTCTGCTATGTACCAGTTGCGGAGCTTCCAAATGCGGATAAAGCACAAAGCCGGCAGGGTATCGGTTCTATAACATAATACCTCTGCCGCCACTCTACATTTCCTTTACTGTTCAAGAGGGCATGTCCGGACCATGATTCGGCATGCCCTCTTTTTTATACCGTTTCTTTCCATATCATTTTGTATAACGCACGCTTATCTTTCTTTAGATTTGCAACTAATCCGGAAACATTTACAAGTATGATTACAACATTAGGCGAGTATGCATTAAAAGCAGCAATTAAAATCGGCTTGAATATCCACAGTTTTCATCGTTCCGAAGTCGATGAGCAGATTCGATCTACTTTCGAATATGCCATAAACGATTGGTCAAAACATGATGTGGTAACGAGCACACGAATCAACCTAAAACAAGCATTAGAAGCCTATGCCCAAAGCCCAGCTTCATTCGAGCCGGAGGATCAAGAAATACGAGATTTTATTGCCTGCTTTGAGAAACGACTTGCTGAATCCAAGCACCAAGCAGCTTACAACTACTTGTCCCGATTGGAGAATAGAGAACAACATACCCAAATCATGGCAACCATCAAAGAAAAAGACCTTGATCCACGGGATATTGAACGATACTTGAAACAACTACCAATTAATGATGGTCAAGCAAAAGCAGAACAGGCCATAGAAGATTTATACCACAGTCGAGAGATAGAACTTCCTTTGCGCGAGACATTGCAAATCATAGTCCGAAATCTGTTCGAACACTCGGCCGAGTTATTACATGTAATAGAGGAGTTGAAGAAAAGCGGAAATACCCTATTAGCCGATACTTTAGAATCCATCCGGCAAGTAGTGATCGGCAAAAGCGACAACAGCCTCACTCGGATTTACGAAGAGTATGAAGAAAAAAGGGATGAAGAGTCTATTAAAGTTTTAAGGGAGCTAATCGAAGCTGCCAAGACTAAGTTTTCATTTGACGAAGCATGTAACTTCTATGAGAAGCTGATCGCGATTGAACGATCTCCGGAAAACCTCTTCGGCTATGCCCACCTACTACATTCTCTCAATGACTTCACCAAAGCCAAACAATATTATGAAGAAGTCTTAGATGTATATAAAGAACTCGCGAAAAAGAATCCCGACACCTATAATCTGGACTTAGCCATGACATTGAACAATCTGGGGGTCTTGCTCAGCAATAACAACGAAACAAAGCAAGCCCAAATCTGTTATCAAGAGGCCTTGGATATATACAGAGTACTCGAAAAGAAAAATCCTCAGGCCTATAATCCGGACTTGGCTATGACATTGAACAATCTGGGTCTCTTGCTCGGCAATAACAACGAAACAAAGCAAGCCCAAATCTGTTATCAACAGGCCTTGGATATATATAGAGCACTCGCAAAGAAAAATCCTCAGGCCTATAATGCGGACTTGGCTGGGACATTGAACAATCTGGGTCTCTTGCTCGGCAATAACAATGAGATAGAACGAGCAAAAGACTGTTATCAAGAGGCCTTGGATATATACAGGGTACTCGCAAAGAAAAATCCCCAAGCCTATAATGCGGACTTGGCCATGACATTGAACAATCTGGGGGCCTTATTCCACAAACACAATGAGCCGAAGCAAGCCAAAGACTGTTATCAAAAGGCCTTGGATATAAGAAGAGAACTCGCAAAGAAAAATCCCGGTGCCTATAATCCGGATTTGGCTGGGACATTGAACAATCTGGGTCTCTTGCTCAGCAATAAAAACGAGACAAAGCGAGTCCAAATCTATTATCAAGAGGCCTTGGATATATACAGAGCACTCGCGACGAAAAATTCCGAGGCCTATAATTCGTACTTGGCCATGACATTGAACAATCTGGGTCTCTTGCTCAGCAATAACAACGAGACAAAGCGAGCCCAAATCTATTATCAAGAGGCCTTGAATATATACAGAGCACTCGCAAAGAAAAATCCTCAGGCCTATAATCCAGACTTGGCCATGACATTAAACAATCTGGGTCTCTTGCTCAGCAATAACAACGAAACAAAGCAAGCCCAAATCTATTATCAAGAGGCCTTGGATATATACAGAGCACTCGCGACGAAAAATTCCGAGGCCTATAATTCATACTTGGCCATGACATTAAACAATCTGGGTCTCTTGCTCAGCAATAACAACGAGACAAAGCAAGCCCAAATCTATTATCAAGAAGCCTTGGATATATACAGAGCACTCGCGACGAAAAATTCCGAGGCCTATAATCCAGACTTGGCCTCAACATTGAATAATCTAGGTCTCTTGCTCAGCAATAACAACGAAACAAAGCAAGCCCAAATCTATTATCAAGAAGCCTTGGATATATACAGAGCACTCGCGACGAAAAATTCCGAGGCCTATAATCCGGACTTGGCCTTAACATTGAACAATCTGGCTGTTTTATACTACCTAATCAATAATCGAAAAGAGGCAGCACAAGCATATAAAGAAGCATTTGCGATAAGAGAGATTTTGGCAAAAAACAATCCATCAGCCTATGAGATAGACTATGCACAGACTCTAACCTTTGGAATCCTTTGCTTAGGGAAAGATCCAAAGGACATACAACAAATAAAGGTGACACTGCAGAAACACCCTAACAACAGCCAAGCAGAAGCCTTACTTGAAGCAATAAAAAGGTGGGAAGAGAGGAATCTAAAAGCGTGATAGGAAGATAGGTACGCAAAATTAGGCTTCACCGAACTTAGTCTTTTTTCTTACATTTGTGGACTCAACGACTAAATGCCCTATATATGCTACGACTTCATATAATATCTACAAACGGCAAGGCCGATTTTGCTATCCCATATACCCACTCTCTCATCGTGGAAGGAGAGAAAAGAACGCTTATACCTATGACGAATAAGCAGGAATAAGGCTCTCAGTGGCCGGATAAAAGCATAAGGCACGCACCTGATTCGAGGCTGAATCGGGTGCGTGCCTTTCTTTTATCACCTTTCGAACGGATTTTTTTCACCTGCGATCTATATATAAATGGCATGACAATCTATATAGATAATGAAATCGATTTATATATAAATTGAAAACGATTTATATACAGATCGAAAATGATTTATATATAAATCGAAAATGGTCGATATACAAATCGTTTTATCACCTCTTAGAAACCCGAATCCGAGCTAAAGAAGTTCGTTTTACCATCTTTTGGCGTTCAAAAGGCTCTTCCTTTCAAGTGCTTATTTAGAATCATTCCAAACTCATCTTCGTTGTTGAAAACTTTTTTGGCGCGTATTTTTCAGTGTTCGCCATAAGTTCCGAAGAGCAGAGAAAAAGGCCTTCCACTATCGATTTTCTTCCTCCCTTGTCCTACCCCCAAAAACACCGCTATAGCTACTTATTTAGTCATCCCTTAAAAAGCATTTGCAAGAGAGAAGTCATTCATCGATGGTCTCTCGCTTAGCTTTTCGCTTATTATTTTGAGCAGATACAAAAG